>DATKUZ010000034.1:0-2148 GCA_035530335.1 Sulfuriferula sp. | reverse complement strand
GATTGCCGACGCTTTCCGAGGGCGACAGGAACAACACACCGTCCTGCTTGAGCGAATAATGAAAGGTCGGGATGAGGCGGTTCTGCAATTCCGGTTCGAGGTAGATCATCAGGTTGCGGCAGCTGAGCAGATCGAGCTTGGTGAAAGGCGGGTCCTTGATGACGCTCTGGATTGCGAACACCACCATCTCGCGGATTTCTTTCTTGACATGGAATCCCGCATCGTCCTTGATGAAGAACCGGCGCAGGCGTTCGGGTGTGATGTCCTGGGCGATGTTGGGCGGATAACTGCCGGCGCGCGCCACGGCGATCGCTTCTTCGTCAAGGTCGGTCGCGTAGATCTGGACCTTGAATTCGCGATGGGTCTCCTCCATCAGTTCGCGCAGCAATATGGCGATGGAGTACGCCTCCTCGCCGCTGGCGCAGCCCGGCACCCAGACGCGGACCACGTAGCCTTCCGGTTTGCCGGCCAGGAGTTGCGGCAGGATGTCATTGCGCAACGTATCGAAGGCTTCCGGATCGCGAAAGAAACTGGTGACGTTGATCAGCAATTCCCTGAACAGCGCTTGCATCTCGGCCGGATGCTCTTTCAGATAGCGGGCATAGACCTCGGTATCGGCGATCTCGTGCTGCGCCATGCGTCGTTCGATGCGACGACCGATGGTGCTCTTCTTGTACAGCGAGAAATCGTGGCCGGTGCTGCTGCGCAACCGCATCAGGATGCGGTTGATGCCGCTTGCTTCAGCCGGCGCGGCGGGCGATGCTGCATGTCGGGGCGAAACGGCCAGGCGGCGCACCACCGCTTGCAACGCTTCCGGCATCTTGTCCGGCGTCATCACATGGGTGGCATAACCCGCCCCGATTGCACTTGCAGGCATGCCATCATATTTTGCGCTGGTCGGCTCCTGTACCAGCGATACGCCCCCGGCACCCAGAATGGCGCGCAGTCCCAGCGTGCCGTCGGTGCCGGTACCGGAAAGGATGATGCCGATCGCTTTTTCGCCCTGGTCCTCGGCCAGCGAGCGCAGGAAGGCATCAATGGGCATGCGCTGCCCGCGCGGTTTCTCGGGCACGCTGAGCTGCAGGGTGCCGTGAAAGATCGCCATGTCTCGGTTGGGCGGAATGATGTATACGTTGTTGGGCTTGACCGCGACCTGGTCTTGCGCCTCGGTCACCGGCATGGCGGTGGCACGCTGCAGGATTTCGGTGAGCAGGCTGGGATGATCGGGATCGAGGTGTTGCACCAGCACGAAGGCAACGCCGCTGTCTGGCGCAACATGGGTGAAGAATTGTTCGAACGATTCCAGCCCGCCGGCGGATGCCCCGATGCCGACAATCGGAAACGACACTGCGGTATGCGCATCCGGAATCCAGGCAACTTCGGATTTCTTGCTTGCCGGGGCACCCGCCTTCTCCGCAGACTTTGATTTTGCTACTGACTTGGCTATTGTTTTATTTGGCGGCGTCGTGTTCTTTGCTGCCGGGCGTTTTTTGATGACCATAGTGATTCCCTTATGCCAGCTTGTGGTGCTGGTCGGTTTTGGCTTGCTTGCCGGCGGCACCGTTATCCTTGAGCAAACGGTGAAATTCCTTCTTCACCACACCGTAACACTCGCAAGCGTGTGACTCCAGTCTGGATCGGTCCAGCACCGTGATGTGGCCCCGCCGGTAACTGATCAGCCCTTCGCGCTGCAGGTTGCCCGCCGTTTCCGTGATGCCCTCGCGGCGCACGCCGAGCATACTGGCAATCAGCTCCTGGGTCATGGTCAATTCACTCGATGGCAACCGGTCCAGGGTCAGCAACAGCCAGCGGCACAATTGCTGCTCAACCGAATGATGCCGGTTGCACACCGCGGTTTGCGACATCTGTGTCATCAGTGCCTGGGTGTAACGCAGCATCAAACGCATCATCGGCCCGGCCCGGTAGAACTCTTCCGTCATCAACTGCCCCCTGAGCCGGTAACCATGTCCCCCGGTTTGCACCGTGGCGCGACTGGGCGTGGTATTGCCACCCATGAAAAGCGAAATCCCGAGCACGCCTTCATTACCCACGCCCGCGATTTCCGCCGATGCGCCATCTTCCATGACATAGTGCATGGACAAAATGGCGGTGGTCGGAAAGTAGACATGCTGCAATTGGCCGCCGGAT
>DATKUZ010000033.1:0-3038 GCA_035530335.1 Sulfuriferula sp. | reverse complement strand
TTCCGCATCCAGCGTTGATGCGCTGTGTGTAATACCGCCTTCCCTGTTGCCGCGCCTGGCTGCGCATGATGAGAAGGCGCATACCGAGATCCGCACCGAAGGCGATACGGCACTGCTAACGGAAATCTTCTTTCTGTCGCGTAATTTGCGTTGGGATGCCGCCGGAGACCTGAGCAACTTCACCGGCGACATCGCGGCAGAACGTTTGGTGCAATCCGCCCACGCTGCGCGGCAACAGATGCGCGATGCTGCAGTCAATCTGTCCCAGGCTGCAGCGGAATACCTGACCGAGGAACGCCCGCTACTCGCCAAACCGCAGCAGGTGTCCGTGTTCATGCAGCAGGTGGATACGTTGCGCGACGATCTGGCGCGACTGGAACAGCGCATCGACCGCCTGTTTGTTGCCAAAAAGAGCTGAACATGCGCATTTTCCGTCTGATCAAAATATTTGTTGTTGTGCTGCGTTTCGGACTGGATGAGTTTCTGCTGGCGCATGAACGGGTACGCTGGATGCGCGTGCCGCTGAACATGCTGCTGTTCCTGCGCAACACTTCCGAACCGCGTGCGGTGCGATTGCGTCTGGCGCTGGAAAAGCTCGGTCCGATCTTCGTCAAATTCGGGCAGATGCTGTCCACGCGACGCGATCTGATGCCGGCCGACATCGCCGACGAACTTGCCAAGCTGCAGGATCAGGTACCGCCATTCCCTTCCGTGCAGGCCGTCGCGTTGCTGGAATCGGCCTACGGCAGGCCTTTGCGCGAGGTATTCCAATTTTTTGAAGATATTCCAGTTGCCAGCGCATCGGTGGCACAGGTTCATTTTGCAATACTGCCGGATGGCCGTGATGTTGCGGTCAAGATTCTGCGTCCGGGCATAACCAGCATCATCGCCCACGACGTTGCACTGATGAAAGTCGCGGCAGATTTGATCGAATGGCTGTGGGCGGACGGCCGCCGCCTCAAACCGCGCCAGGTGATTACCGAATTTGAAAAGCACCTTGAAGACGAGCTTGATCTGATGCGCGAAGCCTCCAATGCCAGCCAGCTCAGGCGCAACTTTGCCAACTCCCCGCTGCTTCTGGTTCCAGAGATCTACTGGGATTATTGCAGTACCGGCGTAATGGTGATGGAGCGCATGTATGGGATTTCTGTCAGCCAGGTGGATGAGTTGCGCCAGTCAGGCGTGGATATTTCCAGGCTGGCCAGAAATGGGGTGGAGATCTTTTATACGCAGGTTTTCCGAGACGGTTTTTTTCACGCCGACATGCATCCCGGCAATGTCCAGGTTGCGGCTAACGGTCAATATATTGCGCTGGATTTCGGCATCATGGGCACGCTGACCGACATCGACAAACATTATCTCGCGCAAAATTTCATCGCTTTTTTTCGCCGCGATTACAAACGCGTTGCCGAAGTGCACATTGAATCGGGTTGGGCACCCATTGCTACCCGCGTGGATGAACTGGAAGCGGCTATTCGTGCAGTGTGCGAACCCATTTTCGACAAGCCGCTGCGCGAGGTTTCATTCGGGCGCGTGCTGCTGCGCCTGTTCCAGACTTCGCGCCGTTTCGGCATCGAAGTGCAACCGCAATTGGTTTTGTTGCAAAAAACGCTGCTCAATATCGAGGGGCTGGGGTTGCAACTCGATCCCGAACTGGATCTGTGGAAAACCGCCAAACCTTGGCTGGAACGCTGGATGAGTGAACAGGTTGGCTGGCGCGGCTTGCTTAAATCATTGCGTGTCGAAGCGCCAAACTACGCCACCGTGCTGCCACAGTTACCGCGCCTGTTGCATCGCTATCTGAGCAACGATAACAACGTCCGCAACGATGAGATGCTGCAAAAGATACTCGAGCAGCAACATCGCTACAACATTCTGCTGACTTTGATCAGCCTGGTGTTGCTGTGCCTTATTGGCTGGATAATCTTTCATTTCTACCCAGGCTGAAGCGCCGACTCAGAAAACTTCTTAATGGACGAATACCAATCGGGACATTCGTCCGTTACCTGGATTGCCAAGCAATGCCTGCCGTATTGAAGTTCCCCCGTCCGCATTAACCTAGCCTGACGAGGCCCGAGGATACTTTGGCACTTACTGTGCATCCATATCATAGGTAAAACTTATCAATAAAATATATAGAACCAATTTGATATATGGATACTCGGACCCTATGCTGATCGTGCAATTCAACCAAGCGTAAGGAGATAACCATGACAACCGAAACGAAGTGCCCATTCAACCACGTCGCCGGCGTCGGCAGGACGAACCAGGACTGGTGGCCGAAGCAGTTGCGGCTGGAGCTGCTGCACCAGCATTCCTCGAAGTCCGACCCGATGGGCAGGGAGTTCAACTACGCGAAGGAATTCAAGAGCATCGACTTCAAGGCGCTGAAGAAGGATCTGGTCAAGCTGATGACCGACTCGCAGGACTGGTGGCCAGCGGACTTCGGCCACTATGGGCCGTTCTTCATCCGCATGGCATGGCACGCCGCCGGAACCTACCGCATCGATGACGGCCGAGGAGGCGCCGGCCGCGGCCAGCAACGCTTCGCCCCGCTCAACAGCTGGCCCGACAACGTCAACCTCGACAAGGCGCGCCGCCTGCTGTGGCCGATCAAGCAGAAATACGGCCAGGCCGTTTCCTGGGCTGACCTCATCATTCTCACCGGCAACGTCGCGCTGGAGTCTATGGGCTTCAGGACCTTCGGTTTCGGTGGCGGCCGTGCAGACGTCTGGGAGCCGGACGAGGATGTGAACTGGGGCGACGAACTCGCCTGGCTGGCTGCTGATATGCGCTTCAGCGGCGACCGCGATCTGCAGCCACCTTTCGGCGCAACACACATGGGCCTTATTTACGTCAACCCGGAAGGCCCGAACGCCAGCGGTGATTACATGGCGGCCGCCAAGGACATCCGTGCCACTTTCGGCCGCATGGCGATGAACGACGAGGAGACCGTCGCCCTGATCGCCGGCGGCCATACCTTCGGCAAGTGCCATGGCGCCGTACCGGAATCGCACAAAGGGCCCGAGCCGGAAGCC
>DATKUZ010000032.1:0-94530 GCA_035530335.1 Sulfuriferula sp. | reverse complement strand
CATTGATAAGTCTTTGGGAAGGGAAGGTGACAGATTATTCCAATCCAGCCGTCCGTGCTTGCGTAGCCAGATTAAAACCGTCGACCGCCCCTGGATGCCATAGCGATATTGAGCTTGTTTGTAGCTCATTTCGCCTTTTTCCACTTGGTCTACTACGCTCAATTTAAAAGCCAGTGTGTAATCCCGTTGACTCCTTCTTTCCCTCGATTCCATTTGACACTCCTTTCGTCATCGCAAAAAGTGTCAACTTATTTCAGGACGGGTCAAACTTAATAAAAAAGCCCCGCTCGCGGGGCTTTTTTTCGGTCAAGCCAAGCTCAGACAGACGCTTTCTGCCCGGTTAGCAACAGATAGCGATCCATCAATTGCTCATGGGTTTCCTCAATCCCCAGCGGGATGCAATCCACCGGGCACACCTCTACACACTGCGGCGCATCGTAATGACCCACGCACTCGGTGCATTTGTTCGGGTCGATTTCATAAATGCTGTCGCCCTGATATATCGCCTCGTTGGGGCACTCCGGCTCGCATACGTCGCAGTTGATGCATTCATCGGTAATTAACAGAGACATTTCGCTATCCTTTACTTAATTGATTCAATTTTAGCCTGAAGTCGTTGTGCGACCAAGTGCGGCACAAACTGGCTCACGTCGCCGCCCAACAGGGCGATTTCGCGCACCATGCTGGCGGAAATGAACATCAGTTGTTCGGCCGGGGTCATGAACACCGTTTCCACTTCAGGATTGAGGTTGCGGTTCATGCCGGCGAGCTGAAATTCGTATTCAAAATCCGACACCGCGCGCAAGCCGCGCAAGATGATGTGCGCTCCCTGCTCCGCGACCAGTTGCATGAGCAGGCCGGAAAAGCCCACCACGCGCACCTGCGGTGCATCGGCAAACACCTGCCGGGCCATCTCCACGCGCTCGCTCAAATCAAAAAATGGGCGTTTATGACTGCCTGCAGCGACCGCTACCACGACTTCGTCAAAAATACGCAGCGCACGCCGCACCAGGTCTTCATGACCGCGCGTAACCGGATCAAAGGTGCCCGGATATACTGCAATTTTATACATGGCTTTCCTGTTCCTGCACCTGTTTGAGCAGGCAAAAATGCGCCTTACCTGCGCGCCCTTTGCGCCACACCACCCAGCCAGCCGGCACGACCAGATTGCCGTCGTGTTCGACATACACGCTGGCACCTGGGTTCAGATGCGGCGGCAACGCTGCCAATACCTGGGCCTGCAAACCCGCAGCGTAAGGCGGATCGAGGAATACCACGTCGAAGCATCCGCGGTACTCGGACAGGAATTTTACCCCATCCCCCTGCAGCACGACGACATTGTTCGCTGCCAGTGCGATTACGCTGTGCTGCAGCGCATTCAATACCACGCGGTTTTTTTCCACCATCACCACACGACGTGCACCGCGCGAAGCCGCTTCGAATCCAAGCGCGCCGCTACCGGCAAACAGGTCAAGACAGTCCAGGCCATGCAACTCCTGACCGAGCCAGTTGAACAGTTTTTCGCGCACCGCATCGGGGGTAGGACGCAGGCCCTCAGCCTCGGGGAAAGCGATCAGGCGCCGCCGCCAGTCCCCACTGATGATGCGCACCCGGTTACGCGCAGCACTGGCGCGATTCATTTACCGCTGCCACCCACCACGATGGTGACCAGTTTGTCTGGATGGATATGACGGCTGAATGCCGCCTGAATCTGTTCAGCGGTGACCGCTTCGACCCGCTTCGGGAATTCATCCAGGTAATTCAGCGGCAGGTCATAGAAACCGATCACGGCAAGGTATTCGAGGATTTCCCTGTTGCTGTCGATGCGCAGCGGAAAACCGCCGACAATGTTGTTCTTGGCCTGGGTCAGTTCCGCGTCGGTCACGCCCTGGGTGACAAAATTGGCCAGCGTCTTACGCACTACCTGCAGCGCCTCATCGGTCTGGTCGGTGCGGGTCTGCAGGCCAATCTGGAATGCGCCCGCCTCGCGCATGGGCATGAAATAACTGTATACGCTGTATGCCAGACCGCGTTTTTGCCGCACCTCATTGAGCAGGCGCGAATCAAAACCGCCGCCGCCCAGGATGTAGTTGCCCACATACAGGGCGAAATAGTCCGGATCCCCGCGTTTCACGCCTGGCTGGCCGATGAGCACCTGACTCTGCTTGGCGGGGAAGGAAATAGTACGCATTAGCGCCTGCTGCAAGGCAGGCACCGGCGGTATAGTTAGGCTGGCCTCGCCGCTGGCTGGCGGCAACTGGTCGGTGAGCTGGTGGGCAATGCGGTCCGCCTCGACATGGCTGATATCGCCCATCAATGCCACCACCACGCCCGATGCGGCGTAGTGACTGCGATAAAAGGCCTGCAAATCGGCTACCTTAAGCTGGCTCACGCTGTCGATCTCGCCACTGTCGCGCCCCGCGTAGGGGTGGCTACCAAACACTGCAGCCTGAAACGCCTTGGCAGCAATGCTCTCGGGCCGGGCTTCGCCCTCTTGCAAAGCGGCAATGACGCGCGCTTTTTCCCGCGCCAAAACCGGCTGGGGGAAGGTCGGTTGTTGCAGCACTTTGGCCAGAATCGCCAGTGCCGCATTGCGCTCGTCGGGACTGCTCAGGGTGCGCAGCGTAACTCCGGCCCGGTCTGCGTCGAAGCGCCCGCCTAGCTCCGCGCCCACGTCAGCCATCCCGCTTGCGATCTGGTTGTCATCCAGCCCACCCGCGCCCAGGCTCAGCAGCTGGCGCGTAAGATTCGCCACCCCGCCCTGGTTGGCGGGCTCCAGCGCCGTGCCGGCGGGAAAATCCACGCTGACGTCCAGAATCGGCAAATCGTGGCTTTCCACAAAATACACCTTGGCGCCATTCGCCAAAACCCAGTGCTGGATGGGCAGGCTGGCGTGCGCGTTGAGCGCGATGAAGACAGCAAACAGGGCAAACAGGGTACGCATTATCGAAGTTCTCCACCGGTATGACGCATCCCCGGAATTTCAGGACGCGGCGGTTTATTGTCGAACGGCTGTGGATCCAGCGTAGCCACAGTCAGCTCGTCATCCACCAGGTATTTGCGCGCTACGTCGCGGACCTGTTCGGCAGTCACCGCCTGCAATTTTTTCACACGTGCCTCAATCCCGGATACCGGCAGTCCGGCAGTTGCATACTCGCCCAGTTGCATGGCCTGGTAAAAAGTGGAATCGCGCTGATACACATCCGCGGCGATTACCTGCGCCTTGACCCGCTTCAATTCTTCGGCACTCACGCCGTCGCGCTTGATGAGTTCGATCTGGGCGCGCATGGCAGCCTCCAGATCGGCAGCAGTCTTGCCCTCGGAAGGCGTGCCATCGAGCAGGAACAGCCCCGGGCCGCGTGCCACGGCATCGTAATCAGCGCCTGCTTCGCTGGCCACCCGCTCCGCGCGCACCAGGTTGCGGGTCAGACGCGCGGCATCGCCGCCATCCAGCACCGCCGCCAATACTTGCAGCGCATAGGGTTCCCAGTCCTTGTCGACGTCACGCAGTACCGGCGCGTGGTAGGCCATAATGAGATACGGCAGCTTGGCCGGTGCCTTGACCGTCACGCGCTTGATGCCGGTTTGCGCCGGTTCCGGCTGGGGTTTGCGTGGCGGCAGATCTTTCGCCGGAATCGGCCCGAAATAGCGCTCGGCCAACTGTTTCACCGCATCAGCCTGGACATCACCCACCACCACCAGCGTGGCGTTATCAGGCGCGTACCAGCGCTGATACCAATCACGCGCGTCTTCCACTGTCATGTGCTGCAAATCGTTCATCCAGCCGATGACTGGGCGCCGGTAGGGACTTTCCTGAAATGCGGTGGCCATCAGTTGCTCATACACCAGCGCCTGCGGCTTGTCGTCGGTGCGCATGCGGCGCTCCTCCATCACCACCTGGATTTCCTTGGAAAAACCGGCTTCGGACAAGCTGAGATTGTGCATGCGGTCGGCTTCCAGCTTGAGCGCCAGTCCCAGCCGGTCTTTTTGCAGCTGCTCAAAATAGGCGGTGTGGTCGCGACTGGTAAACGCGTTTTCTCGTCCGCCGGCTGCCGCAATCAATCTGGAAAACTGCCCATCGGGAACGTCCCTGGTGCCCTTGAACATCATGTGTTCGAGTACATGGGCCACTCCGGTGGTGCCGTTGAATTCATCCAGACTGCCGGCGCGGTACCATACCTGCGATACCACGATCGGCGCGCGATGGTCTTCCTTGACGAGAACGCGCAGGCCGTTGGAGAGATGAAATTCCTGTACAGCAGCCAGGGCTGGCGTTGCCAGGCATAAAATGCCGATGGCGAGATAATGTTTTATATGCTTCATTACAATCCGGGAATAAGTAGGACAGGACGCATGATAAAATAGGCGTTGTGATTATGCTGCGTTTCCGCACGTTATTTAAAGACTGCCCACACTGTGTTTAGTTTCTTCAAGAAATCCGGCGACAAGCCCATCCCTGCCGAAACCGCGCCCACGCCAACTGCACCGGCAGGTACTGAATCGCCTGCTGTAGCAGCTGATCCTGCGCCAAAATCATCCTGGGCGCAGCGCCTGAAGCAGGGTTTGAGCCGCACCCGGGAACAACTGGGCAAGCAACTGACCAGCCTGTTTTCACGTGGCGGCAAGATAGACGCAGACCTGTACGACGAACTCGAAACCATTCTGCTCACTGCCGATGTGGGCGTGGATGCCAGCCAGTATCTGCTCGATAGCCTGCGCCAGCGGGTAAAAAAAGACAAACTCACTGACGCCGCCCAGCTGCAGTCTGCGCTGCACGACGCGCTGTGCACATTGCTCGCCCCCCTCGAACAGCCATTGGATGTAAGCACCCACAAACCCTATGTAATCATGCTGGCGGGAGTCAATGGCGCAGGTAAAACCACCACTATCGGCAAACTGGCCAAATATTACCAGGCGCAGGGCAAATCGGTGCTGCTGGCAGCGGGCGACACATTCCGCGCCGCCGCGCGTGAGCAGTTGATGGTGTGGGGCGAACGTAACAACGTGGCGGTGATCGCACAGGATGGCGGCGATTCTGCGGCGGTGATTTTCGATGCCATTTCCGCCGCACGCGCCCGCGGCATTGACATCGTGCTGGCCGACACTGCCGGCCGCCTGCCCACCCAGCTCAACCTGATGGAGGAAATCCGCAAGGTCAAGCGTGTGATTCAGAAAGCTGAGCCCACGGGCCCGCATGAAGTACTGCTTGTGCTCGACGCAAACACCGGGCAAAACGCGGTAACCCAGGTAAAAGCGTTTGACGATGCGCTGGACGTCACCGGTCTGGTACTCACCAAGCTCGACGGCACAGCCAAGGGCGGGGTGATTGCGGCCATCGCCAAAACCCGCCCGCGTCCGATCCGCTTTATTGGCGTGGGCGAGGGCCTGGATGATTTGCGCCCGTTTGTGGCGCAGGATTTTGTTGACGCACTCTTCGAGGCACCTGCGCCATGATTCGTTTTGATGCCGTGACCAAGCGCTATCCGGGCGGCCACGAGGCCTTGTCCAATGCGACCTTTGAAATCGCCAGCGGCGAGATGGTGTTTCTCTCCGGGCACTCGGGTGCAGGCAAGTCCACGCTGCTCAAACTCATCGCCGCGATCGAGCGCCCCACTGCAGGCAGTGTGACGGTCAACAGCCAGAATGTAGGCAAAATGCGGCGTGCCGCGATTCCCTACCTGCGTCGCAATATCGGCTTGATATTCCAGGATCACAAACTGCTATTCGACCGCAGCGTCATGCAGAATGTACTGCTACCTTTACAGATCGCCGGTTTTCCGCGTCAGGAGGCGGCTGGCCGTGCGCGCGCGGCTCTAGACAAGGTTGGGCTGCTCAAACGTGAAAAAGCCAACCCCATCACCCTCTCGGGTGGCGAGCAGCAGCGCCTGTGCATCGCCCGCGCCATCGTGTCGCGCCCCGGCCTGGTGTTGGCCGATGAGCCCACCGGCAATCTGGATGCCGACTATGCGCGCGACATCATGGACATGTTCAAGGCTTTCAACCAGGTGGGCGTCACCCTGGTCATCGCTTCACACGATGAAGACGCCATCCGCGCTTACGGCAGCCGGGTGATACATCTGGAACACGGGGTACTGCTGTCATGATGACCTGGCTCGCCCACCATCGTCAGGCACTCGTCGCAACCCTGGCACGCATGGGCAAAACCCCATTCGCCACCCTGTTTGCCATTATCGCCATCGGCGTCGCGCTATGCCTGCCTGCCGGACTGTTTGTATTGCTGCACAATATCACCCGCCTCGCCGCCGATCTGCCCGCCCAACCAGAAATCAGCGTTTTCATGCGCCAGGATGCAAATGACGCTGATATTGCGAGCATGCGCCAACGCCTGCAGGCGCGTACCGATCTCGCCGGCTTCCGCTTCGTGTCGCGTACGCAGGCACTGGCGGCACTGTCGAAACAAGCCGGCATGAACGATCTTACCGCAGGCTTGAGCGCCAACCCGCTGCCGGATGCGTGGATCCTCAGCCCGGCACAGGCCGATGCCCAGAACATGGCGCGCATCGCCGCAGATATTCGTGGTTGGCCACAAGTCGCCCAGGTACAGGATGACAGCCAGTGGGCGCAGCGCCTCACTGCACTGCTGGGTTTGGGGCGCGATCTGGCATGGGTGCTGGCAATCCTGCTGGGCACGGCACTGGTGGCCGTATCGGGGAATACCATCCGCCTGCAAATACTCACCCGCCGCGAAGAGATCGAAGTCAGCCGCCTGATCGGTGCCACCGACCGCTATATCCGCCGCCCTTTTCTGTATTTCGGTGTAGTGCAGGGTCTGTTCGGCGGACTCACCGCGTGGCTGATTGTAGCGGTTTCGGTACTGCTGCTCGACCCGCAGGCGAGCAAGCTGGCGGCACTCTACTCATCACCGTTTCATTTGACAGGATTGGAACTGGTCGAGGCATTGGCTCTGCTTGCCACTGCAGCCGCGCTTGGCTGGCTCGGCGCTTACCTGGCGGTAAGCCGCAGTCTGCGACTAATCGAGCCGCGATAATCGAAATATTCTTGTGAACTTTACACAATTAGCACTCTCTTATGCTGAGTGCTAGAATAAGTTCAAGGAGGGATACAGCATGTCACACGCTTTTGCATTACCGGTATTGAGCAACAGTGCCAGCAGTCTGGATAGTTATATTCACACCATCAACAGCTATCCCATGCTGAGCCTGGAGGAAGAAATTTCGCTGGCACGGCGCCTGCGCGATGACAACGACCTGGAAGCCGCTGGCCGCCTGGTGATGTCGCATCTGCGCGTGGTGGTAAGCACCGCACGCAAATACATCGGCTACGGACTGCCCCAGGCCGACCTGATCCAGGAAGGTAACATCGGTCTGATGAAGGCGGTCAAGCGCTTCGACCCGGAACGCGGTGTGCGTCTGGTGTCATTTGCCATGCACTGGATCAAGGCAGAAATGCACGAATATATCCTGCGCAACTGGCGCATGGTGAAAATCGCCACCACCAAAGGCCAGCGCAAGCTGTTTTTCAACCTGCGCAGCCACAAATCCGGGCTTAACAGCCTTACCCCGGATGAAGCCAGCGCCATGGCTAAAGAACTGGGTGTCAAGCGCGAGGAAGTGCTGGAAATGGAGACCCGCTTTTCCGGACAGGACGTTGCGCTGGAACCGTTGGGCGAAGACGGCGAGGACGGTTACGGTCCGCTGGCATATCTGACCAATACCGAGGACGAGCCATCGCAGATTCTTGCGCGCAGCGAAAACGAGGAGCGCACCAGCACGGGCCTGAGGTTGGCACTGGACAGTCTCGATGCGCGTAGCCGCCACATCGTGGAAGCCCGCTGGCTGCGTGAAGATGAGAACGCCACGCTGCATGAACTGGCTGCGGAATACAATATTTCTGCTGAACGCGTACGCCAGATCGAACAAAAGGCATTTCAGAAAATGAAGGCCGCAATAGTTTGATCCATTCGCCTGATCCCAATAAAAAACCCCGCGCAGGCGGGGTTTTTTATTGGCTGTAACGCATCAGCCAAACAGAATTACCGAGAAAAAGCTGAGCCAGGCAAACACAATGAGGCTCACCACAACGGTCATCGGCAGATTGGTTTTGTTGAATAACTGATTCATGATCCATCCTTACGCGGCGATATTAACAATGCCTCGATTCTAAACTATTTCTTTTTATCACTCAATTGGTTGGATGGTAGCATCGGGTCGTCTTCATCCATCAGAATGCGCTGCGCCGGACCTTCCATGTCTTCAAACTGGCCGCTTTTGATTGCCCAGAAAATACCAAAACCGATCAGCAGTATAAATATGACCGTCAGGCCCAGCAGAAATACCAGTGTAGAAGTCATCTTAGCCTCAAAGCATTCAATACCACTACCATAGAACTGATGGACATACCCAGTGCAGCCAGCCACGGCGAAACATATCCCAGCGAGGCAAACGGTAATGCAATCAGATTATACGCCACCGCCCAGAACAGATTCTGCTGCATCACCGATAGCGTGGCGTGCCCGGTTTCCAGCGCCTGCGGCACATCGCCCAGCCGGTTCGAGAGCAACACGATGTCGCTGCTCTGATTGGCCACATTAGTGCCTGCCGCCATGGCAAACGACACCTGGGCACCGGCCAGTACCGGCGCATCATTGATGCCGTCGCCCACCATCGCCACGATGGCGCCAGTGCGCTGTATGGCTTGCAGGGATGCCAGCTTGTCCTGGGGTTTTTGCTGCCAGTGGAGATTGCGCACGCCCAGCGCATTCCCGACATGGCGCACCGTGGTTTCGTTATCGCCGCTTAAAATACTGACCTCAATACCACGCGCCTTGAGCGTCGCAACTGCCTGCACCGCATCGCCGCGCAGCGGATCTTCCAGCACAAATACGGCTAGCGGTCGCGTTGCGTCGCACAGCCATACCAAAGTGGCGCTGGGGTAGCGTCTGGCATAATCTTCAACGGCCACGTCATGACTCGCGGATGAAAACGCCTGATTACCCAGGGTATAACACTGCCCGCCAGTTTCACCCGACACACCCTGACCCGGGTGATTGCGCGCCATTTGCACGGCGAGCAAACCAGACGCCGCTACACGCCCTTTGAATGCCGCCGCCAGCGGGTGTTCCGAAGCCTGTTCCAGACTCGCCGCCAGCACGTCACACTGCGCTGCCGGCACATCCGCCAGTGTGATCACGTCTACCACAACTGGCTTACCTTGCGTCAGCGTGCCGGTCTTGTCGAACACCACATGATTCACTCGCGCCAAGGTTTCCAGTGCATGACCGCGCGTCACCAGAATCCCGCGTTTGATGAGATGCGAGCCTGCCGCTGCCAGTGCTGCAGGTATTGCCAGCGACAGTGCGCACGGACAAGTCACCACCAGCACCGCAAGCACGATATCCAGTACCTGGCTGCGGTCGACGAAAAACCAGACCAGTCCGACTAACGCAGTAAAAATAAGCAATCCTACGGTAAACCAGGAAGCGGCACGGTCGGCGAGTCCGGCGATGCGCGGTTTTTCAGCCTGCGCCTTGTCCACCAGACGCACGATGCCGGCGAGTACGGTATTTTCACCCACGCCGGTCACCGTCAGCGTGAGCGGACTTTCCAGATTAACGCTGCCTGCGATCACGCTATCCCCCGGCTGTTTGACAACCGGGCGCGACTCGCCGGTCAACAGCGCCTCATCCACCGTCGACACGCCTTCCACCACCATGCCATCAGCGGCTACCGTTTCGCCCGGTTTGCACAGGATGCAATCACCGCCCACCAGATCCAGCACTGGTACATATTCCTGCTGGCCTGCACGCAGCCGGATGGCCATGGTGGGCTGAAGCTTGAGCAGGTTTTCTGCCGATTCAACCGACTTTCCACGTGCGCCGGCTTCCAGCAAGCGGGTACCCAGCAGAAACAGCGTAAACATGCCGATGGAATCGTAATAGACATGCGCGCCACCAAACAGGGTGACCCACACGCTACCGATGAAGGCAGTAATAATCGCCAGCGCCACGGGCACATCCATATTCAGGTGCCCGGACTTGATGCCACTCCAGGCCGCGCGATAAAACGGCATCGCAGAAAAGGTTACCACCGGCAGCGTTAACAACAGACCGAACCAGCGCAGCAGTATTACGGTATCGGGATCAATGCCATACCAGTTGCCCGCATATAGACCAACCGACAGCATCATCGCCTGTGCCGAACCGATACCGGCTATGGCAATACGCTGCAAATCTTTTTTGCGCCGGGATTTGCGCAAGGCATCGGCTTGCAATGCGCTGTAAGGATGAGCGTTATAGCCGAGCAACTGGATTTCCTGCAGGATCCGCGACAGCGTGATTTCGCGGCTATCCCAGGCAACCCGGGCGCGATGGCTGGCGTAATTGACCTGCACCGATTTCACCCCGGGCAGCTGTTTGAGATGGCGCTCGTTGAGCCAGACGCAGGCCGCGCAGGTGATGCCCTCCAGGATCAGCACCGCCTCACGCAGGTGTTCATCACTATCGATAACAAAGCTGCGCTGGATATCGGGATGGTCATACAGGGCGAGCTTTTTCAGCTCATCGGGCAACACCTCATGCCCCTGCCCAGGTAGCGCAGTGCGATTTTTGTAATACTCGGAGAGTCCGTTATCAACAATCGCCTGGGCGACCGCCTGGCAACCAAGGCAACACATTGCCCGCGACTGATGCGCAATGTTAACGCTTAAGCCGACGCCGCCAGGAACTGGCTGGCCACAGTGATAGCAGGATTCAGAGACGCTCATCGACTCCTCAGGAGGCCGCCACGCTCACATCATGCTCGCGTTCAATGCGCTTGCCGTCGACCTCGATCACCAGTTTGACCACCCATGAACCTGTATCGGGAATGCTGATACTGCCGTCGTATTCACCTGGTTTATTCTGCTGCAACTGAAGCAGCGGCAGAGTCTGCACATAGCCGGGCCGGAAAAAACTCAACGTGACCACGGCATTCTGCAAGGGCTGTTTCTGCCTGTCGTGCAGGCGCATGGCGAGCTTATTCGAAGCGGCCGGCCCTGCCTTCAGGGTATCCAGTCCGATCATCTCCACCTCCCAGCCCAGCTTTTGTTCGTCCGAGAGCATTTTAAGATGCTCGTTAACCGCCTTCGCAGCCTGGTCATTGTGTTCGGTCACCCCGGAAAAACCGGAATACACCGGGTGATCCTTGGCTCGCGGCATGATCATGCTGGCCACCCAGGGTGGCACGCCCTGAGTGGAAATAGTGACGAATGCGCCATCGATCACGGCCAGCAGGCCGAAAAATACCGCCAGCGATTTCGGTACCCAGTGCATGCGTTTTCCGGAATTGCTTTTATCGCTGGCAAGCAAGCTCAGCACTGTCGCGGTGGCCAGAAAGATCGCGACGTGAATGGCAATCACATCCAGACCGTCACCTTTGGTAACAGCGTAGAACGCATAAGCGATAGTAGGCAGCGCGCCCGAAATCACGCCGCGCCAATAGGTTGCCAGCCCTATGCGCCCGAGCAGCCAATGCAATATCACTACGATTACCGTGCCGCCAAACAGCGTTTCCAGCAAACTCATTGTTCGTCCGTCCTTGAATAAAAATTTACCTGCTCGACCACCTTGTCCTCTGGAGTGGATAACGGGGTGATCACAAAATCAAACCTGGGGTATTTCCCGACCTGCTGCGGCGTGAGTTTGATACTGGCCTGCACAATCACGCTATTGCCGCTGTGTACCGTGACGGTTTTCATCTCGCCCAGATCCAGCGCCCCTGGCGGCAAGCCCTGCGTGCTGATGCGATATTCCATATCAGCGCCGCTCTTGTTGGTTAAATGGATCTGATAGCGATTGCGGATGTCGCCATTGGACAGCACCACGTACAGCGGCTGACGTATCTGTTGCACGTCGTGTTCAAAATTGGTACGGGTAGCGATGCTGTATACCAGCGCACCGGTCATGACGCTGAGCGCAGCAAAATAGCCTACAACCTTGAGCCGTTTCCAGTGAATATGAGGTTTTGCGGGTTGCGACAGTGCCAGATTGGCTTCGGAATCGTAACGAATCAGACCGCGTGGATAGCCCACCGAATCCATGATGTTGTTGCAGGCATCAATGCACAAGCCGCAGGATATGCAGCGGTATTGCAGCCCATCCCGAATATCAATCCCCGCCGGGCACACCTGCACACAGAACCCGCAATCAATGCAGTCGCCATACCCTTTCTGTTGGCGGATTTCGTGGATTTTCAACTCGCCTCTGGGCGACGCACGCCCCATGCTGCCCTCACCACGCTTGCCGTCATATGCAACGGCCAGCGTTTCGGGGTCATACATGACACTCTGGAAACGGCCATACGGGCATACATACGAACAGATTTGCTCGCGCATCAACCCTGCTGCGGCATAGGTGGTGGCGGTCAGGGCGAATACCGTGACATACGCTGCATAGCCAGCCTGCCCGCTAAAAAACCGAGTCAACAGATCAGGCGCATAGCCGTAGTAAAGCACGAACGTCATGCCAGTCCAGAACGACACCAGCAACCACAGACCGTGGGTCACGCCCAGTTTAAGAATTTTCTCCCGCTCCCACGGCTGGCGCTGCAGACGGATTCGCGCGGGACGCTCTCCCTGCACCTGTTTTTCGATCCAGATGAATAGGTCTGTCCACAAAGTCTGAAAACAGAAATAACCGCAAAAAGCGCGGCCAATCAGCGAAGTGGCAAAAAACAGGAAGGTGGCGGCAATAAACAGCAACAATGCCAGCCAGAACACGTTCTGGGGATACATTACCAGGTCGAAAATGAAGAAACGGCGCCCTTGCAGGTCAAACATGATTGCCTGCGAAGCTACACCGTGTCGCGTCCAGGGTAGCCACGGCAGCCCAAAGAACATGGCGTAGGCCAGTAACATTACCCCCCATTTGAAATTGCGAAAACGTCCTTTGACTGAACGAGTAACAATCGGGATACGCTTCTGATAAAGCGCCCGCGGCTCTTCTATACCAACGTCCAAACGTGCTCTCCATGAAAAAACCCCCGCGGCATGGCAGGGGTTTTATTAAGGCCGCAAGTCCGGCCTGAACCGGATCAGGGGTCAATGACGACTATTTACCACCACCCAATTCATGAACATAGACTGTCAATAACTTGATTTGTTCAGCCGACAGGCGATCTTTCCAGGTCGGCATGACACCTTTGTTCAGACCTTGAAGAATCACGTTCTTCACCGCGGCCTCCTTTAACGGTACGGTATTGGCAGCCGGCACGTTTGCCCACAGCCAGATGCTGTCGGTCAGGTTGGCGGAGCCCAGCACCTGGCGCCCCTTGGCATCAACGCCGTGGCAGTAATAGCAGGCAGCCGTCTCCGAATGAAACAATGCGTCACCCGCCTTGGCACTGTCGGGATTGACCGCAACATGCGACAGGCTCAACACATAATCAGCCAATTGCGTGACTTGCGTATCGTTCAACACCTCTGCAAAGGGCGGCATGTAGCCATGACGTCCATTGGTGATGGTTTGCTGAATATTGGCGTAATGGCCGCCGTAGAGCCAGTCGTCGTCAGTCAAATTCGGAGCAAAATCCATCTTGCCGCCACCACCCTGCTGATGGCAGGCCGCACAGTTGTCAGAGAATAGCTGCTTGCCTGCGGACACCACAAAGCTGTTGAGCTCCGGATCCTTGGCAATCTGCTCAAACGGCGTGGCGGCGACCTTATCGAAATAAGGTTTCTGCGCCGCGACCGCCTCGTTGGTTTCCTCCATGAACAGGGCACGGGTATTCCAGTGCGTGGTCTTGGTCACACCCTTGTCGTTAACGTAGGTGACGTGATCAAAACCCGTGGTGAAACCCTTGCCTACTGGCCACGCCGGATAAATCAACCAGTACGCGATCGCTACCAGCACAGAAGTGTAGAACGCATAAAGCCACCAGTTCGGAATCGGATTATTGTATTCCTGCAGGTCACCGTCCCATGCGTGACCAGTGGTCTGTACCGTGTTGGACTGTATTTTTTCCTGGCTCATTTCTTATCTTCCTTGCTTTCAGATTCATCGTCCATGAACGGCATGTATTTGTAGGTTTCCAGCCGCTCACCACGCTTCTTGCTGCCGTATACATACAGCACGATCAGCACGAAAGTGACGAACAGAATCACCAGCGCCAGCGGCTTGGTATTCTCGAAAGAAGCAAACCAATTCAACCATTCCATGGGGCGGTCCATTTCTAACGGTATTTCACAAACGCGTCGTCATCATACTTGCTGAAGTCCACCATGGTCCCAAGCACCTGCAAATACGCAACCAGCGCATCCATTTCCGTTATTTTGCTGCGGTCGCCATCATAGTTGCCCGATTCCGCCTGGGCAATCAGATTCTTGCGCGCATCGGGAATGCTCAGCATTTCAGCCGTTTTTGCCCCGAACTGTTTGACGTTGGCCTGGTATTCCGACTGGGTTAGCGAATACGGTACGCCAACCTTGCGCAAGGCTTCCATGCGCTCGGAAATGTCCGAAATATTCAGTTCGTTCTTTTCCAGCCAGGGGAAATTTGGCATGACCGACTCCGGCACCATGGAACGGGGGCTGACAAGGTGAGCAACGTGCCATTCGTTAGAGTATTTTTTGCCAACACGCGCCAGATCCGGCCCGGTACGCTTGGAACCCCACTGGAACGGATGATCGTACTGCGACTCTGCTGCCAGCGAGTAGTGACCGTAGCGCAATGCTTCGTCGCGGAACGGGCGAATCATCTGCGAGTGGCACAGGTAGCAACCTTCACGCTGATAAATATCACGTCCGCGCAGTTCCAGCGGGGTGTAGGGACGTACACCGTCCACCTTCTCCACCGTATCCTTGATAAAGAACAGTGGTGCGATTTCGACCAGGCCACCAACACTGATCGCCAGCATAAGCAGCACCAGCAAGAGACCAATATTGGTTTCAATCCATTCGTGCTTGAAATTGAACATGTCTGTTTCTTCCTTATTCTTTAAGCGCCGGCCAAGCTGGATTTGGCCATTTTGGCGGATATTTTGGCTTCCAGTTCAGTCGCCTCGCGCTTGGCTTGGCGAATGGTCATGGCAACGTTAACGAACATCATCACCATGCCGGTCAGGAAGAACATGCCACCAATTGCACGCATCGCATAGAACGGGTGCATGGCCGCAACAGACTCAACGAACGAATACTGCAGATTGCCGTACTGGTCAAATGCGCGCCACATCAAGCCCTGGAGAATGCCGGAAATCCACATCGCGGTGATGTACAGCAGCACGCCGATGCTGGCGAACCAGAAATGCACACCCACCATCTTCTGGCTCCAGATTTTGGTGTCCCAAAGCTTGGGTATCATGTGATACATGGAACCAAAGGTAATCATCGCCACCCAGCCCAGCGTACCGGAGTGCACATGGCCAACCGTCCAATCGGTGTAATGCGACAGCGCATTCACGTCTTTCAACGCCAACAGCGGGCCTTCAAAAGTGGCCATGCCATAGAACGACAGCGCCACGATCAGGAAGCGCATGATCGGATCGGTGCGCAATTTATCCCATGCGCCGGACAAGGTCATGATGCCGTTGATCATGCCGCCCCAGGATGGCAGCAACAGCATGATGGAGAAAGTCGCTGCCAGAGTGGAAGTCCAGTCCGGCAGGGCGGTCCAGTGCAGGTGATGGGCACCTACCCACATATACAGGAAAGACAGCGCCCAGAAATGGACGATGGACAAACGGTAAGAGTAAATCGGGCGACCGGCCTGCTTGGGCACGAAATAATACATCATGCCCAGAAACGCCGCGGTCAGGAAGAAGCCAACCGCGTTGTGACCATACCACCATTCTGTCATCGCATCCTGCACACCCGAAAACAGGCTGTATGACTTCATCGAGAACAGACTGACCGGCACTGCCAGATTGTTGAAGGTGTGCAGCAGCGCTGTGGCAAGAATGAAGGACAGGAAGAACCAGTTGGCCACATAGATATGCGGCTGCTTGCGCCGCATGATTGTGCTCACAAACAGAGCGAGATAGGTCACCCACACAATCTCGATCAGGATGTCGATCGGCCATTCCATTTCCGCATATTCGCGCGATTGGGTATGACCAAGCATATAGCTGATATCCGCCAGCACGATAATCGCCTGCCAGCCCCAGAAGGTGAAGCTTGCCATGCCGTCACTCGACAGACGCGCCTGGCAGGTACGCTGCACGATGTAATAAGACGTCGCGAACAACGCGCTGCCGCCAAAACCGAAAATCGCGCTGGTGGTATGCACTGGGCGCAAACGGCCGAATGTGATGTAGGGAATGTCGAAGTTCAGGAGGGGCCACGCCAACTCGGACGCGATGTATACGCCCGCCGCCATGGCAATCACACCCCACACCATGGTCATGATGGAGAACTTCTTCACAATGTCGAAATTGTATTGTTCGGTACTGCTTAATGCCGTAACCGCCATGGGTCTCTCCTGGGCCGCTTAGTCTTAAATAAGGCTAGTGTAAGTAAATTGGAATATTACAGATTTTCTAATTCTAGCAGCGACAGCTTGCCGCATGCAAGATGTGCTTCAGTCCCTGAGCAACAATGAGATGTCGTGCGCAATGGCCTGCGGCCCCTGCCCATAGGCCATGTAGAGCCTCAGGCGACCTCGGGTATCGTAGATATAGGTTCCGGCGCTATGGTCCACGGCGTAACGCCCATGCGCATCCACCGGCTGTTTCTGATAAAACACCTTGAACGCTTTGGCCAGCGCTGCAGTACCCGCGGGATCAGTGTACATACCCAAAAAGCTTGGATTGAAGGCCGGCACATAGCGGGCGAGTACTGCCGGGGTATCCCGTTCGGGATCCACGGTAACAAAAATCACCTGGACCCTGGCAGCATCCTTGCCCAGCAGCTTCATCGCCATGGCAAAATCTGACAGCGTGGTAGGGCATACATCCGGGCAATGCGTATAGCCAAAAAAGACAGCGACAACCTTGCCGCGAAAATCGGCCAGGGTACGCACTTTCCCATTCTGGTCAGTCAGACGGAAATCGCGCCCGTAGTCGACGCCGGTGATATCGGTAGCCAGATAATGAGCTGGCTGTTTTTCGCCACACCCGCTCAGAACAAGTACCAGAAACAACAATAGAAAACGAGCAGAGCTCGGCATGAACATATTGCCTCATCGAACATTACCCCACAGGGGAAAGCTTGCCGCACTCCTGTCACGGCAAGACCAGGATTGTATTCCCGCTGTTTGAATGATGGAATAAAAATGCCGCAAGACTAGCCTGCAGGTTGCGTTAACCTAATCATCCAGTAATGATCAACCAACAACAGTGCGAACAACAGGCTCAGGTACAGGATTGAATAGCGGAACGTTTTTTGTGCCAATGCATCGCTGTAATGCCGATAAATGGAAACTGCATAATAAAGAAAGATGCCATCCAGGATTAACACACCGCCGAGGTAGATCAGGCCGCTCATGCCCGTCACAAATGGCAGCAGCGTGACAGCCGTGAGCGCGACGGTGTAAAGCAACACCTGCAGACGCGTGAATGCCTCGCCGTGGGTTACCGGCAGCATGGGTAAGCCGGCCTTGGCATATTCTTTACGGCGGTACAAGGCCAGCGCCCAGAAATGAGGGGGCGTCCATACAAAAATTATCAGGAACAACAGCAGCGCATCGCTGCTGACCTCACCGGTTACCGCAGCCCAGCCCAGCACCGGCGGCATGGCGCCCGACGCACCGCCAATCACAATATTCTGCGGGGTGGCTGGTTTGAGAAATATGGTATACACCACGGCATAGCCGACGAAAGTCGCCAAGGTTAACCACGCCGTCAATGGGTTGACATACGCGTTCAGCAGATACATGCCACAGCCGCCCACCAGACCGGAGAACACCAGTGTTTGCGCACTGTTGACCTCGCCCGCAGGCAGGGGACGGGCGCGCGTACGTGCCATCACTGCGTCAATCTTCTGCTCGACCAGGCAGTTGAATGCGGCGGCCGCCCCCGCCACCAGCGCAATGCCAAGAGTGGCCGCCAGCATCGGCACCAGGGGGGGCCAGCCGGGCACGGCGAGGAACATGCCGATCACCGCAGTAAATACAATCAGCGATACAACACGCAGTTTGCACAGCCGTAAAAATTGCTGGCAGCGACAGGCGGTTACTTGCAAAATCAGGCTGCTTGTCATCTTTCACCTCCATCCATTCGGTGCTGATTCGCACCGTTAGTTTTTTTATTTACTAGCCAATTTGTGACGCCTTGAGCAAATGCTTGATGTCCTTGATCACTGCACCTGGGTTCGGATTTTTCGGGAAACGCAGCATCAGATTGCCGAGCGGGTCGACCAGATAAATATAATCCTCTACGCGTCCATTCGCAGGAAATTTTGCGTCCACCCCCTTATCCGCGATCACCTCGGCTGTACCAGCGTAGTCCACCATCAACTCAGGGGCTGGCGCGACATTGTCAGTGACCAGCCAAAGCCGCTGTATCCTGTCCCGCTCGGCCCCCTGGGCTGTGCGCACTTGACGCAGCATATACAGCTTCTTGCGACAATACTCATCACACTTGCCGCTATCTAACACCACCATCACCCACTTGCCTTTGAACTGATCCAGGTTAAATACCGCACCACTCGTCTGGATGCCAGTAACACCCGTGAGCTTTTGTACCGGGAGCAACTCGCCATAGTTGGATGTTTTTCCGCCTGGCGTCCAGAAGTAATACGCAATATAGGAAGCCGCGACTGGCAACGCGAAGAGCGCGAACAACAGTAGCAGCTTGATGCGGAAATTTTTATTTTCGGGTTGGGACACGTTTGACATTGAGCACCAGATAAATAATCAGAATTGCAGTCGCAATGGCGAACCATTGGACGGCATAACCCATATGCATCGCAGCACCCGCATCGGGGCGATCCCAAACTCGCACCAGGCCGTCCTGGGTATCATTGATCTGCTGGATCAGAACGGCCTGTACGGGGTAGGGCAACGTAGTTGCGTAGCGTTTAAAATGCAGGTTCTCCCATACCCGTCCCTGCACTGCTACGGCCGACAACTCCAGGTAACGACTGTACGGGCTGGTAACGATACCTTCGATGTTTACCTCACCCGGTACTTGAACTGCCACAGGAGCAAGGGCGCGATTGCTGCCTGCGGCCAGCCAACCCCGGTTGACCAGCACATAGCTACTGCTGTTGTCGTCACGAAACGGCGTGATGACATAATAACCGGCTCGTCCTCGGTACAGCTTGTTGTCGATATAAATTTCGTGAGAAAAATCAAACCGGCCACGCAAAGCCACCTTTTGGTACAGCTGACCTGAGCTATTGACCTGCTTGCCTCGCAGCGTCACCGCCGGGTCTTGCTGCATCCGGTCATAGCGCGCCTGCAACGCACGCGTCTGATCTGCCCGGTCGAGTTGCCAGTTGGCCAAAAACAAGGTCAGGGCGATCATCACTATCATGGCCAATGTGGGCACCAGCGCCGGCCTGAATTGATATGCTCCCAATTTCATCTTGCTAGTGTCTCGCTGGCTTGTATCAGTAGGCTGGGATAGACTGACCCATTGCGTTGTGGAGACCCGTCATGCGTGCTGTTGTGTTGATTTTTATTTTTCTGATTCTCGCCAGCCTGTTCAGTGCACTCTACTATCTCATCAAAGACAAAGGCCAGTCCGAGCGTACAGTCAAGGCGCTCACTGTACGCATCATCTTGTCCATCACCCTGTTCGCTCTGCTGATGCTTGGCTTCCATTTTGGCTGGTTACCGCAACGCGGTTTGTGACCTGGAATAAAAGCGCCGCACACTTGCGCGTGCGGCGCAGTCCCCCCTTTATTATCCTCCACCTTGCCCTTATAACCAGTACACCACCACAAACAGCAGCAGCCAGACCACGTCCACAAAGTGCCAGTACCAGGACACCGCCTCGAACGCAAAATGATGGCTTGGTTTGAAGTGCCCAGACATCGAACGGAACAGGATCACAAGCAGCATGATTGTGCCGATGGTGACATGAAAACCGTGAAAACCGGTCAACATGAAAAATGTCGCGCCGTACACACCCGCCCCTAGCGACAAGCCCAGCTTGGTATAGGCTTCATGGTATTCATATGCCTGCAGCCCCAGGAAGCTCATACCCAGCGCCACCGTCATGATCAGGCCGAGCACCAGTTGGGTACGATTATTTTTCTTCAATCCCCAATGCGCCCAGGTGACGGTCAGGCCGGAAGTCAGCAACAGCAAAGTATTGATTGCGGGTATGCCCCAGGCTTCCATCGGGGTGAATTTTGTTGCCAAACCCGGGCCTGCTGTCGGCCAGGTTGCAGTATAGTGCGGCCACAACTGTTGCATGGTTTCACCCGACCCCAAACCAGGAACCGAGATCGTGCGCGTATAGAACAGTGCGCCAAAAAATGCGGCAAAAAACATCACTTCGGAGAAAATGAACCAGCTCATGCTCCAGCGAAATGACAAATCCACCTGCTCGTTGTATTTGCCGGCTTCGCTCTCGCGTATTACTGTACCAAACCAGCCAAACAGCATGATCAGCAGGACACCCGCGCCAGCAAGCATGACGAGCTTGCCATTGCTCACGCTGTTGAGATCCATGACAAATCCGAATGCCAGCAGCATCAGTGCAATTGATCCAACAATTGGCCAATGCGAAGGTGGTGCGAGGTAATACCTATCCTGATGCGTTTCCATGACTGTGCTCCTCCTTTACTGTTTTATTTTTTCACACGTCTAAACTTGCTCTACTTGGTCACCAGATAGACTAAAAACAAAATCAAGCCTACTAATATCGCGACACCAATCAACCCGGCCACAATCACTTGTGCAGGCTTCAGATGGTTTACATCTGACTGGTAATCCGACTTGCGCCGGATGCCCAAAAAACTCCAGAACACCGTCCTGGCAGCACGCCAGCCGGTGAGTGTTTTATGCTGACCATCCTCAGCCACGTACGTCCTTGTCAGTTGCCGCAACAGCCTGGGCGCCTGGGTTCAGGTTAAAAAACGTGTACGACAGGGTAATGGTCTTCACATCCTTCGGTAGCGCCGGGTCAATCACGAACAGCACCGGCATGATTTTGGTTTCATGCGGCTTGAGTACCTGTTTGGTGAAACAGAAACACTCGATTTTCTTAAAATATTGCACTGCCAGTGCAGGTGCGTAACTCGGAATTGCCTGAGCGGTAATCGGCATGTCGCTGTTATTTTCCGCCTTGTAGTCTACCTGCATCAATTGCCCAGGGTGCACCTCCACGATGGGCTGCATGGAGGAAAATTTCCACGGCATGTTTTCGTTCAGGTTGGCGTCCAGTTCGAGTCGTATTTTTCGACTGGTGTCTACCTGGGTATTTTTGGCGAGTTCCTGCTCACCGCCCTTGTTCAGACCACTGACTTCGCATAACTTGTTGTAAAACGGTATCAACGCAAAACCGAACCCGAACATTGCAATGGCAACAATGCCCAGTTTTTTCAGCATCACCCGGTTAGCATGCGTCGTGTTCATTGCCAGTGGTTAATAATGGTGTAAAGAAACAAACCGACCGCTATCAATGCAAGCGAGATCGCCGTGAAATATTTTTTACCTTCTTTGTTCAATTTGTTCACCCGTTCCCGTGCGAGCAGGGCGAACGCCCTGCTCCGCAATGTTCACTTCACCATCGGCGCTGTTTCAAACGTGTGATAAGGCGCGGGCGATGGCAGCGTCCACTCCAGCCCTTCCGCACCCTCCCATACCTTGTCGGTAGCCTTGGCTCCGCCACGCACCGCCTTCAACACCACGATCAGGAAAATCAACTGGCTGGCGCCAAAGATAAATCCGCCGATCGAGGCAATCTGGTTGAATTGGGTGAATTGCAACGCATAGTCAGGAATCCGCCTTGGCATACCGGCCAGCCCGAGGAAGTGCATGGGGAAGAACAGGATGTTCATGGAAATGACCGAGAGCCAGAAATGCAGCTTGCCCAGCTTTTCGTCATACATGTGCCCGGTCCATTTGGGCAGCCAGTAATACGCGCCTGCAAAAATCGAGAACAGCGCACCGGATACCAGCACATAGTGGAAGTGCGCCACCACGTAATAGGTATCCTGCAGCTGGATATCCACTGGCGTAATTGCCAGCACCAGTCCGGAGAATCCGCCCATGGTGAACAGGCAGACAAAGGCCACTGCAAACAGCATCGGTGTCTCGAAAGTCATCGAGCCTTTCCACATGGTGGCTACCCAGTTGAACACCTTCACCCCGGTGGGTACCGCAATCAGCATGGTGGAATACATGAAGAACAGCTGCCCTGCAGCAGGCATGCCCACGGTGAACATGTGGTGGCCCCAAACGATGAAAGACAGAATTGCTATAGAACCTGTGGCATACACCATCGATGCATAACCGAACAACGGCTTGCGCGCGAAGGTAGGAATGACCTGGGAGATGATGCCGAAGGCCGGCAAAATCAGGATGTACACCTCAGGATGCCCGAAGAACCAGAAAATATGCTGGAACATGACCGGATCACCACCGCCTGCCGCATTAAAGAAATGCGTGCCGAAATGGCGGTCGGTCAGCAGCATGGTCACCGCGCCGGCCAGCACCGGCATGGTAGCAATCAGCAGATAGGCGGTTATCAGCCAGGTCCACACAAACATCGGCATCTTCATCATGGTCATGCCGGGTGCACGCATATTCAGGATGGTCGTAATGATGTTGATCGAACCCATGATGGACGAGGCACCCATGATGTGGACGGCGAAGATGTTCAGGTCATAAGACATGCCGCCCTGAATGAACAGCGGCGGATACATGGTCCAGCCACCCGCGACAGCGCCACCCGGCAGGAAGAATTCGCCAATCAGGAAGATCGCAGCCACCGGCAGCAGCCAGAAACTCCAGTTGTTCATGCGCGGGAAAGCCATATCCGGCGCACCAATCATCAAGGGCACTTGCCAGTTCGCAAATCCGGTAAAGGCCGGCATGATCACACCAAAAATCATGATGAGGCCATGCATCGTTGTGAGCTGGTTGAAGAACTCCGGGTGCATAAACTGCATGCCCGGCTCGAATAGTTCGGCGCGGATCATCATCGCCATGCTACCGGCAACGAAGAACATGATCAGCGCAAACCACAGATAGAGTGTGCCGATATCCTTGTGGTTGGTGGTTTTTACCCAGCGCATCAAACCGCTGGGGTGATGATCATGACCATGGTCGTGAGCGTGTGTCGCATCCATATCGAGTCTCCTCTTCTTGCTCGCTTGATTATTTACGCAGTGCCTTGATTTCGGACGGCTGGATCACATCGCCGGTATGGTTGCTCCAGGCGTTGCGTTCATACGTGATTACAGCCGCCAGCTCGGTATCCGACAACTGCGAAGCAAACGCCGCCATCGCCGTACCTGGTTTGCCGTTCATCACCCGATCAATATGTGCTGCCTTGTCGCCGGTAGCAATCTTGGAACCGTTGAGCGCCGGGAATGCGCCCGGAATACCCATGCCGGATGCCTGATGGCAGGCTGCGCAATGGCTGGTGAACACTTTTTCACCCTTGCTCTTCATTTCATCCAGGGTATAGACCTTATTCGGATCCTCTACCACCGCAGCCATTTTTGCTTTCTGATCAGCAAGCCACTTGGCGTAGTCTTCCGGCGTTTTAGCCTCGACCACGACGGGCATGAAGCCATGATCCTTACCACATAGCTCGGAACACTGGCCGCGATAAATGCCTGGTTTATCAACCTTGAACCAGGTATCTCGGATAAACCCCGGTATCGCGTCCTGCTTTACCCCGAAGGCCGGCACTGACCAGGAGTGGATCACGTCATCGGCGGTAACCAGCATGCGAATTTTTTTGCCGGTAGGCACCACCAGAGGATGGTCCACTTCGAGCAGATAGTGCGCATCCTTGGCGGCCTTATTGTCAATCTCGTCTCGGGGCGTAGATAGATTGCTGAAAAAATGTATCCCTTCCTGCAAATAATCGTATTCCCATTTCCACTGATAGCCGGTCACTTTAATCGTCATGTCCGGACTGGCCGTATCCTTCATGGCCAATACCGTTTTGGTCGCGGGAAACGCCATGCCTATCAGGATAAAAAACGGAATAATTGTCCAGATAACCTCAACCGTGGTGTTTTCATGGAAATGCGCAGCCTGGTGGCCCTTGGACTTGCGGTGCGCATAGATCGAATAAAACATGGCACCGAATACCACCACGAATATCGCCAGAATCACATACATAATCATCGTGTGCAGATGATAAATCTGCCCAGCTATGGGCGTTTCCGGCGTTTGCAGATTCAGCTCATAGGCAGCATGCGCCAAACCCGTCGTCAAACCCATTACCACGCCAGTGGCGGCGCCCAGCATTCGTTTTATTTTCATTCTTTCTCCCCCATCCTCATGATTCCGCTTAATGATTCTGCTTATTTACTGACACCCCAGCCGCCATTCCAGCTGGTGTGCCAGTTCGGTACGTTGCTCATCGTTAAGATAACGCCCCAATTCCTGCTCGGCGCCATGCGAACGCAGCGCCACCCGACACTGCTGGCCAACCGATTGACAGTGCAGAACGACCTGCGCCCAGCAACGGTTATATTCGGCACGCATGACGCGCACATTATCGCGGCGTTCCAGCACCAGCCTGTTGCCTTCGATGGTAATGCGCTCGTAATCGCGCTCGTGACAGGAAATTTGATAAAACGCCAGCAGTACAACCAGCATTTCCAGTCCGGAAAAGGGCAGGATCGGCCAGGCACCCATCATGGCGAACACCCCGGCGGTGGCCGACAGAATCAGAAAGAGAGAAGCTAAAACAAGAATTTTTCCCGACCGTGACAGGGAACAATTGGGCCGCGCAGTGATGCAACAATCCACTGCGCCAGTCTGTGTGATTTGTATGCCGCCGTACATTAACGTGCAAATCCCGCTTGTTGTCGTTTTATTAGTCGGATGTCCTGCGACCTTTTGTCGCGCTTGCTAAATTAGCACAGCGCGGCTTCGACAACAATAAAAATATGTAATGCAAGCTTTTGAAATATCTATGTAATTTATTAATTACATAACACTATTCTAATGTGCTGTTAGAGCAGTTTTTCGAACTGGAGATGGGTGGAAAGCGCAGAAAAATCCATACTGTCTAGCCACGGCACCACCCCCAGCAAAGGAGTATCGAGGCGCTGTTGAAGCGCCGCCAGGCTGGCGTCGAATTGCGCCATGGCGGGATCAATCCGGTTGGCCACCCAACCCGCCAGCGGCAACCCGGCATGGCGGATGGCTTCGGCACTCAGCAATGCATGGTTGATGCAACCCAGGCGCATGCCCACTACCAGAATCACCGGCAACGCAAGCGCGCGGGCAAGGTCGGCCATGTCCTCACGGTCATTCAGCGGCACGCGAAAACCGCCTGCGCCTTCCACGATCACGACATCAGCCCGCGCGTGCAGCGCATCACACGCCCGCACGATGACATCCAGCCTGATTGTCACCCCGGCCTGTGCAGCCGCGATGTGCGGCGCAATGGCGGGTTCGAAACGGTACGGGTTCACCAGCGCTTGCGCAGCGTCCACATTGGCTGCGGCGCGCAGCTGATCTACGTCATCCCAATACGCCACGCCATCACGCCATTCGCACCCCGCCGCCACCGGCTTCATGCCCACCGCCCGCAGGCCGCGCCCGGCAAAGGTATGAAGCAGGGCAGCCGATATCAGCGTCTTGCCCACTCCGGTGTCGGTGCCGGTGACGAAGTAGCCCCGCGCTGTCACGACAGACCCTTCTCCATACGGCGCCGCTGGATGTTCATCTGAATGATTTGATGGCCGTCCGCAGTGCGGGTTTTCTGGTTCACCCATGCGTGGCCGTAGACCACTTCGTACGTGGCGGGCAGGCGGCCTTCCTGGCGAAATTTTTCATACGCAGTTTCCAGCGTCTGCCAGCGCGCGCGTCCCATCAGTCCGGGGTTGCGCCCAGCCGTGACGTTGTGTGCGCCGATCGCCTTGAGTTCCTGCATCAGCGTTTTGAGATCGGCGTAGGTCAGCGTGATGTATTCCATGTCCATCACCGGTGTACTGAACCCGGCATGTACCAGCACATCGCCAATGTCGTGCATATCCACGAAACGGTTGACGTGGCTGTAGCCATCCACCGTGTTGAATGTCTGACGCAATTCCTTGAGCGTATCCGGGCCAAAGGTGGAAAACATCAGCAAACCATCCGGTGCCAGCACGCGGTACATTTCCGCGAAGCTCGCGTTGAGGTCGTTGCACCATTGCAGCGCGAGATTGGACCACACCATGTCCACGCTGGAAGTTTTCAGCGGCAGTTGGTCGATGTCCGCACACACCGCGCTAAACGGCGCAGCACGGCTGATGCGCTGCCACAGGCTAGGTTTGGGTCGGGCGATTTGCAGCATGGATTCGGCCAGATCCAGCGCCACCAGATGCGCCTCCGGGTAACGGCTGCGCAGCCTGGCCGCGCCGTAACCTGTACCCGCACCGGCGTCGAGCAGCGTATTGGGCGTGTGCTTCACGTAATCGAGCCGCTCCAGCATGCGGTCGCAGATTTCGCGCTGCAATACGGCATGCGCGTCGTAGCTGGTAGCGGCGCGGTCGAAGGCGGCGCGCACCCGTTTTTTGTCGAGATCGTAAATGGCGTCAGTCATGCAAAAAATCCGTCAATGCTGCAACAAACTCGGCGCTGTGCGAGAGAAAGGGCGCGTGGGAGGCACCGGGAACACGGCAAAAAAAGCCACGCGGCAGGTGCTGTGCCAGCCATTCTCCCGATGCTACCGGGGCCAGGGCATCGTGACTGCCGTGAATCACCAGCGCGGGATGGGGGATGTCGGCCACGCTGACGCGCAGATCGGCATTGAGCAAAATCGCCAGCCCGGCGTCGAGTACCGCCCGATCCGGCCTGCCGCGTGCAAACAGCAAGTCGCGCAGGCGCGCCAGCACCGCCCGAGCCGCCTCGTCTCCCCTGGCTTGCAGTGCGAGGAAGCGTTTCAGCGTTCCGTCATAATCGTCCGCCAGGCTTTCCGCGAAGATCTGCAACACCCCGCGCTGAATGCCATGCGGCCAGTCGGCGCGGGCCACAAAGCATGGGTTCGTGCCTACGGTAACCAGCCTGCCCACACGCGCCGGATACAACCGCGCCAGGGTCAGCGCCACCTGCCCGCCCAGCGACCAGCCGCACACATTGAAGTGTGGCGGTAGCGCATCGACCAAACGCGCCGCCAGCGTTTCCAGGGTGCAGGGCGTGAGGGCCGAGCTGCCGCCGTAGCCGGGCAAATCCACGATATGCAACTGAGCATGCCGTGCCAGCTCATCTGCCACACCCGCCCAAACTCCGCCATGCATGCCCCAGCCGTGCAACAACACCAGCGGCGCGCCATGGCCGCGCGTTTCGATGTACAAATCAGCCATCTGCATGAATGCTGTTGAGTGCATCCACCAGCCGCGTCACGTCGGCTTCGGTGTGCGCGGCGCTGAGCGAAATGCGCAGGCGCGCAGTGTTGGCCGGCACCGTGGGCGGACGGATCGCCGGTACCAGGATGCCGCGTTCGAGCAAGCGCTGACTTGCCGCCAGCGCCGCGTCGTTGCTGCCGATCAGCACCGGCTGGATGGGGGTGGCTGAATCCATCAGTTGCCAGTTCGGGGTGCGCAAGCCGGCGCGCAGTTGCAGGATCAGTTTTTGCAACTGTGCGCGCCGCTCATCACCCGCTTCAATCAGATCCAGGCTGGCGAGCAAGGTCGCTGACAGCAGCGGCGGTGTCGCGGTGGTGTAGATGTAGGTGCGCGCCTTTTGCAGCAGCCATTCGATCACTTCCGCCTCGCCTGCCACCGCCGCCCCGAACACCCCGGCGGCCTTACCCAGCGTGGCCATATAAACAATGCGCGGCGAAGGCAGCCCAAAGTGTGCCAGCGCACCGCGTCCGCCCGCGCCCAGCACGCCGAAGCCGTGAGCGTCGTCCACCAGCAGCCAGGCGTCGAAGCGCTCGCACAGCGCCAGCAAATCGGGCAATGGCGCCAGGTCGCCGTCCATGCTGAACACCGCATCCACCAGCACCAGCTTTTGCGCTGCGCGGCTGGCTGCCAATCGGGTTTTCAAAGCGACCAGATCATTGTGCGGGTAGCGCGTGAATTTTGCGCGCGACAACAACGCGGCATCGTTGAGTGAGGCGTGATTGAGCCGGTCAGCAAACACCTCGCCGTCGCGCCCGACCAGTGCCGTCACCACGCCGATATTGGCCATATAGCCGGTCGAGAACAGCAGTGCGGCAGGCAGGCCGACGAATTCTGCAAAGCGCGTTTCCAGCGCATGATGGGCAGCGTGATGGCCGGTGACGAGGTGCGACGCACCTGCGCCCACACCCATGCTTTGCGCGGCTGCGCCGGCAGCGGAAATCAGTGCGGGGTGGCTGGCAAGACCGAGGTAATCATTGCTGCAAAACGACAGCACAGCGCGCCCATCTGCGTGTACATGCGCACCCTGGGGGCTTTCCAGCAACCGCCGGCTGCGCTGCAAGCCTTGCGCCTTGAGCTGCGCCAACTCCAGGCGGATGTGTTCCAGCGCGTTGAATGTGGGAGACGGTTTGATCAATTGAGTTGAAAAATAGACAGGATTAACAGGATTGCTCAGGACTTACAGGACTCCGAGCCGCATGCAATTCTCATCCTGTTAATCCTGCTCGAATCCTGTAAATCATGTCCGGATCAATGCGCCGATCCCTGTGCCCGCATCCCCAGTTTCGCCAACAGTTCACGGTCGCGCGTCACATCCGGGTTGCCGGTGGTAAGCAGTTTTTCGCCGTAAAAAATCGAATTGGCACCGGCCAGAAAGCACAGCGCCTGAACGGCTTCCGGCATCTGCTGGCGCCCGGCGGACAGCCGAATACTGCTCCTGGACAAGGTGATGCGCGCCACCGCGATGGTCCGCACGAATTCCAGCGGGTCGAGCGCCTCGGTGTCTTGCAATGGCGTGCCCTCCACCTGCACCAGCATGTTGATGGGCACCGATTCCGGCTGCGGGTCGAGGTTGGCAAGTTGTGCAATCAGGCCGGCGCGCTGGGTGCGCGATTCGCCCATGCCGACGATGCCGCCGCAGCATACATGTAGGTCGGCGCCGCGTACCCGCTCCAGCGTATCGAGCCGATCCTGGTATGCGCGCGTGGTGATGACCTCGCCGTAGAACTCGGGCGCGGTATCCAGGTTGTGGTTGTAATAGTCCAGCCCGGCGTCTTTCAGCTGCTCGGCCTGGCCGTCTTTCAGCATGCCCAGCGTGGCGCAGGTTTCCAGCCCCAGCGCCTTCACCTCGCGCACCATATCCAGCACCGGATCCAGGTCGCGCTGTTTAGGTCCGCGCCAGGCGGCACCCATGCAAAAGCGCGTAGCACCAGCGGCCTTGGCAGCGCGAGCCGCCTCCAGCACGGCATCCATTTCCAGCAAGCCCTGGCTTTCCACCCCGGTGTCGTAGCGCGCCGCTTGCGGGCAATAGCCGCAATCCTCGGAACAGCCGCCGGTCTTGATTGAAAGCAACGTGGACAACTGCACCGTGTTGGGATCGAAATGCTCCCGGTGCACGTTCTGTGCACGAAAAATCAAATCGTTGAAAGGCAGCGCGAACAGCGCCTCCACCTCGGCCACGCGCCATTTTTCGCTTGCCGCGCCTGCCGCAGCTGCGGGTTGGGTCATGTCATTCATTGGTGTCCACCTCGATCGTCATATCCTGCCATTGTTCATGGCCCGCTTTATAAATGCTCCATAGTCCCCACGGCACCACCACGATGACCAGAATTGCCCACACCGCCACCAGCCCATGCCAGTTGCCGAACAGGGCATGAATCGGCTGGCCGAACACCACCATCGCCCCGGCCGCACCATAAAATCGATAACCGGAAAAGCGGTTGTACTCAACCGTGCGCGGGTTCGGGTGATGGGCGATCGAGGCATACACAAAAATCGATATTGCAATCCAGATCATCAGCAAAGGCGCTATGAGCGTGGCGACCACGCTGGCGATGTTGAATAGCTGCGCAGAAAATCGTGATTGCTCGGCGGTAATGACCTTTTTGATTTTCATGCTCTCTTTCATGCTCGTGGCAGCGCGTTAGAATGGCGTGAATTGTCTTTTATTCCAGCTCGATAGTCAATTTTTGCCAGGCTTATATTGAACATCTGCACAAAATTTATGCACGTCATGCTGCCGCAGGATTGCCTGCTCTGCGGCATATTCTGCGGTCGGGCCAAGCTCTGCGCGGACTGTGCCGCTGACTTGCCCTATCATCCGCAGGCGTGTTGCCCGGTGTGCGCACTGCCCACCCTGCATGGCGCGATTTGCGGCCACTGCCTCAAACGTCCGCCGCATTTCAGCAGCACGCGCGCCGCTTATACTTATGCTTTCCCGCTGGATCGTTTGGTACTGGCGCTCAAATACGGCCACAACCTCGCCGTTGTCTCCCTGCTGGCGGACACCCTGGCTAAACAGGCCGCCGGCCACCCCTTGCCCGACGTCCTCATCCCCATGCCGCTGCATCCCAACCGGCTCCGGCAGCGCGGTTTCAACCAGGCGCATGAAATCGCACAGCGCATGGCCCGGAGTCTGCGCCTGCCGATGTTGCCTCTTGTCGCCGCGCGCATCATCGATACCGTTCCGCAAGCCAGCCTGCCGCTCAAGGCGCGCCGTAAAAACCTGCGCGGTGCGTTTGCATGCGACCCCAGCCTGCAAGGCAAACGCGTGGCAATCGTCGACGACGTGATGACCAGCGGCAGCACGCTGGATGCACTGGCCGAAGTACTGCTCAAGGCGGGTGCGGTGGAAGTGCAGTGCTGGGTGATAGCACGGGCCCTGATGCAGCGCAATTTTTGACGGGATCGCACACTTCGCGCCGGCCACAGGTCACCCGGCGCCTGGATTTATAGCGAATAGTTCAGACAGCCATGCGTAAACCGGTAGTGCACGCCGGGTTGTGGAAATTGAAATTCTGCATGATCTAGTCCCGGGTATGGCCGAGGAAAGGGTAGTCAGTGTAGCCGTGCCCGTCGCCGCCATAAAGCGTGCTTGGATCCAGCTCGTTCAGCGGCGCATTGCGGCGCAGGCGCTCGACCAGATCGGGGTTGGAAATGAATGGCCGGCCGAAGGCGATCAGATCAGCTGAATTGCTGGCGCGTGCGGCCAGCGCCATTTCACGCGTGTAGCAGTTGTTGGCCATCCAGGTATTGGGGAAGCGCTGACGCAGGGCATTGAAGTCGAAGTCGCGCCCGGTTTCGCGCGGGCCGCCGGTGTTGCCTTCGATCACGTGCACATAGCCCAGGTTGCGCGCGCCCATCTGCTCGACCGCGTAGCCGAATAGCGCCGCTGGATTGCTGTCGTCGATGTCATTAAACGCACTCAGCGGCGAGAGACGTAGGCCCACGCGTTCCGGGCTCCACACCGAGAGTACGGCATCCGTCACTTCGAGCAGAAAACGGCTGCGGTTTTCGATGCTGCCGCCGTAAATATCGCTACGCTGGTTGGTCTTGTCGCGCAGGAACTGGTCGATCAGGTAGCCGTTGGCAGCATGAATTTCGACGCCGTCAAAACCTGCATCGCGCGCATTCTGAGCGGCGTTGCGGTAGTCGGCGACAATACCGGGGATCTCGGCGAGTTCCAGCGCACGCGGGGTGACCATATCTTCCATACCCTTGCTGGTATACACCGTGCCTTCGGGCTTGATTGCCGAGGGCGCCACGGGTAGTCCACCGCCCGGCTGAAACTCCGGATGCGAAATGCGGCCGACATGCCAGAGTTGGATGAATATCTTCCCGCCTGCGGCATGCACCGCGTCCGTCACCTTGCGCCAGCCTACGATCTGCTCCGCAGAGTAGATGCCTGGCGTCTGCACGTAGCCTTTACCCTGCTGCGTGATCTGCGTTGCCTCGCTGATAATCAAGCCGGCGCTGGCGCGCTGCGTGTAATACGTCACTGCGAGCGGACCGGGTACATCGCCAGCCAGTGCACGGCTGCGGGTAAGGGGTGCCATCACGATACGGTTGGCCAGCGTCAGCCCTCCCAGATCATAAGGCTGGAACAGGTCAGTCTGAGTCGATACGTCTGTGTTGTGCTGAGTGGTCATTACTTGCTCCTACTGTTTTGGACCGAACAGTCCAAATTATTTAAAAAAAGTTCAGCTGGCATGCCCAAGCAGGCAATCCAGCTGTACATCAACAATTGCCGCCAGGCGGTGCGCTTCCACACCGCCCTTGGCGAGCACCTGCAAACCGGCGATCAGATTGAGCAGCATGTCAGCACTGTGTGCCGGTTCGAAATTTGTCGGAATCGAGCCATCGGCATGCCCACGCTGGATAGCATCAGCCAGAAAAGCCGCGAGCATATCGAGGTGGCGGCGCACCGCATCTTCGATTTCGCGATCATGCGGCGCCAGTTCCACCGCAACATTCACGATCAGACAGCCGCAGCGCTGGCTGGGACGACATGCCGCCGGATCAATACTGTGCCTGACCCAGGCCGCGAGCTGCGCAGCAACCGGCGCATCGGCGCTGAAATGGCGCCGGGTTTCGGCCAGTTCACGCGCACTGTAGCGGCTCAAGGCCGCCAGTAGCGCCTCGCGCTTGCTGCCAAAACACTGGTAAAAACTGCTTTTGCTCAGACTCATGGCGGCCATCAGATCCGTCATCGACGTTGCCGCATAGCCTTTGAGCCAGAACGCATTCAGCGCCTGGTCAAGTGCCTGGTCGATATCGAATTCGCGGCTGCGGGACATGAATTGTTTGTTTGGGAAATACAGAAATACGAACTATATCGGACCGATCGGTCCGGTACAAGAATTATTAGTTCATTTCACAAGCCAGTCCGAACAACGTAATCCATATTGATACTATATGTTGATATTTGTACATATATGCACTACATTTAATCACCAGGCAGATATAGTGAAGGAAACCACCATGACCAACGCCGCCCTCCCAGTCCAGACTGCCAGTCAGGTAAACAGCCGCGCCATGTCCGCCGCCGGCTTGCGCGCTTTTTTTAATATCGCCCACGACTGGAAACTGAATACTGACGAGCAGATGACGCTGCTGGGCAAGCCCGGACGTTCCACGTTTTTTAAATGGAAATCCAGCCCGCAGACTGCCGATCTCAAACATGACACGCTGGAACGCCTTTCCTACATTCTGGGCGCATACAAGGCATTACAGGTGCTTTTGCCGGACCCGCGTGCGGCGGATGAATGGGTGAAGAAGCCCAATACTGCCCCCCTGTTCGGCGGCAAGAGTGCGCTGGAGCGTATGCTGGGCGGCAATGTCGCTGACTTGCTGATGGTGCGGCAATACCTGGATGCCCAGCGCGGGGGCTGGGCTTGATCTATCCCCGTATCCACCTCACCTGGAGCCCCGCGTGGCGCGTCATCCCCACCCGCTTCCCCGCCATCAACCTGTTTGACCGCGTGGCATCGCCACAAGATTTCGAGGCACTATATGCGCTGGAAGCCATGACCAATGAACGCATCCGCGACGAAGTCGGGCTCATCAGCCTGGTGCCGCCCGCCGAGCGGATTTTCGGCAATGGCAGCGGGCCGATCATGGCGGCGTTCACGCACCTGAATCCGCAAGGCAGCCGCTTTAGCGACGGCAGCTACGGCGTGTTTTACTGCGCCAGGGACAAGGCAACCGCCATCGCTGAAACCCGTTATCACGCCGGCCTGTTCCTGGCCGCCACCCATGAAGCATCCATGCGCCTGCAGATGCGACTGTATAGCGTGCAAGCGAAGGGTGAAGCGGTTGATCTCAGGGAAGCAGCTGTCACCGACACCCGCATTGTCGACCCCGATGATTACGGTTATTCCCAGGGTATCGGGCGACAACTACGCACCGAAGGCGTACAAGGCATCCTCTACCCTTCCGTGCGCAAATCGGACGGGGAATGTCTGGCCGCCCTGCGTACCGGCATGCTTCGCGATTGCCTGCATTCGGCGTATCTGGAATACAACTGGAATGGTCAGGCGATTGACTCGGTGTTCGAGGTTGAGCAAATCGCCTAGACCTTCAGCCGCGATTATTCCCAGCCCAACACCCAAACACCCGTCTCACAAGCTCACTTCCTCGATCGTAAACAGCCTTCGATACTCGCGCATGGCGTAGCGGTCGGTCATGCCGGCGATGTAGTCGGCGATGGCTCTGGGTGCGTCGCTGTGGGCTTTTTCCTGGTGCTCGTTGGGCAGCAGGCCGGGGTCGGAGAGGAACACGCCGAACAGATCCGTAACGATGCGTGAAGCCTTGCTGGTCATGCGCGCGACGCGGTAGTGGCGGTACAGGTATTTGCGTAAAAACTGTTTGAGTTCGCGGTTTTCTGCAGCGATGGTGGGGCTGAAACCGATGAGCGTGGGCGCGGCGCGCACTTCATCCACGCTTTGCACGCCGGCTGCATGGAGGGCGGCCTGGCTGTACTGCACCAGGTCGAGCACCAGGGTGTTGATCATGCGCCGCACGGTTTCGTTGATCAGGCGGCGGCCGTTGAGCTGCGGGTATTTGGCCCTGGCCGCCTGCAGATGGCGCGCAAACAGGCTGATCTGTTCCAGTTGCTCCAGCGTGATCAGGCCCGAGCGCAGACCGTCATCGACATCGTGATTGTTGTAGGCGATCTCGTCGGCGAGGTTGGCGACCTGCGCCTCCAGGCTGGGCTGTTGCTTCATGATGAAACGCTCGCCGACGTCGCCCAGCATGCGCGCATGATGCAGCGCGCAGTGCTTGAGGATGCCCTCGCGCGTCTCGAAGCATAAATTGAGGCCATCGAATTCGGCGTAGCGTTCTTCCAGCTTGTCCACCACGCGCAGGCTTTGCAGGTTGTGTTCGAAGCCGCCGTATTCCTTCATGCAGGCGTTGAGCGCATCCTGCCCGGCGTGGCCGAACGGCGTATGGCCAAGGTCGTGCGCCAGCGACACCGCCTCCACCAGGTCTTCGTTCAGCGTCATGATGCGCGCGATAGTGCGACCAATCTGCGCGACTTCCAGGCTGTGGGTAAGACGTGTGCGGAACAGGTCGCCTTCGTGGTTCACGAACACCTGGGTCTTGTATTCCAGACGGCGGAAAGCGCTGGAATGAATGATGCGATCGCGGTCGCGCTGGAATTCGCTGCGCGGCGCGGCCGACGGTTCAGAGTGGCGCCGCCCGCGCGAATCGGCGCTGCGGGCGGCGTAGGGAGCGAGTTCAGGCCGGCTGGACATAGTGGGTAAGCGCCGCCTCCAGGTCGGCTTGCGGCACCTCGGCGGTGACAAACGCCGCCCCGATGCCGCGCAACAACACAAAGCGGATGCGCCCGCCTTCGACTTTTTTATCCAGCCCCATGTGCTGCATGTATTCTTCCACGCCCAGATCAGGCGCGGTATCAGGCAGGCCGGCGCGGCGATACAGGCTGCGCACGCGCTCGACTTCTGCTGCGTTCATCAGCCCCATGCGCCGCGACACATCCGCCGCCAGCACGGTACCGGCAGCCACCGCCTCGCCATGCAGCCAGTTGCCGTAGCCCATGCCGGATTCAATGGCGTGGCCGAAGGTATGACCGAGATTGAGCAATGCGCGCAGACCGGATTCGCGCTCGTCCTTGGCCACCACTTCGGCCTTCACTTCGCACGAGCGGCGCACGGCGTAAGCGATGGCCTCCGCATCCAGGGCGCGCAGTTTTTCGACGTTGGCTTCGAGCCAGTCGAAAAAAGCCGCGTCGTAGATCAGACCATATTTGATCACCTCCGCCAGCCCGGCGGACAGCTCGCGCGGCGGCAGGGTTTTCAGCGTGTCGGTATCAGCCAGCACTAGTTGCGGCTGGTAGAACGCGCCGACCATGTTCTTGCCCAGCGGGTGGTTGATGCCGGTCTTGCCGCCCACCGAGGAATCCACCTGCGCCAGCAGCGTGGTGGGAATCTGGATAAACGGCACGCCGCGCAGGTAGCTCGCCGCCGCAAAACCGGTGAGGTCGCCGATCACCCCGCCGCCCAGGGCGATCAGCGTGGTCTTGCGCTCGCAGCGATGGGTCAGCAGCGCGTCGAAAATCGTATTCAGCGTTTCCCAGGTTTTGTATTGCTCGCCGTCGGGCAGCACAATGGGCACGACTTCCACGTCGTTCAGTGCCAGGCCGTCAGTGAGGGTTTGCAGATACAACGGCGCCACCGTGGTGTTGGTGACGATGGCGACACGCTTTTGCGCCAGATGCGGCAGGATCAGGCTGGGCTGGTGCAGCAGCCGGGCGCCGATGTGGATGGGGTAGCTGCGCTCGCCCAAGTCTACGGTAAGGGTTTGCATGGTTATAGTTCGTCGTAAGCGTCAAATTCTCAATCCGAGCGGCCATTGTAGCCGATACTCCTGCCGGGATGGATTTGACGTGCCGCCCGTCACTCACCCGCCATTTCCATCGATTATCCTTGGGAACTGTACCCGAAATGAGTTATAGGCGGCGACCCTATGTACCGGCGCATTGAATGTTAATTGGATGGCATAGCGTTTGCTCTATGCATAGAATTGCTAACATAATGCGCGACGATAATTCATTATCACAAAGCCAACTACAATAAACCGGCATGAAATCTACTATCAGTATCATGGGTATCGCCACTGCAGCAGGAATATCTCTGGCAGCACATTTGATAATTCGGACAGGCAATGCTCACCGATTGCTCAACTTCGAATTGCATATGAATAGAAAAAAGCACCGAAACTTGTTCCCATTGCTACCCGCGTGGTCCGGCCTGATGCGTAGACCGCTGATATCGGAAGGGGCGAGATCTTGAGCCTTGGCCAATCCATTCGCAGCGGTACCCAGTGGATTTTTTTCGGCGGTGTCGGCAATCAGGCGCTGAACTTTCTCTTTGGCGTGATTCTAGCGCGCCTGCTGGTGCCAGCAGACTTCGGGGCGTTAGTCACCATCCAGATATTTACCGGGCTGGTTGGCTATATTGCCGGTGGTGGCATGGGGCAGGCGCTGGTGCAAGCACGCGAGGTTAGCAACGAAGATTACCAAATGGTATTCACACTGCAATTGATGCTCGGCATTACCTTGTATGCCGGATTTTTTCTGTTTTCACCGCTGATCGCAATCTGGTTTGATAACCCGCTGTACAGCAGCCTGCTGAAGCTGTCTGCACTGTCATTCGTGTTGCGCCCCTTTGTCAATGTGCCCAGTTCCAAATTGTTCCGTGAAATGCGCTTCAAGGAAAACATCTTTATCCGGATTTTCACACTGTTGGTATCTTCATTCACCAGCATTGCCTTTGCTTGGCAAGGTTACGGGGTGTGGAGCCTGGTGTGGGGCGGTTTGGCAGGTACGGTGGTCGGTATTTTCGTGGTCACCCCTGTGTCCGGCTGGAAACCAGGTCTGCGTCTCGATTTTAACCGGGCACGTCAATTAGCCAGTTACGGCTTCAAAGTCTCCGCCAATGATCTGGTTATCTATCTACGTGGGCAAACCAGCAACTTTATTCTCAGCCATCAACTGGGCACGGCTGCCGTCGGGATTTTCAATAAGGCCGACAGCCTCAGCCAGATGCCCAATAACATGGTCAGCGGCGCGGTTTACCATCCCGTGTTTCGAGCATTGTCCAAAGAACAAGACAATCTGGATAAATCGCGTTACCTGTATTTCCGTGCCCTTGCTTTGGTCTGCCTCTATTCCTTGCCTTTTTATGTTGGCCTGTGGTGGCTGGCTGACCCCTTTGTGCTGGTCGTTTATGGTGCCAAATGGCAAGCTTCAGCGCAGCCCCTGGCCATACTGGCACTGAGTGGATTATTTTATGCCATCGAAAACCAGTCTGGCGCTGTTGCCGCCGCACAAAACCAACTCGGTATCGAATTACGCATCCAACTGGCAAGCTGGGCGTTGATGGCGATTGCCATCTACAGCGGGTTGCACTTTGGTTTGAGGGGCGTAGCCTGGGGGCTGCTCGGCGTTTATGCGTTCAATGCGGCAACTATGGGCTGGCTGGCGCAACGTAGCCTGCAGGCACGCCACTGGATGTTGCTGGTGGCTTTAAAGCCGGCGCTGGTGCTCAATGCCCTTCTTTTCGCATGCCTGCTGCTATTGGATCATTTCATCCACGCGCTGATGCAAAGCCAGCCCCTCATCTATATGCTCAGCATGGCCGCAGTGGGCGCGGCCACCTACATCTTACTGTTCTTATTCATGCCACTGTCCGGTCTGCACGCTGAACAGGCGACATGGAAACGAAAGTTGGGGCTACACCCTCAATTACAGCCAAAATAAACAGACCATAGTAAACAGCGGAGAGGGTATAAATAGGTATGTACAGCATCACTTTAAATCATGAAAAACAAACTCGACCCCATCAGCGCGCGTCTGCTGCGCAATAGCCACCCTCACGGTAGCATCGCCCTGATGTACCATTCCATTGCCACCGGCAGCGGCACAGCTCACTGGCGCTATGCGCTATCAATGCAGCGTTTTCGGGCGCAACTCGATTTATTACAAGGCGAGGGCTGGGGTACCTACCGGTTGGCCGACCTCAGTGCCAGGCCTTTACCCCCACGCAGTGTCGTCATCACCTTTGACGACGGTTATCAGGACAATTTTTCCGCTTTTAACGAGCTGGAAAAACGCAGCATGACAGCGAGTTGGTTCGTAGTCAGTCGCGATATTGGCCGTAACTCTGCCTGGCAGGATACAGGCAGGCCACAATTGCCCATGCTCAACGCGACGCAACTGCGCGAGATGCAATCCGCCGGCATGGAAATTGGCTCGCATAGTCATACTCACCGACGTTTGACTGAATGCGATGACGCCGCACTTATGGCCGAATTAACGCTATCCAAGTCCACCTTGGAAGACTTGCTTAATACGGCGGTCACTAGCTTAGCCTATCCCTACGGCGTACACGACGCGAGGGTCGTCGTGGCCGCAAAGGCAGCGGGCTACCTTACTGCCTGCTCGACCCGCACCGGTTGGGCGCAGTATGCTAGCGACCCGCTGCAGATTCGCCGTCTGAGCATTTACGCGAACGACAACCTCAACAGCTTTGCACGCAAGCTAGCCTTTGCCGACAATGACGTCAGCTGGCGGCGCATACTTCGTTATGCCTCAGGCCAACTCGCTACACGGCTGCGGTCTTGACAGTGAGTGGTTCATGACAAGCCCTCCTACTGTTTCCATTATTATTCCGTGTTATAACGGCGAGCGCTTCCTGGCCCAGGCGATTGATGCAGCGCTCACGCAAACATATCCCCAATGCGAAGTCATTGTCATTGACGACGGCTCTAGTGATGGCTCGGCGGCCATCATGAGAAAGTATGCAAAGCGTATCCGCATTGTGCAGCAGGCCAACGCAGGCCTGCCCGCAGCACGTAACGCAGGCATTCGAGTCAGCACTGGCACATATCTCGCTTTCCTAGACGCGGATGATTACTGGCAACATGATTTTGTCGAAAAAATGGTGTTGGCACTAGAAACAAGCCACTCAGCAATTGCCTATTGTGGCTGGCAGAATGTTGGCTTGCCAGGTGGGCGTGGCGCTCCTTTTGTGCCGCCCGATTATGAGCAGCTGGATAAATTGGAGAAAATGGTCACAGGCGTTCGCTGGCCAGTGCATGCAGCTCTCACGCGGCGGGAGGTGGTCGAGGCTTTGGGCGGGTTTGATTCCAGGTGGAGCACATGTGAGGATTTTGCTTTCTGGATACGCGCTGCCACCTTGCATCGCTTGGTGCGCGTAGCGGAAGTATTAGCATTTTACCGTCACCATGATGGGGTACAAATGACCAAAAAGCGTGCTGTGATTGCTCGTAATCATTGGCTAGTACAACGCGAATTTCTGGCACAGCATTCCGAAATCGCAAACCTTTTGGGACGTAACCGCATCCGCAGCATCACGCACGGCGAGTTGCTCAAGCGTGGTTACGCGTGCTATTGGGATAGAGACCTGCGCTCCGCGCGCGCCATTTTCAGAACGGTGATGGCCTCTGGCTATGGCACACCCAGCGATTGGAAATACATGCTTCCTGCCCTACTTCCTCTGCCGATCCATCAGGCACTGATCCACCTGATGGATCGAGGCCAAAAAGAAAAGCCGCTTTCAGAAAAAGACTGACCATACTGACTACAGTTAATTATGCACTTATCCAAACGGACGATTACAAACCTGGTGAATGCCGAATGCTAATTACTGTTGCAGTGCCGACCCATAACCGTCCACAGCTATTACGCGAGGCGTTGACCAGCGTCGCCGCTCAGACCCATCCGGAATGGGAAGTCGTAGTGGTGGACGACGGCTCCACCCCGCCTGTGCTCGAATCCATGTTGCGCGAATTGCTCGGTGAACGGTTCATTCTGGTTCGGCACGATCAGGCGCAGGGGATCGCCGCTGCAAAAAACGCGGGGGTCACCTCCGCTCGGGGTGAGATTGTATTGCACCTGGATGACGACGACCTGCTGACCGACACAGCGCTGACAAAGATTGCCTCAGCGTATGCCCACCACCCCGACTTGGAATGCCTGTTTGTCAACGTCGAACCGTTTGGTACATACGCCCCTGGCACGGCTGCCAATCAGTCGCACGCCTTGTCCAGGCTGTTGGGACGCGCTCAGGGCATGGTGGACAACGGCGTGGTCTTCTTTAACAGCAAGCTTTTTGTCGCGCTGCTCAAATCCGTGCCGATGGCGATGCAGCGTCCCGCCGCACGCAAAACGCTGTGGGATAAAGTTGGCCTGCTGCGCAAAGGCAGCTACATGCCGGAACCGGAATGGGCCATGAAAACGGCATTGCTCACTCAGCCCGCACTGCTGCTGGACCCAGTCAGCCAATTCCGCGTGGACGGGCAGAATTATGTTTCCCAAACCGCACAAAAAGAAAAACACTTGCTCGCTGCAGTAGACATCCGCACTACCCTGCTCGCCTGGATTGCCGCGAACCCCGCTTTTGCAAGGCGCGCCCGCGAGGTCAAACACAGCTTGGCCGATGTTTACTTTGACCAGGCTTACCATCAACAGCGTAGCGGCAATGGCAGCGCTGCATGGCGGCCACTGTTTGCCTCCTTCGTAACCCATCCGCAATGGCGCAGCTTGCGTTTTGCCGTGCGTTTGTTGCTACCCTCGATAAAACGTCCCAAGACTGATTGAGCATGCCCAAACTCATTGTCGCGTTTTGTACTTACAACCGCGCGTCACGTCTGCCTGCACTGGTCAATGCCTTGCGTCAGCAAGCCTGCCCGGTAACTTTTGAAATCCTGGCAGTGAACAACAACAGCCGGGACAATACCCCAGCCGTGCTGGAACAGCTGGCGTGCGAGCCTGGTACAAATCTGCGCTTTGTTACAGAAACCGCTCAAGGCATCGTGCCGGCACGTAACCGTGCGCTAAGCGAGGCGCTTCACAGCGACATTCTTGTATTCATCGATGACGATGAACTGCCGCGCACCGGACTGCTGCAAGCGGCCTGCGATGCTGTGCTCAATGAAGGTGCAAAGTGCGCCGGTGGACGGGTGGTGGTGAATTTTTCCCCGCACACGCGTCCAGCCTGGCTGAGCGATGACCTGCTTGGTTTTCTGGCCGCAGTGGATTATGGCGAGCAGCCATTCTGGATCAAGCACGCCGACACGCCGGTGTGGACGGCCAATGTGGCTTACGACATGCGCCTGTTTCGTGATAATCCGGACTTGCGTTTTGACCCACATTACAACCGGGTAGGCACCGCAGTTGGCGGCGGCGAAGACATTGTCATGTTCAATCAGTTGTTGGCGCGCGGTACGCCTCTGCGCTACCGCCCCGACATGCAAGTTGAACATTTTGTCGAACCCTGGCGTTTGCAACGGCGTTATTTCCTCAAGCTGCATTACCAAGCGGGGCTGAGGAAAGGCATGCATGAGTTGCCAGTTTATGGCAAAACTATATTGGGCGTTCCGCCCTTTCTGGTCGCGCAATTTTTTAGCCATTGCCTGCAAACTCTGGCGATGGCTATCACGCGTCGGAACGGTGTGTTGCGCCAGGCTATGAACGCCACCCATGCCTGGGGCATGCTGACAGGCTATGTTCGACGTCAACGGAGTTGAGGCAAACAACCATGGCACACCCTACCGTTAGCATTATCATGCCGGTTTATAACGGCGCCAAATATCTCGCAAGCGCCATTGAAAGCGCCCTCGCGCAGACTTGGCCAACGATTCAATTGATACTGGTGAATGACTGCGCCACGGACAATTCGGCTGAAATCATCCAGCGCTACCTGCCCGACCCGCGCATCACTTACCTCGTCAACGCCACCAACTCGGGCGTCGCCACCAGTCGCAATGTCGCGCTGCAACACGCCACCGGCACGTTCATTGCCTTTCATGATCAGGACGACCTCTGGCTGCCCAACAAACTTGAATTGCAGATGGTTGCATTGCAGCAGCACCCTGATGTCGGTCTGCTGCATACACGCTATGCCCGCATCGACACCGAAGGCACGCTGCTGCCAGAGTATCGCGTGTTGGACAAGGACGCATTTGGCAATTGCGCCGCGGAGACAATGGTGAGCGATGTATTCGAAGAGATTTTTATCAGCAATGATATACAGCCATTGACTTCGATCATCCCGAAAAAAGTGTTGGACGAAGTCGGCTTGTTCAACCCGGATCTGCCTGGCGTGGACGATTACGAACTTTGGCTGCGCATTGCCCGGCGCTATCCGGTTGGCCATCTACAAACCATTACCGGCTTCTGGCGCCAGCACGCTGCGCAGCAATCGAAGCAGGGTTACACCATGCTGCTGATACGCCTCAAGGCCATGGATACGTTTCTAGCCGCCGATCCCAACGCCGTTAAACACGTCAATCGCGCGGCTTATGTGCTGCGTATGCACGGCATGAACCGTGGCGCTGCGAATCATTATTTTTACAACCTGCAGGATTACAAAACTGCACGACAGTATTTTAAGAAGGCGCTCAAACTCAAGCCAAGCGATGTGAATTCATTCGTCAAACTGGCTTACTGTTCACTGCCTAATCCAGCAAGAAACCTGCTGCACCGCCTCAAGAACACTCTGAAACGCCAAAATGGATAAACCATGACCGCCACAAAAAAATCAGGGAAAGTCTAACAATGGCCCAGACCCCACCCTCTGTGAGTTTCACCGTCAATGCCTGCAATTCGGATGCACCATATCTGGAACAGACCCTGCGTCACATGTTTCGCGCCCTGAACTTCGCGTTTTGCGAGAAGCGCGTGACGTACGACCCAGGTCGGCAGGAGGGCAAATATGCCGAGCGCATCCAGGGCAGCCAGAATGCCGTCGAGGCCATCCTGAAACGCCTGCTGGATGAAAAAATCATTGATCACGTGGATGTAATTCCGTGGAATGAGGCTGAACAGAACCGCATCCTGCAGCATTATTTTGGCCGTGAAGACATCGACCTCAAAGACTTTTCCGGCGCGCCGATCTACCAGTATCTCTATGCAATGGATCTATGCCACGGCGACTATATTTTTCATGTCGATTCGGACATGCTGTTTTATCGGTCGGTCATGCAGTCATGGATTGACGACGGCCTGGCCCTGCTCCAGCGCGAGCCGCAGGTGATCGTAGCCACCCCGCAAGGCGGGCCGCCGCAGGCCAAAAACTGGCTCGAGCGTTGGACAGGGCGTTCATTTGAACGCAAACCCAAAGCCGAATGGCATCGTGCCAGCTTTACTTCAACGCGCTATTTCCTGATGGACAAAGCTAAATTTCATTCCTGCCTCCCGTTGCAACAAGCCAAGCCAGGCGAGCCGCTCGAAAACAGCCTGAGCCACACTTTCAACGCAAAAGGCTACCAACGCTGGTCGATGAATGGCTACAAGCATTGGGCAATTCATCCGTGGAAGCATGACGAAAATTACGTTCGTTATCTGGACGATCTGATCTGGGCAGTCGAAAACGGGCTGTATCCATTTATAAGAACAGGTTTCCAATGGGATATGCGTACCGAAGGCGTACACATCAATGAATGGCTAGCGGTGCTGCGCGCACACGGTCGTGCAAAGTGAGTGTTCGATGACGTCCGTGGTCCGCCTTGCCGTCGTAATCTGCACCCACAACCGCGCGCATTCGCTCACCGCAACGCTCGATTCGCTCTACGCCTGCGGCTACGCCGGCACAGAGGCCGTCGACATCCTTGTGGTGGCCAATCACTGTCACGACGACACCTTGGCGACGCTGGCCGCATTCCGTTCCTGTCACTATCAGAGTCTATTGCGCCTGCGCTGGATCGAAGAACCTGTTGCTGGAAAATCGCACGCGCTCAACGCTGCTATCGCCAGCACCGACAACGACTATCTGTGCTTCATCGACGACGATCAGGTGGTTGAAACCGGATTTTTGCAGCACCTGCTGGACGGCCTGGATGCGTATCAAGACGATGCCATTTTTTGCGGACGCATCTGGCCAGCGTGGGACGGCAGCGAACCGGCCTGGGTACATGCGCAAGAACCCTACGCCATTCCCATACGCCCCTTTCCAGAATTTGATCTCGGCCAGGACAGCATCACGATTGCGCCGAACCAACGCTTCCCCAGCGGGGGCAACATTACCGTGCATCGGCGCGTGTTCACCCAAATCGGCAACTTTGCGGTCGAACTGGGCCCTACCGGGCACAACCTGGCGGGCGGTGAGGATCACGATTTTATTGGTCGAGCAACCGCGCATGGCCATACCATTCGCTACCTGCCAAAAGTCAGGCAATTACACGCCATTGACGCGCAACGCACCAGCACGCTGTATACCCTGCGCAAAAGTTTCTTTCGTTCTCGCTCGCATTTCCTGATTCACGCCGAAGACAGCCAGCCCAGACCCTATATGGTCAGAAAAATCCTGAGCCATCTTGGCAAGGCCGTATTCACCTTCAATCCCGATCGACGGTTTTTTTATCTCTCACGATTTTCCGCCAGTGCGGGCGAGCTCGCTGGCGCACTGGAACAGCACAGCCCGGTCACGTTAGCGCAATCAATCCGACCTGCTGCCTGGCTTACGCTAGGCGGATTCGGTCTGTTGACTGTATTTTTTTCGTTGACCAGGCTGACGCCGCAGTTACAGAAGCAGGTGGCGCAAGGCGTAACGATGGCGGTCGTCACGGCAGTCGTGATTGCCTTGCTCATCGGTGCCAAGTCGTTGCGCGACTTCTCCCAGACCGGGCCGCAAATCCAGACCGAAATCCGCAGTTACTATCGCTGGTACACTCTGGCTGCGTTTATCCGACTGCTAGCCTGGGCCTTGTTGTTGCTTATCTTGATGGGCGCATTCGGAGCAGTGGTTTACGCAGCGCTGGCAGCCGCTACGGGGCTAGTTTATACACCTGTCGGGGCGTTCATTGCAGCGTTTCTGGGCGTGGCATTGATCACAAGCTGGCAATTCTGCCGTCAGTTGCTGTATCTGCCCGCCAGCCTGGTCTCATCCATGCACTACCGCATGAGCCGGCTCTATCCGCTGTGGCGCGGCCTCAATCCTGCCCGCTTACACTTTTTCGGCTGGGCACTGGGCGCACTCGCGCTGGCGTTGTTTGGATTTGCCAGCCTGCGCCTGATCGAACTCGACGAAGTCGCACCGCTGGCGGCGCTGTGGGGCAGCATGGCCACGCTGATCGGTTTGGTGGGCTGGGCCAATGCTGCCATCGAACCTGCCTCGGTTGTATCGCAACGCACCGATCCCCACCCCAACATCCTGATGCTGGGCTCGGACACCCTGCGTGCCGACCGCCTGGGAGTGGCGGGTTATCACCGCCAACTTACCCCAAATCTGGATAAGTTAGGCGTTAACGGCTGCCAATTCACCCAGTGCTACGTGCCATGTGCACGCACCGCTCCCAGTCTGATCTCGCTGTTCTCCGGTACCTGGCCGCACCGGCATGGAATCCGCGATAATTTTGTTGCAGATGATGAAACGCGTCTTAACGTGCCGTGCCTGCCTGCGCTACTGGCCGAGGCTGGCTACACCACTATCGCCGTGAGCGACTGGTGCGGTGCAGATCTGGGCAAGTTTTCGCTGGGATTCCAGCAGGTGGATGCACCGGACGACCAGTGGAACATCAAATATCTGATACGCCAGGGGCCCAAGGATTTGCGGCTGTTTCTGTCCCTGTTCACCCACAACCGCTTCGGCAAACGTTTTTTGCCGGAGCTGTATTACCTGGCCGGGGTGCCACTTACCACGCAGGTGGGGCGCGACGCCCGCGCTCAGTTGTCGCGTCTGGCAGAGGCTGACCAGCCATTCCTGCTTAATGTGTTTTTGTCAGCCACGCATCCACCGTTTGGGTCGGAATATCCTTATTACGCGCGGTTCTCTGACCCTACCTACGCGGGTGAATCCAAATTTGTCATGGCACGCCTCACAGATCCGCAGGAAATCATTCGCCGTCAGGGCGACGGACGCAAGGAGTTCGACCTCGATCAGATACTTGATCTGTATGACGGCTGCGTAAAAAGTTTCGACGATGAGGCCGGACGCATCCTCGATCACCTCGCCGCCTGCGGGCTGGCGGACAATACCATCGTGGTGGTGTACAGCGATCACGGCATGGAGTTTTTCGAGCATGAAACCTGGGGGCAGGGCAACAGCGCGGTGGGCGATTTCTCGGCTCGCATCCCACTCATCATCCATGACCCACGCACGCCCGGCAGCGGTGTGCAGCAACAAATTGTGCGTAGCGTGGATATTGCGCCTACATTGCTGGAACTGGCTGGGCTGACGGTCCCCGAAACGATGGAAGGTGTCTCGTTGGCAGGCCTGGTGCAGGGTGAAACACATGATTTAGAGCTGTCAGCCTTCAACGAAACCGGCATCTGGATCACCGATCTGCCAGGCATGCCAGAAGACCACCTGCGCTACCCGAATCTGCTGGAGCTGCTGGAAGTGCCGAACAAGGCCAGCGGCACTCTGGCCATCAAGTCGAAATATCGCGATATCGTGTTCAAAGCCAAGGATCGCATGATCCGTGTCGGACGCTGGAAGCTGGTGTATCAGCCAGTGGAAGACGGCGCACTGTATAAGTTATTCGATCTGGAAAGCGACCCCGCCTGCCAGCACAATCGTTTGGCAGATGAGCCGGGTTTGGCCGAATTACTCAAACAGAAATTGTTGGCTTGGGTGGCGGACGATTCCACATGTGGGAATTGCTGTTCGCATATGGAAACGCTCGGAAATTCTGCCGATCAAGCCTGATTCTGGTAATGTTATGGCGCTGGAAAAGCAACCAGAGATTAATCTAAAAGAACCAACAGACAACCAATTTTTTACACAAGGTAGGGAAAATGGGCGAAACAAAACGAGGGGGACCAATTTTTATTGTAGGCTGCCCCAGATCTGGCACCACCCTATTACAGTTCATGCTCAGAGCACACCCGCGAATTTCTTTGCCGACCGGTGAATCTCATTTTTTCATTCCTATGTATCGAAATAGGCATGCCTACGGAAATCTAGACAATGTCGCGTCAATTGAAAATCTGCTCACTGAGATATACACTCGGAGCACTGGTTTTTTTGACGAAGACATGCCTGGAATAACATTTGATGCAACAGCCCTTGCAAATGAATTCCGCGAACGAGGTATTAATTCCGTTGAAGGGATTATTGCAGCAGTATTCGAAAAAAATGCTTTGGGTGAAGGCAAGGTACGGTGGGGTGACAAGACCCCCTACTATGCACTCCATTTACCAACGATACTGGAAATGTTCCCAGATGCCCAAGTGATACATCTGATTCGGGATGGCAGAGGAGTTGCATGGTCTCTGATGGACAGAAGGCATGATTTCAGGGTTTATAATGCCTATATTGCCGCTAAATATTGGCAGCAATATGTCGAGGCTGCGAGGAACTCCGGTTGTAAACTTGGAAGGCAAATTTATCTAGAAATCAGATATGAAGATTTGCTGGAAGCACCTGACAAACAACTGCAGAAGATATGCGAATTTCTTGGGGAGGCGTATTCCCCTGCACTGCTTGAATATGAAAAACCTTCTGAAACGACGCACACCTTATTGCACAAACCTGTTCAAAAAGACAACATTGATAAGTGGCGGCGCCTTATGACAAAGTCGCAGATCAAGATATTCGAGGCAGGGGCGGGCGATACACTTACAAGTTTCGGGTATGAATTAGTTACATCTGGCAAACCTTTGCCAAAACCGATTCGTGCGTTATTTCGGTTACATAATTTAGTGGCTAGCTGGTGGTACAGACATAGAAAAAGCTGGCAGAGTAAATAATGCGTTCAATGTAGAATTAAGCTTTTAGATTGGAAATCGTTCGATTGGCGATGGCTAGTGCTTCTTTCAATTCATTGATATCAACATAGAAGTCGGCATCGCCGTACCCCTTGTTTTGACTGATAGTCTTGCAGGACAAAGCATAGTACCCCTGTTTCTTTAGACTGGCCAAATCCCAGAAAAAATAGCCAGGAATACTGTCTGGGGTAAACATAATTATTTGGGCCATTTGAGGAGAAAATATAATATTTGTCATGGCGGCACCAAGAATACCAACTATGATCTTGGCACGTGAGAACGTGACAATCTGTTCTTGAACACTCATTCTCTCCGGGTAGATAACAGTAAATTTGGCAGCAACAAGCAAGTCAATCACATCACCCTCATTGGTGGGACGACGCTTGAAGCCAGCACTTCGAGACACATACAAATACTCGGATGATGTGCTAATTTCTAGCCCAGAATTGTCTAATGCGCTTATCTTTTTTGCTAGTTGTTCGCAATATATTACAGAGACGTTTGATTTCCACGCAGGGTGATTAGTTATTGGAGATGGGTATAATAGCACCTCAAACAGGCCAATTTTTCCTTCACCGCCAAATTCAACGATTTGTTCTTTCTCAACGCCTGCTAACGCGAGCACTTCATAAACCGATTTACGGATATCCGGATTCTCGGTCTTGTGTATTACAACCTTTGCATCAGCCAATCCGGAAGTTTCATTCAAAAGGCGAGCGTTTGGAAGGCACTCCAAAATAAAGTGGCCGTAATTATCGATATGTTTGTTTGTGAGAAGAACGTGCTTACCCTGAAATATGTGAGCGCCCCGTATTTTTTCTAAAACAAAGCTGTTTTTAGATATCCTTACAAATCCATCCAATTTCTGATTTTTGGATATAAACTGTTCGGCGGATTCAGCGATTATATTTCCGTCAAATGTACTTATTACCCCTAGATTGCTAACACATGCGATTGGGATTGAATACAAATACAGTGGAGGCACTGCCTGTGGCGCAGAGCTCCATGCTATATTGCTATTCGTGTACTTTGGCTGGGCTCGTGTGTAGCTTGATTCAGGATGCAATAGAAACGAAGTGAATGTCCCATCTTTTTCTGCATCTTTACCAGGGTATGTTTTTTGGCTAACCAGTGTTTGCGCCGGTTCAATGCGATATATTTGAGCTTCCTTTCTCCCCAAAAACAGGCAGGTTAAATCCCCTGAGAATTTTACGAGAACGAGTCGGATTGAATAGGTCAGCCTACAGATTATCCTGTTAAGAAGCTTCACGGCATTAGCCTCCAATTTTTCATTTCATGGATTCTATAATTAATATAGATCTACTTCGCCAGATTAATCTTCAACTGCTACTGCCTTATCGAAAAATGCAACGTGTTGTTTCTCATGGAGTTGATTATAACGATGTCAATTCAAACACTCGAATAGCTTGGCCACGTTGGTTACCTCAGAGCATGCGAGCTCCGATTTTCACTACGCTCTTTATCTTTCCTCCTTCCAGAGCCTCATCCGCTTGGTCGAAAACGCGGGCACACCCCTATTTGCAGCCTTGTTCCAATGACGCCGACATAACTTGGAGAAGATGGTCGGGATCATGCACCTCAACCAGTCCAGAAAAATTCGAAACCGATATCGACCGCGCCGCAACCATTGAAAATAGCCATCGTCGACTGGCAGCTTACTCAGGATTTCGCCTTCAGAAAAACCCTTATCCTTTCTGCATCAAGTTGAGATGGAATCTGACAAAGTAGAATTAAGTTTAAGCAAAACAGCAATTCCACCTTACGGACAGAAACGGCAATACGGGTTACCAGGTACACCGATTTTTTCGGGCGTGTCCGTGGGCGCTGATGCGTCAGTTGGCGCTGCATTTGCCGGAGCTGCACTGCGGTTTTGCGCTTCCTCTTGATGAGCAGGTGTTACGGCTGCAGCACTAAGGGGCTTGGGGGATTGTACTACCTGCTCGGCACCGGCCGGCGGCACAAAAGTTTTACCGGTCAACTGTTTATAACGTCGCTGCAAAGGTACTGCATCCGGCGCGTGTTGCAAGCCCTGCTCCACCGCGGCAACCGATTTCTGTTTTTGACCTAAATCAGCGTAAATATCACTGAGCGTAGCATAGGCAGGAGCATAATTCGGATTGTCTTTCAGCGCCTGTTGAAGATCGCTGATCGCTGCAGCATATTGTTTTGCGGCTGCAAGCAGCATGGCTTTCTGGGTGTGCATCTCAGGCCGCATCCAAAAATTCGGAGTGGCATGAGAGAACATATAGTCATAGTTGCCAAGCGCATCTTTTAAAAAGGTGTGCCGCTCATTCTTGTCGTAATATTTGTAATAGCGATTGGTAAAGTTTAGCGCAAAACAATAATGGTGGATATGTAGCCAATCTGGGCCAATCATTCCGGAATATTGGATATCGTCAGATGGATCTGGGCTCAATTTTGCCTTGCAGTAAGCTGGTAACGCGAGCATCTCATCTGGCGTAGGCGCTGAAGGTAGCGCCAAGGCGCTACTAGCCGAGAAAAGAAAACAAATAGTTAAAGCAGTTTTAATCATTACGTTCTCCACTATCGCCAACATATCAAAGCTGCTTAACAACCTGAGCAGGGTTTCCCAGACAAACGGAACGCGGCGGAATGCTGCCTCGCACCACGGCATTGCTACCCACGACTGCATCATCACCTATTCGGCTGCCTTTCAATACAACACCCCGATCACCAATCCAAACGTTACGCCCTATCGTTATAGGGCGTACCACCTTGACACTCGGCGGAGCATGGCGCAGTTCTGGTTCGATATTGTGAAAATCGGTATCAGTAATATAGGCGTCGCTGAGCAAGCAATCATTGCCGATAATAACGCTGTTCATACACACAATTGAGGTTCCGTTTAAAAAACCATTGGCACCAATATGTAGTGCGCCTTGTACATGCAAGCTCACATCAATCAACCTACATCCTCTCTCGATTGTGATTGAGCCCTGACCTCTGACATCGAAACGCCCGAAAATTACTGCACCATGTTCAATTATCAGATTGGGATACCGATACATCAAGTATCTTCGGCGTAAATAACGCAACCAACGCTTTATATCCATACCATTCTCCGTTGCTTAACCGCTGGAGCTATCTTAGTAGCTTCGTTTTTTTTGCCACGACAGCCCAATCAAACTGTTCAGACGCTCTTGTTAATGCGCAACTTCCCATTATTTTGGTGTGCTGCTTATCCTTCAACGCACGCAACAGTATCGAAACAACAGCAACACCATCTGCGCCATCCACTCTAAAACCAGTCTCCTCATCCACGACTGCTGCTCCAGTGCCTCCGGCCTGCCCAGCAATGGCAGGTTTACCACAGGCGGCCGCCTCCAAAAACACCATCCCAAACCCTTCGGTGTCGCCGTTGATTTCGCGGTTGGGCATGGCAAATACGTCACAGGCATTGTACCAACGCGGCAGGTCGTCGGCACTGACGTGGCCTAGCAAGTGCAGGCGCTCCGCTACACCGTGGTCACGGGCGAGATTGAGCAAATAATCATGGTCATCGCCGATACCTATCAACGCATACTGCACATCCAGACCGGCATTGACTAGCGCAGGCAGCGATTTGATCACCTGGTCAAATCCCTTGCGCCGCGACAGGCGCCCCACCGACAGGATCAACTTGTCCGTTGCACCCACCCCAACCGACTGACGCAAATCGTCGCATGCCAGGCCAGGACGAAAACGCGCCACATCGACACCGGGGTAAATCAGCGTTATGCGCGCAGGATTGACGTCCATTTTGATCAGCTCATCGCGGGTGAACTCGCTGTTGGCGATCACCCGGTCGGCATGGCGCAGGGCAAAGCGCATGACTTTGTACTTGCCGCCGCGCCCCCAGGTGGTGAGTTCTTCTCCATGAGCGTAGATCACTACCGGGTGGAATGTCAGCCGTCCCACCGCCCAGGCGGTGAGCCCTTCCGGCAGGGCGCGTCCGGCGTGGATCGCATCGAAACGGTGGGTGAGCGCCAGCCATAAGGACTTGGCGAACAAATTGAAATACATGCCCAGCGATTCCGGCCTGAGCCAGGCCACGCGGCGCATGTTGATGCGGTGCACGCTGTTGGGATGGCTGGCATCCACCTCGGCGGCACCGGGCACGTCGGCAGTCACAATGTGGGTTTCCTTGCCCGACAGGCGCCGGTACACCTCGGCAAACCAGACGGCGGTGCCGCCCTTGGTGGGCAGGAATAATTCGGTGAGGACCAGGTAACGTGGCATGTGTAGGGCTCGTTAATGAATAATTTGGACATACGTTGCTATGTATTCGGGATGGATGCAAGGCGCGAAGCGCCGCAGCCGCCCGAATACACAACAACCCTCCGGGCTGGGGTCGCTTTGGACGCATGCCGGCGTTGCGAGCCGCTTGTTGTGAATGACACAACTGCGCGTCTCGCGCCTTGGCCTGCACCCAAAGCGGCCCCAGCGTATGTCCAAGTTATTCATTAACGAGCCCTTAACCTTTAAGAATAGACAGCAAATTGCGCACGCTGGCAATACTCGGGGATTCGATCAGCGATGGCAACACAGCGCGCACGGCCTCCATCCGCCGGCCTGATTTTGCCAGCGCGTAACCGAGGTTGAGCCGCGCCTGACGCAATCGGGTGGCATAGCCGCGGCGCACTGCGGACGGCACGCTGTTCGCACTTTTGCCAAGTGCAATCAGCGTGCGCACATTTTCAAACTGCGCGCGCACCGGGTCGGCGCGGGTGGCGCTGGCGCTGTGGATGAGGTACACCGCCATCGGCGCGCAAACCACCCCGACGCGGCGGCTGCGCGCGACCAGGCGGGTGAGCAGGTGTACGTCCTCACACACCTTGAAGCCGAGCGGGTAGCCGCCCAATTCTAGGAACGTGGCGCGCGGCAGACTCAGGGTATGCGTGTCGCCGAAATGGTCGGCCACGAAGGCTTCGAACGCTGCGCCTTCCATCACCACTTCGCGCCTGCCTGCGGCCTGGTCCAGCATCGCTCGGCCGGATGCCTTGCCCTGCATCGAGCGCCCCAGCAACGCGCCGCTGGCGTCGCGGTATTCGTAATCGCCGGTGAGGAAATCCAGCGCCGGGTCGCGTGCAATCCATTCGGCGTGCCATTTCAGGCGGTCGGGACGGTACCAGTCGTCGGCGTCGAGAAAGGCCAGCCAGTCGCCGCTCGCCGCCTGTGCACCGTAGTTGCGCGCGGCGGACACGCCGGCGTTGTGCTGGCGCAGATAGCGGATTTTGTCCCCGTAGCCCGCTGCCACGATGGCGCTGGCGTCGGTCGATCCATCGTCCACCACAATGATTTCATGCGCCGGCCAGCTCTGCGCCAGCACCGAATCCAGTGCGCGCGCCAGCGTTGCTGCCGCATTGTAGGCGGGGATGATGACGGAAAATTTCGGGGTACTCATGCTGCCCACTTTCCCAGCAACCACAACGGCAACACCAGCCCGGTGAGGCGCGCCAGTTTGGCAAAGCGCGGGAGGATATGGATGCGTGCCAGCCAGGCGCGCAAACGCGGGTGCAGGCTGGTTTCGGTCAGTTGCGTATCCTGGCGCGCCATCGCCCCGGCGATTTCCTGCGTGGACAGGAAACGCAGCGCGGGATAAGCGGCACATGCCTCGCTCAGCAGCCGATCCAGCTCTTGCAAGGCAGCGTCGGCAGATTCTCCCAGAAAATTGAAGCGGTGGGTTTCCAGCAACGTCGGACGGGCGCACGTGGTTTGCCGCGCCAGCGCCGCCAGTCCTTGTTCGGCGCGGTGGCCGAGCGCGGGCTCGAAATACTGGTCGCGCACCACGTAGCGCACGTCGTTCTGACCGCGCTCGCCGTTCAGTATGCTGCGCCCATCGCCCGCCGGGCGGCCTTGTGCATCGCGGTATTCGTGACGCGTGCCGGGAGTGACGATGCAGCGCACGCCATGCGCCGCCCAGGCGCGTTCGACCGCGTCGTTCCACACAAAGGTAGTAGGCACGGCAACTTGCGCCGTCATGCCGAAAATGCTCTGGAATGCAGCGGTTTCAGCGGCAGCGGCTTCGTTGATTTCCGGGATGGAGAGCGGCAGCGAGGGCAACACGGCAGCGGCGGTCCAGCGGCTTTGCAGCGGCGAGGGCAGGTCTTCGGTGCGCGGCAGGACGTCGCCCGCCAGCCATACCGCCACCTGCTTGTCGGTCTGGGCAGCGGCCATGACGGCGGGCGGCCAGTAGTGTTCCATGCCGTGCAACTGGGGGGCGAATACGCCGTCAGCAATGCCCGCACACAGCGCGGCCAGCACCGGTGTCAGGCGTGCATCGTCCAATACGATATGCAGATACTCGCGGCCTGCAGCAGCGCGTATCGCCTCGGTGTCGGCGATGGCCAGCACGATGCCCAGCGTCATCACCGGATGGCGCCCGGTGTGATCGCGGTGGCGACCGAGCAACGCACGCAGGGCATCCAGCGCTGCCGCCTGCGACAGCACGCCCGCGCCCCAGTCGTCGCTTTCAATTACCAGTACCGGGCAGCGCCATACCGGCTCATGCCACAAGGCGACAAGCCGCCTGGCATGCCACGCCAGCAACAGCGCCCAGGCCAGCGGCAGCAGCCACAGCAGGGCCAACATGTTCAGAGCGTATACCCCATCGCCCGCGCCACGGCGGCAACTTTCGGCAGCACGCGCTCGACGCGATCACGGTTGCGCCCGTCCTTCCATTTATCCAGGCGGATTTCGGAGAAGGCGTTGTACGGCGTATCCAGCACATTTTCGCAATGCGTCTGCATGGCCGCATCGAAAGGCAGCCCGGCCTCGTCAAACAGGCGCTTGAAACCACCCACCGGATCGCGCACCAGGTCTTCGTACAGCACCTCGCTCCATTGGCGGGCGGGGATGGCCGCTTTCGCGTCGAGAATGGCCTGGTTGATGGCGTTGTACTGGAATGCGCACACCTCTTCCACCGATGCGTTGACATAATCGCGCCAGCCGTCGGCGAGGAAAAAGCACCATTGCGTATAGCGTCCGTTTTCCACCGCGACTTTTTCCGGCAGCTGCTGCGACCAGGTGGCGAATTCGTCCGGCTTGCCCCAACCCTCGATCAGCGAATTGAGATTGTCACCAGGACTGCGCTTGATGAACACAAAGTGGGCATCGGGGAACAGCGCATGCAGATAGAGTACGCACAGGCCGTTCTGGTTGTTCTTGTCGACAAAGCGGGATTGCCCGGTCCAACTGTAGAAATAGCGCGATACGTAGTCGCGGTCGGCGGCGCTGGCGTCCGCCGCATCCAGGCCGTGGGTATCCCAGTGCTTGTTGGAGAGCGGATGCATGTCCACCCAGAAATCGTGGGTTTCGCGATTGAGCGAGCCCAGCGCTTTCGACTCGGAAAAGGTCTTGTACACCAGCGTGGTACCGGCACGGCTGCAGCCTACGATAATGACCGGCCGCTGCGCCGGCGTGCGAGTTACGCCCCACCAGCCAGCGCGGACGGCACGCAACGCGCTGTTACCATGGTATTTCAGGGTCTTTTCAACCTTCAGCCAGAATTCACTCACGTTTATGCCTCATCCCATACAAAAATTCGTTGGCCACAGAGGCACGGAGGGCACAGAGAAAATTTCAAATCGCTCAGAAGCCTTTCGTCCGATGAATCGGAACACCGTGCAGAACCCGCCTCGTCTCCAGGCTCTCTGTGTGCTCTGTGGCTTGCATCTGGGTTTTTTGAGTTCATCAAAAATGCCTGCGCTTAGGTTACCATCCCAGTTACAAAACCAAGCACACAAGGAGTGAGTATGGCCGGAATCTGCGGCTGGCTGGATAACAGGCTGGATCGAGTGCGCGGGCAGAGCGTCCTCGACACGATGTGCGCCGCACTCGGCAACCCTTCTGCGCGACTGGAGAGCACCCTGCGCGATGGCGCGGCGCTGGCGGCAAGCTCGCCATTTGGCGACATCAGCCTGTATGAAGCTGGCGGCATGATCGCCGTGTTGCGCGGCCGCATCCACAGCGACGACCCCGCCATCGCGGGTGCTATCGCCCGCCACAACCCGGCAGCGGGGGTGCTCGCCGCCTGGCGCCAGGCCGGCCGCGATGGACTGGCGCAGATCCATGGCAGCTTTGCCCTGGCGGTATGCGAACCGGCCAGCAACACCCTGCTGCTGGCCGTGGATCGCGCCGGTGCGCAGCCCTTGTGCTACGCGGAAATCGCCGGCGGGCTGGCGTTTGCTTCGCGTGCCGACGCGCTCACTGCCCATCCCGAGGTGAGCAGCGCAGCACTCGATCAGCAGGCCATCTTCGATTATCTGTATTTTCATCTTGTCCCTGCGCCCACGTCGATTTTTCAGGGGGTGAAGAAGCTGCTTCCCGCCCAGTTTGCGGAGTGGCGCAACGGCCAGCTCAACACCGGGTTTTACTGGCACCTGCATTACGACGACCACAACCGCGCATCCCAAGCCGAGCTTGCCGCACGCTTTCGCCCCATACTGCGGGACTCGGTGGCACGCGCTGCACAGGGCAATCACCTCGGCGCATTTCTCTCCGGCGGACTGGACAGCAGCACCGTCACCGGCACCCTCGCCCAGCTCGGCAACACTCCCGTCAATACCTATTCCATCGGTTTCGAGGCCGATGGCTTCGACGAGATGGAATACGCGCGCCTGGCCGCCAGAACCTTTGCTGCGCACGCGCATGAGTATTACCTCAAGCCCGCCGATATAGTTACCGCCATCCCCATCATCGCCGCCGCTTACGACGAACCGTTCGCCAACGAATCCGCCGTGCCCACTTATTTCTGCGCTAAACTCGCGCACGACGACGGCATCCGCATCATGCTGGGCGGCGATGGCGGCGACGAAATTTTCGGTGGCAACGCGCGCTACGCCAAGCAAAAAATCTTCGAAGCTTATGGCCTCATCCCGTCCTGGCTGCGCGCCGGCGTCATCGAGCCGCTGGCGCACCTGCCCGGCCTGGCCGCGCTGCCGCCGGGACGCAAACTGCAGAGTTATATCCAGCAAGCCAGGGTGCCGTTGCCGGATCGCATGGAGTCGTATAACTTCCTGCAGCGCACGCCGCTTGCCGAGATTTTCAACGCTGATTTTCTCGCCCAAATCCAGCCCGACCAACCCGGCGAACTGTTGCGCGAAGTCTACCAGCGCAGTGATTCTCAGCATTTCATCAACCGCATGATGCACCTCGACCTCAAGTTCACGCTGGCCGACAACGACCTGCGCAAGGTCGGACGCATGACCGAGGCGGCCGGGGTGGAAATACGTTACCCGTTGCTCGACGATGCCCTGCTCGACTTTTCCGGCGAGGTGCCGGTGCACCTCAAGGTCAAAGGCTCGCGCCTGCGGCATTTCTTCAAGGAAGCGGTTCGCGACCTGCTCCCCAATGAAATCATCAACAAATCCAAACACGGCTTCGGTCTGCCGTTCGGGGTGTGGGCAACCACACATGCGCCGCTGCGTGACCTGGTGCAAGACAGCCTCGCCGCGTTCGAGCGCCGCCATATCCTGCAACCGGCTTACCTGACCGAACTGCGCCGCCAGCACCAGAGCGGCCACGCCACCTACTACGGGGTGATGATCTGGGTGGTGGTGATGCTGGAGCAGTGGCTGAGCAAACGCGGTCTCTAGCATGACTGGAAGTTGGACAGGATTAACAGGGTTTTTGCAGGATTTACAGGAAAAACCCGTTTAAATACGGATGTCGTTTTGTTCCTGTCAATCCTATCAATCTCCCAATCTGTGTAGGGCGCAATAACCAACGAGCATTGCGCCGGATGCATGCGGTGCAATGCGCTGCGCTTATTGCACCCTACCGATCATATGTGGCTTTGTTCCTGTCAATCCGATTAGTCCTGTCCATACCCCTCCTCACAAACGGTTGCGGCGCTGTTCGGACAGGCGTCATCACAACTTTGCCCACAGCAGAAGTCTGCTTCAGGGCCACCGCCCCAATCATTACCATGATCGCTATCAGGTGGTAGTACAAATCAAAGTTGGCCAGCCCCAGAAACGCGCCCGCCGAGGCAAAACCGATCATGCTGACTTGCAACATGCGCGCCAGATCGGCCGCCCATTTTCGCTCCAGGTCTTTTCCGCATTCACGAATGATCCTCGCACCCTTGCGCCAAGTCAGCCAGGCAAGCAACATAAACAGGCCGAAGCCAACGTAGCCATGTTCGCCCAGCATCTCGAAATAGATGCTATGTACGTCGTGCACATTCCAGGGATTGGGCGCGTAAATTTTGAATACATCGGGTTGGAAAGTATCAAAACCGCCACCAACCAGTGGCCTGTCCTTGCTCAGGTTATATGCCGTCCACCAAGCATTGATACGCCCCTGCGCAGAAGCATCCGACTGGTAAGTGTCAATGGTGTCCATGCGCTGATACCATGCAGCCGGCATGATACTGACGATTGCCGCCACGGCCAGCGCCATGATCAACCCGGTAAACAGCTTGTTACGGGTTTTCAGCCAGAGAAAAGCGCCCATAGCCAATCCGCCCACGAGGGCACCACGCGACTGGCTGCCCACCACCGCGATAGCGCACAGAAACATCGCTGCAGTGTAAGCATGACGCTGCCAGATTTTTTTTGCATTCATGTGCAGATACCAAATCAAAGGTATGGTCATAATCAAGGCCAATGCGATTTCATTGTTGCCGCCAATAAAAGTGCCTAACGGCCCCTGCACGCGGTAAACACCGCCGTGCACAATTGTGAAAATTCCACCCTTGATGCCATAAAATCCCAGTGACAAAGCGATGATCAACACCAGCGTCTCAATCTTCTCGCGCGTGTTTATGAGCACCATGGTAAGGAAAATCATCAACTGAATCTTGGCAACTTTTTCCATCTGCAACCACGCCATCTGCGGGTGGAAAGAAAAAATCGTGGTCACCAGCATCCACATAATCAGCAACAGCAGCACGATGCTCTCCCGCGTCCATGGAATCCGCTTGGGCTCACGTGAAAACACTAGCGCAACCAAGGTGACGATGGCCACAACAAAAGCGAACGGGAAATCATAGGCCAATCCCCATGCCAGTCGGTGCGGGTTCATGTAGCCCAGCCACGACCACATATATATACCGATGTAAGGCTTTTTGAGGATGAAAGGAAGGCTGCCAAACACCACAGCAAAGACAAATATATCTCTCATGCTCATACTGCGTTTCTCCTGCCGCTGCTGGCGCCGGACGGCGGCACCACATGGCTGACTACATAACGGTATTTACCGGATTTTTCCTTGGGCACTTCATTCATCCGTTCTATCTCCACGCGCACGTCTGATCCCAGACGTTGCTGGATACCCGACAGAATTTTGCCGATATTTGCTTCGTCAAACTGACTGTCAGTAGCCAGCAGGACGCGCGTCAGTTGCAGATTTTCCTGCACGATCTTGAACTCCCGCACGCCGGGCAGATCGCGGATCGCATATACCAGCGCCAGACCGTGCATCACCGTACCATCCTGCGCCACCACGAAATCGGTGCTGCGCCCTTCGATGGCTTTCAGCAGCGGCAAGCCGCGTCCGCAGGCGCAGGGCTGATCATCGAGCACGCCGACATCGCCAGTGCGATAGCGGATAAACGGGAAGTCGCCGGTGGCCAGATGCGTCACCACAATCTCGCCCGACTCGCCGTGCGGTAACACGTGTCCCTGGGCGTCGACGATTTCCACGATGATGTCCTCGGCGGTGAGGTGCATGCCGCCCGCCGGGCACTGGTGCGCGATGAAGCCGGCGTCGCGGCCGCCGTAGCCATTCGCCACCGGGCAACCGAAAGTCTTTTCAATTTGTGAGCGCTGGTGGTCGTACAGCGCTTCGGAAGTGACGAAAGCGGCTTTGATGCCCAGATCATTCATGGCGATGCCGCGTTCGTCGGCGTGGCGCGCAATATGCGCCAGTGCCGACGGGTAGCCGAACAGCATTTTCGGGCGCATGGCACGAATCTCACCGATGAAACCGTCGAGCTTGTGCGCAGACATTTCAAACGCGGGCAACAGTTTCGTACGCAGCAGTTTGTCGCGCAGTTGCTTCACCCGATCCTGTGCGCCCAGCTCAATCGGCGAGCCCCACACCACGATCTCCGGGTCGCCGATGTCTACCCCCCACCAGCGCGTGGCGCGCCACTTGGCGGCGACGTCGTGACTGACACGTTCGCGGCCGATGAAAAAAATCAGCGGTTCGCCGCTGGAGCCACCGGTATTGAAACGCGCCAGGCCGATGGCATTGTCGGCCTTAAGGGTTTCCAGGTGGCTGCGTATCTCGACCTTGGTCAGGAACGGCAAGCGCGTCAGATCACTCAGATCGCGCACCGCGCCTGGGTTGAAACCAATGCGCCCGCACAGCTCGCGGTAATAGGGAACATGCGTCTGCGAATGCGTGAGCAAGCCGCGCAGACGTTCCAGTTGCAACGCTTGCAGGCGTTTTGTGTCCCACCACTGAGTCTGTTCCATGCCGCGGTGCACAGCAACAGTAGTGTGATGCTTGAGTCGCTCGTGCAGCGGAAACAGAATATTGGCGGCAATGGCTGTGTACATGGGATGCATGCTCCGTTCAGTCGGCGCTGGAAGCCGCGCACAAATTAGACAGAGCCCTAGCCAAGATGGCCTCCGTTATCAAGACTCACCCGTCGCGCGGATGCGCGCATAGACAACGTAAGCGCATGAATCGCGTTGAACTCTTCCACCAGCACGGCCACGCGTTTTTGCCAGTCGTTGTCGCGCGCGTAGGCAAGAATGGCGGCACGATCCCAGTCTTTTGCCAGCGCTGCCATGAGGGCGGCACTCAAGGCAGCGTGATCTCCAAACGGCACGATCATGCCCAGCTCGTCGCGGCACACCACTTCGGCGTTGCCGCCCACATCGGTGCTGATGACCGGCAGACCGCATGCCATCGCTTCCAGAAACACATTGGCCCAACCTTCGTTGCGTGTCGACAGCACGAACACGTCGGCAGCCGACAGCGGCCATTTCAGCGATGCAGCGGGGATGATGCCGAGAAAGCGCACTGAATCGTGCAGGCCCAGCGCCGCTACCTGTTGTTCAAGCTCGGCGCGCATGTCGCCCTCGGCACCGGCACCGCCGACGATGAGGTAAACCAGTCCGGGAAAACGTATTTTCAATTCCGGCAGGCATTCGATGACACGATGAAAGCCCTTGCGCTCGACCAGCCCACCTACCGAAATCAGCACCGGCGCATCGGCGGCGATACCCAGCTGCGTACGCGCTTCGACACGATCAACGCGGTGGAATTTGGCGCTATCCACGCCGTTGCCCACTACACGGATTTTGTCGCCGGGAATGCCCAGGTCCATGGCATGGCGACGCAGCGAATCGGACACCGAGAATACCCGCGCTGCACGTGTCAGCGCGCGCACCAGCAGCGGGCGCAGTTTTGCATTTCTCGAATGGGGCACTTCGGTGCCGCGGAGGGTAATGGTCACCGGCACGCCCAGCCATTTGCCCAGCAGCGTGGCGGCATAGCCGTCGGGGTAGGCAAAGTGCGCGTCAAGGATGTCGAGTTTGCCGGCGCGCCGCAGTTTTTTCAGGGTGAAATAACTCCCCAGCGCCATGAACAAGCCATCCAGCTGTTTGAATGCGCCCGGTACCGAAAAGAAAAGCGGGTGCAACACTTCGATGCCATGCTGGCTCTCGTGGCGCTGCGCGTCCGGGCGAAAATGCGGCTTCCAGCGCCGCAGCAGCGATTGTCCCGGAAACCACGGCTGCGGCGACACCACGGTAAGCGGCAACACCTCACCCACACGGAACATGCGCTCGCGGATGAACGGGCCGGCATTCGGCGCACCGGCATGCGGGAATAGTGTGGAGAACACCACCAAGTGGGGTTTCATGCACAACACCTTAATTCTTTAGCCACGGAGGACACAGAGCGCACAGAGAAAATGAGAATCGCAGGGATGGATGACTTGTCGCCCAACTCGCAAAAATAGCTCAATGATGCAAGCACGTATCCTCCCCCCGTAATTCGCACGCGAAGGTTCTCTCCGTGATCTCTGTGTCCGCTGTGGCGCAATGCTTCTCCTGGCTTCATGGCAACAAGGTCTGACGTTTGGCGTAGTCGTAGACGGCTTCATAGCGCGCTACACTGACCGCCCAGTTGCGCTCGGTTTCGACAAAACGACGGCCATTGGCGGCGAGTTGCGGCCAGCGTGCCGGGTAGTTCAACAGACCGAGCACTTTTTGCGCCAGATCGTTCGCGTCGCCGGCGCGGAACAGCACGCCGGTTTCGCCATCGCGGATCAGTTCCTTATGCCCACCCACGTCGGACGCCACCAGCACCCGCCCTTGCGCCATCGCTTCCAGCGGCTTCAACGGCGTGACCAGTTCGGTCAGGCGCATGGACAGACGCGGATACACCAGCACGTCGACCAGGTCATAGTACCGTTGCACCTGATCATGCGGCACGCGCCCGCAGAACACCACCTTGTCTGCCACACCCAGTTGCACGGCCTGCGCCTTGAGGGCGTCTTCCTGCGGCCCGCCGCCCACCAGCAGCACGCGCACATCGGGGTTGCTTTGCAGCATCAGCGGCAGCGCGTCGAGCAGCAGGTTCAAGCCTTCGTAGGCGTAGAACGAGCCGAGAAAACCCAGCACCTGCTTGTCTTGCAGACCGAGCTGCGCCTTGAGTGCGGCATCCGCCACGCCGCTCACGGTGAATTTCTCGATGTCCACCGCATTCGGTATGACCGTGATTTTTTCTGCCGCCACCCCCTTGCGCGCCGCGAGGTCGTTACGCAGGCCCTCGCAAATGGTCGTCACCGCATCGGCATGCTGCACCGCCCAGGTTTCCAGCGAGCGGCTCAGCCGATAACGCGGCCCCCACTCTGAACTGGTGCCGTGATCCACCGCGGCGTCCTCCCAGAAAGCGCGAATTTCGTATACCACCGGGATATTCAGTGCGCGCCCGACGCGAATCGCGGGCAGCGCATTGAGCGCCGGCGAATGGGCATGCAAAACATCGGGTTTCTCGCGTTCCACCACTTCGCGCAGGCGGCGCTCGGTCGCATTCATCAGCGCGATCATGTTGAAAAACGGCAGCCGTGCAACCAGCCCCGTGGCCGGCGGCGTGCGGTAGAAATGCAGGCCGTCCACCACCTCCTCCGCCACCTTGCAATTGATCTGCTTGGGGCTGGTGAGGTGTTCGGTATCCCAGCCGCGCTTGCGCTGCTCGCGCAGGATCGCAGCGGTACGAAAGGTGTAGCCCGAGTGCAGCGGGATGGAATGGTCGAGGATGTGCAGGATACGCATTGTTTACCCTCCCCCCTCTGTCGGTCGACGGCATACCAGCCAGAAACCCAGCCAAGACAGATCTTCGTCACTCAACTGACGGAATGGCCGCGCCAGATAGGGTCGTATTTCGTCAATCGCCTGTTGCTCCACTAAGCCAGTTGCCGTCAGTGTTACCGTATCCAGTCCCACATCGGTGAGTATTTGCCTGTAACGATCCACTCGCCAGCGATTGGGTACACCTTTATGTCCATACATAAGCGCCCATAAGGACAACGGCCAAGTCAAAAAATCCAGCTTGGAGCGTCGGTGTAAACCGTGGCTTTTGAGATCTACCAAGTGTACGGCAATTCCTTTCGCGCGTAGCGCGTCGCGCATATCGACGAAAGTCGCATGCAAGTCATTTACGTGTTCCAGCACCGCCCGTGAAATAATCACATCTGCCCAGTCGGCCAAACCAGACAATCCACTCGGTTTGACCATGTAGTGGATACGTTCCTGATTGAAACCGCTGGCTGGCTCACCACGCCGCACGAAACACTGTTCGGCACGTTCGCGCTGCCCTCCTTCAAGCGCATCCAGCAAGTTCTGCAATACCCGAATGGAGTTATCCGAGAGGCGGCACAGTGGAAAACGATCCACGCAAATCACGCTTTCCGCGCCATACGCAATCATCAACAGCGCCACCCCAGGCAAATCGCCCGGCCCATACTCCAGCACGTGTTTGCCATCAAGATAAGTCTCAACTTGCCCGGGAGGCATTCCCGGTACCTGAAAATAATCCTGGAAACAGGTTCGGAAATAATCGGCGGTTCGCACCACGCCCTCATCTTCGCCACGTCCGGTCTGCCCGGTAAGGCGTACATACAGGGAGGGTGCCAACCATGCCACCTGATCGGTCAACATGGCTCTTACCATGCGTTTCAAGTCCGCAACGGGATTGACCCAGTACATCAGAGGCCTCCTGTCATCAGGATGGGTTCTTGATGCTGCGCTGGCGCTGTTACTCCGACTTCGCCAGCATTGCGCAGGAAAGCCTCGAACATCAGCACCGACCACAATGCCGCGCCGTAGTCGCGCCGCCCGCTGGCGTGCTGATCGACCATTTCCCTGAGAAACGTCGCATTGAACAGGCCGGTATCGAGCAGACGCGGCGACAATACGGCGCTGCGCAAACGCTGCAACAGGGGTCCGCGAAACCACTCGGACAGGGGAATCGAAAACCCCATTTTCTTGCGATACAGAATATCGTTCGGCAAGTACGGCTGCATGGCGTATTTGAAAATGTGCTTGCCCTCGGTTCCCTTGAGCTTCATACCCACCGGCAGGCCGGATACCCATTCCACCAGCTTATGATCGAGCAGCGGCACGCGCACTTCCAGCGCGTGCGCCATGCTGGCGCGGTCCACCTTGGTGAGGATGTCGCCGGGCAGGTAGGTTTTCATGTCCAGGTACTGCACCCGGGACACCGCGTCGCGGCCGGGGTTGCTGGCGTCGTGGCGGCGCAGCACTTCCACCGCCGAATAGCCCTGCAACTGGCGCTTGAGGTCGTCCGAAAACAGTTGCGCGCGCAGCGCATTGCTGCACACCGACACGCCGTGAAAATAGCCTTCCACGCTATCGCGCGCCATCGCCTCGAAGGTGGTCTTGGCGCGCAATACTTTCGGCGCCCAGTCGGCCTTGGGATAGATGCGGCCGAGCAGGCCGAACAGCGGACGACGCATGCCCAGCGGTAACACCGAGCGCATTTTCTCTTCGTAGCCGTGCCAGCGGTAGCGCCGGTAACCGGCGAAATTCTCATCGCCGCCGTCGCCGGACAGCGCCACGGTGACGTTCTTGCGCGCCAGTTCGCATACCCGGTAGGTGGGCATGGCGGAGCTGTCCGCATACGGCTCGTCGTAGAGATGCGCCAGCTCGTCAATCAGCGAAAAATCATCGGCCTCGACCTGACCCACGCGGTGCGCAGTCTGGTAGCGTGTGGCCACCTGCTGGGCGTATTCGGCTTCGTTGTACTTGGGGTCGCCGAAGGAAATCGAGCAGGTGTTGACCGGCGCATCGGACAGACCCGCCATCATCGCCACCACGGCGGAAGAATCCACGCCGCCGGACAGGAAAGCACCCAGCGGCACTTCCGCCACCATGCGGATTTTCACGGCTTCGCGCAGGCGCGCCACGGTTTCCTCGGCGGCGTCGTCTTCGCTCATCGGTGCGTGCGGGGTGAACGGGATGTCCCAGAACTGGCGTGGCGCAGGCAGACTGCGTCCGCGCTGCAGGGTGAGGGTGTGACCGGGGGGAAGTTTGAGTGCCTGCCGGTAGATGGTGCGCGGTTCGGGCACATAGCCGTAGCCGAAATAGTCTTCGATCGCCAGCGGATCGAATTCGCGCTTGAAATCGGGGTGGGCGGTGAGGGTTTTCAGCTCCGAACCGAACACGAAGCAGCCGTTGTCCAGCAGCGCATAGTAGAGCGGCTTGATCCCCATGCGGTCGCGTGCCAGGAAAAAAGTCTGGCGCTTGCGATCCCACAGCGCGAAAGCGAACATGCCGCGGAAATGTTCGACGCAGGCTTCGCCCCATTCTTCCCAGGCATGCACGATCACCTCGGTGTCGGAGCGGGTACGGAAGGCGTGGCCGAGGCTTTGCAGCTGCGGGATCAGGTCGACGAAGTTGTAAATCTCGCCGTTGAACACCACCACCACGCTGCCATCCTCATTGAACAGCGGCTGCTGGCCGCTGGCGATGTCAATAATCGACAGGCGCCGGTGGCCCAGCCCGACCCCCGGCTCGATGTGCAACCCCGCCTCGTCCGGCCCGCGGTGCGACTGGATATCGTTGATGTGCGACAGCAGTGCCCGGTCGATCGGGCGCACACCTGTCAGGTCGAAAATTCCGGCGATTCCGCACATGGTAAAACTGCCCTCGCTTAGCCGCCGATTGCGTGACGGCTCGTCATTATTGTCGGGTGCGCAACACCCGGTCATACACCTGTTCGTATGCCTGCGTCATGGCGTCCAGGCTGAACTGGCGCTCGATTTGCTGGCGCGCCGCCTGACCCTGGCGGGCCGTCTGCGCCGGGTCGTTAAAATAGTTTAGCAAGGCTTGTGCCATGGACTCCACATCGCCCACGGCGACCAGTGCGCCGTTGCTGCCTGGCTGCACCAGTTCAACGTTGCCGCCCACCGCCGTGGCGATCACCGGCAGGCCGCTGGCCTGCGCCTCCAGGATGGTGTTGGAAATGCCCTCACCCAGCGACGGCAGCACGAATACGTCCATGGCGCGCATCAGCTCGGGAATGTCGGCGCGTTCGCCCGGCAGCCAGGCCAGCGCTTCGGCGCCCGCGGCACGCAACAGTTCCAGGCATGGGACGCGGGAAACCCCCTCACCCACGATCACCAGGCGCGCCCGCTGCCGCGCCTCGGGGTGCAGTTCCAGCAGGCGCAGGAAGGCGCGCACCAGCGTGGGGTAGTCCTTCACCTCGGCCATGCGCCCGACGCTGCCGAACACCACCGCGTCATCCGCGGCAAAGCCTGCCGGCAAGCCGCTGCGCAGACCGGCGCGCGGATGAAAGCGCGTGCTGTCTACGCCACTGTATATCTGGGTAATGCGGCTGGCGGGCACGCCCACCGTGGCTTGCAGCCACGCTTGCAGGTCGCGGCTGACAGTGACGTAGTGCCCCACCAGCGGCCGTGCCGCGCGCCGCAACAAATTGTATTTTCGGTTGGCGCCGTACAGGTCGAACACGTCGCGCCCATGCTCGCCATGGATGCGGCGCCGCACCCCGGCAGCCGCGGCGACGAACTGGCCTTCCAGCGCCGACAGGTTGCGCGTGTGCACCAGATCCGGCTGCAATTCGCGCAGCTTGCGCCACAGCCGGGGGTAGATGGAAACATCCCGCCCCGGCTGCTTGTGCAGCGCATAAAACGGCACCGGCTGGGCCACGATGCGCTGTGCAAATTGGGTGTAGTCGGTCAGGCACACCACCGCGTGGCGGTATTTTTGCGCCGGTAAGCCATTCAGGATATTGACCATGCCGTTCTCCATCCCGCCCACGGCAAAATGGTGCACCACATGGACGATCAGCGGAATCCTTGCAGCGCTCAAGGCTGTGCGACTTGCCTGAGGCTGGCAGCGATGGCCGGCTGCATGTCGCGCATGAATTCGCGCAGCACCGGCTGCGCCTGTTCCACATCGTGTGCATAAGGCGTGGCGATCACAATGGCCGCGCCGTCATCGCGCGCGCCGACGATTCTTTCGCTGGCCAGCAGCAGCTTGGCGAGATAGTCGTTGGTGGTGTCGCGCCCAGCCAGCTGATTCCAGCGCCACACCAGCAGGCGTTGCGGCACCGAATGCAGCTTGGCCTGGATCACCTCGGCGGGCTGCGCGCCTGCGCCCGGTGCGATCGTGGTTTCGCCCATGTTCGCCCACTCTGGATGTTTCTGCCGGATCATGTAATTCTGGCTGGTAATCTGCTCGGCACCCTGGCGCTGGGTACTGTAATAGGCCAAATACAGCATCACCTGCTGGTTGCCCTTGCGGTAATACACGGCGCGTTCGGCGTCCGGCCCGACGTAGTGCGGATGCCAGTCGGTAAACGGCGCCGCCTCCAGCGCCCAGCCATTGGCCGGAGCGGGTGGCGCAATCTGCAGGCCATGCGGCAGCACCCTGCGCCCATCCAGCCAGGTTGCGTAGGTATAGCCGGTGAGCGCTACGGCGATACTCAGCAGCGCCGCCAGCGCTATCCTGCTCAGCGGTGCAGCGGGCGCATCCTGCGCCAATACCTGCGCCGACGGCACGATCGACTTTTCATCCTCGCGCCAGAAGCCGCCGATCCAGAACAGCAACAGCATCACCACACCGAAAAACACCCAGCCGTAGATCAGGTGGTCGAAGCCCAGCGCCAGCTTCATGTTGGACAGCACCGCGATCATCACAATCATGTAGGCGCGCAGGCCGTTGGCGATCACCGGCACCACGATGGCGGCCAGCGCAAACAGAATGCGCCGGGTATTGCTGCGATAAGTAAGGTAGGCGTACAGGCAACCCAGCGTGAACGAGGCAATCAGATAACGCAGCCCGCTGCAGCCCTCCACCACCGACCATTCGCCACTGGGGACGGTGAAGAAGGTTCCTTCCTGATAAACCGGCATGCCGGTTAATTGCAGCGCCTTGACGGTGAAATTGGCGGTAAACGTCATCATGTGCGGAATCAACACCTCGCCCATGGGTACCGCAAGCAGCAGGAAACCCAGCGGAAACGCCATGGCGCGCACCACGCGCGTGCCGAGTATAGTCCACACCGCCGCCGGCAGCATCGCCACCAGCATGAGCTGCTCGCCCACCAGCACGCCGCCGCTGTGCGCGAACAGCCAGCCCACCGAAAGCAGCAACAGCAACACCAGGCCGCGCCATTCCGGCCGGTATGCCAGGCGCGCCACTTCGCTGCGCCGGCGCCAGATCAGCCAGGCGCTGATGGGAAATATCAGGAAGCCATGGGCGAAGGTTTCCGAACGCTCCCAGATGGCCACCGTGGACGCGCTGGTGGAGTAGTAAATCAGCAACAAGGCAACGACAGCGGCAATGGCAAGTGCGGCGGCGACAGGCCAGCCACGCACCATGGACGGTTCAGCGGCAGCAGCGGGTTGCAAGGTAGCGCTCATGTACGGTGTTCCCTGAGTGAAACCACCTTGGCGGCAGGCGGTTGTTGAATCGAAGAAGGGTGACGGCGATCGAGCAGGGCGTCCACCCGGCGCAAATTATCCGGCCAGGCGTAGTGCCCGAGCATGGCGGCGCGCGCTGCCGTGCCCATATCTGGATGTGCGCCGCCCAGTAGCGCCATGACCTGCCCGGCAAAACCGGCTGCGCTGTCGGCCATCAGCAAGTCGCGTCCCGGCGCAGCCTGAATACCCTCCAGCGCCTGCGCACTGGCGACCACCGGCAGCGCCATCGCCATGGCTTCCAGTACCTTGTTCTGCACCCCGCGGGCGATACGCAATGGCGCCACCGCCAGCCGCGCGTGGCGCAACCACGGGCGCACGTCGTCGACGCGGCCAGTCACCGTCACCCCCGGCAATTGCGCCAGATCGCGGACCGCCGATCCGGGGCGGCCACCTACGATGACGAATTGCGCCTCGGCGAAGCGCGCGCGGATGACGGGGAAAATCTCGCGCGCAAACCACACCACCGCATCCACGTTCGGCCAGTAGTCCATGGCCCCGGTAAACACCAGCGGCAGGCTGCCTGCCGGATATGGATCAGGGTAGTCGCGTTGCGGCGAGAAATATTCGAAATCCACGCCGTTGTTGAACCAGCCGATATGCGCGGCCGATTCCGGGGCGAGCTGGGCGAAATGGCGCGCCTCGGCTTCCGATACGAACAACGCCGCATCGCTGCGTGCCGCCAGAGCGCGCTCCCATGCCAGCAAGGTGCGGCCTTCGCGCCGGTACAGCCAGGACAACGGCCACGGCTTGGCCTGCGCATATTGCGTCCACTTGTCGGAATCCACATCGACAAAATCCACCACGCTGTGCAGCGCGCGATCCTGCGGCAGGAATTGCCCCATCGCCGAGGAAAACACCAGCACTTTGGCCACGCTGTGCTTAGCCAGTATCTGCGTAACCCAGCGCCGCATCCCGGCGTGGGCGTAGTAGGGCAGGGTCAGCGGCGCGCCACTGGCCAGCCCGACCAGGCTTTTCAGTTTGGCGCTGCGCGGCCTGAGCGGCGCAAAAAAAGTCTCGCCGCAGATGGCCTGCAGATGGGCGGTGTACTGCCAGTCTGCGGCATCGTCGACAAAACACCCGAGGTGCACGCGGTAGCGCTGAGCGAGGTGTTTGAGCAGATGGTAGGAGCGAATCTTGTCGCCCTTGTTGGGTGGGAAAGGGATGCGGTGCGCCAGGAAAAGCAGCTCCTCCATTGCCTAGCCCAGATTCTTGACGATATGCGGGCCGATGACATTGGCCAGCGCCAGCGGCATGCGTTGCCATGCCTTGATGAACAGCCGGTATTTGGGGTTGAGCGGGTTGTGGTCGGGCACGCTGCTGCCACGCACCAGGCGGTATTCGTAATACAGCGGCTGCGGTTCAAAGCCCCAGTTTTTCTTGAAGTCGTAGGAGCCGGTGCCGAGCTTGCTGCGCCCGTAGTCGAACACGCGGCAGCCCTTTTCGCAGGCACGGCGCATCACTTCCCAGTACATGAAATCGTTGCCCGCCAGGTTGCGCGCTTCCGCAGTACCGCCGCCGTAGTAGGGCAGTACTTCGTCGCGGAAGTAAAAATTCATCACGCTGCTGATGACGCGCCCATCCAGGGCAATGGTGAGAATTTCGCAATCCTCGCCGAACACCTGTTTCAGCAGCCGGAAATACTTGCGCGAGAACACCGGCGTGCCGAGCCGATGCACGCTGCTGGAATAAGCGTGGAAGAAGCGTTGCGTGTCCGCGTCGATCACGCTCACTAGTCCGGCCTTGATGCCTTTGCGCACCATGGCGCGCTGCTTGCGCGGAATCGCCGTCATGTTATGTTCTACTTCCGGGTCGATTGCCTTGCGAAAGGTGACGTATATATCCTTGCCGGGCCAATCCGTATGGAACGGCTGGAGGTTGCGATATTCGAGATGCTCGACGCCCAGTTCGCCGGCAAGCTTCTGCGCGGCCTGGTCCAGCGCGCGCTTTGCGGCTTCGTTGAGTGCCGCCGGCCCCCCGTATACGCAGAACGGCAGCGCGGAAAGCGAATGCCCGAACAGGTGGCTGTTGATCTCGGCGAGCGGCAATACGCCCTGGATTTCGCCGTCCGCTTCGGCCAGCAAGAAATGCGTGCGATGCCCGAACGCCAGTTCGATCACCTCGCGCCAGCCCGCACGGTGAAAGAAAGTCGCCTCCGGGCAAGTCTGCACAAAGGCATCCCAGCGTGCCGCATCAGTGGCCAGCATGGGGCGCACGGTCACGTCGGCGGATTCGAGCGGGAGCTTGGCCGATGTGTTCATGCGGCATCCTTCATGAATACCCGATCCACCCGGTCCCACTGGAAATCGCGCAGCAGGTGGGCAATGCGGCCTTCCATGCGGTTGAGGTTCACATAATGGCGAAACCGCGTCTTGAAACCGATACCGCTCTGGCGCGGCTGTCCCGGGTCGATTTCCCACGGATGAAAATAGAACATGCAGGGCTGGCCGTCGGTGTGGTTCACACGCCGCATCAGCCAGCGCGACAAGGCATAAGGCATCAGGCGGAAATAGCCGCCGCCGCCTGCGGGCAGGTTGCGCCCGAACAAATGGACGGTGCTGGGCGGAAATTCCAGCAAGTCGTCGTCCAGCGGGTGGAACGCAAAGCGCGGCGCTTCGGGCATCCCGTAGTGGTCGTGCGCCACCGGATAAATGCTGGAACTGTAGTGGTGGCCGGCTTCGCGCAACGCTTCCAGCGCCCACAGATTGCGGCTGCCAATGGAAAAACTCGGCGCGCGATAGCCGCGCACGGCCACGCCGCCGATGTCTTCCAGCAGCCCCTTGGCGCGGGTGATGTCGGCGCGGAATTGTTCCGGCGTCAGGTCGGACGCGCGCTGGTGGCCGTAACCGTGGCTGGCCAGTTCGTGGCCGTTGTCGACAATGGCGCGCACCAGTTGCGGATAGCGCTCGGCTATCCAGCCCAGGGTAAAAAAAGTGGCATGGGTGTGATGCTCGTCGAGCAGCGCCAGGATGCGCGCCATGTTGCGCTCTACCCGGCACGGCCGTGCATCCCAGCTGTCACGCGCGATATGCGGCGCAAATGCGGATACCTGGAAGTAGTCTTCTACGTCGATGGTCATGGCATTGCGCACGATAGGCCTTTTATGCGACAGCATGATTACGTGCGTCCAGCCACTGCAGCAAAATCGCGGCAATGCGCACCGCCGCACGACCATCCCAGTATTCTGGAATACACCCGGCCTTGCCGCCGCCATTCAGCACCTCTTCCACCGCCACCAGAATCTGCTTGCGGTCTGTGCCGACGATAGTGTTGGTGCCTTCGTCTACGGTAATCGGGCGTTCGGTGTTGTGGCGCAGGGTCAGGCAGGGCACGCCCAGCGCGGTGGTTTCTTCCTGAATGCCGCCGGAATCGGTGAGCACGATGCGCGCGTCTTTCATCAGGCCGAGCATTTCCAGATAACCTTGTGGCGGCAGCACGCGGATGCCTGGTTTATCCAGCCACGCCGCCAGACCAAGGCGGTCGATGCTGGCGCGAGTGCGCGGATGCAGCGGGAACACGATGGGCAGGTCGGCGGCAATCATTGCCACGGTTTCCAGCAGATTGCCGAGGATGTCGGCGTCGTCCACATTGGACGGGCGGTGCAGCGTCAGCACGCCATAGCCGCCAGGCAAAGCCGCGCCCAGCGTCATGGCGGCAGGCACTGCGCGCGGCAGATTATGGTGCAGTGTGTCGATCATCACATTGCCGACAAAATGCACACGTGCGGCGGCGATGCCCTCGCGTGCCAGGTTTTTGTAGGCGTCTTTTTCGGTGATGAACAACAGGTCGGAAATCTGGTCGGTGAGCACGCGGTTGATTTCTTCCGGCATGCTGCGGTCATGGCTGCGCAGCCCGGCTTCGACGTGAATCACTGCCACACCGCGTTTGGCGGCCACCAGCGCACAGGCAATGGTGGAGTTGACATCGCCCACCACCAGAATCGCGGCAGGCTGCTCCTGCGCCAGCACCGGTTCGAAGCGGCGCATGATTTCGGCGGTCTGTACGGCGTGGCTGGCGGAGCCGACTTCAAGGTTGATATCAGGATGCGGGATGCCAAGATCGGTGAAGAAACGGTCGTTCATCGCCGCGTCATAATGCTGGCCGGTGTGCACCAGCTTGGCACTTATGCCCGTGGCGGCGAGTGCGGTCATCACCGGCGCGATTTTCATGAAATTGGGGCGCGCGCCCACCACGCATAAAATATCGGTCATGCTGATTTCCGGGTTCTGTTCTATTGATCTGCTTCCGGCGACTCGTTCGCCGTAGACGTATTTTTCTCCGATACCATGAACAGTATCTTGCGTACGATGGGCAGCATGCGGTTGAGCGAGCGTTCCATCTGCTCGACCCGGCCATTGAGCTGTAGCAGGTCATCAGGCATGCCCTGTCCACCATTGGCAGCGCTGGCATTGCCGCGCAACACCCCGCCGCCGGGTGTATCCTGATGCGCGACTTCGTGGCGCAGGTCTTCCACCACTTCCTTCACGGCAACGCTGTCGAAGGCGGTCTTTTCTTCCAGGAAGCCATACAGTAACAGCCGGTCGCAAAAAGTATTGATGCGGCGTGGTATGCCGCCAGTAAATTGATAAATGGTCTCGAAGGCATCGTCGCTGAATGACGGCACGCCCTTCCAGCCCACGGTACGCAGGCGGTGCTCAATGTAGGCGCGGGTTTCAATCGCGTCAAGCGGCCCCAGGTGATAGGAAGCGATCACGCGCTGGCGCAGTTGCTGCATGTCAGCGCTTTGCAGGATGTTGCGAAACTCCGGCTGCCCCAGCAGAAAACTCTGGATCAGCGAGCGGTCGTTGTTCTGAAAATTCGACAGCATGCGCAACTCTTCCACCGCGCGCGGGGTCAGGTTCTGCGCTTCATCCACCACCAGCAACGCACGCTTGCCCTGTTGTGCTGCGGCTTGCAAAAAAACCTCAAGGTTTTTCAGGATGGCGGATTTGTTGATGCCCTCGTGTTCCAGTCCGAACGAGGCGGCCACGCTGCGCAATGTGTCATCCGCATCAAGCTGGGTGCTGACCAGTTGCGCCGCAACGATATTTTCCGATTCCAGCTGCTTGAACAGGTTGCGCACCAGCGTGGTCTTGCCCGCCCCCACTTCGCCGGTGATCACAATGAACCCCTCGCCCAGCGACAGGCCATATTCCAGGTAAGCCATGGCGCGTTTGTGGCCCTTGCTGCCAAAGAAAAAACGCGGATCGGGGCTCAGCTGGAACGGCTTGGCGTTAAGGTGGTAATACGCTTCGTACATGTCATTGCACCCTAGAAGGTCATATTGACCAGAGCAGTGATGCTGTTTTCGGTGAAGTCATTGCCGGGCAGGTTGGAAGTGCGTGCCTGATGGCGAGCGATAACGGAACCGAATAGTTTGGGCTGGAACTGATGGGTCAATCCGCCCGAAACCATCCACAAGTCATCCTGGCGATTTTGGGACGGCACTTCAATGCGCGACAGATTGCCATACAGGTTGAACGTGGTGCGCGGGGCAAAATGCCAGTTCCAGCCGGCATTGACACCGGACTGGCGATCATAATTCCCGCTTGTCTGCAAATCACGGCGCATGCTGAAGATGCCCAGGTTGTAATTGCTCTTGCCTATATTCACGCCAACGCCTGCCGTCAGGTTTTTGAGTATGAAGACTTCGCTGACCAGACTGAGGTTGGGGGTAACGACTGCCGCAGCCAGTTGGCAATCTGCGGGAACCGGATCGCCGAGCGGAATCGCCACCACAAACCCGGTGGGCGATGCCGTTGATGGGAAATAGGAATACCCGGCCGGAATGCTTTGACATACGTAATACCCCCCCAGCAACGCATATGACAGGCTGGTGGCGCTACTGGTGGTAAGGTTTTCGCTGTAACCGGCACGCCAGGTGGTATGCCGGGTGCGCTCGCTCAGGTCGAATGAATAAGTCCGACCAAAAAAACGGTGGCCATAGGTGGCTGCCACACTGGTGCGGGAGGTGGGGGTCCAGGTGAATCCCGCATTCCAGAACGGACCGTCAATCTTGCTGCCGCTCAGGCTGACGTAGTTATTGCGCTCCTGGCCGGCCGTGGCATTCACTCTGAGTTTGCGCGTCAGCGCATAACCCAGCGTAGCGGAAATCCTTTCGAATTCGGTGTCAGGTCCAAACTGGTTGTTGTTCTTGGTGTAACTGTAATTGCCGCCCCAGAACAGATCGTTGAATGATGGTCCGCTGGTCAGCGACCCGGCCACGCTATCCGAAACCGTGTTGGAAAGACCCCGGCTATCGTAATAAACGCCGCTCTGGCTTACCCGCAAATAGGCGTCAGCAAAGTTGTCAAAACGCTTTTTGATATAAGGACTGATGCTGTAGGTCCCCACCGTGGTCAGGTTATTGGTGGCGTTGGTGTTGCCAAACCCTACCGGTCCCAGTGCATTGATGTTTTGCTGGGAAATCGTGGTGTTTGCATCGAGAAACAGGAAATCCTTCAGCAATTCGGCGTTGGCCGCCGCATTCAGCTGGTGATTGAGCGCGTTGTTATTACTGTTGTTAAGGTAGGTCAGGGATTGCAGTGAATAACTGCCCCGGACTTTGAGGCGCGCACCCTCTTTGCTGAACTGCACACCAGGGCGAATCTCGGTAATGAAATCACTCTCCTTCGACTGACCGGAGGGCGCAAGGTTGACGTTATCGGTATAGCGCTCGCTCACAGTCAGATTCGGCGTGATTTTCCAGTCAGCCGCCATTGCCGGCAATGTTACCCCCGCGAGCAACAGGGTTTGTGCGAGCGCAAGCCACACACCTGGCCGTATTGCAGCGCCGGGTCGCGACCTATTTTCCGTATGTGCCATAGTATCCGTAGTAGTTATCGTTGCCGAGTACCGCGGTCGCCTTGTTCAGCACCATGCCGATGATTTCGCATGACTCAAGCTGGCTCAGCGCCTCCTTGACGGCTTCCTGCGAGGTTTTTTCTGCTTCCACCACCATCACGATCTGCCCCATGTGAGTGGCCAGTACGCTAGCTTCACTGGTGGACAGCAGCGGCGGGGAATCAAAAATGATGACGCGATCCGGGTAACGATTGGCCAGGTCAGCGACCAGCCGGCTCATCGCAGAGCTGGCCAGCAACTCGGTGCCGTGCTTGTAAGGGTGCCCGGCAGGTAACAGGGAAAGCTTGGGGATGTTGGTGCGCAACATCACCTCCGACAGTTCCAGGCTGGGATCCTGCAACACGTCCAGCAGGCCCTTGCCGGCACGAATCCCCAGATATTCCGGCAGGCGCGGCCGCGCCACGTCGGCATCCACCAGCAGTACGGTGCGTTCCATTTCCGTGGCAATACTGATCGCGAGATTGAGCGAGCAGAACGATTTACCCTCTCCGGGCAGCGCGCTGGTCACCATGATCAGATTGCCGTTCCTGACGCCCGCACCACCCTGGCCAAAGGCATTGGCCAGCAACGGGCGCTTGATCAGGCGGAACTCTTCGGCTACCTGGCTGCGTTCAGCGTCCGGCGTGACGCCGCCCATGCGTGCCAGGCGCTTCAAATCAATCTCGACCTGCATGGAAGTTGCGGCAGCGACGTCTGCCTCGCCGTCCACAGCTGTTCGCGGGGCCGGCACGTCCGGCGCAGCCTCACGCTGCATCGCGGCCTCAATCCGGTTGGCCGGTTTTTCCGTTGCCGCATTCACTGTTGCGGCCTGCGGCTGCGACGCTGGATCGTTGTGCACCAGCTTGTTGGCTGCTTTTTCGATAATGCTCATATCTATAAACTCCCTGAATCCGGATCCGGCTTAACAAGGCTGCTGAAAACTGCTGCGGGGTATATCTGCCACGTTTTAACCACGGTCAGCGCGCCATAAACATCTGCAGCGTCAGCAGAATGCCGTAGGCGCCAATCAGGCTGAAAAATGACAGCGCGTAGGCGATCAGGCTTTTGCGCTTTTTGATCTTGACGGCGGGGGTTTCAATCCGGGTTACCGAGCCCAGCAATGGCAAACCGGTCAATTCGCGCAATACACGCCTGTCGGTAACGGTGCGGCGCAACTGACTTACCAGGAAGGCCACCACAATACCTGCGACTATCCCTACCAGCGGCACCAGCGAAATCAGCAGCGGACGGTTCGGCCAGGACGGTTTGAGCGGAACGCGCGGCGGGTCGATCACCCGGAAATCCACGACATCGGTCTTGCTTTCCACTTCACCGGACAAACTCGCCGTCTCTTTGCGCGCCAGCATGGCGGCATAGTTTTCCTTATACATCCCATAATCGCGCGTCAGCTGGGTGTACTCCGCCTCAACATCGAGGGTGCTGTCCACGGCCTGTTTGAGCTGAGTCAGGCGGCTCTGATATTCGCCCACCCTTGCCTTGAGCGAAGCCACCGTGGCATCCGCCTCGGCAATGGCAATGGTCAGCTGCTGGTAGACCGGGTTTTGCGCACGGCCACTGCCCGTGCTGGTGATGGTCTTGGCCTCCTGTTTCTTCTGCGCTTGCAGTTCCTTGATGAGGCGCTTGGTCGACACGATATCCGGGTGCAGTTCGGTGTAGGTGAGACGCAGGGTATCCAGATTTTTTTGCAGCGACTGGATACGCGCATCCAGTTCCGGATCGCTTTGCGTCTGTACCGCGGCGGCGGAAATCTCCGGTTCTTCATCGGCCAACTGGCGTTTCAGCTGGTCGCGGCGGTCAGTGGCTTCGCGCAAATCCAGTTCCGCCTGATGCAGCGCGGTCGTGGTTGCAGACAGCTTGGCGTAGTAGTCGCCGCCCTCTCCTGGCATCAGGCCCATGTGTTTGCGCTTGAACTCCTTCATGGCATTCTCGGTGTCGACGAGTTTTTGCTCGTAGGCTTTGAGCTGCTCATCAATGAATTTCCTGGAGGAGGAAAGATCCTTGCGGGTTTTGCCCAGACTGCTTTCGACAAAAATGGTCAGCAACGCCTGCACCACGCGTTTGGCCAGTTCCGGGTGCTCATTCTGGTACGCAATGGTGTAGAGATTGGGACCCGTGGTAGACGCCTCCAGCTTGATCTGCCTGGCCAGGCCATCCAGCATGGCCTCGGTCTGCTGCGGCGTCTTGGCCTTGATGTCCATGTCGGTCATGCGCGCAACTTTTTCCAGGTTGGGGCGGCTCATCAGGGTGCGCGTCATCAGCTGGACCTGCTGATCGACATTGGGCTCGACGGTCAGCCCGCTGAGCAGTGGCTTGAGCAGGGTTTGGGTATCCACATAGACGCGTGCGGAAGCCTCAAACCGGCTGGGAAGGGTGTACACCCAGAACCAGCCCGCAATCGACACCACCCAGGCGACGATGACAATGTACCAGCGACGATGCCAGGTCGCTCGTGCATAGCCCATCAACTGGTTTAGCAGTTCATCCATGTTTCCCCCTAGAGTTTTTCAGAAGTTCGTGGCAACTGAAAATTATTATCAGAAAAAGCTTTCCGGGATCACCAGCACGTCGCCCGGACGGATGGGCACATCGGCGCTGATATCGCCGCCATTGACCAGATCGTCCAGACGCACGCCCAGACGCTGCTGTTTGCCATCCACGGTACGCAGGATGTAAGCCTTGTTGCCTGCAGCGAAATCGGTGATGCCGCCCACATCGATCATCAGGTCAATCAGACTCATGTGTTCGCGGTAGTTCAGCGCCTGCGGTTTGGTCGCCTGACCGATCACCCGAACCTGCTGGCTGAACGGGCCAATACCACCCGCCACTATCACGGTCACGATCGGTTCCTGAATGTATTTCGACAGCGCTTTTTCGAGATCGCGCGCCAGTTGGGTCGGCGTTTTTCCGCTGGCGGGCATGTCTTCCACCAGATTCATGGTCATTTTTCCGTCCGGACGCACCGGGAAGGTGCCGGAGACTTCTGGATTGCGCCAGACGAAAACATTGACGCTGTCGCCCGGGCCGATCAGATAGTTCCAGTCGGGTGCGTTGCCGGTTTGCGCTGGTGCCATTGGATAATTCGTTGCACATCCTGACAGGCCCACCAGCACAGCCAGCAATATCATCCACCGGAAAGAAATCAGGGGTTTGATTGCGTTCACGGTATTCCTCCCACTTATCAATTAGTTAAAAGTTTCGCAAAACATTATGCCACACGGGTAATTCTTAAAAGCGATTGTTGCTGCAGTGGCCATGCCACACGCAATAGGCCATAACGTTAAGCATATTCCAGGCCAAATACAGACATGCTCAATCTATCAACAAGTTAGCATTTTTAATGCGCACAATCATCACCTGTTATCGGCGACACGCGTTACATACCCGTCGAGACACCAACAGCCAGGCTACAGACAAACCTGTTCGAACATGCCGGTGGCAGCCACAGCGCACATCATCCAAAAGCGATAGTCAGGCTGACGTTCATGGCATTCATTCAACACAGCTCACGCCGGCTGCCTGCAACGCCGCCCTACGTCGCAAACATTGCGGACAATGCCCGCATGGCTCGGGGTAACCCAGCAGGCAGCTATACGTATCGCGTAAATTTATACCCAATTTGATTGCAAGTTCAATCACCTGCACTTTATTCAGTTCCGCCAGCGGCGTGTGCACCGCAATATCGCCCAGGCTGTGCGCCATATTATTGAAATCCTGCACAAACAGCGGCGACGCGCTCGGATAGGCGCCCGCGTCGTCGCGATTGAGCGCCAGATGCAGGCACGCTGCGCCGATTTGCGTGGCATAACTCATCCCCAGCGCCAGCGCCACCAGATTGCGGTGCGGCAGCGGCACGTGCAGGCGTTGCGTCTGCCCGGCACGAAAAGCATCGCCCACTGCCGCCATGTCCAGCCGCTGCAACGGCACGCCGAGCGCAGCGCTGTGAATGCTGGCGGCACGCAACTCCTCGCGGCCGGCGCGCTGGCCATAGTCGATGAACAGCGCATGCAGCTGTGCGCCCTCGCTGTGCTTGAGATGCAGCAAGGTCACGCTATCGATGCCGCCGGAGAGCAGGACAAGTTCGGCCATGACGGGGATGCTACACTATCCACCCGCAACAGGAGGCACGTGCATGTCCACCGATAGCATCGAGCAACTACAGGCCGATATTCGCCGCTTTGCTGAAGAGCGCGACTGGCAGCCGTTTCATACGCCGAAAAATCTGGTGATGGCCCTGGCGGTCGAGGCCGCCGAGCTGATGGAGCATTTCCAGTGGGCCACGCCGGAACAGAGCCAGCGCCCGGACCCGGCCAAACTGGCCGCCATCGGCGAAGAAATGAGCGACGTGCTGATTTATCTGGTGCGTCTGGCCGATGTGCTGGAGCTGGATTTGCTCGCCGCCGCGCGTGCCAAACTGATCCACAACGGGCAAAAATATCCCGCCGATGCGGCGCGCGGCAACGCCAGAAAATACACCGAACTTACGCAGGACAAGCAGCCATGAGCTACTACAAACACCACGTTTTTTTCTGTACCAACCAGCGCGAGGACGGCGCCAGATGCTGCGGCGCGTCCGGCGGCCAGGCTATGCGCGACTACGCCAAAAAGAAAATCAAGGCGCTGGATCTCAATGGCGAAGGCAAATGCCGCATCAACAGCGCAGGGTGCATGGATCGCTGCAGCGAAGGCCCGGTGCTGGTGGTGTATCCGGAAGGCACCTGGTACACCTTCGTGGACGAGCAGGATATCGACGAAATCATCGAACAGCATCTGCAACATGGCCAGGTCGTCGAACGGCTGAAAATCTGACGTGAAGCGCTCCAAGCTCCGCATTAAAACCGCCATCGGCAACGTGGAGACCGTGGTCAACGACCCCGGCAGCCAGCGTCGCGGCTTGGCGTTCATCGCCCATCCGCATCCGCTGCACGGTGGCACGCTGGACAACAAGGTCGTGCAAACGCTGGCGCAGACCTGCCACGATCAAGGCTATGTTGCGGTGCGCCCGAATTTCCGCGGCGTCGGCGGCAGCGACGGCGTCTACGATGGCGGTATCGGCGAAACCGAAGACATGCTGGCGGTGATTGAATTCGTGCGCGGCCATTACGACTCCGCCCTGCCGCTGCTGCTGGCCGGCTTCTCGTTCGGCGCCTATGTGCAGCACCGCGTGGCGCAGCGTATCGCCGTCCACAAGCTGATCCTGATCGGCCCTGCCGTGAACCTCTACGCATTCGATTGCATGCCCTCCGCAACCACCATCATCCACGGCGAAAACGACGAGCTGGTGCCGCTGGCTGCGGCGCAAGCCTGGGCACAGGACTGCGGCACGCCCATCGAAATCATCCGCGGCACCGGGCATTTCTTTCATGGCAAGCTGGCCGAACTCAAATTGGCGGCGCTGGCAGCATGTCGCTCATAAGCGTGCGCGGTCTAGGCAAACGCTATGGCGACGCCGAAGTGGTGCGCGGGCTCAATCTCGACATTCATGCGGGCGAATGCTTCGGCCTGCTGGGGCCCAACGGCGCCGGCAAAACCACCACGCTGAAAATGCTGCTCGGGCTGGTTGCACCGGATAGCGGCAGCATCGACATCCTGGGCGAGCCGGTGCCATTGCGCGGCCGCGAAGCGCGTATCCGCATCGGCGTGGTACCGCAGATGGACAACCTCGATCCGGATTTTTCCGTGGCGGAAAACCTGCTGGTGTACGGGCGCTATTTCGGCATCAGCGACGCGTTGATCCGCAGCCGCATCCCGGCGCTGCTGGAATTCGCCGGACTGGTGAGCAAGGCGAACGTGAAAATCACCACGCTGTCGGGCGGCATGAAGCGGCGCCTGACCCTGGCGCGCGCGCTGATCAACGACCCGGAACTGATCGTGCTGGACGAGCCCACCACCGGACTCGACCCGCAGGCGCGGCATGTGATCTGGCAGGGTTTGCGCCGGCTGATTGCGCAGGGCAAGACCATTCTGCTCACTACCCATTTCATGGAAGAAGCCGAGCGCCTGTGCGACCGGCTGGTGATTCTCGACCACGGTGCGGCGATTGCCGCCGGCAGCCCGCGCGAAATGATTGCCACCGAGATCGAACCCAGCGTGGTCGAAATTTACGGCGAGGGCGTCGCCGAATGGGGGCGCACCCACGGCAAGGCGATGTGCGCGCGGCATGAGATCACCGGCGAGACGCTGTTTTGCTATACCCATGACTGCGCCGAACTGCTCGCCCAGCTGCACGCACAAAGCAGCCTGCGCTACCTGCACCGGCCATCCAACCTGGAAGACGTGTTTTTGAAATTTACCGGACGCGAGCTGCGCGATTCATGATGGCGACCACCCTGCTTGAACACTTTGCCCCGCCGCGCCTGTCGCTGCGCTTCATCCCGGTGTGGCGGCGCAACTTTCTGGTGTGGAAAAAACTCGCGGGATCGAGCATTCTCGGCAACCTGGCCGACCCCATGCTGTACATGCTCGGCTTCGGCTACGGCCTCGGCAGCCTGATGCCGGAGGTCGGCGGCGCGCGTTACATCACCTTCCTGGCGGCGGGCACCATCTGCTACTCGACCATGAACAGCGCCACCTTCGAGGTGCTCTACTCCGGCTTCTCGCGCATGCACGTACAAAAAACCTGGGATGCCATCCTCAACGCCCCGCTCAATCTGGACGACGTGATGCTGGCCGAACTGGTGTGGGGCGCGTCGAAGAGCCTGCTGTCAGGACTCGCCATTCTGGCGGTGATCTGGGCCATGGGGCTGCAGCAAAGCTGGTTGCTCAGCCTGTGGGTACTGCCGGTGGTCATCCTCATCGGCCTGACCTTCTCCGCGATGGGCCTGGTGATGACCGCGCTGTCGCCCAGCTACGATTTCTTCATGTACTACTTCACCCTGGTGATCACGCCGATGGTGCTGCTGTGCGGCGTGTTCTACCCGGTGGACCGGCTGCCGGGCTTTCTCCAGATTGCATCCGCCTGGCTGCCGCTGTCGCACGCCATCGACCTGGTGCGCCCGCTGATCCTCGGTCACATCCCGGCGCACATCGCCGGACACGTGGCGGCACTGGTCGCATGGGGCCTGCTGAGCTACTGGCTGGCGCTGGGATTCACCCGCCGTCGACTGCTCACATAGCGATGGCCACACCTGATTTTGGCGGCATTGGTATAAACTGTTCAAACAACGAAAACACAGGAGGCTGAAATGGATATTCCGCAACGTGATGGGGATGGCTATCTGACCGACATGAGCGCGTGGACGCCGGAAATCGCCCGCGCGATGGCCGCAGCCGACGACTTTGAACTGACCGATGTGAAGTGGGAACAGATCATGAAAGCCCGCGAATACTACGAGGAATGCAACTCGGTGCCGCCGGTCCGGAAATTCGCCAAATACATCGAGATAGACCAGAAAGAGCTGTTCAAAATCTGGATGACCGGCCCGATGAAACCCATCACCAAATACGGCGGCCTGCCCAAACCCACCGGCTGCGTCTGATTCCAGCCATCCCGGCTAGCGCCGCAGCGTGTCCGGAAACCGCTGCCCCCTCAGCCAATGAAAACACTCACACTGTCGCGACATTCGCCTGACCGATGACGCGCACGGCGAGGCCGCCCAGTTCGTCCGAAGTCTCGACCTGCAGATCCAGCCGGTGCACGGCTGCGATGCGCCGCACGATCGACCAGCCCAGTCCGCTGCCGCTCTCACTGCTGCCAGGCACTCTGAAGAACCGCTCACCCAGCCTTTTCCGGTCGGCCTCGGCCAGACCCGGCCCGCTGTCTTCAACGCTCAACACTGCACGCCCGGCCTGCTGCCGCACGTTCACCTTCACTTGCGCTGACGCCGGGCTGTATCTCACCGCGTTGTCGACCAGATTGCGCACCAGAACCGTGAGCAGCGTCTCATTGCCTGGAACGCTGCAAGGTTCGGCAGCCTCGAATTCCAATGTTTGATTTTTGGCGAGCGCCTTCGGCGCCAGTTCGGCCACCACCCGTTGGGTCAACGCGCTCAGATCGACGTCCGCCATGGCGGGTACCGCAACGGCTTCCAGCCGGGACAAGGTCAGCAATTGCTCCACCAGTCGCGTGGCGCGGTCGCAGCCCTCCAGCGTGCTTTTCAGCGCGTGTCTGCGCCGCGCATCGTCAGCTTCTGCCAGCGCCACCTGCGCCTGGGCGCGGATCGCCGCGATCGGCGTGCGCAGTTCGTGCGCGGCATCTGCCGTGAAGCGGCGTTCGGATTCCAGCAGCGTGCCAATGCGCTCGAACAGACCGTTCAGGGCGTTGACCATCGGCGCCATCTCCGAGGTTATGCCGTCGAGCGCGAGCGGATTCAGCGCCTGCGGTTGGCGCTCAGCCAGTGCGCGTCCGAGCCGGCGCATGGGTGCGACGCCGCGGTACACCGCCCACCACACCGCCAACGCCAGTAGCGGCAGCGCCACGACCATCGGCCACAGCGTGCTGCGCAGCACGGCCCACAGGATCGAGGCCCGCGAACTCGCCTGCTCGCCCACGTACACTTGCACGTCGCGCTCGGCCCCGTAGGCTGCAAACACGCGCCACGCAATGCCTCCGATCTGCACTGTCGCAAAGCCGGTCTTGATACCCTGGCCGGGCTCGACCATCGGTACGACTGGCGCGTTGGCCGAGCGCAGCACCAGGCGGCCCTCGTGGAAGACCTGGAATGCAACCTTGGGCGCATAGCGGTGCAGTGTGGGCGCGTCGATGCCGCTGCCGTCATCCTCTATTTCTCGCGCCTGTTGCACCACCAGCAGTGCAGCCGCCTGCGCCAGGTGACTGTCGAGCAGTTCGTCGAGCTCGTGACTCGCGTCGAACCAAGTCATCGTCGCCGTGACCAGCCAGACGCCCACCACCACGGCGAGCACCAGCGCGAGCAGCCGGCCTTGCAGCGAACCAGGCGGCTTGATCATGATTTTGGTAAGTCGCGCAGCAGAATGTAGCCGACGCCGCGCACGGTCTGGATCAGTGCGGCGCCAAGCTTGCGCCGCAAATTATGGATGTGCACCTCGACCGCGTTGCTTTCCACCTCCTGGCCCCAGCTGTAGAGATGCTGTTCGAGCTGTTCACGCGAGAGCACGCGGTCGGCGTTGAGCATAAACGCGTGCAGCAGGTCGAACTCCCGGGTCGACAGCGTGACGGGCTCGCCCGCCTGTCGCACGGAGCGGGCCGCCGGATCGAGAACGATATCCTGCACGGTCAGGCACTCCTGCGACTGGCCGTGTGCACGGCGAATCAGCGCGCGCAGCCGTGCGGCGAGTTCGTTCAGGTCCACCGGCTTGACCACATAGTCGTCGGCGCCGACGTTGAGTCCGCGGATACGGTCGGGCACTGCGTCACGCGCGGTCAGCACCAGCACCGGCAGCGTGACGCCGGCGCGGCGGACAGCAGCCAGTACCTCCATGCCATCCTTCAGCGGCAGCCCGAGGTCGAGCACCGCGGCCGCATAGGGCTGGGCGCGCAACTCGCGCTCTGCGGCCTCGCCGTTGCGCACCCAGTCCACCTGGAAGCCGAGCTGCCGCAGACCGGCGCGTAGGCCGTCACCTAGCAGCGGATCGTCTTCGGCGAGCAGGATATGCATGGCACGGATTGTCTCATGAAGCGTGCTCAGCCGCGATCAGGGTTCCCGTCCTGCGCCGATGCAGCGGGCCGGTCGGCGAGGCCAGCGCCCGACGGTGCGCTTTGCCACTGCATCCACCAGAAACCCAGCACCACCGCCAGCATCAGCACGGCCACGCTGCGCCAGGGGCGGCGAATACCTTGCTCTGGCAGGCCCGGCTTGCGCCCGTTGATCATTGAGCCCACCAGATTCTCCCGGTGCAACCAACTGCTGAGCAACACACCAGCGACATGCACGCCGATGACGGCCAGCATCACGTTGGCTGCCGCCTCGTGTACCTCTTCCAGCCAGTCGCCTGCGATATCGTTGTAGGTGGCCCAGCCCGCTGCGGTGACGGCCAGCGTCAGGCCCAGCAGGGCCACGATGGCCAGCGCGCCGGCCGGGTTGTGGCCTGTATGGTGTTCGGGCCGGCCGCGCAGCAACACGCCGAGATAGCGCGCCACTGCTTTGGGGCCGCGCACGAAGGTCGAGAAGCGCGCATAACGGGTGCCCATCAGGCCCCAGACAATGCGAAAGCCCACCAGACCAGCCATCGTGTAGCCCAACGTCACATGCAGCAGTCGCCAATGTTCGCTCTCGGCGGTGAGGTAGGCACCGGCAAAACTCAGCACCATGAGCCAGTGGAAGACGCGAACCGGAACGTCCCAGACCAGGATCTTGCGGGTTCCCGGTGCGTTGACAGATTGGTTAGCGGGGGATACGGACAAATCGTTCATTGAAATCTCCTTGGTCGGATCGGGTATGGCAGGCGGCACAGTTGGAAGCGCTCTTTATCGACGGTCGCTTCCAGGCGGACGCAGGCACCTCGTCGTGCTGGCGGATGAACCACGCCGAACGGGTGATGCGGTCCTCGGGGGGCGCTTCGCGCACGCGCCCATAAGTGCCGGCGTAAGCGGTGAGCCAGGTCGCGAGTTGCTTCACCGTTGCCGGATCAAGCGAGGCATCCGTGCCGTAGTGGTGCGGCAGGTTATGCATCACCCGCTGCCAGGAGGCGGCCGGCAGCATGCCGGGCGGGTAGGCCACGTGGCAGGCGGCACATTCCTGCTGATACTTGGGCAACAGCGGCACCCGCGCAGCGCGCTGGTCGTCATCGGCCGCGGCCGGGTGATTGATACCGATGGCGACGAGCAAGCCGAACAGGGCCTGGTGGGCGCGGGAGCGAAGTCGAAACGGCATGGCGGGTTCTCCTGATAGCGTGAATGAAGTGCGGCGCATCAAGGCTTGAGCGTCAGCAGCCAGCTCAGCACGTCCGCCTTCTCGGCGGCAGTGCATTCGCGGCCCACGACGTCATTGCAATTGCGACGGAACCATTTCTCGGTCCTGGCCGCGTCGGTGAAGCGCTTGGGGTTGAAGGCCGGCGCCAGCGCACCGATGGTCTTGCCGGTCGACGCATGCTTGCCGGTCGTGGTGGGCACGGCGCCATGGCACGAAGCGCAACTCCATTCGCGGCCGTGGTGGGCGGTGAAGAATTGCTGGCCCCGGGCAGGCACGGCAGGCGAACCGGCCTGCGCGGTGTAGCCGGACAACAGTTCCGACGGGGTCGCCGCCTGCGCGGCAGGCGCGAGAGCGGCAACGGCCAGCCCGACAGCGGCGATGGATCGAAGCAGAGATTGATGCAGGGATAATAGATTCATGGCAACTCCTTTGTTGCCATGTTGCGGCCGAAATCTTAAGGCTTTCTTAAGCGGGGCTGTGCGCCCTCGGACTCGCTCAAGCTGCGCTGGTTAGCGGCTTGTCGGATCAGGGTTGATTTCATCCTCAGATACACCGCATGCAATGCAGCTGCCGGACACGGGCGTGTTACAGCCCGTCGCGAAACCGCTGCCCCGCCTCAGCCAGCTCAGCCTTGAATGCATCACAGCGACCCGCATCGTCGCCGCAAGCCTCGTCTAACAATCGCATGGCATCGGCTTCAAAGCGTGCAAACGCCACCCGCACCTTATCCGGATCGAGCTGCCCGGCATGCTCCGCTGCCTTGGCCTGCACCGGCTCGCCGATTGGCCTGAGCACTGCGTAACGCGGAATCACGCGCTGACCGCTACCGTCCTCTGCCGCGGCTACCAGCGGACTGACTTTGGTGTAAGTCTTGCCGTCGAGTTCAAATTGCGCACCGACGGGGAGTTGGGGAAATTTCATGGTTTACGCTCACGTCATCAAGAATTGCGCATCAAACAAACGGGTTAGCCCCCTCTCGCTCATGCCGTCGTCGCGCAGCACGTTGCAGTAGTTCCAAGGTTTCTGGACGATGGTTGCGGTATTCATTCTTTCCTAGATGCTCCCCAGCAGGCGTTCCAGATTGCCGAGCGACTCGCAATGCTTCTCGGGTGACATCTGGGCAAGGTTTTGCAGCTTCCAGCGCACCGCCGGCAGGTCTGCTGCATGGTCGATGCCAAGCAAATCCCAACGCGGTTCGCCACGCTTGAAGGACATCAGGAATGCCTTCTCGCTTTCGCCCAGCCGCGCATGCAGGGCTACGATCAGGTCGGTACGCGCCTGATCCAATTCGTCGACCGTCACGGCCTCCACCGTCATCCCCACAAATTGCCTCCCGAACAAATCGTCCAGTGGCTTGCGCGTCGGATTCAAGACCCGCGCGATAGAACCGTCGTGACTGATCAAATAGACCAGGAAAGCGCGGAACAGCTCGTCGCTGATGCCTTCCTCGGCCAACAGCAGCTTCACGTCAAACAGATCACGCGGGTGCTGGCGATCCAGCGCCGCGACGATCTTTCCGGCGTACAGGTCGGCAAACGAGACAACAGGCACCTCGGCAAAGCCAAACTCCGCCTCGGCACGGCCCACTATTCGCTTCATCACCTCCGGATATACCGAGCCGCGCAACACCGGTGACACCTCAATCTTGATTTCTGCCGAGCGATCCGAAACCAGCAACCCGTAAGCACTGCCGTCTTGACGCTTGCCTATGCGCACACGGTAGCCATACGGCCGACCCGTTAATACCTCGGTGATTCTGCCAAGCGCAGCGTCAATCTCCTCCAGAGCCGTCGCGCGGTCACCAACCGGTACAAATGCAAGATCGATGTCCACCGACAGGCGCGGCATGTCGCGCACAAACAGATTGATCGCGGTCCCGCCCTTGAGCGCAAAGCAGTGCTCCCTGGCCACAATGGGCAGCACGCCCACCAGCAGCCGAACCTGCGCGAAATACGGACTATCGGGTGTGATCATCGAGGTCAGCCGGCAGTGTGATCAGATATTTCGGGTGCAGCTTTCCGCCTGGCGCCAGCATGCGCTTGCCCTTGCCCAGGTCCACCCTCGCCAAATCGAGATGCGCCAACCACTGGTGCTGGTGACGCTCCGCCAGCGCCAGGAAAAGCCGCTTCACTTTCACGCTGGCACAAGCCTTGAGAAGCGTTGTCACACGAGCCGGCCGCAGGTTCCCCAAACCCTGCATCAGCACATCGGCCTCATAGATCGACTCCTTCGCTGGAACATCCTGCAGCACTTCGAACATGGCGCGTTCGTCCGTGGAATACAGCAAGCGCCAATCCCACGCCCCCCAAGCCGTTTGTTGCAACCCGAAATCGGCCAGCTGACCGGTGCCAAGCGCCTTACCCTGGAAATCTGCGAACACGCCATGCTCATCCCGCCGCGCGCGCAAGTTGCCGAACATCGTGTCGTTCCGAACCACGAATTGCTCCTGTAAACCGAGCTTGTTCACCCAAGCGGGCAACACTTCCGGCCCATAGAGAAATATCGTCTCCACCCCGCTCATGCGGACGTAGTGCCCTAGCCCATGATGGACCAGCGCTGTCCGCCCACCAACATGAAGATAACTCTCCCCAAGCAATTGCAGACTGGCCACCACATGCTGCCACTTCAGCGGTGGCCCCGGGCGGCGATACACCCCACGCGCTGGCGAGGTCAGCCACCCGCTCTGGACATACTTCGACAACAGCGTGCGGGAATAGCCCCGCCCCTCCAACCACGAGGTTGATGCCAACAGGCCTTCCTCCAGCAAGCCCTGAAGCAAGTTTATCTTTGCGCTTTTTTGCTTACCCATGGTTTGCAAAATAGCACTATTCATAAACCGACGGCAAGTTTAAATTAAACTTAATATGCAAACCTTGGGTTAACAAATGCTGAAACTCTTAAACTATGGGGGCAGGCGGCCGGGCAAAAACGTCTATTCAATCAACAGGGAGCGATGTGTTCTGACGGAGCGCATGCAGATGCCACGAGACATGGCACTGCCGATCAGCATCGCCCCCGATGGTCCCCATGGTGGCGGCCATCATCATGATGGTGGTCGTGGTGACCATGATCATGATCATGCCGACGACGGCGAACATCGCGAGCTCGGCGTGAAGTACTGGCCCGCGCCGGACTTGCTGTCCTGCGAGTTCTTCTCCAGCAAGCCCTCGTAGGCGTATCTGCCAGTCTTGAAGCGGTGGCATTGATGTTGCTGCCTCGGTACTTGTGCGGTCCGTACCCACACCCCTTTAACTTATCTGAACATATAAACACTCTGGTTGAAGTGGAACAACCCTGTTTGCAAACCAACAGCCTCGGTTGGTTGCAGACTTCTTCGCTATTGCATCGCACTCAAATCGGCCCGAACAATCCCCGCACGGCAATACCCGCCAGCCCGAAAACCACGCAGGGAATCCACACGTAACGGACCTCGGAGCCCAGCACGCGCAGACCACGCCACGAGACAAGCTCGAAGATGCTCAGTGGTGATACCTCGATCACCCGCCACGGCAGAAAGTAGCGCCGATTCGAGAACGGGCTGAAGAAAGCGATGCCGAGTCCGCCGTTGGTCATCGCATCCAGCAGTCCGTGCGATGCGGCGCTGACGAAGAGTACGAGGAACGCGATCGACGGCGCCGCACCCAGCTCCGGCGCGAACAGCGACCCCGCCCCGGCCAGCGCCAGGCTGAACGGAAGCGAATGCGTAAAGCCGCGGTGTCCGAACGCGTGGGCGTAAGGGATCCCCAACCACAACCCCACCGCATCGATGTCGGGCAGCACGGCGCAAGCAAGCGCCAATGCCATGAGTCCCGCGGGGACCATATCGGGACCCAGGGCCGCACTTAACGCCAGCGGTACGGCAAGATGGGAAATGGGGGTTGCCAAGGCCGTTACCTATCGCCTGAGTTGGGCAATACGGTCAGAAACGACAATGCAGTTTCCAATCAGCATCGTGTGGCGACTGATGATATCGAGTCTGACCCCGTTGATTCGAATGATTTTCGCTTCGTTGAGCCGAATGTACAGTGCATCCACTTGGGGATCGTAGTCGAATCTCATCGTTTGCCTCTTGCCGTTCGGTCGAAATAAACCGTCACGATATGCGGCGGCGTTTTCGTCTGATTGTAAACCACTCTCAAAACACGGTTGCCGAATTTCGGGATACGGCGAAATGCATAAATTAGCGTCGGGTCGTCCGGATGCTGCTATCCGGACAGCCAGACATGGCCAGCGTCGCAAGATAGAGGGGACGAAACCACATGCTGCCCAGCTCCACGAAATCCGCCTTGCGCAGACCGGGTAGAAACAGCACATAGCGCGTCGCATCGTAGCAGAACATCACGCACTGCCGACGGTCTAGGGTAAACAGATGGCCGTGCCAACTGCCGAGCGGATTGGTTTCCTCTAGCGGCGCAGGAGAAACACCGAGCAATTTGGCGGCGAGTTTTTGGGAACAGTGGAGGATCATGCGGGTAGCGAGGAGCCTGTCAAAAATAATTCGAAGCTGACCCGTTTAATCCAAGAGCCTACTACCGTCTACGGCAAATTCGTGCAGGCCCACAATGCGATGCTGGCTCTAAGATACGCCGTGCTTGAGGGTCAAAATCAACAGCAAGAAAAGTATGACCTTGTAGAGCGACGCATTGGTACCTTAAACGCCGGCGTCGACGATTTTCTCCTGGAGCTATACACGAGCCTGGACGAGAATACCCGTCATCTTGTAGATAGAAAGAAGACTAGAAAATGAACGGAGCCCATGGATTCATGGATTCGTTTAACGAAGAAACAAAGCGAAGCTGACCCTTTTAGTTACCAACCTCAACAAGCCGGGCCGCCATGTTAGTGGGGCATTCCCCGTCGAGAGGTGAGCAGATATCTCCAGATTTTTTGGACCGCGAATCCAATCCGCGCTTCCAAGCCTCTTAGCCGGTAGAGGGATGTCCTCGACACGTGCGAAAGGAAAACGAAATGCTCTATGTGAAAAACCTACCCCGATGGGAACGCTGGCTACGCGTTGGTGGCGGCGCGGCCATGACCGTGTATGCACTAGCGAGCGTCGGCGGAATGTTGGGCTGGATGCTTGCGGCCGGCGGCGCAGGGATGGCGCTGTCCGGCGTGTTCGGGTTTTGTCCGATGTGCGCACTGGCTGGTCGCCGCCTGGCAAAACGGGAGCGGAGCTAGGCCGATGGCGATTGCAGAAAGGCACTACCCCCTGATCGAGGCGGCACAGATAGGCGATCCGGCAGCGCTCGATCGCTTGTTGCAGGTGTGCCAGCCGGACATTCGCCGCTATGCGCAGCGCAATTGCCTGATGAGCGACGTGGACGATGCCGTACAAGAAACGCTGCTGATCCTCTCCCGACGTGTGCAATCGGTACGCGTCCTTGTCGCCTTTTCCGGCTGGCTCTTCACGATCGTGCGACGTGAGTGCAGGCGCCTGGAGCGGCGGCTATTCGGCATCGAGCATCTGGATGAACAGAAGGCCGAGCATTGGCTGGTGGCGCGTTCCGTCGACGCGCTGCGGCTCGATCTGGTGAGAGCGCTCGAATCACTGCCGCCGCATTACCGCGAGATTATCTTGTTGCGCGACTTCGAAGAAATGCCCATCCACGAACTCGCGCAACAGCTCGCACTGACACCGGCGGCAGTAAAAAGCCGCCTACATCGGGCGCGGCAGTTGATGCGGGAATATCTGTTAGCATAAGGAGCGGACCCATGGAATACGACCGAACGCTGGACGTGTGCGGCCTGTGCTGCGCGGAGCCCATCATTCGCATCACCAAGGCATTGAAACATGCCGCAGCCGGCGAAGTGCTGTTGGTAACCGCCGACAAAACGTCGATGCTCAAGGACATACCGGCCTATTGCAACCAGACCGCGAATGACTTGATCCAGCAGCAGGAGTCACAAGGCAAGTTGCAGTTTTGGATACGCAAGAATGTTTGACGTCACTCACGCCACTACGGCTACGGCTGCCGATCAGCAGCGAGCTCTAGCAAAGGTAGTCTGGATGGGGTGAAACGAAATTCAGGGAAGCAAATCACGCCGACTGATTCCCGGATTCCGCTACGTTGCCCCTGGCTACGGTTGTTGATCGCTTTGGTTGCCACTGGGGGCGCCGAAATATTTCGGGCTCCATCCCTATTTCTCCCTCGCCATCGGCTACCAACGCCGCAACAATATCGGGTTCTTGTGGCTTATTTGGCGCGGTTCGTTTCCATGCTTCATGCACGGAAAAAATGATTGTCTGCCTGAGCACGCTTTCAATTAATGTTGCGTGCCTTACAGCTTCGTATAGATAACTCATAGGCATCTCCGTCGCCTAAGCGGCGGTTAATTCCTCCGGCCCCATATCCGCCAAAATCTCCCTGAACTGCTCCAGCGCCGCCTCCAGGTCCTCCACAATCTCCGCCGCAATCACTTCCGGCGCGGGCAGGTTGTCGGAGTCGGACAGCGATTCATCTCTCAGCCAGAAGATATCCAAACTCGCCTTGTCGCGGCTGACCAGGTCTTCGTAGTCGTAGGCGCGCCAGCGACCGTCGGGGTTGTCTTGCGACCACGTCGGCTTGCGGTCATGCCGGTTTTCCGGGTGGTAGCACTTCACGAACTCGTCCATATCTTCCCGCTTCAGCGTGCTGGTCTTGAGCGTGAAATGCATATTGGTGCGCAGGTCGTAGATCCACAGCTTGCGGGTCCACGGGGTTTCGGCGGCGGGCTTCTTGTCGAAGAACAGCACATTCGCCTTCACGCCCTGAGCGTAGAACAGGCCGGTGGGCAGGCGCAGCAGGGTGTGGACGTCGCAGTCGTGCAGCAGTTTGCGGCGGATGGTCTCGCCTGCCCCGCCTTCGAACAGCACGTTGTCCGGCAACACCAGGGCGGCACGGCCGTTCTGCTTCAGCAGCGTCTTCACGTGCTGGACGAAGTTGAGCTGTTTGTTCGAGGTGGTGGCCCAGAAGTCGTCGCGCTCGACTGTGTCGCGCTCCTTGCTGACCTTGCCCTCTTCGCCCACGATGGTGGTGCTGCTCTTCTTGCCGAAGGGCGGATTGGTCAGCACCACATCGAAGCGCTCGCCGGGGTCGGCGGCCAGCGAATCGCCCACGTGGATGGGGCTCTCGTCACCGTTGGCCCCGATTCCACGCAGGTACAGGTTCATCACGCACAGCCGGGCGGCGTTGTCGACGATCTCCCAGCCGTGCAGCGCCTCGTGGTTGAGGTGCTGCCACTGGTCGCGGTCGAGCGGGCCGTGGTGCGCGGCGATATAGTCGTGGGCGGCGATGAGGAACCCGCCGGTGCCCGCGGCCGGGTCGCAGATGGTCTGGCGGGGGCGCGGGTCCATCACGTCCACCATCGCCCGGATCAGCGGCCGCGGCGTAAAGTACTGGCCAGCGCCCGACTTGATATCCTGCGCGTTCTTCTCCAGCAGCCCCTCGTAGATGGTGGCCTTGACGTCGATGCCCAGGCCGGCCCACGTCTCGCCGTCGATCAGGTTGATCAGCCGGCGCAGCTTGGCCGGGTCCTGGATGCGGTTCTGGGCCTTGCGAAAAATCACCGGGATCAGGCCCGACCCCCTGCCCAGCTCGGCCAGGATTGTGCGGTAGTGCCGCTCCAGCTCATCCCCCTCCAGCCCGCGCAGGCTGGCCCAACTGTACTCCGGCGGGATACTGCTAGCCTTGCCGAACTCGCGCTCCTGCTCGTCGGCCATCTTGAGGAACAGCAAG
>DATKUZ010000031.1:0-78389 GCA_035530335.1 Sulfuriferula sp. | reverse complement strand
ACCAACTTCCTCTATGGCGGGCCGGACATCGTGGCGGAATACCCCAGCAATTGGGGAACACCAACGGCACAATACACCCACGGGCCGAACCAGGACGAGCCGATCGAGCGCATCACCCAAACCGGCGCGCAGTACTTCCATCATGACGGGCTGGGCAGCGTGGTGGGGGTGACCAACAATCTGGGTGGGACGGATGCGACGCAGCGCTTCGATGCATGGGGCAACCAAATCGCCTCAACCGGCACACAAACCCGGTATGGCTATACGGGCAGGGAGCCGGACGAAACTGGGTTGATCTATTACAGAGCTCGGTACTATGATCCGGCGGTAGGCAGGTTCGTGAGTCGTGATCCGATTGGGCTGGGTGGCGGGATTAACCAGTATGCCTATGTGAATGGCAATCCGGTCAACTACACTGATCCGCTTGGGTTGATGGCGGCCAATCCGCAGAGCATCATGCTGGCGGACGGGGGTAAGAACTATTTCAGCAATACCATGACGGATATCAGTAATGGCCTGACAAGCGCGGTGCAGAGTTTGTCCAAGGTGGTACCGGGCGCCGAAGCGATGAACAATGCGACGGCCAACTTTAATACTGGTAACTATGGAACGGCTGCGTTGTGGGGCGTGGGGGCGCTGGCCGATGCGGCATTTGCGGTTGGGACGGGCGGAGAGAGTACCGCTGCTAAGACAGTTGTTAAAGAAGGTAGTTTTAGTATTGTCGATTGGGCGCGCTATCCAGCCAGTGTGCCTAAGCCACCAGGGTCGGTTAATCTGTTAGGTGGAGCAGAATATAATGCTAGTCGGGCGGCTGCAAATGCGGAAAATAGGGCGATTCACAATGCAGATTCTTCGTTAGCTGGTCAGCACATTCACGAAATTCAGCCAGTCAAATTTGGTGGAAGCCCGACTGATTCCGCGAATAAAGTTGTTCTTGACCCGGCTACGCATTACCAACTCAACACTTGGTGGAAAGACCTCCAGCGTTACATTGAGAATATTAACAAGTAGGGTGAGCTAACATCGTGACCATGGAATACGCAAATAAGCTGAATCTGAAACAACCTGCATCGGAAGCTACGCTAATGCAGTTGCGTAGCGCTGACCGTCTACCAAAGGATTACGTCGATTTCTTACGAAAGTCTAATGGCGCGGAAGGATTTGTTGGGAACTCATATTTGATTCTGTTTGCTGCCGAAGCAATCGAACCGATCAACCAAGCAGCTGCCGTAGATAGGTTTGCTCCGGGTTTGATCATCTTTGGTTCGGACGGTGGAGGTAAGTCATATGCATTTGATACACGACAAGAGGAAGTAACTATCGTTGAGTTTTTTGATATGGACATCGGTGATGAAGAGCCAGTGTTCTGCGCCAAATCCCTCACGGAGTTTCTGAAGTATCTGTCAGATCAACTTGCGTAATGAACCTTGCCGTGTTGAAGAAGACCCGCAAATCACCGGAAGTGGGTGACGTTTTTGTGATGCAACCGCCGGATGGTTTGTTTCTCTATGGCCGCGTGATCGCCACTGACGCGAGGATCGGACCGATGCACAACTGCATCCTGATTTATGTGTATCGACCGCGCTCGGAACAAAAAGAAGCCGTACCCGACTTGCTTCGAGGTCAATTTCTGGTACCGCCGATGATGACCAATAAGCGGCCTTGGACGATGGGTTATTTCGAGACTTTGCAGAATCGTGAACTTGGCCCGATGGATCGGTTACCCCAGCACTGTTTCCTTGACACTTTTGGTCGATATTTTGACGAGTACAGTAACCGCCTGTCCGGCCCGGTTGAGCCAGTTGCTCAGAAGGGTTTACATAGCTTCCGCACCATAGACGATGAAATCTCAGGGGCGCTTGGTATCCCCCTCGCTCCAGACGTGGTTTCAAAGCAAGCGTAACTCTCCCGTGTCAACGCGCGTAAGGCGCTGTCCCGTCCGAGGAGGTTAGCAAATATGACTATACGGGCGGGAGCCGGACGAGACCGGGTTGATCTATTACCGGGCCAGGTATTACGATTCCACCACCGGCAGGTTCGTGAGTCGGGATCCGATTGGACTGGGTGGCGGGATTAACCAGTATGCCTATGTAAATGGCAATCCGGTCAACTACACCGATCCGAGTGGGAAGTGCGGGTTTTTAACGCCACTTTGCGTTGTCGCGCTCGATGCATTGGGTGAAACCGCCGCAGGGGTTGCAATTCGCACCGGCGTATCGGCGGCGGCGAACTGGGCGCGCGCCAGTGTCGTCCGTACAGCAGTAACCGCCGGTACGTTGGGTGGTGTTGGTGGTGTGGCGGGCACTCTGGCCACCGGCGGGAGTTCTAAGGAAGCGGCGATCAATGGAGGTATAGGCGCTGCGGCGGGTGTACTTACAGTTCTTGCTCCTGGCACCGGAACATTTCTTCAGGGAGCCGCTATTGGCGGCGGTGCGGATGTAGTGTCGCAAGTGGTTGGCATTGGATTGGATCCAAATAAATCATTCAATCCTTGGGAAGTTGGGGGTGCCGTGCTTGGCGGCGGAGTCGCCTCGAAGCTGTTGTCCGCCGTCGGTCCGAGTTTCGCGGAACAATCCTCCGCGCTCACGGTTGGATGGCCGGTTACGACTTCACTAGGATGGAGCCTCCGCATCAGTCAACGCTTGTTCCAGGCAGAAGCGCCACCGTTTGATAATTTCCATTCCCTTCTGCTTGGGCACTTTTTCACCCGGGATGCCGACATAAATACGCGGATTCGCCTTGAACCGATCCCGGCATTGCAGGGAACAGAAAGCGTAATGTATGCCTAGATGCTCCATGGCAAAAGAATCCCGACTGACTTGCATACCGCACACTGGATTTTTTGTGCTGTCATTCATCACTTTCTACCCTCGCGTTCTGTCGTATTTCGTTACAACCGACCATCCAAAATATGGAGTTGCGGGTAGGGACGGGATCAGCCACCCTAACCACTCTGGCGGACGAGCGCGATACACCTGTGCAGACAAACACGCCGCCACCACAAAGCCGACCAGCGCGGCTACCCACTTCACTCACAGGCTAACGCGCCGCAGCCGCAATGCATTGGTGATCACCGACACCGAACTGAAACTCATCGCTGCAGCGGCGATCATGGGTGAGAGCAACAGGCCGAAGAAGGGATACAACACCCCGGCGGCCACCGGTATCCCCAGCGAGTTATAGATAAAAGCGAAGAACAGATTCTGACGGATGTTGCGCATGGTGGCCCGAGAGAGTTTTCTGGCGCGCACAATGCCGCGCAGGTCACCCTTGACCAGAGTCACCCCGGCGCTTTCCATTGCCACATCAGTGCCGGTTCCCATGGCAATACCTACCTGGGCCTGAGCCAGAGCTGGGGCGTCATTGATACCGTCGCCGGCCATGGCAACGATACGGCCTTCGGCCTGGAGCTGTTTGACCACCGCCGCTTTCTGATCCGGTAGTACCTCGGCATGAACTTGATCAATGTTTAATTTTGCTGCTACCGCCTCGGCTGTCTTGCGGTTGTCGCCAGTGAGCATGACGATCTGGATACCTTCTTCGTGTAGCAAGCGAATTGCTTCTGCCGTAGTCGATTTGATCGGGTCAGCCACGCCGATGAGACCAGCGATGTGGCCATCAACACCGAGGAACATCACCGTTTGTCCGTCGGCGCGCAGGGCGTCAGCCTGTGCTGGCAGGCTACCTGCGTCGATGCCGAGATCTTGCAATAATTTGATATTGCCCAAGGCGATCTTGCGCCCCTCCGCTACACCAGTGACGCCCTTGCCGGTGACCGATTGAAAATCCTCCGCTGAGCCCAGTTCCAAACCTCGTGTTTCCGCCCCGCGCACGATGGCAGCGGCCAACGGATGCTCACTTGCGCGCTCGACACCGGCTGCCAGGCGCACGATTTCTGTTTCATCGAAACCTGCCGCCGGGGTGACACTCACCAATTCAGGATGGCCTTCCGTAAGGGTACCGGTCTTATCCACCACCAGGGTATCCACCTTGCGCATCACCTCCAGCGCCTCGGCGTTCTTGAACAACACCCCCATCATGGCGCCCCGCCCCGTGCCCACCATGATGGAGACCGGGGTAGCCAGCCCCAGGGCGCAGGGACAGGCGATGATGAGCACGGCAACGGCGTTGATCAGCGCATGGGCCAAACGTGGTTCCGGGCCCAGGACCCACCACACTACAAACGTAATCGCAGCAGCAATGACCACCGCCGGGACGAAATAGCCGGAGACCACATCAGCCAGCTTCTGAATCGGGGCGCGAGAACGTTGCGCCTCCGCCACCATGTGGACGATCTGTGCCAACAGGGTTTCACTGCCGACCTTTTCCGCCATCATCAACAAACTGCCGGTGCCGTTCACCGTGGCGCCTATGACTTTGGCACCGGCATGCTTTTCAACTGGAACCGGTTCACCAGTGACCATGGATTCATCCACATGGCTTGCGCCGTCTACTACCGTGCCGTCTACCGGGACCTTCTCGCCGGGGCGGATGCGCAAACGGTCGCCAGTCTGGACCTGTTCCAGCGGGATGTCCTCTTCGCGGCCATCGACACGAACGATACGCGCCGTTTTCGGCGCCAAACCCAAGAGCAATTTGATGGCGGCATTAGTCTGACTTCGGGCGCGCAACTCCAGTACCTGCCCCAGCAGCACCAGGGCGGTAATCACCGCAGCGGCCTCGAAATAGACCGGCACCACGCCCATGGCATTGAACACCGAGCGCGGAAAAATACCCGGCACCAGGGCAGCGGCCATGCTATAACCCCAGGCCACCGCTATGCCCAGACTGATGAGAGTGAACATGTTGAGATTGCGCGTGACCAGCGAGCGCCAGCCGCGCACGAAGAAGGGCCAGCCGCCCCACAGCACCACCGGCGTGGCCAGCAGCAGTTCCAGCCACTGGCGGGTGCGCGGATGGATGAACTGCACAAAGACATCAGGCCAGAACTCCGCGCCCATGGCGCTGAACAAGACCGGAATGGCCAATACGGTGCTGACCCAGAAGCGGCGGGTCATGTCGCGCAGCTCGGCATCGTCCTCTTCCGTCGCTATAGTGCGTGGCTCCAGGACCATGCCGCACTTGGGACAGTTGCCGGGGTGATCCTGCACCACCTCCGGGTGCATGGGGCAGGTATATTCGGTTTTTGTGGCGGGTGCAGGCACGTCCATGGGTTCCAGGGCCATACCGCACTTGGGGCAGGCGCCCGGCCCCTGCTGTCGCACTTCGGGGTGCATGGGGCAAGTATAAGTACTCGTACAGTTGCCACCAGATGTCGTTATGTTACAAACGGGATCGGTGGTCATATGGCTCTCCTTCATCTCGGCAAAACAATCGGCGGCTATTCCGCTGAGGGCAAAATTTTGGCCAGCGGCGGCACGTCGGCGCATTTGAGTTCCACCATCTTGCGCAGCGTCGGCTCTTCCCCCAGAAATGCCTCTACCGCGATTGGATCGAACTGGGTCCCGGACATGCTCCGAATTTCCGCTTTGGCGTTATCGAAGGATAGCCCATTGCGATAAGGACGATCGGAAGTCATGGCATCCAGAGTGTCGATGACGGCGAACAGGCTCGCCCACAACGGAATGACATCACCGCCCAAACCTCGCGGATAACCGGAACCATCAAAGCGTTCTTCGTGACACAGCACAATCTCCGCCGCCAGAGCAAGATACGGTACGCCCGCGAGTATGTGCCGACCGATTTCAGGGTGCTGCTGCATGGTTTTCCATTCCTCTGGCGTTAGCGGACCCTGCTTGAGCAGGATGGCATCCGGGATGCCGATCTTGCCGATATCATGCAGCAGTGCTCCCCAATAAACCTGGCGCAGCGTCATCGCATCGTTGCTAAAGCGTTTGGCCAGCACCATGGTATGGCAGGCGACACGTTTGGAGTGCAGGCCCGTCTCGTGTTCACGCGCATCCAGTGCAGCCGCCAGCGCTTCAGCCAGGGACACATAAGGCATTTCGTTCGCCGCCCATGCGGGTGCGTGTCCGGCCGTGCCGAGAAAACAGTTCTCGCACAGTGCGCCGTCTTTTTCTTGCAGGCACAACCCCGTGGCAACAGACCTCCCGCATCTTTTGCAGATGCATGTGCGAGATGCATTTGCGTCGGCCATGAGAGTCTCCCTAGCGCACTTTTCTTGTATCACTACTTCCGCCTGGCATCGAAGGCGGACGGTTGCAGCACGCGCCACCCCCTGAACGTGCATTGGATTTGGCGTTTTCGTCCAGAAAGCGATACCAGGCTGATTTCAGTCGCCACCAGAAACCCGATGTACGCGCGATGCCCGCCTTGTCGAGCAACGCCTCGATATCTCGAATACCGACGCTGGAGGCGTCATAGGAAATACGCAGCTGGCCATGCCGGTCGACGTGGGCATCAATGATTGTTTCGATGGCAGTGAGCTGCTGGATTGCATTCTGAAGTTTCTCCGCAGCGGCTGGCGCCAGCGGGATTTTTCGGGTGACAGCGAATGATCCCTTGCTGGGTTTATCTTTTTTCCGTGTCTCTCTCATGTAATTTTCTCCGCATGCTCACGCCTTGATGAGGAAATTTCGCATCATGCCCATGTCTTCATGCTTGAGGTTATGGCAATGGTAGACAAACAGGCTAGGGTAGTGATCGAAGCACATCAATAACCGGACGCGTTCGCTTGGCATCACCGGCACGGTATCCTTCCAACCTTCATCCACATAACCATCGCTCAGGTTGCCCCACGCCGCCATTGCACCGGGATGAACGCGCTGATCCACACATGGCTTCCGGAACGATCAAGCCATGCCAGTGCACCACGCTGGGCTGAGAAAGCTCGTTGATAAAGTTCACCCGCACGCGCGTGCCTCGGTGCACCCTGACAATGGGACCGAGGTAGCTGCCCGGCAGCGTCGTCACGGCACCTGCCTCTCCTTTCAGCATCTTTGCACGATAGCGCCAGACGCTGGTCGGCGCCCCTGGCCAGATTGATATCAGGTCCGGCACAGCACGCATTTTCAATTCCAGATCAGGCATAAAATGGCCTGACACTTCTACGGCATTTTGGCTGGCTTGAGCCATGCCCGGTACGGTTCCAAGCAGCGCTGCCCCACCTAATACTCCGAGAAAGTGTCTGCGTCCCGACCTCTTCACAAGGTCATATTATTGCGCTCCCATCCATCCATAGTCTCGCCACGCACGCGCCATTTCCTGGTGCTGGGTATCGGTCAACAGGCCATCGGTTTTCTGCTGCACGTCGATGGCCGCATCCAGTTGCTGGCGCTGCAGATCGAACAAGGCACGGGCGGCAGCGCGAATCGCATTCCAATCCCGTTTGTCTGCTGTGTAGAGACTATTGAGGCGAGCCTGCGCCTCCCAGCGCTGTTGCATGAGGCCGCGATTGCGCTGCTCCAAGCCGCTCTGCAATTGGCCGATTTTCTGCGCCTGGTCCGATGTCAGATCAGGCAGCCTCCATGGCATCATGGCGTAACCTGCACCCATCATGCCGCCAAATCCCATCCCTGGAATCACCTCGCCATATGAGCCTATCATCCCATAGGGCCTGCCCATGCCCCATCCATAGCCGGACTCCGTTCCGCCCATCATGCCCGACCGCATGCCATACCAGCCTGGCGCGCCGTCTGCACGATAGCCGTCACCCCACCCTCCCATCCGGCCCCAGCCTTGCCACGGCCCGTAACCCATACTGCCTGGACCATGGCCAAATGCGAGGAACCCCATAATTACGACGAGAATCACCCACAAGGCAATCCAGAACCCACCCTTCCGATTCATGCTTTCCCTTTCTCCCGGAGCAAGGTACGCCGCTTTCGCGGCGCTCATGTCATACAAGCTGCCTAGCTAATGTGTCAACTCCTGCTTTCTCTGCTGAAATTCCTGTTCGTCGATCTCTCCGCGCGCGTAGCGTTCTTTCAGGATGTCCAGCGCTTTGCTGTCACTGCCACTCCGGCCACCCGCACCGAAGGATGTGACCATCCATTTCACCAGCGCAATAATGCCGACGATGATGAGGACCCACCACAGAATCATGAAGATCCCGCCAAATCCGAAACCGCTGCCGAAGCCACCCATACCATAACCACCCATCATTTATGTTCTCCTGGTTCGTTCGAAGACTGGCCGGCTGCAGTGTGCAGGGGCCAATCCGGTTTTTATCGAATCCGATGGATCAGTAACCCATCATGCTGCCTCTCCAAGCCCGCTGTTCCTTGGTTAACACGTCGTCCATCCGCTTCTGGGCATTAATGCTCATATCGAACATCCTCTTCTGCAATTCGGACATTTTCGCGTATGATTTCTTAATCTCTACAGGATCCGCATTACCACCAAAGTAGGCCTCTTGCATCTTGTTGCGCGCCTGGAACATCTGTTGGGCAAGCGGTTCGTTCGCCTTGGACAAATCGTCCCGAATTTTCTCGATTTTCGAGACCTGATCCGGTGTCAGATTAAGCCCCACAGAACCTCGGCCGTAACCCCCACCCATCATGCCGGGCCCGTAACATGGCATCACACTGGGCGTACCTTGCCCCTGTGCCTGACCCTGCGTCATCATTTGTTGGTTAGGCATCGCAGGCTCAGCCGCCACGGCAGGCACTGCTATTCCCGCCAATGCAACGGCAACTATGGAAGATGCGAATATCAGAATTTATGGACTTGTTCATTTGAAACTCCTTTTCTTCTTGCCGTTGATAAAAAACGACGCCAATTTCCTGCGCGTCATTGAAAAATAATGCGCCCTATTTTCTGACGTATATCCGTGCGACCTGATTACACATCATTTGATGACCGCAATCTGGTGTCCCTCGCCCCCTGGCAGCTGGATCGTGTCGGTGACGGTGAGCGTCTTCTGATCCACTACCCAGATCTTTGGCGCCTTGCTGCTGGAGACGTATACTTTTCCGGTTCCCGGAATCTTGTCGAGGTGGTAAGGCTCCGGTGAAAGTGTCAGTACACGCTGCTCTCCGGTAATGGTGTCCAGCGCGACCAGCTTGTCATCTGAGCGACTGCTGACAAACAGGGTCTTGCCGTCATCGCCGATATCCAGACCGTGCAAGCGCTTTCCGATCTTGTAAGTACGTTCCACTTTGCCGCTTTGCACCGAAACCTCGGAGACAGTACCGGCACGATCATTGGCCACGTAAATGGTTTTTTCGTCAGGGGAAAAAACCAGATGCTCCGGTGACGGCCCGCCCTCCAACGATCGTGTCATTTCCCATTTGGTGAGATCTATCTCGCTGATGGTCCCGTTGCCACTGTTGCTTACATAGGCGCGCTTGCCGTCTTTCGTCACCAGCGTGTAATTCGGTGCCGGTCCGGTTTTGATTGTCTTGAATACCTTGTTGTTGATCAGGTCGACGACGCTGATTCCGCCGCGTGTCGGATGGGTGGAAATCACATACTTGCCGTCGGGTGTAATTGCTTCATGATGGGTCCATCCGGACACCGGAATCTCTGCCATGACATGGCCGTGTTCGGGATGGATCACATACAGTTTGCTGTTTGGCGTATCTGCTGGCGCACCGGCAGGAATGGGGGTTTCCTTCAGGCTCCCGGCCACCAGATATTCACCATCGGGAGCCGCTACCAATCCATGCGGATTTTCCACGCCAGGATAACGCCGGACGATCTTGTTGCTTGCCACATCGACGGCAATCACTTCATTCGCCGAACCCAATGGAATGTACGCAGTCGGTGCAGCAAATGCGAACGTCCCACTGCCAAGACAGACCAGCCCCAGGATGTACTGATTTAGACGGTTCATTTGATTCTGCTCCTTTTTCAAGTTGTCGAATTTACTCGATTGGTTGAAATTTTTTGCGCATGTACTTCAGAACCGCTTTGAGGTCCGCGTCAGACAACGCGGGATTCCCTCCACGAGGCGGCATTCCCATAGGTGAGCCAGTCGACTGGAAGCCATCTGCCATGCGCTTGAGCAAAACAGCGTCATCCTGCGACAGCGGCCCCGCCTTTCCGGTCAGGTCCGGGACGCCAGGCAGGTTTCCGGCGCCATCGCCGCCATGACAGGCAATACAGGTTCCGTTATAGACCACCTCACCGCGGCTAAGCTCGTCTGCGGCAGCTGAAAGCATGACGGACGCCGCACAAATCACAGCCAGAACGATCAAGCGTGCACCGGGCATCTCAGTTACTCACCTGCAGGAATATGTCCACCGTAAGATGTCGGATCCTATTTGTGCTAGATCGCATCTCCTTACTTCCTTTTTGACCACCAGATCAATTTTTACCAAAAAATTGCCGTAACTCATGCGACGTCGGCTGCCCCCGAAAAACGATTTCATCGTTCACGAGGAGGTTCGGGGAATGTCGAATGGCGTGAGCTACGACCACATCCGGGTACTCCTCGACAAACAACACCTCGAATGGGATGCCTATATCCCTGAGTTCTTGCTGCAAGCTCAAACAGTGACTGCAAGTCTTGGTCGCAACGATCTTGACGTTCATGAAAATTCCTTGCAGTGTGGAGATTTGATCTGGATAGCCCATCCTCATGTTTACCATCCTGCGCCACTGCCATTAACAGAAAGATGACGCGAACATTACAAATTCGTAATCTAGCGACGGTAATGATTACAAACGGAAAATGATGTTCATATGCAAACATGGGAGATAATTTCCATGAAAATTCTGATCATCAAGGATTGAGCCAAAACCGGAAATCATCTTAAGTAGCATTTGACCGCAGCGAGCTTTGTCGTGGACTTCGCCCGCGACGGTCTGGGAGGCATGTATATAGCACTCAATGAAGCTTGGACTTGGTGGTTCTGGACGTGATGCTTCCTACCCGTGATGGCTGTAAGGTTTTGTAATGCATCCACCATGTCAGTTAAGAAATGCCGGTTCTGATACTGACTGCCCGAGACGGTTTGATAGAGGTGCGAATCTTTTTCAAGCAAGCGTATCAGTGCCAAGGACATGGGTAGCGAGGCGGTATTGGTCGCCTTGATCAATGTGGCAACCATCTGGTTAATTGTATTGGCTTAAGAAGCGCTTGCCGGAAACGTCAATGCAAATAGCGTCTCCCCATTCTTCCTGTTTTCCACGCGCACCGTGCCACCATGCAACACCATCACAGCTTTGACAATAGCCAGCCCCAGCCCGGAGGCTGCCTCGGAACCCGCACGCGCGCTGTCCACCCGATAGAAGCGGTCAAATAACCGATTCAGATGCTCGGGTGCAATTCCAGTGCCGGGATTGGCGACCTCAATACCGTATCCTCCACCTGGAGGGGATTGAGCCGTGACCCGGATCGTCGCACCACGCGGGGTGTAACGTATGGCATTGGCAATCAGATTGCTCAAGGCCCGGTTGAGCAGCACCGGATCGGCGTTGAGCGTGCCAACAGCGTTCACCGCCAGCGTCACCCCGGCCTCTTCCGCCACGCCTTCGAAATATTCCGCAATACGGCTCAGTTCGCGCTCCATGTCCAGGTTTTCCCGGCGCAGCGCGATTTGCGCGTTGTCGGCCCGCGCCAGGAACAGCATGCTCTCTGCCATCCGCGCCAGCCGTTCGTATTCCTCGATGTTGGAGGCCAGCAGCGCCTGGTATTCCTCCACGGAACGGGGGCGCGCCAGAACCACCTGGCTCTCCACCATTAAATTACTGATCGGTGTACGCAGGTCGTGCGCGAGATCGGCGGAAAATTGGCTGAGCCGATCATAGCCTTCCTGCAGGCGATCCAGCATGTGATTGAAGGCGCGGGCCAGATCGGCGATTTCTGCCGGCGCCTTTGCGAGGTCGAGACGCTGATCCAGTTGGCTCGGGCTGATGCTGCCTGCCGCAGCGGTGACCCGGTCCAGCGGCGCCAGGCCGCGTCGCGCCACGACGAAGCCGAGCAGGGCCATGACGGTCACGCCGCCGCCTAGCGCGATCAGCAGTCTGGTTCGGTAGTTCCGCAGCAAAGCCATGCGCTCCGGGCTTTCCCGCGCCAGCACCACCAGCACGCGGGGGCCGTGAGCACTTGCCCCGAGGTGCGCCCACGCCGCCAACACGCGCCCATGACCGCCATCGTTCATGCGCCAGTCGCGTATCGCGTCTGCCGCGGGCATATCCGCCGCCGTGGCAGCCGCAGGCAAGGGCAGGCTCGGCACATCACCCACACCTGCCACCATCCGGCCATCTTCATCCAGGATACGCAGGCGCAGCCCCTCAGTGCCAATGGTCACATCGTGGAATCGGTGGGGATCGGCACGAATAGCGGCCGTATCGGACACTTCAGATAACAGGTGGCGCAGCTGCTGCAGTTTGCCGACCAGCTCAACGTCGTTGCGGATTTCCAGTTGCCGGGCCAGCGCCTGATACAGGTAGAAACCGGTGGCTGCAAATACCAGGGCGGTCACCCCGGCGAACAGCAGGGTCAGCCGCTGGGTCAGGGAAAAGCCGCGCCACAACGTCATGGCCGGGTTTCCAGCACGTAGCCCATGCCGCGCAGGGTGTGGATCAGCTTGTGCGTGTAGGGGTCGTCCACCTTGGCGCGCAGCCGCCGTATCGCCACATCGACCACGTTGGTGTCGCTGTCGAAATTCATGTCCCACACCTGGGAAGCGATCAGGGAACGCGACAGCACTTCACCCTGCCGCTCCATCAGCAGTTGCAGCAGCAGGAACTCCTTGGCGGTGAGATCGATACGCTGGCCGCCCCGGTTCACGCGACGCTTGATGCGATCCAGTTCCAGGTCGGCCACGCGCAGCGTCTCCGGCAGCTGCCGTACGCCGCGTCGCAACAGGCTGCGGACACGCGCCAGCAGTTCGGCGAAGGCGAACGGCTTGGGCAGGTAATCGTCGGCGCCCAGCTCCAGCCCGCGTACCCGGTCTTCCACCGTATCGCGCGCGCTCAGGAACAGCACCGGCACCGGTTTCGTGTTGCGGATGCTTTGCAGCACCTGCCAGCCGTCCATGCCCGGCAGCATCACGTCCAGCACAATGAGGTCATACTCATTGGACAGCGCAAGCAATTCACCCTCTGTTCCGGTGCGTGCCAGATCCACGGCAAAACCGGACTCGGTAAGACCTTTGCGCAGGTAATCGCCGGTTTTTGGTTCGTCCTCGACCACCAGAATCTTCATTGCACCCCCAAAATTGTCCTGTTGATTATGCCTTCTGGCGTTTGAGCGCGACATTACAAAAATGTAATCCAGTCGTCAGGCTGGCGTTATAGCCAGCGGGCTATTCTGGTTCCGTATAAACATTAACCCTGAAACGTGCTATTGCTGAGTCGGCGAACACCCGCCAGATCAAGTTGAATCGGCTGCCCGGAAGAAAGCGGGGCAGCATTCTACGCTGCACTCCTATCTCCGATAGGAATCGCACATTGACGCTAATGGACTCATTGATTGTTTGAGGATTTTTTTCATGAAGAACCGGATTATTAAAACCCCGCCAGCCAACCTGTCACGTCGCCGCTTTGTAGAAGGCCTTATAGCTGGTGGTGCTTTGGCTGGGACGGGTCTATGGACCACTCCGGCCTGGGCAACGACCAGTCCGAGCCAACCCGCGGTTCTCAGTGGCACCGAGTTTGCGCTGGATCTGATTGAATCCCCGGTGAACTTCACCGGCACCCCACGCATGGCGACCACCGTGAACGGCCAAGTGCCCGCGCCGCTGCTGCGCTGGCGCGAAGGCGATCGCATTACGCTGCGGGTAACCAATCGCATGCCGGTAGCGGGTTCCATTCATTGGCACGGCATCCTGCTGCCTTCCCCAATGGATGGTGTGCCCGGCCTCAGTTTTAAGGGTATCGCGCCGGGGGAGACCTATGTGTACCAATTCGATGTGCGTCAGTCCGGCACTTACTGGTATCACAGCCACTCCGGCTTTCAGGAGCAGACCGGGCTGTATGGCCCCATCGTCATCGAACCCCGCGAACCGGCGCCCTTCACTTATGACCGCGATTATGTCGTGATGCTGTCCGACTGGACCGATGAAGATCCCAATCAGGTGTTCAGGCATCTCAAGCAGATGAACGATTACTATAATTATGTTCGGCCCACGGTCGGTGATCTGGTCGAGGATGCGAAAAAGGACGGCTGGGCCAGCGCACTGTCCACACGCGCAGCCTGGGACAAGATGCGCATGAGCCCGCGTGATCTGTCGGATGTAAGCGGCGCCACCTATACCTTTCTCACCAATGGCGTCACCCCGGCGGGAAACTGGACCGGCCTATTCAAACCCGGCGAGAAAATCCGTCTGCGCTTTATCAACGGCTCGTCGATGACCTATTTCGATGTGCGCATCCCCGGCTTGAAGATGACCGTGGTCGCGGCCGACGGCCAATATGTGCATCCGGTCAGCATCGATGAATTCCGTATAGGCGTAGCCGAGACTTACGACGTGCTCGTTGAGCCCACTGAAGACCGTGCTTACAGCGTATTCTCCCAGGCACTGGATCGTTCCGGCTACGCGCTGGCCACCCTGGCGCCGCGTATCGGGATGCGCGCGGAGGTTCCCAAACTCGACCCTGTGCCCATCCTGGGCATGTCGGATATGGGCATGGCCATGGGCGATATGCCGGGCATGGATGCCAAAGGCGGTATGCAGGACATGCCGGGAATGAAGATGGGGGGATCAAACGACATGAAGGGCATGGATATGCCGGGGATGGATATGTCGGGTTCAGCCAAACCCGACGCCGACATGGCGCCTGCCGCTCAATCCGCGGGCGGAGATGTGCCGGTAAAACACCATGCTTCCACCGAATATGGCCCATCTAATTCCACACGTGCGGATCAGGTATCGACACGGCTGGATGATCCGGGCGTGGGTCTGCGCAACAACGGACGGCGGGTGCTGACTTACGCCGATCTGCATACGGTGGGTGGCGCGCTGGATCCGCGCAATCCCACGCGCGAAATAGAGCTGCATCTGACCGGCAATATGGACCGTTATATGTGGTCTTTCAACGGCGTACCCTTCTCTGAAGCTGAGCCGATATTGTTTCACTATGGCGAACGTTTACGCATCGTACTGATAAACGACACCATGATGCATCACCCGATACACCTGCACGGCATGTGGAGCGAGCTGGAATCTCCCGATGGTAATTTTCAGGTGCGCAAGCACACCATCAGCGTCGCTCCCGGGCACCGCGTTAGCTATCGGGTCAGTGCCGATGCGCGCGGCAACTGGGCTTATCACTGCCACATGCTGTACCACATGGAAGGCGGCATGTTCCGCGCCGTGGTAGTCGCTTAATCTGTGGGTGAAATAACGGAGATCACTGCAATGAAAAACCTCAAGCCGTTAGCGCAGATAATGCTCTGCGCGCTGTTCCCGCTGAGCGGGGCTGTCTTTGCCCAGGATCCGATGTCTATGTCCGGGCATGACATGTCGACTTCCGGATCCGATTCGAGCATGAAAAACATGGGCGCCATGCCCGGGATGGACAAAACCGTCAGCAGGCCAGCCCCGGCTGCGCAACCCGCACCTCCGGTAGGCAGCCTGCCGAGCAGCGATGGCTCGGCAGGCAAGTCCTACGCTGCTTATGGCATAGACATGGATACCATGCATATGGAAGATGATCCGCTGATCGCCAAACTCCTGCTCGACAAGCTGGAATATGTCCATGGCAAGCGTGACAGCATGGTATGGGATGGGCGCTTTCGCTTCGGCCGCGATCTGAACCAGCTGTGGATTCGCAGTGAAGGTCAGCGGGCTAAAGGGAAAATTCAGGACGCTGAAGCGGAATTGCTGTGGGGCCACACCTTCTCGCCCTTCTGGACGGTAATGACGGGGGTGCGTCATGATTTTGGTACTGGGCCGTCGCGAGACTGGGCGGCGCTGGGAATTCAGGGCCTTGCACCTTACAAGTTTGATGTCGAAGCAACCGCTTATCTGGGGGATTCCGGCCGCACTGCGCTGAAGCTGAAAACTTCGTATGACCTGCTATTGACGCAACGACTGATCCTCACGCCTGAATTGGATGCCAATCTCTACAGCAAGGATGACCGCGATCGTGGCGTTGGTGCAGGGCTATCCGATGCATCCCTGGGCCTACGCTTGCGTTACGAAATCCGACGGGAATTCGCTCCCTACATAGGATTCAACGTACTCCAGAAATATGGGAAAACAGCGGATTTTTCGCGTAGCGAAGGAACACCGGTACATGACTTTCAGTTAGTGACGGGCGTGCGCATCTGGTTCTGAACAGCCAATCCCGCCATACCTAGCTGGTGAAGCAAGAGAGGTGATACGCATTCGTTACTCAATTGTTCAAACGATTTTCGTCGGTTTTTTAAATTTCAAAGGAAAAAATGAATACCTTGCACTACACATTGATTCGTCCGGGCGTCTCCTTCAACCGCCTTTTTCCAAAAATGTCTGGTTCTGAGAAGAGACGTTCATGAAAACCGTAAAAATCGTACTGGCGACGCTGCTACTTATTGTGCTGGGTATTGGCCTGTTTGTATGGTCCGGCATATACAACCCCGGCGCCGACAGCCCGCACTGGAAAATTACCTACGCGCTGATGCAAGCCACGCGTGAACGCTCTGTCGAACAACGCTCTTCTGCAATCCAGCTGCCTGCCAATCTCGACGACCCGCAACTGATCCTGAAAGGCGCCGGCCAGTACGCCGCAATGTGCACCAGCTGTCATCTGGCACCCGGGATGAAGGATTCCGAGTTGCGTCCTGGCCTGTACCCCCAGCCGCCCAATCTGAGCGAGGTGAGCGTGGATCCGCGCGAAGCATTCTGGGTAATCAAGCACGGCATGAAGATGAGCGCGATGCCTGCCTGGGGGCCGAGCCATGACGACGCGACGATCTGGAGCATGGTCGCCTTCCTGCAGAAACTGCCGGGCATGACGCCTGTGCAATACAAGGAGAGGGTTGCCAAGGCGCCCCCGGACGAAGACATGGGCCCGATGGACGATGCAACCTTGCCAGCACCCGGCAGCCACACTCACAGTGGTCACGCGCATGCTGGCGATTGATTCTGGCCAGACCTTAGGTTAATCAATTCACCCTTTTATAACTGTGGTAATGAAGAACTGACATGCTGCTAAAACTTTCCCCCATTCTGGCTCTGCTGCTCGCATTCAGTGGCACTGCCGTTGCTGCCGCAGAACATCCCCCTACACCTGCAGAGCAAGCCAAACTTGCCTCAGCGGAATCCACACTGCCGCTGATCGACGGCGAAGTGAAAAAGGTAAACAAGGACGCCGGCAAGCTGACCATCAAGCACGGTCCCATCACTAACCTCGGCATGCCGGCCATGACCATGGTATTTCGGGTCAAGAATCCCGCCCTACTCGACAAGGTGAAAAGCGGGGACAAAATCCGTTTTACCGCAGACACGATAAATGGAGCGCTAACGGTGATGCACCTGGAGCCTGCGGGTGAACCGCCCGGCAATACGCAAACCAAATAACTGCGGCTGCCCACATCCTTAAGATCTTCGGGAAGAATCTTATGTTATCGAGAAACATGGGACGAATTTGTGCAATTCAGATTTCCTGCAGAACCAACTATGCGAAGAACTTGATGATTGCGTCTACTGCAGTTTGATTCCTGGCTTGGGCTTGAAACTAGCAGAAAGAGTGTTCGAATGGCACAAGGAGGCAACACTGCATAAATCCTTGGGTTTTCACAGTAGGGCCGCTTTCATGGCCAGAGCAAAGCTCAACATCCGGGCCGAACATGCAAATCTATGGCCGAAGTGGTGCCATACCTGCACGCAAATTACACATTGTGCAATGCCAGTTTCAGGAGTTATTCACGGAGGACTGCAATCCCTAAATTTCCAGGGTGTATCCATATTGAACATCCCCTCAACCACTACGTCCTCAAAAAAACTCATATTCCAGGCGGGCGACAAACGTCTGATCCGGCGCACCCCGATTGATGCCAAAAACTACGCCCGCACTGTACTCAAGCTCTCTGCCGGCAGTACCGGGGATCTCCCCGTTCAAGAACGGGCCAATTTGGTAGGCATTGTCACCGGGTCGATAGTAGGCTTCAAGACCCGGTGCAAACTTGACGTTGATTCGATAGTTAACGCTATACGCGGAACGGAACGCATATTTCCCGCTTGCCCCGGTACCGACCTGTTTCTCCCAGATCAGATTCAGGCGCTGATCTATCCGCCCGGAGCGTTTCTCGAAAATGGGACCGAACTCGACGGCATCCGGCGTGCCACGCTGCTTGTTGGATTCGTAGGATAGCAGGAACCCGGGATCTGCCCAGAATTCTCCGTTAGATGCGAGCTGAAAGATGTTCTCGAACTCATAACCCACCAAATGCGTTGTCTCGCCGGGGTTCCGCTCGAATCGCCCTAAATACAATTCCGGCTTCCACCAACTGGTGACTGCATGGGAAATCGCCAATTCGAAACCCCCTGCACCGTTGGTGTCGGCGTTGCCATCCCGGTAGGTAAAGCCGCGCAATTCGATCTCGTTTTGCCCTTTGGTCACGTAGGGTGAGTAAACGATGAAGTCGTCCGCGCGCGCGCCTTGTGCCAGCACGACGGTCATTGCCGTAGTAACCAATGCAAACCATTTTCCGACAGGCCAGCCATTCCGAGCTTGCATGGTTTTAAAAAACATATTTGTTTTCACGCATTTAATTCTTTCAACAGGTTCCAAAGACGCCGCGGTGGCTATCACCGTCCGTGACAAGTTGCACGGGAATAGTCTCCCAATCAATCAGATATTCTTGACGTCTCCTCACCCGCTCGCACCCGCGCCATACGCCCACCCCCCTTGGAACGCATCAGAAGCAGGATGGTCATGAGCGTTCCGACGTAAAACACGAGCTGGATTCCCGATGGGCGAGCAACATACCCCACGAGGATATGCAGAAACTGGCCGGTTAGACTGGTCTGGCTCAGAATATGGGAGGTGTTCCACACTGTATTTCCCAGCGCTGGCAGCAGCCCTGCCTGGTTGAGAAATCCTGCGGCTTGGGCAGCAAGACCGGCAGCCAGTAGGAGAATCAGCCAGCTGGTGATCGAGAAGAAATGCCGGGCAGGAATGCGCAGCAGGCCATGGTACAACAAGAGCCCGACCAGAACACCGGCTACGACGCCACCCGCCCCACCCATAACCATGCTTGCATTTTGGGCTCCCCCAGCGGCAATCGCCCAGAGAAACAAGACCGCCTCAGAGCCTTCGCGCATTACCGCCACGAGAGTAATAACGAGCAGGGCAGCGAGAGGCCGCTTGCCTGTTTGCACATCCGCACCAACAGCAGACAGCTCAGCGGCGAGCTGGCGACCATGTGCGCTCATCCATACGTTGTGCCAGGTGAGCATGGCGACGGCGCTCAGCAGAATCCCCGCATCAAGAATTGCTTGGCCGTTACCGGAAAAGGCAGACGAAATCTCGGCGGCGAGGATCGCCACGATTGATGCACCTAACAACCCCAATCCGATGCCCGTGGCCACCCAGCGACCGCGACCCACAATACCTCGGCTCGCACCGAGTACGATGGCAATGATGAGCGCTGCCTCCAGCACTTCTCGGAACATGATGATCGCCGTCGCTAGCATGCTCAAATCCCCTTCGCCACAACCGTACCTTGCATAGCACGGTTGAAATCATTAAAGAATTGGTAGCGTCCGGGTTCCAAAGGCCCCACGTAAATCGTTACTTCGCCATTTGCCGGCACAAGTACCTCTCGGGAAAGGTCGGAGCTCTCGAACTCGGCTGGGAGGGGATCCTGGTTGCGAATAACGAGCTTAAGCTTGGTGCCTGCAGGGAGAGCCAACTCGCCGGGTTCGAACTGCTGTCCATGAATTACCAGCACCGGTAACGAGTCAGCGGCAAGCGCGGGGCAAGACAACGCGAACGCACCTGATAGGCCAACGGCCAGCAAAGAACGGAACAACATGGCTTCTCCTTGGATAAGTAGCTATTTGGGAATTTCCTAAATATGAATGTTAATATAAATGATAATGATTATCGTGTAAAGAACGGTAAATTATCATTTGATGCCTGTTCTAGAGGATCTAGTTAGCCCTGTGCCGTTGGCCTGGCTTGCCATCCGGTGTCACTCCCAAGATAGAATAAATATGGTCTAATGGATTCGAGTCTGGAAAGCCAATCTCGATCTCCCCCGCGAAGAAGAGCCGATATGCCGCCTGCCTCCCTCAAACGCTACGCCTGGCTCTCCATCGCCGCAGCCCTGGCCACCATCCTGCTCAAGGGTTGGGCCTGGCGGCTCACCGGCTCGGTGGGGTTGCTTTCCGATGCACTCGAGTCCTTCGTCAATCTGGCGGGAGCGATGATGGCGCTGGCCATGCTGTCATTGGCAGCCTTGCCGGCGGATGACAACCATGCGCACGGGCACGGAAAGGCGGAGTATTTTTCCAGCGCCTTTGAAGGCTTTCTCATCCTCGTCGCCGCTGTCAGTATCGCCTATGCAGCCATCGAGCGCCTGCTCAATCCGCAGCCGATCGAAGCGGTGGGCATCGGGCTGGCGGTGTCGGTGGTCGCTTCGGTGATTAATCTGGCCACGTCGCGCATCCTCATGGGGGTGGGCCGAAAATACAAATCCATCACCCTGGAAGCAGACGCGCGCCATCTTCTCACCGATGTCTGGACGTCAGCGGGGGTCATTGCAGGGGTCGGACTGGTGTGGGTGACGGGCTGGCTCTGGCTCGACCCGGTGATTGCCATCCTGGTGGCCATGAATATTGTGTGGACCGGGTGGCAACTGCTGCAGCGCTCCGCCGCGGGCTTGATGGATGTTTCCATCCCCGAGGAAGAACTGAAGGCGATTGACAGTGTGTTGGATGGCTACCGCCAGCAGGGGCTGGCGTTCCACGCGTTGCGCACGCGTCAGGCCGGCGCCCGTGCTTTCGTCACCTTGCATGTCCTGGTACCTGGCGCTTGGACGGTCCAGCATGGGCATGACTGGTCGGAACGGATCGAAGCCGAGGTCCGCCAAGCCGTGCCACACGCTCACATCACCACCCACCTGGAACCGAAGGAAGACCCCGCCTCCTTGGCGGATCAGGAGTTGGATCGTCTGGCGGATTGAGCCTGTTGGCCGATGGATAGGTGAATGATGGCTTCTCGGCCTTTATAGCTAATCCGTCAGCTGTGGAGCGGCAAGTCCTGCGCGTACTTTCGCCTACCTCCGCCCTCCATTTTCCTGTATTGAACCAATGGGGGCGACATCTATCCTGACATTGAGAGTTTTTAAAAAATTAAGCACCGTGGAAAAATTGCACAACCCGCATGTAATCAAGCTTGGCATTAGCACGGTTGGTATAAAGCTCACGCTGTTTGCTGGAAAAAACAGCGCGCTGATTGACAATGCAATTCGACAGGGAGTGCTGCGGCGACTCGAAGTCCCGGTCACGATCATACCAGGACAGCAGCATGTACTCGCCTCGGCATTGGCCAGCCTCATTGCCTCCAGGTAATCTTGGAGGGGCGGCTGGGGGCCGAGCTTCACTACAGTCACCGTGGATAAATCGGGGCTCGCCTGTATGGAGCAGCTCGGGTTACCGGTCATGGCATTTGGTTGGGAAAATTTAATATCGCTTAATGATAACCCTAACGTTTCACAAATCCAGTTGAAGGCTTGAATCTGCCGATTTATCCAGGTGGCAAACCGCCCCAACCCCATTCTGTATTTTTAGAGGTGCCCTCATGATGGAATACATATTTTTCGATGCCAGCCTGCGCGACAAATTTGTTCAGCATGTGCGTGAACTGGGCGTTGCCTGCACCCTGCAAGACGATAACATTGGGCTGATCGTGGGCGTGCCAGAGGATTTGCCGGATGCAACCGAAGCCTCGCTCGAAGCCCGCTATGAGGCGCTACATGAGGAGCAAGCCGGCTTGGTGGATCAATCAGAGGGTGGTCTGAAAAAACATCTAGCTGGGTTTCGTCTGGAGTTGCCGGATGGGCAATCCTGCATGGTTGCACTGCAACCGGATATCGCCAACCGACTTCTCGATTGTTTTAGGGATGCTCTGAACAACCCCGTCTGCCGCGCAGCGGCAGACGGCTCTGCTTCAAATTTTCAGACGGCAGCGTGAAATGCTCAAGAAATGCGATTTTCCACGCGGCTTTTGGCGTTCTTCGCCCTCTTTAGGCCATTTGCCCGATCTCCAGGCGCACGCATCCCGGTAGCGCCATCAGTTTGTGCCGCGCCATCCACAGGTTGGATAGCGCAAACAGCGTAATGAGCTGTGCCGTATTCTTCTTCAACCCCTTGTAGCGCACCTTGGGAAACTCTCGGCCCTCACCCTTGCGCTTATCTTCTCGCAAGGTGCGCTTGCCCACACCGAGGAATATCTCGACACACAAACCGCGCCGCATGGCGGACAACTGCGCATGGCTGGCATGCAGCACTACGAATTAGTGGTGAAACCCAATGAAGTCGCGGTTTACCTAACGGATCACGCCGGCACCAAGCAGCCCAGCAAGGGCGCAAGCGGCACCGCCACGATACTTTCAGGGAAAACAAAGGCCACCGTCAAACTCATCCCCGCCGGTGACAACATCATGAAAGGCACAGGCAAGTTCGGTCTCGCACCCGACATGAAGGTGGTGGTTTCAATCACCCTGCCGGGCCAGGCCGCCGAGCAGGCACGCTTTACGCCATTACAAAAAACGAAGCCCTAAGCCGGATGTTTCATAAATTCGCGTGATGATCGCGCAGGGTTTTGTGAAAGAGTGGCGTAGTTATTCATACGCCCGATTGAACAAAATTTCTATACGAAATAAAAAGACCAGCGAGGGCGCGCGTCAATTTATGAAACATCCGGGTTAAAAACCAGCTTGAATAAAGATTGAATAAAAAGGGACATGCCCTATGATCAAATCGGATTATTCATAATATCCGTGAAACAATCCTTTCATCGACATTTTCATCGAAAGGCCTGGAGACCATCATGCGTAAACTATGGGTTTTTCTTGGAGCGGCAGTAATCGGGGGAGCCAAACTGGCATCCGGCGGCGAAACCGCCGACATCTATCAGGGTTCGGTGGAAGACCGCGTACAGGCGCTGTCTTCCATCCAGCCGGGGTTGGGTACGATCATGCATGAATATGGTAATCGCTTCACTCAGATGTATTTTGCGGCAAATGGCGGCAACTGGGGGCTAGCCCAGTACGAACTCAAGGAAATGCTTGAAGCTCAAGAAATCGCGGAAATCACCCGCCCGAAACGCGCCGCCATGCTAAAGGCCTTTGAGAAAAATTACCTGACCCCGCTTGGCGAATCCATTGAGAAACAGAATACCGCACAATTTAACCAGCGTTTCAAAGGCGGGGTCACAGGATGCAACGCCTGCCACACTGCCCTTGGTTATCAGTTTATCCAATACCGCTTGCCGATAAAAAGTGGATACGACATGTTGAATTTCTCGCTTAAAACCAAGCCTGCCTACGAAGAAAAGAAAGAATACCAGTAACACCTAGGGATGCTCTGAACAACTCCGTCTGCCGCGCAGCGGCAGGCGGCTCTGCTGAAAATTTTCAAACGGCAGCGTGAAATGCTCAAGAAATGCGATTTTCCACGCGGCTTTTGGCGTTCTTCGCCCTCTTTATCCCATTTACCCGATCTCCAGGCGCACGCATCCCGGCAGCACCATCAGTTTGTGCCGCGCCATCCACAGATTGGATAGCGCAAACAGCGTAACGAGCTGGGCTGTGTTTTTCTTCAAGCCCTTGTAGCGTACCTTGGTGTAACCGAACTGGCGCTTGATCACCCGGAACGGGTGCTCCACCTTGGCACGGATACCCGCCTTGAGCTTCTCCAGCTGGTCGATCAATGCATCAATGGGTTTGTCCTTGTCCAGCGCCCGGCGCTTGCCCGGGCGCATGGCGATGTGCCAGTTGATACTTGCTGTAGTAGTTCCGAAAAATTGGGGCAGGATAACCTGCCCCAATTGAATTGCACCAATTGAATAATGAATCTGCCGTTCGAATTTATGCCTCGTCCGCCGTTTGACCTTTCTCGACCGATTTGGCCGGCTTCAATCCAATCGCCTTAAAAATTTGCCGTGTCGTTTTCAAAGTGGTCTCAGCTTCCTGAGCGCGCTTTTCTGCAGTGAGCTTATCAGCCTGCAGGGCTTCAAGTTGCGACGTGAGTGCATCCACCTGCTGCGCCAAATGATCGGCAAGAGCTGTCAGTTCACGCAGGCTATCCTGTGATGCAACGCGCGCACTGTGCAACGCCAGGCGCTCCGATGCTAATCAGTCCCGCCCTGGGGAGGCTCGAAAGAGTCTAACCAGTGCCACAACCGAGGGCGTCAGCACGATTCGTGAGAACGTGAGCCATCCAGGAGAAATCTCGGGATGGCGGCACTGCGAGGGGCAACCTTTGCAGGTCGACGAACAGCTCAACCGGCGAAAGCACCCATGCTCTGAACAGGGCACGGCGGGTGCGAAGTGGAAACAATGCAAGCCATTGCTCGGGCCTTCAGTGCCTGGGTGGTCAAATCCGGAAATCATCGCGTGAGTAAGCCCAGGGACTTTGGAATCTCTCCCGGGCCGAAATCGGATGCGAAAGCCATACGGCTAGCGCGATTGATGAGGAGGCGGCGTGTGTTGTTGCAGTAGCGACTGTTCTAACGTGGGAACCAGTTCACGGCTTCGGGGTGGCACCTGAAGACATACCGGCGCGCCGATAAAAGCGCTTGGAACTGGGGGAGCGTCGTTGAGTATTGAGCCATGTGTTCGCATGGCAGGTGATGCGGTGATTTGACCGAATCCGCATCATCAGCGGGGTGATTACCCCAAACAAGAAAGACGGCAGGCAGCGAGTTTGAACGTAAAAATCCGCTTGGCGGCGGGTATCGAATAACGTCTGCGAACCCTGGCGGGGGAGCAGGCTAAAGTCACAGCAGGTTGGCGCTTGCAAGATAAGGAGGCAGGAAACCATTATTTGATTCAGTCCGGGACGAATTCATTCGTCCCGGATTTTTTGGGGCTGCCTTGTCGCAAATCCTGCAAAATCAGGGTTTGGATGAATGTGGCAATTGGGGAGTGGATGTTACATTGTCTCGCTCAAACTACGGCGGGCAGGCATAATTCCGCGTCATACCAAGAATAACCACGGACTCATTAATGAACCAGCAAGCGCTTTCTTCTTTCATCTGGTCAGTTGCTGACCTGCTGCGCGGCGATTACAAGCAATCCGAATACGGCAAGGTGATCCTGCCGTTCACCGTGTTGCGCCGTCTGGACTGCGTGCTGGAAGCGACCAAACCTGCGGTGCTTGCCGAATATGCCAAACAACAAAAAGCCGGGCTGAATCCTGAACCGTTCCTGTTGCGTAAAGCGGGGCAGAGCTTCTACAACACCTCGCCGCTGGACATGAAGAAACTCATGGGCGATCAGGACCACATCGGTGAAAATCTCTACGCCTACATCCAGGCGTTCTCGCCCGCCGTGCGGGATATTTTCGAGCGCTTCGATTTCTATACTCAGGTGGATCGTCTCGCCAAGGCGAAACTGCTCTACCAGGTCACCGAGAAGTTTTCCAACTTCGACCTGCACCCGGAAGCGGTCAGCAACTCGCAGATGGGACTGGTGTTCGAGGAGCTGATCCGCAAGTTTGCTGAAATCTCCAATGAGACTGCCGGGGAGCACTTCACGCCGCGTGAAGTCATCCGCCTGATGGTCAACCTGCTGTTCATCGAAGACGACGAAGTGCTGTCCAAGTCCGGCGTGGTGCGCACCATCTACGACCCCACGGCGGGCACCGGGGGCATGCTATCCATTGCCGGAGAATACCTGGAAGAACACAACCCGCAGGCGCGGCTCAGCATGTTCGGGCAGGAATTGAACGACGAATCCTACGCTATCTGCAAGGCAGACATGCTCATCAAGGGGCAGGACGTTGCCAATATCGTGGCAGGCAACACACTCTCGGATGACGGGCATCCTCATAGAAAATTTGACTACATGCTGTCCAATCCGCCGTTCGGCGTGGAATGGAAAAAGGTCGAAAAGGAAATCCGCAAGGAATACGAGAGCCAGGGCTACAACGGCCGCTTCGGCCCTGGTCTGCCCCGTGTCTCCGATGGCTCGTTGCTGTTCCTGCTGCACCTCATCAGCAAGATGCGTCCGGCGGTGGATGGCGGCAGCCGCTTCGGCATCGTGCTCAACGGCTCCCCCCTGTTCACCGGCGGCGCCGGGTCGGGCGAATCCGAAATCCGCCGCTATGTGCTGGAAAACGACCTGGTGGAGGCCATCATCGGCCTGCCCACCGACATGTTCTATAACACCGGCATCAGCACCTATGTCTGGATACTCTCCAACCGCAAGCCGGCACACCGCAAGGGCCTGCTGCAACTGATCGACGCATCCGCCTTCTGGCAGAAGATGCGCAAGAGCCTGGGCAGCAAGCGCAAGGAAATGAGCGATGAACATATCGCCGAGGTGACAAGGCTGTTCGGCGGTTTCCTGGAAGCGGAGCGGGATGGCAAGCCTATCTCGCGCATTTTTAGAAATGAAGACTTCGGCTACCGCACCATCACCGTGGAACAACCGCTGTGCGATGCGGCGGGCAAGATTGTGCTGGGCGAAAAAGGCAAGCAGAAGGGTAAGCCGCAGCCGGACAGCAGTCTGCGCGACACGGAGAACGTGCCGCTTGCTGAGAACGTGGAAAGCTACTTCAAGCGCGAAGTGCTGCCACACGCGCCGGATGCCTGGATCGACCACGACAAGACCAAGGTCGGCTATGAAATCCCGTTCAATCGCCACTTCTACGTGTTCCAGCCACCGCGCTCGCTGACGGCGATTGATGCCGATCTGAAGCACTGTACTGACCGGATTTTGACCATGATTGCGGGGTTGAGCGCATGAGCTTGCCCCAGGTTATTTGGACACAATCCCCCCTTGACATGGCGAGCCTGGGTATTGCCAAGGTTGTTGCCTTAGGTATAATTGCATTCAACAACACCCGCCACGCCTCTCCACGATGCGCACCAGGCGGGTTACTTTTTTGTGGGGTCGGAAACGCATGACCTTCCACAAGCCTCCCCTCTCTGTTGCTGACCAGATCGATCTTCTTGTTCAGCGTGGGATGGAAATTCCAGACCGCGATCAAGCAACGCATTACCTGACGCACATCAATTACTACCGGCTACGCGCCTATTGGCTCCCGTATGAAGTCGCTGGTCAGAATGGCGATCACCTCTTCCGCGTCCACACCAGGTTTTCTGACGTTATCGCGATATACCAATTCGACCGTGCATTGCGCTTGCTCCTGCTTGACGCTATCGAGCGCATTGAAATCTCGTTGCGATGCCGCTGGGCGAACTATCTATCGCTCAACTATGGAGCCTTCGCGCACCACGACAATTCCATATTTCATAACCAGGGGACATGGCAGCGCTGCTGTGATGAGCTGGATAAGGAGTTTCAACGCAGCCACGAAACTTTCGCCAAACATTATCAGGAACGCTACAGGCACTTGGCGACCCCGCCGATCTGGGTCTCTTGCGAACTGATGTCAATCGGACACCTGTCGAGGTGGATACAAAACTTGCGCAAACCGTATGACCGCCAGGCAATTGCCGACACATACGACGGACTGGATGAAAAAGTGTTGGTGTCATTCCTGCATCACCTGACTATCGTTCGCAATCACTGCGCTCATCATGGGCGCATCTGGAATCGCCGCTTTACGGTGAAAATGCGTTTGCCTAGCAAGAAACCAGCGGAACTCGCCAGCGTATTCAATCGTGAAGAAGATGCGCACGGCCGGCTGTATAACACCCTTGCCATGCTTGCCTATCTATTGCGAGGCATCAGTCCGGCATCGCATTGGCGCAGCAAGTTGATTGAACTTTTCGATTCATGCGAACAGGCATCCACTGCCGTGATGGGATTCCCAGAAGGATGGGAAACCTTGCCGTTGTGGGAGGAGGCGTAATGAGCTTGCTGCGTTATCCAACATACAAGGACAGCGGCGTGGCGTGGCTAGGCGAGGTGCCTGTGCATTGGGAAGTGAAGCGAATTGGTTACTATTTTGATGAACGGCGGGAAAAAGTCAGTGATAAGGACTTTGATGCGTTATCAGTTACAAAGAACGGCGTGGTGCCACAGCTTGAGACAGCAGCTAAGACTGATGACGGAGATAACCGCAAGAAAGTATGCAAAGGCGATTTCGTAATAAACAGCAGGTCTGATCGTAAAGGCTCTTCTGGCGCATCTGACTTGGATGGATCGGTATCTCTGATTAACACCGTTTTGCGCCCCAGAGATGAAATCGCAATTAATTTCGCACATCACGTGTTGAGGAGCCAGCCATTTCAGGAGGAATATTATCGTTTCGGCAAGGGTATTGTTGCTGACCTATGGAGTACTAACTACTCCGAGATGAAGAATGTCAGCCTGGCGGTACCACCTGTTCCAGAACAACAAACCATCGCCGCGTTCCTCGACCGCGAGACGGGGAAGATTGACGCTCTGGTTGCCGAGCAGCAGCGACTGGTCGAGCTGCTGGCGGAAAAACGCCAGGCGGTGATTTCGCACGCTGTCACCAAGGGGCTTAACCCCAATGTCCCGATGAAGGATTCCGGCATTGAATGGCTGGGCGAGGTGCCGGCGCATTGGGGGTGCATGCCCATGAAATATCTTGTTCGGCTGAAGAGCGGAGGAACGCCAAGCAAGGACCAGCACGATTATTGGGATGGCTCTATACCGTGGGCTTCGGGCAAAGACATGAAGGTTGAGATTCTTTCCGATACCGTGGATCACATTACTGAGTTAGCCATTGAGCAAGGTGCGGCAACGCTGATCGAGCAAGGTGTGGTACTTGTCGTCGTGCGCGGCATGATTCTAGCTCGAACGTTTCCGGTTGCATTGACAGGCGAGAGGATGGCAATCAATCAAGATTTGAAAGCTGTTTTCGCTGGCACAAAGTTGCAATCAGCATTTCTTGCGTGGTATCTGCGTGGTACAGCAGAAGAGTCGTTGCGACGATTAGATGAGGCGGCTCATGGAACAAAAGCATTACGCATGGAAGCATGGACATCTATGGAGGTTGCACTGCCGCCTCTCGACGAGCAGGTCGCTATAGCAAATTTTCTAGGTCGAACAACCAGCCAACTCGACACCCTCACCGCCGAAGCCAACCGTGCCATCGCACTGCTGCAAGAACGCCGCAGCGCCCTGATTTCCGCCGCTGTCACCGGCAAGATTGATGTGAGGCAGGCCGCCTGATGGCAAGGCGTTACCGCAGGCGCAGTGCGGCAGACAGCGTCGTGCGTGACACGGTGGAAATCGCCAATGCACTGCCTTGGTGGGGCGCCGCGATACTTGGTCTGGCGCTGTTTATTCTGTTTTATTGGGTGTTGCCTTTTTGGCTGCAATCGAAGCTGGATGAGCTACAGGGCAATATGTTCAAGCCGATGGTGGAGGCGCTGTTTGGCAGGCGCATGCACTGGCTGCAATGGATCGGTATTGCGTTAGGGTTGATTGGCCTGTTCTTTGCGGTGCGCAATTACTTTGTTGCTCGCAGCATGGACAGGCGCGATTTATGGGGCGTTGGCTGGCTGGCGCGGCTGTTCGCCAGATTTCTTGATTAGGAAAACCCGTCGTCAGCATTGAGCGGAACTGTGTGAAAATATCGGCTATGACAAGAATCCCGGTCAATCCAGACATGTTGCGCTGGGCGCGCGAGCGCGCCCGGCTGGATTTGTTTGCGCTGGAAGCCCGTTTTCCCAAGCTGGCGGCTTGGGAGGCCCAAGAGGTTCAGCCTACGCTCAAGCAGTTGGAAGAATATGCGCGTGCCACTCACGCCCCTATCGGCTATTTCTTTTTGCCTGAGCCACCGGCTGAGCCGATGCCGATACCCGATTTCCGCACCATGGCAGACCGGTTGATTGCCCGGCCCAGCCCCAATCTGCTGGATACCATTTATGCCTGTCAGGAAAGGCAGGCGTGGTATCGCGATTTTGAGTTGGTGAATGGGGAGCCGCCTTTGCCTTTCATCGACACGATGAATACCGGTGTTGCGCCGGTGCAGGCCGCAGTGCAGATTCGGGCTCGGTTGAATTTCGATGTGGATGCACGTCGCGACTGCCGCACATGGACAGAGGCTTTGCGTATGTTCATTGAGCAGGCTGAGCGAATCGGCGTGATGGTGATGGTCAGCGGCGTTGTGCTCAACAACAACTATCGCCATCTTGACCCGCAGGAGTTTCGCGGATTTGCGCTGGCGGACGCACATGCGCCGCTGGTCTTTATTAACGGCGCAGACAGCAAGGCGGCGCAGATGTTTACACTCGCCCATGAGTTGGCGCACCTTTGGCTGGGCCAGTCTGCGGTCTCTGATGTGAGCGCCGGTGAGGCTTCCGATAACGCGATTGAAACCTGGTGTAATCAGGTGGCTGCGGAACTGCTGGTGCCGATGAACGTATTTGTGGCTGAATTGATTGCCGATGAGCCTATACGCGACACCCTTTCCCGCCTAGCGCGCCGCTTCAAGGTCAGCACCCTGGTTATTTTGCGCAGGCTGGCAGATGCCGGACGTTTGGATCGCAACGCTTTTTTTAATGCTTACCGCGCTGAACTGGAGCATTTGCGCAGTCTGGATGCGGCAGGAACCGGAGGGGGAGATTTCTATCGCACGACGGCAGCGCGCGTCAGCAAGCGTTTTGCTCGTGCACTGGTGGAAAGCACGCTGGAGGGGCGGACGCTCTATCGTGATGCTTTCCGCATGCTGGGTATCGCCAAGACCAGCACATTCAATGAGTTCGGGCGTTCCCTGAACTTCCCGATCTGATGGCTTACCTGCTCGACGCCAACATCTTCATTCAGGCCAAGAACCTGCAGTACGGGTTCGACTTTTGCCCCGCCTTCTGGGAATGGCTTGAGCAGAACAATGCGGCGGGTACTGTTTTTAGTATTCAACAGGTCGGGGATGAATTGCAGGCGGGTGGAGACGATCTGGCAGATTGGACTGCAGCGCGCGGTGATGCCTTCTTTCTACCGCAGGATGGACTCGTGTTGCCTGTATTGCCACGCGTCAGTACATGGGCTGCCGGACAGAATTACGAACCTGTTGCGGTGAATACTTTTCTGCAAGTAGCGGATTACTGGCTGGTGGCCCATGCCCTTGCGCACGGGCATACGGTAGTAACGCATGAGGTGCCTGCGAATTCGACTCGCAAGATCAAGATTCCGAATGCCTGCGTTGGGCTGGGTGTGCGCTTCATGTCGCCTTACCAGATGCTGCGGCACGAGCGGGCGAGATTTATTCTTGGTACTACACCGGATTAATTGCATGAGCTTGCACAAGGAAATCAGCTTCGAGACCGAAATCTGCGACACCCTAGCCGCGCAGGGGTGGCTGCATGCCGAAGGCGATGCCAAGCAATATGACCGCGCCCGTGCCCTGTTTCCGGCGGATGTGATTGCCTGGGTCCAGGAGACACAGTCCAAGGCATGGGAAGCGTTGAGCAAGAACCACGGCGCAAGTGCCGAGGCGGTGTTGCTGGACAGGCTGCGCAAGTCACTGGATGACCGTGGCACGCTGGCTGTGTTGCGACATGGGGTGGAGCTATTGGGCTTGCGTCAGCCGCTGTCGCTGTGCCAGTTCAAGCCGGCGCTGGCAATGAACGCCGAGACCGTCGCCAAGTATCAGAAGAACCGCCTGCGCGTGGTGCGCCAGGTGCGTTACTCGCTGCATAACGAGAATGCGATAGATTTTGTGCTGTTCCTCAATGGTCTTGCCGTGGCCACGGTGGAGCTGAAAACCGATTTCACCCAATCGGTGGAGGATGCGGTTGACCAGTACCGTTTTGACCGTAACCCGAAGCCCAAGGGGCAGGGGTCAGCTGAACCCCTGCTGTCTTTCCCCAATGGTGCGCTGGTGCATTTCGCCGTGAGCAATAGGGAAGTGCGCATGACCACCAAGCTGGAGGGTGCGCATACCACCTTCCTGCCCTTCAACCGTGGCGATAACGGTGCGGCGGGGAATCCGCCCAACGAGCATGGGCACCGCACCGCCTACCTGTGGGAAACCGTCTGGGCGCGGGATAGCTGGCTGGAGATTCTGGGGCGTTATCTGGTTGCCAAGCGCGACACTAAAAAGCAGATTCAGAAAATCATCTTCCCGCGCTTTCACCAGCTGGATGCGACGCGCAAGCTGCTGAGTACGGTGCTGGCCGAAGGCGCAGGCGGTAAATACCTGATTCAACATTCGGCAGGCTCAGGCAAGACCAACTCGATTGCCTGGTCGGCGCATTTCCTGGCAGACCTGCACGATGCCGAGCACAAGAAACTGTTCGACTCGGTGCTGGTGGTGTCTGACCGCAACGTATTGGACGCGCAGTTGCAGGAAGCGATATTCGACTTTGAGCGCACTTCCGGCGTGGTGGCGACGATTACCGGCGAGGGTGCCAGCAAGAGCGCTGAACTGGCCCAGGCGCTCTCCGGCGGCAAGAAGATCGTGGTGTGTACCATCCAGACCTTCCCCTTCGCGCTGAAAGCGGTGCAGGAGCAGGCGGCCGCGCAGGGCAAGCGCTTTGCGGTGATTGCCGATGAGGCACACTCATCACAAACCGGGGAAGCCGCCGCCAAGCTCAAACAGGTGTTGAGCGCGGAAGAGTTGCAGGAACTGAATGACGGCGGCGAAGTGTCCACCGAGGACATACTGGCTGCGCAAATGGCGGGTCGCTCTGCCGAGAGCGGCATTACCTATGTCGCCTTTACCGCCACGCCCAAGGCCAAGACGCTGGAACTATTCGGCCGCCGCCCGCATCCCGAGCTGCCTGCCGGTGCCGGCAATCTCCCCGCGCCGTTCCATGTGTACGGGATGCGCCAGGCGATTGAGGAGGGGTTCATTCTGGACGTGTTGCAGAACTACACGCCCTACAAGACCGCCTTCAGGCTGGCGCACAACGGCAAGGAAATGGATGACGCCGAGGTGGAACGCAGTGCGGCCCTCAAGGGCATCATGCGCTGGGTGAAGCTGCATCCCTACAACATCAGCCAGAAGGTGCAGGTGGTGGTGGAGCATTTCCGCGAAACCGTTGCGCCGCTGTTGAACGGGCATGCCAAAGCCATGGTAGTGGTGAGCAGCCGGCTGGAAGCGGTGCGCTGGAAACTGGCGATGGAGAAATACATCCAGTCTCAGGGCTACAGGATCGGCACGCTGGTGGCGTTCTCCGGCGAGGTGAACGACCAGGAATCGGGGCCGGATGCGTTCAGCGAAACCAGCCAGGCCATGAACCCGAACCTGCGTGGGCGCGACATGCGCGAAGCCTTCAACACCGACGAATACCAAATCCTGCTGGTCGCCAACAAATTCCAGACCGGCTTCGACCAGCCGCTGCTGTGCGGCATGTATGTGGACAAGCGACTGGCAGGCATACAGGCAGTGCAAACCCTGTCGCGCCTGAACCGTGCCTATCCCGGCAAGGATACGACCTACGTGGTGGATTTCGTCAACGATGCCGAGGAAGTGCTGACGGCATTCAAGGCTTATTACGACACGGCGACGCTCTCCAATGTCACTGACCCACACCTGGTCTACGACTTGCGCAGCAAACTGGATGCAGCAGGTTTCTATGACGACTTTGAAGTGGGGCGCGTGGTGGCGGTGGAGCTGAATCCCAATGCCAGGCAAAGCGACCTGGCGGCGGCACTGGAGCCGGTGGTGGCGCGCATCCTGCACCGCTACAAGGCCGCACAGGAGCAACTGAAGACAGCCAAGGCGCGCAATGATGGCAAGGCAGCGGAGGAGGCTCAGAACGAGCTGAACGCGCTGGTGCTGTTCAAGGCGGATTTGGGTGCATTCCAGCGCATCTATGCCTTCCTGTCGCAGATATTCGACTACGGCAATACCGCGATTGAAAAGCGCTACTGGTTCTTCAAACGCCTCCTGCCCTTGCTGGAGTTCGGGCGCGAACGCGAAGAGATTGATTTATCCAAGGTGATACTGACCCACCATCACCTGAAAAATCTGGGCAAGCGCACCTTGCCATTGGGCGAGGGCGGCGAGTATCCCAAGCTCGACCCGCTCGGTGAGGCCGGTAGCGGCATGGTGCAACAAAAAGAGAAAGGCTTGTTGTACGAGATCATCGCCAGGGTGAATGACTTGTTCGAGGGCGAACTGACTGACGATGACAAGCTGGTGTACGTGAATAACGTGCTGAAGGGCAAGCTCCTGGAATCCGACATTCTGGTGCAGCAGGCCACCAATAGTACCAAGCAGCAATTCGCCGATTCACCCGACCTCGCCAAGGAGATCATGAACGCGATTATGGACGCACTGGCAGCGCACGGCACGATGAGCAAGCAGGCGCTGGACTCGGAGCGTGTACGTAATGGCTTGAAGGATGTGCTGCTTGGTCCGGCGCAGTTGTATGAATCATTGCGTGGGCGTGGGGAAGGTGGGGTTATCCCTTAAGCGTGGTGGTAAGTTGTGTACCCCGTTCAATGGCATGAAGGCACGCTTAGCTGTGGGGTGAATGTAAGTAGCGTGCCAGGCGGACCATCAGGAGGATCGTTGCATATGTCCGGTTTTCGGCCATTGCTGCCGGTGGCACCCAGTGGGCCAACGGCCGGTATGGAATCTTCACCGGCCATAGGTGCGGGAATCATCCCGAACGGCAGCTTTCCTGCAAAGCGACTGCGTGCTCTCGACCCTGATACGTCACTGGCGGAAAATGGAAGCTGCCACTCGCTACGAACGCTGAAAACGTGGGAGCGGCCGTTCGTAATGCGAAGTTTCCATTTTGGCCTAGTCGGCAGCAAAGCAGCGGAATCAGCTTCTGGCTAGTTCCTTCGCGGCCTCCCGACGCGCATCTTTGAAGACTACAGCTTATCTGCTGTCGTTAAATAACGAACGGCTATCGACTATTCGTCAAAGTTCAACGCGCTTCCAAAGGTGCCAACGAGCTTTCTATCCAATCTCTGTCATAATTTGACATTAACGATATAACATCTATGGGAGACGTTAGTGATCCTCATTTCAGCAAAGGTTGGCCCATTTCGGTCAATGAATTCCGTCCAAACAGTAATGGTAGATTCTGCCGCCACCGTTTTTGTCGGCATGAACGAGGCTGGCAAGACGGTTTTGCTCAAGGCGCTGCAAAAGTCCGCTGACGCGTTGGGCGAGGAGTCGTTTGAACCGGTCGAAGACTATCCACGCAAAGACCTGTCTGCATACCTTAAGACGCATAAGACGCAGCCAGCAGTCGTAACGGCTTTGACTTACACGCTTAGCGATGATGAGATCGGCAGAGTGAACGACAAGCTTGGCACCACGCTGAAATCAGGTCATCAGATGACCATCTCGCACAAATACGACAACACCAAGGCCATCGGCCTGAATGTCGACGAGTCTCCGCTCCTCAAGGTTTTTTCCAATACGTTGAGCACCGACGCGGCAGCCGCGCTTAAGGATTGCAAGTCGCTACGGTCAATACCAACCATCCTCAAGGGCGTCAGTTTGACTGAGGCTGACCAAGCAACCATTCAAGCCCTTAACGTCCGTATTGAGGCGAGTAAGTGGGAGCAAGTTTCCCAGTGGGAAGCATGGTCGTTGATTAACGCTGAAATCCCAAAGTTCTTGTATTTCAGCGATTACGACCTGTTGCCCGGCAAGATGAATCTTGCCGACCTCGCAGCCCGTGTTGAGCAGGCCAAGACTGATCCGAAGCAACTGAAGCCTATCCATCGCTCGATTTTAGCGCTGCTGCGCATGGCCGACGTGAGTTTTGCCGATATGGCGACGCCAGGTGGATACGAAGAGCTCAAGGCAAAGATCGAAGCGGTTTCAATCACCCTGACCGACCAAGTGATGGAATTCTGGAAGCAGAACGAAGATCTTGAAGTCGAGGTCGACATCAAGGCCGACACAACTGACGAAGCGCCGTTCAACAATGGGCCGAACCTATACCTGCGAATCAAGAACCGGCGGCACCGCGGTGTCAGCACACCGTTCGATCAGCGAAGCCGTGGTTTCATTTGGTTTTTCAGCTTCCTTGTTTGGTTCGACAGCGTTCAGCATCAGCTTGACCCGTCGGGCAAGAGCGTTGGCAAGAAGCTGATCCTGCTGTTGGACGAGCCCGGTCTCGCGCTCCACGCGTTGGCGCAAGCGGACTTCCTGCGCTACATCGACCGCTTGGCGAATGATCACCAAGTCCTCTACACCACGCATTCGCCGTTTATGGTGCATTCGGATCGCTTGCACCAAGTACGTCTGGTTGAGGATCAAATCAAAGTCGGCACGGTCATCTCCGAAAATTTGACCGGCTCTGATCCACGCACAATCTTTCCACTGCAAGCCGCGCTTGGCTGGACCATCGCGCAGAACTTGTTCATCTCCGAACGCAACTTGCTGGTTGAAGGTCCATCCGAGCTGATTTACTTGCAGCTTGCATCCGGATTCATCGAAGCGGATGGTGGCGCAGGCCTGCGTGATGATGTCACTATCGTGCCCACGGGGGGGCTGGATAACCTAGCGACATTCGTCTCGTTGCTCGGTGCCAGTGGACTTAAGCTTGGCGTTCTGCATGACTATCGTGGCTCACCGGAACAGAAGATGACGGGACTCGTGCGCGACAAACTGCTCGCTGCCAAATCCTTGTTCAACGTATCACAATTCCGCGATCTGGGGAAAGCTGGCGAGAGCGGCAAGCCCAGCGACATCGAGGACCTGTTTTCGGTGGGCATGTATCTCAAATATTTCAACACAACCTTCGCGTCCCAACTCGCTGGCATCGTTGTCGCCGAGGCCGATCTTCCTCCTGGCGATAGGATCGTGCAGCGACTTGAACAGTACATCAAGGACAAGGGGCTTATAATTCGTCCTTCCGGCGGTTTTAACCACTACGCGGTCGCCACGCGGTTCGCTTCGTCGCCACCAAAGTCGCTGGACGCCGCGACCATCGCGCGGTTTAGAGCGTTGTTTGCAGTCGTTAATGCTATTTACTGACGAGTGCTATCTTTAAGCACGGCGGCGTATATGACCTTCAGGCGAGAAAAATGAGAACCCCCGATTCAATGGCCGCTTACGTGTAATCTGGCCAAACGAACGTCAGCAATGGAGAAAATCGCGACCGTCGGCTGATGGCCGGTAGTGACGGTTGAGCTAATGTTCCCCAAAGCAGCCTCTGGAAAATGATGCTTGTCATCCAATGACAGCAATGCGGCAACGTCACCCAATGGGTGCTCCCGGCAAAGAACGGTCGGTCGAGAATGTCACATATCTGATACTGCACTGGCAACTTTTCGAGAAAGCAAGTGGAAAATGTTCTTTCGTGACGCTCTCCTAATGCAATATGAATTTAATGCTGCATTGGTTCTTTCCGCGAGATTTTTTGCGTTTTCATACGATCCTTCGCCCAGAACGCTCGATAGAAATCACATGAAATGGGAATTGAAATGGCCAATATTTTGACAAAAATCCGAAATTTCATCCTTCTCTCTATCGTTGCAATCAGTTGTTTTACAACACTTTCCTATGCGATTAATTCTGGCAAAATTGCTCAGTCTATTGACAAAGCGCCTCTTATTTCCACGGACTCGCGCACCGTAGCTGTCGACTCTAAGAACAGCCCAGTATCAATGTCGAAGCAGCGCGAAACGCAGGAACTCCCCTTGATCGTCAGAATCATTCCAGAGAAAAAAACAAATGCAGAACTGCTCCGAGAGGAAAATGAGCACGCCACGAAGCATGATTTTGATCTTTGGCTAACAATCTTCTCTTTGATGACTACATTGTTCACCGGTGTATTGGCCTGGTTCACGATTCAACTTGCCACAGAATCGAAGCGCCTTCGCGAACTCGCCTACAAGCAGTCGGAGGATACTAGAGCGTCACTCGCGATAACCAAACGATCTGCAGACGCGGCCATAGCCCTTGAACTCCCAATTTTCATCATTGAGCGAATTTCGATCCCTACTTTTGGTGGCGCGGCCACAATCGAGTTTGGAAATCACGGACGCACGCCGGCAACAATCATTAGCAATTGCTTTGTGACCGAGTTAGACCGACACCTTCCGTCTAAACCCATGTATCCGGAGCAAACTGTCCAAAAATTGTCAAATCCAAGAATTGTTGATCCTGGCAAATCCTACGAGATAAGCAGGCAGGCAGGCCCCTTGCAAGCAGACTGGATGTCAGCCCTTGAAGGTAAATTGATTCTTAGGGCATATGGATACGTCGAATACTTCGACTTTCTGAAGGAACGCCGGCGAACAGGTTTTTGCCTTGCTTTTACTCCGTTACCAAATGGTCAAACGAAAGGGCGGACTCAAGGAGTTTGGAGTCTTGAGGGACCATCTACCTACACGTATGACAGTCCTTTGGTCGATTGAAGTTTATTATCTTTGTGAAAATGGATTGAGGCGTCGCGGATTTTTTGTGCATGACAAATGGCAACCATATTTTGAATGGTTGATCTTTGGCAAATTGACCGACGACATGTAGTCGCGTGCAACCAATCGTGACACCAGCTATTTGGAAGCAATGCAGAACTGATTTTCCCAGTAGTGCCTGCTTTTCGGTAACGTTTTTGGCCGCTATGGGTCGAATTTTTGCCGATCGCAGATTGAGAAAGCTGTCGCTCGGATTAGAAGCCCCGGATTTTCGCTGGAAATTGTCGAACGGCGGCAATGCGAAGTACAACCGCCGCTCAAACAGCATAACCTCAATGGCCGTTCAGGCCGAATAACGGCCATACGCAGTGAGCTCTATTCGGCTGTTCGGGATCGGTCTTGAAATTTCCGCGTCATCCATCCACCGTGAAGCACTCCACCAGATAGTCGATAAACACCCGCGCCTTGGGTGGGAGGTGGCGATTAGGCAGATACAGGGCGTAAAGCTCTGCGCGGCTGGGCGGCGCGAAGGACGGGAGAATTTCGCGTAGCGCGCCAGTCTGTAAATCCTGGCTGACCACGTAGTCGCGCACGCGGATGATGCCCAGCCCTTGCAGGGAGGCTTGGCGCAGTGTGTCAGTGCTGTTGCTGCGCACATTGCCGCGCACTGCCACGGCGAGCGCGCGGCCGTCTTGCTCGAATTCCCAAAGGTTGGCGCCTTCAGCCTGCACATAGACCAGGCAGTTGTGACCGGTGAGGTCGTGCGGGTGCTGCGGGATGCCGTGGCGTTCCAGATAGGCGGGTGCGGCGCAGGCCACGCGGCGGATGCGGCGCAACGGCCTCGCCACGTGCCGTTCGGGTGGGTGTGCGGTGAGGCGGATCGCCAGATCGTAACCGTCCTCGGCGAGGTCTACCAGCCGGTCGCTGGCGTCCAGTTCCAGATTGATATCGGGGTAGCGCGTGAGAAACGCCGACAGCAGCGGCGCAAGCTGTCCGGCGGCGAAAGCCGCCGGAGCGCTCACCCGCAACTGGCCCCGGGGAGCTTCGTGCAGGCGGGTCACGGCTTCCTCCGCTGCGCGGGCATCCTCCAGCAGGCGCAGGCAGTACCCATGAAAGGCCGCGCCCGCTTCGGTCAGGCTCAGGCGGCGGGTGGTGCGGTTGAGCAGGCGCGCATTGAGCGCCTTTTCCAGCCGCGCCACCTGTTTGCTCACGCCCGGCAGCGACAGGCCCAGCGCCCGCGCGGCAGCGGAAAAAGAGCCGTCATCCACCACCCGGGCGAACACGCGGCAGGCTTCGAGATCCAGGGTCATGGCGCGATCAATATTTCTATTATGGAAATAATATTGTTCCATAATCGGCTATTAATTTCTATTCAGAAATCATCTAGCATGGTGCTCACCCCAATTGCAAAAGGAGAAACACCATGCAATACCCGCTTACCTTGCCCCGCGCCATGGGGCTGCTGCTGATTTCGGCCATGGCATGGGGCGGCATGTTTCCGCTGGCCAAGGTCCTGCTCGTCCATATCGACGCCTTCAGTATGACCTCGATTCGCTACGGCCTCGCTGCCCTGCTGTTCCTGGCCGTGCTGCGGTGGCGCGAGGGTCGTGCTGCATTGCGCCTGGAAGGGCAGGGCTGGCGCGTGTGGCTGTACGGCAGCCTGGGTTTTGCGGGCTTCAACCTGCTGGCCTTCGAGGGTCTGGGCCACACACAGCCCGAGCATGCGGCCATCATCATGGCGCTCATGCCGCTGCTGACCGCGCTGGTGAACTGGCTGCTGACCAGGGTGCGCCCCAGCGGCACCACGCTGGCGGCCATCGCCCTGGCCCTGCTGGGCGTGGGTCTGGTGATTACCGACGGCCATTGGACGCGGCTTCTGGAGGGTGCCGATATTGCCGGCGACGGCCTGCTGCTGGCCGGCGCCCTGTGCTGGGTCGTCTACACCCTGGGCGCGCAGAAGTTTCCGGGCTGGTCGCCGCTGCGCTACACGGCGCTGAGTTGCGCCCTCGGAGCGCTCAGCATATTGGGCATTACGGCTGCGGCCATACTCGCCGGCCATGCCCATCTGCCCACAGCTGCTGGGCTTGGTGCATCGGCCTGGGGCATCGTCTACCTGGTGCTGATTGCCGCTTTCGTCGCCGTGCTGGGCTGGAATGCGGGCATACGCCGCGTGGGGGCGCAAGGTGTGCTGTTCATCAACCTCGTGCCGGTAACAGCCTTCATTATCGGCGTGCTGCAGGGTCATCATTTCGGCAGCGCGGAGGTAGTGGGTGCGGCGCTGGTGATGCTGGCACTGGTGCTCAACAGTGTGCTGGCGCGCCAGGATGTTCGGGACTGGTTGTTACGCGCGCAACGGGTCGTCAACTACACGCCTTGAGCGCGTGACCAGCTGCATTGCCCAAGATCAAAGCCTTGCGGAGGAAGGCTTTGATCGCAGGCCGGGTTTTGCGGAGTGAAGGTGCAGAGCGTCATAGGGGACGCGCCACGATTTTATGCTGATCCTGAAACGAAAAAACCGCAGTCTGTTTCTTGTTGTTCCTGTTGTTGTGCCGAGACTGATTGCACATCAACATTCTTTTCCGCAAATCGATGTCGATTCCCCTTGGCTCTCGCCGCATCACTCTTGGCGCTCGCGCATTTGCTGCAACACCAGCGAACGTTGCCCTTTGAATCCCTGATTCGCTCACCTGCGGTGCCTGCTGGATGATGCCGGGCGCATCCGTAACAAAATATCTGCTCAGCAGCCAATTGCCTCTCCCATTACATGGACGCCCCATTTTACCCTTGTTTCAACGGCTACATTCCCAACAGGGACGGGCGAAGAATCTCGCCACATCCAACGTGATTGCGTCGTTGGGTAGCGCCCTCGTCCAGGAGACAACACCGAAATTCCAGGTGCCATCAACGCTTCTTTTGTTTCCCGATTGAAACAGATTCTGCATTCGCATAACCCCTGGTTATCGGGCTTTTTTTCTCAACATTGTGGCTTGCCAGGATTTTCTGCGCCGCTTCTTTACTGAAACCGTAAGCTTCCAGCAGCCCTCCAAATTGCTCCAGGCTGAGTGATTTTTCATGTTGATCCAGGGCATCGCGAATCTCGGGTGCGGTGGACAAGCCTTCGTCATATATTTCAATGGCTTGCGTGCTGTGATGCCCGGTTTGTTTTCGGATCGTCGAGTAGGGAAGACCGGATTCTATCGCTCTTGATATGTACTCACGGCGCATGGCGTGGGCATGAAAATCTACCGCCAGCACGCCTTCGCCACGTAGCATTTTTATGCCATTTGAATAGTGGTAGGGCACCCAAACATCGTTACCGTCATCATCCTTTTTTCTGCTTCGGGTTGAGAAAAGATAGGGAGAGTCGGGCGCCGATTCCATTGCATGCTCGAACTGCGCATGCAACCACTTGGTGGCGTTCGGGGTCACGTGAACCAGGCGGTCCTCGTGCCTGAATTTGGTATCCTTGAGCGTGACATCAAGCTTGCTGAAACGGATGTCTGCATTGAGCAGCCTGGCAAGCTCGCCGGGACGACATCCGAGGAAGCGCAACAGCAGCAGGAAGCGTGCGGCCTCGGCCAATTTCGGCTCGTCAAAATTCATTGCTGTAAGCTCGAGTTTGCCTAATTCTACAGGCGGTACTCTTCTTTTTCGTTTTGCGAGACCCGGTCGCGCGACGTCCCTGACGAAATTCTTGATGATGTATTTTCGGCGCTGCGCCCACATGGCGACCGCGGACAACGCGGCGATTTCAAGGCGCAGGCTCGAGCTGGAAATCGTCTGTCGGGTTTTCTGCGAGACGACCTTGGAGCGGCGGTCGATGTAGTCGTAGATCAAACGGGGGGCATCTTGCAGCGCAAGGAGCGAATATTCGGCCAGTACGGCGAGTACCGGTTTGATCCGGGTGAGTTCGGTTTTCTGCGTGCTGGCGGACTTGCGGGAAAAGTCGACGGAGTCGCGATAGCGCTCCCAGGCTTCGTTGAGCGTGATATCGCCGGGTTTCAAAACCAGCTTCTGTTCTCCCATGACTCTCGCTTGAGCAGCTTCCGCAAGTTGACGGGTAGCAAAAACCTGGTCGTACGCGGGAAACCCCTTGCGGCGCACCTGGACGCGGTAGCGGTCCTTACCGATTTCGAATACTGACATTGCACATTTCTCCCGAAAAAACGGCCCATGTGCAAAACTTTTGCACATGGGATGCGCAACGTCAATAAAAAACAGGTCATGATTTCTCATAACCTGTTGATTTTACTTGGTGGGTCTGCACGGACTTGAACCGTGGACCAAGGGATTATGAGTCCCCTGCTCTAACCAGCTGAGCTACAGACCCGAAAGCGAGGCGAACTATACCATTGGCTGCCTTGCTGCGCTACGCAGCAGGCCACCGGGGTTGTCCCCGGTGGCCTGCTGGCGCTCAGGCATTACCGTTGCTGTCGATGAAGCTCTTGAGACGGTCAGAGCGCGACGGGTGACGCAGTTTACGTAGCGCTTTGGCTTCGATCTGGCGGATACGCTCACGGGTAACGTCGAACTGTTTGCCGACTTCTTCCAGAGTGTGGTCGGTATTCATCTCGATGCCGAAGCGCATGCGCAGCACTTTGGCTTCGCGCTGAGTCAGGCCGTCGAGAATATCCTTGGTCACTTCCTGCAGGCTACCGTAAACGGCGGCGTCTATCGGCGCCAGTGTGGCGGTGTCTTCGATGAAATCGCCCAGATGGGAATCCTCGTCGTCGCCGATAGGGGTTTCCATGGAAATGGGCTCTTTGGAGATTTTGAGTATCTTGCGGATCTTCTCCTCGGTCATTTCCATTTTTTCAGCCAGCAATTCCGGGTCGGGTTCCTTGCCGGTCTCCTGAAGAATCTGGCGCGAGATACGGTTCATCTTGTTAATGGTTTCGATCATATGCACCGGAATACGAATGGTGCGTGCCTGATCCGCGATAGAGCGGGTGATGGCCTGACGAATCCACCAGGTGGCGTAGGTCGAGAACTTGTAGCCGCGCCGGTATTCGAATTTGTCCACGGCTTTCATCAGGCCGATGTTGCCTTCCTGAATCAGGTCCAGGAATTGCAGGCCACGGTTGGTGTATTTTTTTGCAATGGAAATCACCAGGCGCAGGTTGGCCTCGATCATTTCACGTTTGGCGCGGCGCGCGCGCGCTTCGCCCGTGGACATCTGGCGATTGATTTCCTTCAGGTCCTTGATCGGAATGCCAACTTTTTCCTGCAGCGCAATCAGGCGTTGCTGGCGTTCGACGATAGTATGCTGGTGGCGTGTCAAACCCTCTGCATAAGCCTTTTTCGAGCTGATTTCCTTGGTAACCCAGTCCAGATTGCTTTCATTGCCAGGAAACACCTTGATGAAGTGTGCGCGCGGCATGCCTGATTTGTTCACGGCGAATTCCATGATGTCACGCTCGTGGCTGCGTACTTCTTCCACCAGATTGCGCACGCCTTCGCATAGCGCCTCGACTTGCTTGGCAGAAAAGCGAATATTCATCAACTCAGCAGAGAGTTCTTCCTGCAGTTGCAGGTATTGCGGGCTGCCAAAGCCGTTTTTCTTCAACGCGGCCTGTATCCGCTTGAATACCTTGCGGATGACTTCAAAGTGCGCCATGGCGTCGATCTTGAGTTGAGCCAGATTGGCCGCAGCCAGCGCGCTACCGTCATCTTCCTCGGCATCTTCGTCGAGTTCCTCTTCGGTTTCGCTGATGTCAGCCTCGGGCTCGCTGGCGATCGCTTCGAGTTCTTCTACTACGACACCGTCTACGAAATCGTCAATGCGAATTTCCTCACGCTCAACTTTATCCACCAGTGTCAGGATCTCCTGAATCGTGGTGGGGCAGGCGGAGATGGCCTGAATCATATGCTTCAAGCCGTCTTCAATGCGCTTGGCGATTTCGATTTCGCCTTCGCGCGTGAGCAGTTCCACCGAGCCCATCTCGCGCATGTACATGCGCACCGGGTCAGTGGTGCGGCCAAACTCTGAATCCACGGTAGATAACGCAGCCTCGGCCTCGGCTACCACGTCCTCATCGGCCACCGCCGGGGCGGCGTCGGACATCAACAGGGTCTCGGCATCAGGCGCTTCGTCATAGACCTGGATGCCCATGTCATTGATCATGCCGATGACGCCCTCGATCTGTTCGGCATCCAGCATGTCATCCGGCAAATGGTCGTTGATCTCGGCGTACGTAAGGTAGCCGCGCTCCTTGCCGAGCACAATCAGATTCTTCAGGCGTGTGCGCCGGGCTTCAATATCTACCGTTTTTACCTCTCCTTTTTCGTGATCGTTTGCCATATGTCTTGGTCCATTAAAATTTGGTGCATCAAAAAAACTGATAATTATACCTTTGTTCGAGCCTAATCGCTCATTTTTCCACTGACTGCCTGCCATTAACCAATTGTCGCAACGCTGCTTTTTCGGTTTCGCTCAACGCGCTGATGGGTTTGTCGGTTACGCGCGCGCCCTGCTGTTTGTCGAGTTGCATGCGCGCCTGATTGCAGGCGTCGACAAATTCTGCGCTAATGTCGAGATCGGCTGCCCAGCCCATTATCTCCGCGCTGGCGCGTTGCAGGATGGAGGCCAAAGCATTCTCGCGAAAATGGTCTACTACGCTCGCAGTGCCTAAATTGGGATGAGTGCGCAGCAATTCAAGCACGGCGCGTAGCGCGTCTGCATCAGGGTCAGATGAGGCAATCAAACTGGCATCTAGTTCCCGCGCCAGGCTAGGCATAAATAGAATTGCTCGCAGCAGCCAGTGCCATATGGAGGCGGGTGCCTGGCGCGGGGCGCGGGCCGGTGCACGTGCCGGATTGAATTGCCGGGATTTGATCTGCCACAAGTTGTCGAGTTCAGATAGCTGCAGATTTGCCAGTTCGGCGCAGCGTTTGCGCAGCATGAGCGCCAAGGCGGGTGCGCGTACCTGACTTAACAGGGGGTGCGCGGCCTGCAAAAATGCGCTGCGCCCTTCACTGCTGGCCAGGTCATGCTGGGATGCCAGCTCCTTGAACAGATAAGCGGAAAGTGGCACCACCTCGCCGGTCAGCAGCGCTTCGAAGGCGGCCTTGCCGAATGCGCGAATATAGCTGTCCGGATCGTGTTCTGGCGCCAGAAACAAAAAACCGACACGACTGCCATCACCCAGTATGGCCAGGCTGTTTTCCAGTGCGCGCCAGGCAGCGTGCCGTCCGGCGGCGTCACCATCAAAGCAGAACACAAGCTCATCTGTATGGCGCAACAGTTTTTGCACGTGCGTTGCGCTGGTGGCGGTGCCCAGGGTGGCGACGGCATACTCTACTCCGTGCTGGGCCAGTGCTACCACGTCCATATAACCTTCGACCACAATCACGCGTCCCGCATCGCGGATTGCGCGGCGTGCCTGGAACAGGCCATACAGCTCATTACCCTTCTGGAATAGCGGCGTTTCCGGTGAATTCATGTACTTGGGCTCACCTGCGTCGAGCACGCGGCCGCCAAAGCCGATGACATCCCCGCGTTGCCCGATAATCGGGAACATGATGCGGTCGCGAAAACGGTCATAACGTTGCCCGGCGTCGTTAACGATCACCAGCCCGGCTTCGGCCAGCGCAGGGTCGGCATAATGGTCATATATCGCTTCGAGATTTTGCCAGCCGGCCGGGGCATAGCCGAGACCGAAGCGGGCAGCGATTTCGCCCGTCAAGCCGCGTTTCTTGAGGTAGTCAATTGCGCGCGGTGTTTGCTTGAGTTGCAGGCGATAAAACTGTGCGGCGCGCTGCATGATTTCGAGCAGGCTGGCAGCCTGCTTGGCGCGTTCCGGATTGACGGCAGGGCCCTCCGGTATGCTCAGGCCTGTTTGGCCAGCCAGTTCCTTGATGGCGTCCACATAGCCCAGCCCGGCGTATTCCATCAAAAAACCAATGGCGGTGCCGTGGGCGCCACAACCAAAGCAATGATAGAACTGCTTGGTGGGCGAGACGGTGAAAGAAGGGGATTTTTCGTTATGAAACGGGCAACACGCCTGATAGTTGGCACCGGCTTTTTTTAACGGCACACGGCGATCGATCACCTCCACGATATCCACGCGGTTCAGCAGCGTCTGGATAAAATCCTGCGGGATCATCTTGTTCCCTCGGGGTGGTGACGTAACAACGCCGCTACGCGGCGGGCAATCAGCCCGCCAGCTTGGCTTTGATGTGGGTGGAAACTTGCGCCATGTCTGCGCGCCCGGCGAGTTGTGTTTTCAGAAGCGCCATCACCTTGCCCATATCCTTGATGCCGGCAGCGCCGGTACTCGTAATGGCCTGGGTGATCAGGCTATCTATTTCTTCAGCGGTGGCGGCTTGAGGCATGTAAGCTTGCAGCACATCGATTTCGAATTTTTCGATGTCCGCCAGCTCTTGACGTCCGGCAGCTTCAAACTGGGTAATCGAATCCCGGCGCTGCTTTAGCATTTTGTCGATCACGGCGATGATTTGTGCATTATCAAGTTCGATACGCTCATCCACCTCACGTTGCTTGATCGCGGCGAGCAACAACCGAATTGCCCCCAGACGTGCCGTATCTTTGGCGCGCATGGCGGTTTTCATGTCTTCGGTGATGCGTGCTTTGAGACTCATAACCATAACGGGCTGGAAAGAGCCCGGTTTAATGATTAATACATCTTGGGTGGCAGGGTCTGACTGCGGATGCGTTTGAAGTGACGCTTGACCGCGGCGGCCAGCTTGCGCTTGCGCTCGGCGGTGGGCTTTTCGTAGAACTCGCGTGCGCGCAGTTCGGTCAATAGACCGGTTTTCTCAACGGTGCGCTTGAAACGACGCATGGCAACTTCAAAAGGCTCGTTTTCCTTGACGCGAATGTTCGGCATGTAATCTTGTCTCCAGGGACGGAAAAAACCTCAATTATAACTGAAAAACCGTTTTTTTCAAGAGTGTGCATTGTCCTGTTCGTGTGGTGCGACTAAACTCCTGCCCATGCTTATTCTTGGAATTGAATCTTCCTGCGACGAAACCGGTATCGCTTTATACGATACCGCTGGCGGCTTGCTGGCGCACGCGTTGCATTCTCAGGTTGCCATGCACGCAGAATATGGCGGTGTGGTGCCCGAGCTCGCCTCACGCGACCATATCCGGCGTGCGCTACCGCTGACCCGCCAGGTGCTGGCACAGGCTGAGTGCACGCTGGCCGACATTGACGCGATTGCCTATACCGAAGGCCCCGGTCTGGCCGGCGCGCTGCTGGTGGGTGCCGGCATCGCCCATGCGCTGGGCGTGGCGCTGGGGGTGCCGGTGCTGGGGGTGCATCACCTGGAGGGGCATTTGCTCTCGGCGCTGATTTCCGACACGCCGCCGCAATTCCCGTTTGTGGCGCTGCTGGTATCGGGCGGACATACACAATTGATGCAGGTCGACGGCGTAGGGCGTTACACCACGCTGGGAGACACCCTGGATGACGCCGCTGGCGAGGCTTTCGACAAGACCGCGCAACTGCTTGGTTTGGGCTATCCGGGCGGGGCGGCGCTATCAGCGCTGGCGGAGACCGGCGACCCGTATCGTTTCAAGCTGCCGCGTCCGATGTTGCATTCGGGCGACCTCAATTTCAGTTTCAGCGGATTAAAAACCGCGGTACTCACGCTCAAGCAAAAAAAGCCCGATCCCGCTGACCGTGCCGACATCGCTGCTGCGTTTCAGCTTGCCATGGCCGAGGTGCTGACGACCAAATCGCTGGCGGCGCTCAAGCAAACCCAATCCAGGCGGCTTGTGGTAGCCGGTGGTGTGGGTGCCAACCGGCAGTTGCGCGAGGCATTGAACGCAGGCGTTAGAAAATTGGGCGGTACGGTGTTTTTCCCGCGTTTGGAGTTTTGTACCGATAACGGCGCAATGATTGCCTTTGCCGGAGCGATGCGCCTGGTGCATGGCGGACGCACGGCGGGTGTGTTTACGGTGCGGCCGCGCTGGGACTTGCAGGAAATCCCGGCCCCCTCATAATCATCCTGGCACCGTCATCGCTTAAGATGCGGTGCCATGCCGTGCACCCAGTCGAGCAACAGCTTGCCGCCCGGCAGTTGCTCCAGCACCTCAGGGAACAAAACCAGGCCGAACAACAGCGCCAGCACGCAGATTAATAACAGGGTGGAAAACACGCTCTGCGGACGTAACACTCCCCAATAGCGCATGGCAAGGAACATGACATCCTTGCGGTGCTCCGACATGCGTCGCCAGCGCAACGCCAGTCGCACCAACAAATATACCGCATAGCCGCCAGTGAGCGAGGCGAATACAATGCGAAACACGCCAAACAAGTCAATGCTGCCTGCCACAAAGTGCTGGTATAGCCATGACACGAAGCCCACCAGGATGGAGGCGCTTACCGCGATGAGCACATTAAAAAACAGTCGCCGCCGCTCGCGCGACAAATCCTTCTGGCGCTGGATGAAAAAGCTGTCTACTTCCAGCTTGAAGTATTCCACCTTGTCTTGTACCAGCGCAGAGATTTCGCGCTTGGCCACCGCCATGCGTTCATCCAGCACGGTGCCCAGACGATCAGCAGCATAGTCTACCAATTCGCGCACGTCGTCCTTGGTGAACTGGCGCTGGTTATGCAATTCGGCGGAAATCTTGTCGAGTTTGGCGTCAATTTCCTGGCTGGCGCCCACGACCACGTCGCGTAATTCCGCACCGACGCTGGCTGCACCTTCCTTGACCACGCTGCCCAGTTTGTCGCCCGCCAGCTCGATACTCTCTTTCGAGACCTGGGTCAGACTCTCGCGCGCGTAGTTGATTTCTTTTTCAAACCAGGCCATGGCTGTCTCGGCTTATTCGGAAGGGGTATCCGCGGGTTTGGCGAAGCGCCCTTCTTCACCAGCCAGCAGGCGGCGGATATTGGCACGGTGGCGCCAAAAAATCAGCGCACTGATGATGCATAACGCGGCCACAGGCAGAGCGCCGCCGATTAAGTATGCCCCGAGTATGGGCGCCAGTGTGGCAGCAGTGAGGGCGGCCAGTGACGAGATGCGGGTGAGGGAAAACACGATCAGCCAGCTGGCCAGCGTCGCTAAACCCAGCCACGGCGAAATCGCGAGTAGTATACCCAGCGCTGTGGCCACTCCCTTACCCCCCTTGAAGCCGAAAAATACCGGATACAAGTGTCCGAGAAACACGGCTACCGCAGCGCTGTAAGTCGCGATCATTTCCATGTCGTATTGGGCGCCAAAATAACGCGCCAGATGGACCGCCAGCCAGCCTTTTGCCATGTCGCCGATGAGGGTCAGCGCCGCCGCAGACTTGCGTCCGGTGCGCAGCATGTTGGTCGCACCCGGATTACCCGAGCCGTGCTTGCGCGGGTCAGGCAGGCCGAATAGACGGCTGACGATGACTGCGAAGGATAGCGAGCCGATCAGGTAAGCCGGTACGATGAAAAATGAAATGAACATCAGGGGTTCCACTCAAGATTTACGATTTTCGCGTTTTGACATCTATGCACGGATATTCTGTTTCTCAGGGATTCCGGCGTCGAGCTCATTATCGGTATTTACGCGCGGGAACGCAAAGTGCCTCAGCCGGCATGGTTCGACCTGGAAATCGGCCTGCGTATTAGTTGTGCCGGTGAAACCGACAATGCGGCGGATGCCGTTGGCTATGCCAGGTCGCTGCACTGCGCCCTTCCTGGGCGGAGGTGTTGGCAGAACATGTTGCACAATTGATACGCAATGAATTTGTAGCATCCTGGGTCGGGGTATCCGTGACCAGGGCAGCCACCATCAGGCGCGGTCAGCGCGGGTGAGTAATGCGTCATTGCAGACAGTGTGCTGAATTAACCGCGCGGGTGATGCTTGGCGTGCAGTTGTTTCAGGCGCTCGCGTGCGACGTGCGTGTAAATTTGCGTGGTCGAAATATCCGCGTGGCCGAGGAGCATCTGTACCACGCGCAAATCCGCACCATGGTTGAGCAGATGCGTGGCGAAGGCATGACGTAAAACGTGGGGCGAAGGCAGGCGCGCCAGCCCGGCTTGTAGCGCACGGCGCTTGATGAGGTACCAGAACGCCTGGCGCGTCATGGCCGCGCCGCGCCGGGTGACAAACAGTGCATCGCTGATCGTGCCTGCCAATATCTGCGGGCGTGCGTCAGCCAGATAGCGCGACAGCCAGAGCAGCGCCTCTTCACCCAGCGGTACCATACGCTCCTTGCCGCCTTTGCCCATCACGCTCAGCACGCCCATGTCCAGGCTCACATTGGCCACTTTCAGGGTCACCAGTTCGGAGACGCGCAGGCCGCTGGCGTAGAGGATTTCCAGCATGGCCTTGTCGCGTAGTCCGAGTGGCTCTGTCGTATCCGGTGCTATCAACAGCCTATCCACGTCGGCTTCCGACAAGCTCTTGGGCAGCGAGCGCGGCAGCTTGGGAGTGTCGATTTTCAGTGTCGGATCCAGCGCGATACGGCCATCGCGCAGCGCCAGCCGATAAAAGCGCTTCAGCGCGGAGAGCAGACGCGCAGTGCTGCGCGGGCTGGTCTTACGCGAAAAACGGTATTGCAGATAGGCCTCGATATCCGCTTGGCTGGCGTCCAGCAACAGCGTGCTGCGCAGTGCCTCCAGCCAGTCTGAGAACTGCGTCAGGTCGCGTCGGTAGCTTTGCAGCGTGTTGGGGGAAAGTCCATCCTCCAGCCACAGCAGGTCGCAAAAGCTGTCAAGCGCCTGCTGTGATGCGGGATTCATGCCTGAGTAACCAGTCTTTATAGGTTAATGGAGCGCCGCTAACCTGATGCATGAAGCCGCCGCGCCCGTTCGCTGCCACCACGCGGTGGCAGGGGATAATAATGGGCAGCGGATTGGCGCCACAGGCCTGGCCCACGGCGCGCGGACTCGAATCCAGAAAATGCGCGAGCTGTCCGTAAGTGGTGGTATGGCCGGGCGGGATCGCAGTCAGCGCGCGCCATACCTTGACTTGATGCGCTGTACCGAGGATTGCCAGCGGCAGGTCAAAACTGCTGCCGGGGTCATCAAAATACTGATTCAAGGCTGCGGCGACGCGGTGTGCCAAGGGTGAATCGGGGGCTTGTAAAAGGTAATCGGCAGGCAAAAAATCGATGCCGTGAAGTTTTTCATTGGCCAGTACTATGCCGATACAGCCGAATGGGGTGGGCAGCACGGCTTGGTAATGTGATTGAATCGTGCGGATTTTCATGGCTGAATTCTAGCGCCAAATCGCATATTGCAAACAAAAAATGGCAAGTCGTAAGACTTGCCATTTTTTTGCAACAACATAGTGTCGATTAAGCTGTCGCTTGTGCCTTGCGCTTGCTGGTTGGCAGCTTTTCCTTGATGCGCGCGGATTTTCCGGAACGCTCACGCAGGTAGTACAGTTTGGCACGGCGCACATCACCGCGGCGCTTGACTTCAATCGCGGCGACCAGCGGTGAGTGGGTCTGGAAGGTACGCTCCACGCCCTCGCCGGCGGAAATTTTGCGCACGATGAAAGAGGAATTGAGGCCGCGGTTGCGTTTGGCAATGACGATGCCCTCATAGGCCTGCAGACGCTCGCGTGTGCCTTCCTTTACTTTGACCTGCACCACGACGGTGTCGCCGGGTGCGAAATCGGGGACGGTCTTGCCCAGACGGGCGATTTCTTCTTGTTCAAGTTGCTGGATCAGGTTCATTGCGTTTCTCCTAGTCAAAAAAGTTCGAGCCTTAGGCTCAGCCGGGTGGAGCAGGCCGCCGCCTGACACCCGGGTTTTTTTATTGCGTACTGTTGCCAGCCGCTTGCGTTTCCTGCCTGAATTCTTCAAGCAGGGCAATCTCAATCGGGCTCATGCCCCGTTGTTCCAGCAAATCCGGGCGTTGCTGCCAGGTTGCACCGAGCGCCTGTTTCAAGCGCCAGCGTGTAATACTGGCGTGATTGCCGCCCGTCAGCACTGCCGGTACCGGTATGCCCCGATAAACCTCGGGGCGAGTGTAGTGCGGACAATCAAGCAGGCCGTTGACAAACGAATCCTGCACCGCCGATTCCGCATCCCCCAGCACACCGGGCAGTTGCCGCACCACGCTATCTATGACCACCATCGCTGCCAGTTCGCCACCGGACAGCACATAATCGCCGATGGAAACCGATTCATGCACGCGGCTATCCAGCAACCGCTGGTCTATGCCCTCGTAACGCCCGGCCAACAAAATCAGGCCGGGGCGTGTCGCCAGCTTCATCACCAGTGCGTGATCCAGCGTGCGTCCCTGCGGCGACAGATAAATCACCCGGGGAGCTGTCACCCCGGCTTCACGCTGGCGTGCTTCGGCGGCGTCGAGCGCCGCATCGAGCGGCGCTGCCAGCATGACCATGCCAGGGCCGCCGCCGTAGGGGCGGTCGTCCACAGTGCGATAGTTGTCCTCGGTGAAATCACGCGGATTCCACAGATGCAAACTGGCCTGGCCGCGCGCGAAAGCGCGACTGCTGATGCCGTACTCGCTAAGCGCAGCAAACATCGGCGGGAATAGCGTCACCACGTCGATCTGCAGTGCCATCAGTAGTCGGCTTCCCAATCCACTTCCAGTGTCCCGGCTGCGAGATCGACCGCTTTCACAATCTGACCGACAAATGGAATTAGCCGTTCGCGCTCGCCGCTGACTACCAGCACGTCATGCGCGCCGGACTCCAGCAATTCCTTGACCTTGCCGAACGCGACACCTTGAGTATTGGTGACATCCAGGCCAATCAAATCCGACCAGTAGTATTCATTTTCCGGTGCCGGAGGCAGCGTTTCGCGGGGTATGGCGATTTCGCTGCCCTTCAGTGCCAGCGCATCATCACGGTCAGCAATGCCTTCCAGTTCGGCGACCAGTGTGTTGGTGTGCAGGCGCGTGTTTACCACACGGACTGAGCGCCAGTTACCAGCACGGCCGATCTGCCATTCGGGATAATCTGCGAGTGTGTCTACCGACTCGCTGAAGGTCTGGATCTTGACCCAGCCCTTGATGCCATAGGGTGCAGCGATGCGCCCCATCACTACCAGATTATCCAGCGACTTTGGCGCTTTCACGTTTGACCAGCTTGGCAACGGCGTCGGACACCTGCGCGCCCTGAGACTGCCAATGGGTCACGCGATCCAGGCTCAGGCGCAGACCTTCGGTGCCTTCTTTGGCAACCGGATTGTAAAAACCAACGCGCTCGATAAAGCGGCCATCGCGGCGATTGCGCGAATCAGCCACCACCACGTTATAGAAGGGGCGGTTTTTGGCGCCACCGCGGGCAAGACGAATAATAACCATCGTGAGTGCCTAACCAATTGAAATTAAAAAGAGCGTGATTATACGAGGAAAATCGCAGCGCTGACAAGTTGTGTCTGCAAGCCTACATTCCCGGCATCATGCCTTTCATGCCACGCATCATTTTGGCAAGCCCGCCTTTGGACATCATTTTCATCATTTTTTGTGCTTGCTCGAACTGCTTGAGCAGGCGGTTGACCTCCTGCACCTGAACCCCCGCACCGGCAGCGATGCGGCGTTTGCGTGAGGCTTTGAGCAACTCGGGCTTGCGGCGCTCGGCTGGAGTCATGGAATTGATGATGCCTTCGACGCGGTTCATGGCCTTTTCGTCCGCGCCAGCCGGCAGGGCAGCGCCTGCGGCGCCCGGCAGTTTGTCCATCATGGCCGAGAGACCGCCCATTTTGCGCATCTGGGTGATTTGCGCCTTGAAGTCTTCGAGGTCGAAATTCTTGCCGGATTTGACCTTGTCAGCGAGTTTTTTGGCTTCGGCGTGATCGACGCCACGCTGGGCTTCCTCGATCAGCGAGAGCACGTCGCCCATGCCCAGCACGCGCGAGGCCATGCGCTCGGGGTGGAAAGCTTCCAGTCCGGTGAGTTTTTCGCCGATACCGACAAACTTGATCGGCTTGCCGGTAATGTGACGCACCGACAGCGCTGCGCCGCCACGCGAGTCGCCGTCCAGCTTGGTGAGAATGATACCGGTGAGTGGCAGCGTGTCGTTGAAGGCACGTGCGGTGTTGACGGCGTCCTGACCCTGCATGGCATCTACCACGAACAGGGTTTCGATGGGCTTGACAGCGTCATGTAGCGCGCGAATTTCATCCATCATGGCCTGGTCGATACCAAGTCGTCCGGCGGTGTCGACGATGAGTACGTCGTGGAAGTGTTTTTTGGCGTAATCCTGTGCAGCCAGCGCGATGTCCAGCGGTTTTTGTTCGCTGCCGGCAGGGAAAAAATCCACCTCGAGTTGCCCGGCCAGGGTTTTGAGCTGTTCGATGGCGGCGGGGCGATAGACGTCACAACTCACCAGCAGGACTTTTTTCTTCATCTGCTCCTTGAGCAGCTTGGCCAGTTTGCCGCTACTGGTGGTTTTGCCGGATCCTTGTAGCCCCGCCATCAGGATCACGGCGGGTGGCGTGGTGGCCAGATTCAGCGCGGCGTTATGCTCGCCCATGAGACGGGTAAGTTCATCGTGCACTACACCAATCAAGGCCTGGCCGGGGGTAAGGCTTTGCAATACTTCCACGCCAAGCGCCTTTTCCCTGACCTGGGCGATGAAATCCTTGACTACAGGCAGGGCGACGTCGGCTTCCAGCAGCGCCATGCGTACTTCGCGCAACGCATCCTGAATATTGGTTTCGGTGAGCCGTGCCTGGCCGCGCAAGTTTTTGATGACGGAGGATAGGCGGGTGGTCAGATTATCAAGCATGGGATGTGTTCCGGTGGCGGCCAAAGTGGCGCTGTTGGTGTAGACTTATGCTGTTTTTTTCTATTCTAACCCAGATGAACCTTGCCTTGTTCTATCCACTGGTCAGCTTGTTGTATGCCTTGGCAGGCTGGCATTATTGGCATACCCGCTGGCGCAGTGTGCAGCCCGGCGTGGCATGGGAAAAAATGCTGCCCTTGCCCGCGCTGGCACTGCATTTGCTGCTGCTGATTGATACCGTGGCGAATCCGGCCGGACTCAATCTGGGGGTGGGTAATGCACTGTCTGCCATCATCTGGCTGGCCGGACTGATTTACTGGCTGGGCAGTTTCCGCTATCGGCTCGAGGTTTTGCAGGCACCGCTGGCGTTGCTGGCAGCAGTGGCAGTGCTTGCCCCATTGGCGTTGCCTTCGACGCATGTACTGGGTAATACCGGGCTGCTGGCGTTTCGGGTGCACTTGTTCATTGCGCTGCTGGCTTACAGTCTGTTCACCATCGCCGCACTCCACGCCGCGCTGATGGCGGTGGTGGAAAAGCGTTTGCATAACGTCATCCAGCCGGGGGTGGTCGCCAATCTGCCGCCTTTGCTCACACTGGAAAGCCTGCTGTTTCGCATCATCGGCGTGGGTTTTGTATTGCTGACCTTGACACTGGTGAGCGGGATGCTGTTTTCGGAAGAGCTGTTTCACGAGCCAATGCAGTTCAACCACAAAACCATATTTGCCATTCTGTCGTGGCTAGTATATGCCGCGCTGCTGAGTGGCCGTCGTCTGTGGGGCTGGCGCGGACGCATCGCTATCCGCTGGACGCTGGCAGGTTTTGTGATGCTGGTGCTGGCCTATATTGGCAGCAAGTTTGTGCTGGAAATTTTGTTGCATCGTTAATTCGCCCAGACTTGACAGCCGCCGTCCAGACTCTAAACTTTGCCTATCTTTTCATTTTGATTCACGCCCCGTTTGAACGACATACCGATTAGTGCGCTCCTGGCAGCGCTGGTAGTCTTGCTGCTTATCTCAGCATTTTTTTCCACTTCCGAGACCAGCATGATGGCGATCAACCGTTATCGGCTGCGTCACCTGACTCGGCATGGCCACCGTGGTGCAAAGCGCACAGCCAGCTTGCTGGCTAATACCGACAAGCTTCTGGGGGTGATTTTGCTGGGTAATAACTTGGTCAACGCGGCTGCCGCCACGTTGGTCACAGTGATTACCATTCGCGTATTCGGTCAGGGCGAGCTGGCGCTGGGCATGGCAACATTGGCGGTGACTTTCGTCATCCTGGTGTTCAGCGAGGTGACGCCAAAGGTAATCGGCGCGACCTATCCGGAAAAAATCGCCTTTGCCGCCAGCTTTGTGCTTGCCCCGCTGCTCAAGTTTGCCTATCCGGTGGTGTGGTTTATAAACCTGTTTGTGCAGGGCTTGCTGCGCCTGCTGCGACTGCGGCCATCCGGGGAAAGTCAGGACAGCGTTCTGGGTATCGAAGAGTTGCGTACCTTGGTGCTGGAATCGGGAAAGCTGCTGCCTTCGACCCATCGCGGCATATTGCTTAATCTGCTGGATCTGGAAGAAATCACCGTGGATGACGTGATGACCCCGCGGAGTCAGATGGAGGCGATCGACATGGAGGCCGACACAGACACCCTGCTACGCCAGCTGTCTACCAGCCACCATACCCGGTTGCCGCTGTATCGCGGACATCTGGATGATATTGTCGGCATGTTGCACGTGCGCGATGCTGCGTATCACATGCGCAGTGGCGAGCTCGACGCCGAGGCATTGATGCAGAGCCGCCAGGAAGCGTATTTCATTCCGTCGGGTACGCCGCTGTTTACCCAATTGCGCCATTTTCAGGAAAACCAGCGCCGCGTTGGGCTGGTGGTGGACGAATACGGTGAGCTGATGGGGCTGGTTACATTGGAAGATATTCTCGAAGAAATTGTCGGCGAATTCACCACCCAGGCGCCCGCGCAATTGTCGGGTTTTATCATTCAGCCGGACGGGAGCTGGCTGGTGGAAGGCGCCAGTCTGGTACGTAGCATCAACCGCAAGCTGGGGCTGCACCTGCCACTGGAAGGCCCGAAAACCCTGAACGGTCTGGTACTGGAGCATCTGGAGGATATTCCCGAGCCGGGTACCACCCTCAAGATTGGAGGTTATGCAGTCGAAATTGTTCAGGTACAGGAACGTGCAGTCAAAGTAGCGCGCATTTTCCCGATTGCGGGTAATGCGGACGCGACAAATGGCTAGCCAATATTCTTTACAAATCAGGGTCAGCAGCGCACTATTTGCGCAAACTGCATTAACTGACCTTGTTTTTTCTCGAGATATTTAAAGTATGGCTGCTACCCTTGCAAATTCCGGCCTGACCGGCTTGGCGCGTGCGCTGGTCCACGAAAAATGGCTCACCGAGTCTGAGGCGGAGGCATTGGCCAAGCAGGCCGCAAGCATGGGTGAGGGGTTCGTTACTCAACTGATCAGCGTCAAAAAAATCAAGCCAGTACAGATTGCCGAATTTGCTGCTGCGCAATTTGGTTTCCCGTATTTTGATCTGATGGCGCTTGATCATGAGGTCTTGCCGAAAAGTCTGCTCGATCCCAAGCTGGTGCAGAAGCGTCGTGTGCTTGCCCTCTATCAACGCGGCAACCGGCTGTCGGTTGCCGTATCTGATCCTACCAATCTGCTGGCCATTGATGAGGTCAAGTTCCAGACCAACTTGGGTGTGGATATTGTAGTCGTGGAGGATGACAAACTCGGCAAGCTGATCGAACAGTTCGCCGAGGGCACTGGCAGCGTGCTGGACAACCTCGATAGTGAAGATATCGATCTGGAGTTTACCGACGACGATGCACTGGCCAAGGTGGACGAAGCAGCCACCATGGATATTGACGATGCGCCCATCGTCCGTTACCTGCAAAAAATCCTGCTGGATGCGATCAACACCGGTGTATCCGATATTCACTTTGAGCCATTCGAGAAGTTTTATCGCATTCGCTACCGCCTCGATGGGCAGCTTTATGAAGTTGCACAGCCGCCGATCGCCATCAAGGAAAAAATCTCCTCGCGCATCAAGGTGATCTCCAAGCTCGATATTGCCGAAAAGCGTGTGCCGCAGGACGGGCGCATGAAGCTGGTGCTGTCCAAGAACCGCGCCATTGATTTCCGGGTGAGTTCGTTGCCCACATTGTATGGCGAAAAAATCGTGATGCGCATTCTCGATCCGGCCAGCGCACAGCTTGGTATCGATGCACTGGGCTACGACCCGGATCAAAGAGAGTTATTGCTCAATGCCGTACAGCGCCCCTACGGCATGGTGCTGGTAACCGGCCCCACCGGTAGCGGCAAAACTGTGTCGCTCTACACCTGTCTGAATATACTCAACAAGCCGGGGGTCAACATCTCAACGGCTGAAGATCCGGCTGAAATCAACTTGCCCGGCATCAATCAGGTCAACGTCAACGACAAGGCCGGGCTGACTTTTGCGGCCGCGCTGCGTGCCTTCCTGCGCCAGGATCCGGACGTCATCATGGTGGGCGAGATCCGCGACCTGGAAACTGCGGATATTTCCATCAAGGCGGCACAAACCGGGCATATGGTGCTGTCCACCCTGCACACCAACGACGCGCCTTCCACGCTCACACGCCTGATGAACATGGGCGTAGCACCATTCAATATCGCTTCCAGCGTGATCATGATTACCGCTCAGCGTCTGGCGCGGCGACTGTGCAGCTGCAAGCAGCCGGCCACCATTCCCAGGGAGGCGCTGCTACGCGCCGGCTTCAAGGAAGAGGATCTGGACGGTAGTTGGCAGCCGTATCATGCGGTGGGTTGCGAGCTATGCAAAAATACCGGCTACAAGGGGCGGGTAGGCATCTACCAGGTAATGCCGATTACTGAAGAAATGACCCGCATCATAATGAAAAACGGCAACGCCATCGATATTGCCGATCAGGCGCGACGCGAGGGCGTGCGCGATTTGCGTCAGGCTGGATTGCTCAAAGTCAAAGCCGGAATGACTTCGCTGGAAGAGGTTGAAGCCGTAACCAATGAATAGATAAATAAAGTTAGGGTATAACCGGTCGTTAAAGACTTAACCCGGATATTCCATAACAAATTGGTTGGCGTGCCGTTCTGATTTTATTTAATCAGGCACGCGAATTTATGAAATTCCCGGATATAAATCTGAATTTATCTCTAGCTGGTACGCGGAGCCCGATATGGCAGTAGCAAAAACCACAGCAACACTTAAAAAAGATGTCCCGTTCGTGTGGGAGGGTGTGGACAAAAAAGGCAAAAAAGTCAAAGGTGAAATGAACGCCGGTGGCGAGGCGGTGGTCAATGCAACCCTGCGCCGCCAGGGTATTACCGTCACCAAGGTTAAGAAACAGAGTAGTTTTGGGCGCAGCAAGAAAATCACCGAAAAAGATGTGGCACTGTTTACTCGCCAGCTTGCCACAATGATGAAATCGGGCGTGCCGCTGCTGCAATCGTTTGATATTGTGTCGCGCGGGCACGCCAATCCTGCCGTACAAAAACTCCTGATTGACATTAAAAGCAATATTGAAACCGGCAGCAGCATGAGCCAGGCATTCGCCAAACATCCTTTGTATTTTGACCAACTTTATATCAATCTGGTGAATGCGGGTGAGCAGGCTGGTATTCTGGACAGCGTGCTCGACCGGTTGGCTACTTACAAGGAAAAAATCCTCGCCATCAAAGGCAAAATCAAGTCTGCCCTGTTTTACCCGTCAGCAGTGCTGGTGGTGGCGTTTATCATTACTGCGGTCATCATGCTGTTCGTGATTCCCGCTTTTAAAGAGTTGTTCAGCAGTTTTGGCGCCGATCTGCCGGCACCCACGCTGGTCATGATGAAAATATCCGATATTTTTGTGGCCTACTGGTGGTTGATATTCGGTGTGATAGGCGGCGGGTTCTGGTTCTTTTTCTATACCTGGAAGCGTTCCAAAAAAATGCAGGCAGTGATGGATAGAACCATGCTCAAACTACCCATTTTCGGTCCATTGATTGAGAAAGCAGCCATCGCGCGTTGGACGCGCACCCTGTCCACCATGTTCGCAGCGGGTGTGCCGCTGGTCGAAGCATTGACGTCGGTTGCAGGCGCAGCAGGCAACCATGTATTTTATGAGGCAACGCAAAAGATTCGGGCCGAAGTGAGTACTGGTACCAGTCTGACCGTAGCCATGCAGAACAGTGGCATTTTCCCCAACATGGTGCAGCAGATGGTGTCTATTGGTGAAGAATCCGGCGCGCTTGATTCAATGCTGGGTAAGGTGGCGGATTTCTTCGAGCGTGAAGTGGACGACGCGGTGGACTCTCTCTCCAGCCTGATGGAGCCGATCATCATGGTGGTATTGGGTACGCTGATTGGCGGCATGGTAATTGCCATGTATTTGCCTATTTTCAAAATGGGCAGCGTGGTCGGTTAACCCCGGGCTTCGCCACTCCAGGAGCCTATGGCCATGCCTTTGTCTTTCACCGCGCTGCTGGGCGCGGACCCACAGCTGTTTGCCATGCTCGGTGGCGTACTTGGCCTGCTGGTCGGCAGTTTTTTGAATGTCGTCATCTACCGCCTGCCAAAAATCATGGAACGTGACTGGGGTGTCCAGTGTGCTGCGCTGAGAGGAGAAGATGCGGCGTCAGTTGCCGCGTACAACCTGATGGTACCGCGTTCCACCTGTCCGAGTTGCGGCCACCTGATTGGCGCGCTGGAAAACATCCCGGTGCTGAGTTATGTCTGGCTGCGTGGCAAGTGCGCTGGCTGCAGCGCGCATATCAGCCTGCGTTACCCGCTGGTGGAATTGCTTACCGGCCTGTTGTCCGCGCTTGCTGCCTGGCATTTCGGTTTTGGCTGGGCGGCAGCGGGAGCTTTGCTTTTTGTATGGGCGCTGGTCGCATTGACCTTTATCGATTTTGACACCCAGCTCCTGCCGGACGACATCACGCTGCCGCTGTTGTGGCTGGGGCTGCTATTCAACCTTGGCGGCGTATTCGTGCCGCTGGACCAGGCGGTAGTCGGAGCGATCATGGGCTATATGGTGCTATGGAGCATTTATTGGCTGTTCAAGCTGGTCACCGGTAAAGAGGGCATGGGTTATGGCGATTTCAAATTGCTCGCTGCCATCGGTGCCTGGCTGGGCTGGAAAATGCTGCCTCTGGTTATCCTGCTGTCATCCTTTATTGGAGCCCTTGTCGGCATTGTGCTGATTGTTCTGGCGCAACGTGGGCGTTCGATACCGATTCCGTTTGGCCCTTATCTGGCGGGCGGCGGACTGGTTGCCCTGTTTTGGGGACAGCCCATCTTGCAGGCTTACCTGGCTGGTTTTTAAGCATGGCTTTGTGCGTGGGATTGACCGGCGGCATTGGTTCCGGCAAAACAATTGTGAGTCGCTTATTTGCCGAACTTGGCGCCTGCGTAGTGGATACTGATGAGATTTCGCATGAGCTGACTGCTCCAGATGGTGCGGCGATGGCGGCAATCCGGCTTGCATTCGGTGACGAATTTGTCACGGCAGATGGTGCCCTCAATCGGGCGGCGATGCGCGCGCTGATATTCGCCGATAGCCCTGCCAAAGCGCGTCTTGAAGCTATTCTCCACCCCATGATTCAGGCTCGTGCGTTGACGGATATCGTGCAGTCTGGCGCGCCGTATACCGTGCTGGTGGTGCCGCTGCTGCTGGAAACAGGCAGCTACCGGGAGGTGGTCAAGCGGGTGCTGGTGGTCGACTGCGACGAGCGACTGCAAGTCGCGCGCGCCATGCAACGCGCTGCACTGACCGAAGAGCAAGTGCGCGCCATCATGGCCAGCCAGCTGCCGCGCAAGTTGCGACTGGCGGAAGCGGACGACATTATCGTCAATAATGATGGCCTGGACGATTTGCGCGAGCAGGTGAAGGCGCTGCATCAAGCCTATCTTGTACTTGCGAAAAGCTGAGAAAACGTTCTCATCTTTCTCCTGAATAATGTTTGCCAACTCAATCTTTATCAGTCAGAATCGACTCAGTTAAATACTTCAATGACACGGGTTGGCGTGTACTGATCCCTCGTTCATAGATTAGAGGCGTGCAGGTCGTGAGTCTTTTCATCCTTTCTTTTGATTTTTCCCGGATGCAGCGGTGATCTGTTACGAATATCCTTTGAGCGAGCGTGTGCGTACCCTGCTGCGGCTGGAGGATATGTTCGACAAGGTGCGCTATTTTGCTGCCCAGGAAGATAGTCGGCAGCACCACGCGGCGCTGCTGGCGCTGTTTGAAATTCTCGAAGTGGCCACTCGCGCCGACCTCAAATCCGATCTGCTCCAGGAACTTGAACGCCAGCGTCAGGGGCTGGAGCTATTGCGCAGCAATCCTGCTATTTCCGAGCAACGGCTTAACCAGGTGCTAGACGAAATCGCCCGCTGCATGGCTAATATCCACGGCATCCCCGGCAAGCTTGGTCAGCACTTGCGCGACAATGAATGGCTGATGGCGATCAAACAGCGCACCAATATTCCCGGTGGTGCCTGCGAGTTTGACCTGCCAGCGTATCATTACTGGCTGCACCTGCCCGCGCCACGCCGACAGGATGAGATCAATGAATGGCTCACCCCGATGTTGCCGATTTATGATGGTTTGAGCGTGGTGCTCAAACTGCTGCGCGAGAGTGGCAAGCCTGCCCACCACATTGCTTTCGCCGGCGCCTATCAGCAAATGCTGGCGGGCAAGACTGCGCAGATGTTGCGCATCAGCCTGCGTCCCGAACTGCCTTGTGCGCCAGAAATCAGCGCGAATAAATATGCACTCAATATTCGCTTCATGTCGCTAGGTAAAGGCCGCCCACGCCTGTGCGAGAGCGATATCGAGTTTGAACTGACCTTTTGCAACCTGTGAAAAAGCCTGTCACCGTTACCTGCCCGACTTGCGGCGCTTTGGTGGAATGGACTGCGCAGAACAAATTTCGCCCGTTTTGCTCGGAACGTTGTCGCCTGATTGATTTGGGGCAATGGGCTGCCGAGGGCTATCGCATCCCCGACACCGGCAAGCGCGAGTCAGAAAAAACCGATCCCGATAACGAAGACTAGCCCCCCCGCATGGTTTTGACCCCGTCGGCGGTGCCCAGCAGCAGCACATCGGCAGGGCGTTGGGCAAACAGACCGTTGGTGACCACGCCCACGATCTGGTTGATTTGTTGTTCCAGCTCAACCGGGTTCGTGATGGCGAGATTGTGCACATCAAGAATCACATTGCCGTTGTCGGTGGTGAAGCCTTCGCGCAGTCGCGGCTGGCCACCCAGTTTGATTAACTCGCGTGCGACGTAGCTGCGTGCCATGGGAATAACTTCGACTGGCAACGGAAATTTGCCAAGCACGTCCACCAGTTTTGAGCCATCCGCCAGGCAGATGAATTTTTTACTGCACGCAGCGACAATTTTTTCGCGGGTAAGCGCACCGCCCCCGCCCTTGATCATGTGCATGTGACGGGTGATTTCATCGGCACCGTCCACATAAATTTCCAGTTCGCCCACGCTATTCAGATCGAGTACTTGAATGCCATGGTTTTTCAGACGCTGTGCCGTGGCTTCGGAACTGGCCACGGCAGCTTCAAATCGGCCTTTTATCGTGGCCAGTTCATCAATAAAAAAATTGGCGGTAGAACCCGTACCCACGCCGATAATTCCTTGCGGAACATAATCAATTGCCGCATGTGCGACGGCCTGTTTCAGTTGATCCTGCGTCATTGTCATTATGCGATCCTTATTTACAGCAAAGCTGGCAGGATAGCCACAATCCGCTTTTTTCACAAACGCCCCAAAGCCTGCTAATCTTGGGCGCTGTCCTTGTCCAAAGCTGCATCATGTCAACCCCACACGTGCCAAACGATTACCTGATCCGCATCCTCACCTCCCGTGTCTACGACGTTGCCATCGAGTCCCCACTTGAGCGCGCGCCCAATCTGTCAACACGCATGGGTAATCAGCTATGGTTGAAGCGTGAAGATTTGCAGTCGGTATTTTCGTTCAAGCTGCGCGGGGCTTACAACAAGATTTCCGGTCTATCCGAACAGGCACTGGCAGCGGGGGTGATTACTGCATCTGCCGGTAATCATGCCCAGGGCGTCGCGCTGGCGGCGCAGAAGCTGGGTTGCCGCGCCACCATCGTGATGCCGCTGCCCACGCCGCAAATCAAGGTCGGTGCGGTCAGGACACGTGGCGCCAAGGTGGTGCTGTTTGGCGATTCCTATGACGAGGCTTATGCACATGCGCGTGTGTTGGCAGAGAAAAGTGGCGCCACCTATGTGCATGCCTACGACGACCCGGACGTGATTGCCGGGCAGGGTACGATTGCCATGGAAATTCTGCGCCAGCATGGCGGCCACATAGACGCAGTGTTCGTGCCGGTAGGCGGCGGCGGATTGATAGCCGGGATGGCCGTGTATATCAAGACGCTCAAGCCGGAGATCAAGGTGATCGGCGTGGAGCCGGAAGATGCCGATGCCATGGCACGCTCGCTGGAACAGCATGAACGGGTATTGCTAAGCCAGGTCGGGCTGTTTGCTGACGGCGTGGCGGTAAAGCAGGTGGGGGAGGAGACCTTTCGCCTGGCCAGCCAATATGTGGATGAAGTCATCCGCGTGGACAATGACGCCATCTGCGCCGCGATCAAGGACGTATTCGAGGATACCCGTTCCATCCTGGAGCCGTCCGGTGCATTAAGCATTGCCGGTGCCAAGCTGTGGTGCGCGCGCGAAGCTGCCACCGACAAAACCCTGGTGGCAATTGCCAGCGGTGCCAACATGAATTTCGAGCGTCTGCGTTATATCTCCGAGCGTGCCGAGCTGGGCGAGCAGCGCGAGGCCGTGCTGGCGGTAACCATTCCCGAGACACCCGGCAGCTTCAAGGCGTTTTGCACCCTGCTGGGTGCGCGCAATATTACCGAATTCAACTACCGCTACTCGGATAACAGCGACGCCCACGTATTTGCCGGCGTGCAGGTGGCCAGTCGCGACGAGGCTACGCAACTGGTTGCCATGCTCAAGGAAAACGGTCTTGTTGCAGTGGATTTGACGGATAACGAAATGGCCAAGCTACATGTGCGCTATCTGGTCGGCGGCCACGCGCCACAGGTCGAGCACGAGCGGGTGTATCGTTTTGAATTCCCGGAACGTCCCGGCGCACTAATGCGTTTTCTAAACAGCATCGGCCATCACTGGAACATCAGCCTGTTCCACTACCGCAATCATGGGGCTGATTATGGCCGCGTGCTGGTGGGCATCCAGGTGCCACCGGAAGATCAGGCGAGTTTTCAGGCATCGCTGGATCAGCTGGGTTATCGCTACTGGGACGAAAGCCAGAATCCGGCGTATAAGCTGTTTCTGAGTTAAGCCTGTGCAGAATAGTGTTCGATATCTGCTGCGCCTGAGCGCAGGTTTGCGGGTATTGCTTGCCGTAGCCGTGATTTGCCTGGGGCTGCTGCCGCTGCCTGGATATGCGAATGACAATGCCGATTTCCTGGCTGCGCGCGAAGCCTTTCGCACCGGCAAAATCCAATTGCTACCCAAGTATGCGGAGCGCCTCAAAGGTTCTATCTTGCTGCCTTACGTTCAATACTGGGCGTTGTCGGCACGTCTGAAAGACGCGAACGCAGACGAAATTCGCGATTTCATTGCGCGCAATACCGACAGCGTGCTGTCTGACAAGCTGCGCGGCGATTGGCTGCGGCTGCTCGGGAAAAACCAGGACTGGGCAACTTTTCTGACCGAATACCCCTTACTGGTCAAATCGGATGTAAGTCTTCAGTGTTATGCCATACGCGGCCGCATCGCGCAGGGCGAGACGCTGGCGCTGAAGGATGGCGTGGCGATGTGGTTCACTGGCAAAGACCTGCCTGAAGCCTGCACGCCACTGTTCGAAAAGCTGGTTTCCGACCGGCTGATCAGCCATGAAGACATCTGGCAGCGTTTCCGCCTGGCGCTCGAATCCGGCAATCCGGGCGTGGCGAAATCGGTGGTTGCCTATTTGCCCAAGCAGCAGCAACCGGACGCGCGTCTGGTGGATACGGTGACAACCAATCCTGAGCGGTTGCTGGGCAAGCCCAATCTGGACCTGGACAGCCGTGTCGAGCGCGAACTGGCTATCTACGCGATCGCGCGCCTGGCGCGAAGCGATGCACGCAATGCAGCGCAGCGCTGGGAGGCAATCCGTGCTGATTTTTCTGTGCTTGATCAGCGCTATGTGTGGGGGCAATTGGGGTTGTATGGCGCACGCCAGCACCTTGCCGATGCGTTGGGCTGGTTTGACCGTGCAGGTATCGATGGCATGAATGATGACCTGCTGGCATGGAAGGCACGCGAGGCGCTGCGGGTGGGTGACTGGAACGTGGTGCAGGCGGCCATTCTGCAAATGAGCGATAGCGCCCGCGCTGAACCAACGTGGCGTTACTGGCTGGCGCGTGCCTACAAGATGCACAACAAGCTGTATCAGGCCAATGCATTGCTGGCACCGCTATCGCGCGAGCACAATTTTTATGGGCTGCTGGCGGAGGAAGATCTGGGTGCCGCGCTGGGCGCGCAAACGATTAATTTCAAAGTCGGCAGTGATGAAGTCGCGGCAATGGGGCGCGTACCGGCTATTGCCCGGGCGCTCGCCCTGTACAAGCTGGATTTGCGTACGGAGGCCAATAATGAATGGGTCTGGGCAACGCGCAATTTTGATGACCGGCGTCTGCTCGCCGCCGCCGAACTGGCGCGGCAGAACGACTGGTATGACCGCGCCATCAATACCGCCGATCGCACCCAGCAACTGCACGACTTCGACCTGCGATTTTTGGCGCCCTATCGCGACATCGCCCACAAATATGCCAAGGAATACGGGCTGGACGAGGCCTGGGTATACGGCCTGATGCGCCAGGAAAGCCGTTTTGTGTCGCGCGCCAAGTCCGGCGTGGGCGCCGCCGGCCTGATGCAGGTGATGCCGGCGACGGCACGCTGGATTGCCAACAAACTGGGTATCCACCATTTTCAGGCGGACAGCATCCACGAACTGGATACCAACATGCAGTTTGGCATGTACTACCTGAAGACCATTCAGCAAAGCCTGGATGGCTCGCTTGTGCTGGCTACTGCTGGCTACAATGCGGGACCGGGAAGGGCGCGACGCTGGCGCGGCGAGCAGGCGCTGGAGGGGGCAATCTATACGGAGAGCATTCCCTTTAGTGAAACCCGGGATTACGTCAAGAAAGTCATGGCCAATGCCATCTATTACGCGCGCAGCTTCGGTCAGCCGGGACAGTCCATTAAGGCGCGGCTGGGCAGCATAGCCGGGATAGCAATCCCGCCGCAGTGTGGCGGCACGGATGAAAACGCCCCGGCTTGCGACAACTGACCCGCTCCGCAGCGAGCGCGGGTTTTAGGTTAGAATCCACGGCTCTGTAAGCTTTCTCTTCAGGAACAGGCATGAAATTCAAGAATATCTGTGTATTGGGCGGTAGCGGGTTTGTCGGAGCCAATATTGTGCGCATGCTGGCTGCACAGGGGCGCAATGTGCGCATACTCACGCGCAACCGCGAGCGTGCCAAAGACCTGATCGTATTGCCTGGCGCGGATGTGATCGACGCAAATGTCCACGACCCGGCGCAACTCAAGCAGCACTTTCGAGGCATGGATGCGATCATTAACCTGGTCGGTATTTTGCACGAGACGCGTCCGGGGCGCATCGACAAGCCTTCCGCGCGGCGCGGCGACTTTCAGCGTGTCCATGTCGAACTGCCGCGCAAGGTGGTACATGCCTGCACCGAACACGGCATACAGCGTCTCCTGCACATGAGCGCACTGGGCGCTTCCGGCACCTCCAACAGCGCCTATCAGCGCTCCAAGGGGATAGGCGAGGCGCTGGTGCGCGAGGCCGGTATGCCGCATTCGGATAACGAACGCTGGTACCTGGATGGCCCCAAGTTCGTGCGCGGCGCCAGGCTCTACACCACGATTTTCCGTCCTTCGGTGATCTTTGGTAGGGGTGACAGTTTCCTCACCCTGTTTGCCGGGATGGCGCAGACTTTTCCGATCATTCCGCTGGCCAATGCCCACGCGCGCTTTCAGCCGGTGTGGGTGGAGGATGTGGCGCGCGCGTACGTCAATGCGCTGGACGACACTGCGAGCTTCGGTCAGACCTATGACTTGTGCGGCCCCAAGGTCTACTCCTTGGAGGAACTGGTGGAATTGGCCGGGAAAACGGTGGGCGCACATCCGCGCATCATTGCACTGGGCGACATGATGTCGTACCTGCAGGCATGGGCGATGGAATTCAAGCCGGGCAAAAAAATCATGACGCGCGACAATTACTACGCCATGCAAGTGGATAATATCTGCAGCGGTGAATTCCCGTCCCCCTCGGGCTTCAAGCCTGCTGCGCTGGAGGCTGTTGCCCCCGAGTACCTCAACGACAGCCACCCGCGCGGGCGCTACCAGGCGTTCCGCAATCGCGCCGGACGCTGATTGCTGCCATGCAGATTTATGCGGTCGGCGGCGCAGTGCGGGACGAATTGCTCGGCCTGCCGGTCAAAGACCGTGATTATGTGGTGGTGGGCAGTACGCCCGAGGTCATGGTTCAGTTGGGTTTCCAGCCGGTAGGACGCGATTTTCCGGTATTTCTGCACCCCGTCACGCATGATGAATACGCGCTTGCCCGCACCGAGCGCAAGACGACCCGCGGTTATAAGGGATTCGAGGTCAGCGCCGCACCCGAAGTTACGCTGGAGCAGGATCTCGCCCGGCGCGACCTTACCATCAACGCCATCGCCAAGGCCGCGTCCGGCGAATTGATCGATCCTTACGGCGGCTGCCGCGACATCGAGGCGCGCGTATTGCGCCATGTCAGCCCCGCATTCATTGAAGACCCGGTCAGGGTTTTGCGCGTGGCGCGTTTCATGGCACGCTTTACCGGTTTTTCCGTCGCACCCGAAACCATGGCATTGATGCGCGACATGGTCAGCAGCGGCGAAGTCGATCACCTGGTGGCAGAACGCGTCTGGCAGGAACTGGCGCGCGGCCTGATGGAAGCGCAGCCGTCGCGCATGTTCGAGACGCTGCGTGCCTGCGGCGCCCTGGCGCGGATCATGCCTGAAGTCGATCGTCTGTTCGGTGTGCCGCAACCGCCGCAATATCATCCAGAAATCGATACCGGTATCCACGTGATGCTGGTGGTGGACTATGCTGCCGCCCAGCATTACAGTCTGGCGGTGCGTTTTGCCGCTCTTACCCATGATCTGGGCAAGGGCACCACACCGTCCGGGGAATGGCCGCGCCACCACGACCACGAGGTGCGCAGTGTGGATCTGGTCAAAGCGCTATGCCAACGTATCCGTGTGCCTAATGAGTGCCGCGACCTGGCGCTCATCACCGCACGCTATCACGGCGACGCGCACCGCGCGTTACAGCTGCGTCCCGCCACCATCCTCAATATGCTGGAAGCCACCGATGCCTTGCGCCGCCCGCAGCGCTTTGCGCAATTTCTGCAGGCCTGTGAGTGCGACGCCCGCGGCCGGCCGGGTTTTGAAACCTGCGCCTATCCAGCGGCAGATCACCTGCGTGCAGCCCTGGCAGCAGCGCAGTGCGTGGATGCCGGAGCGATTGCGCATAGTGGTGAAGCGAGCGATATCGGTAAACGAATCCACGCTGCGCGCCTGCAGGAAATTCGTCATGCACTGGGTGCGGCGCAGGACGACGACGCATTGGAATCCTAGCAAACTGCCTGGGCACATCCGCAACCAGCGACGCGATTACCGGCTGTTACCCTGGTTTTGCGCTACGGTCGCGCTCACGTTGAGATTGAGCGTGTTACCCGGATCGTAGGGCAGCGTGGTGGTAAAATCGCGGCCGCGATAGCGGTACACCACGTTGTAGCCCGATACCACCTGACGATAATTGTCGTGCACCCGGCAATGCTCCACCTGGCGTGGCTGGTAAGCATCGTTGTCACGGTTGCTGATATTGTCGCCCACCATGGCACCGGTAACCGCGCCGACTGCCGTAGCGGCAGTGCGTCCGTTGCCTTGACCCACGGTGTTGCCGAGCAAACCGCCTACCAGACCGCCGAGTATGGCGCCCCCATATGAGCGACCACCACTCTGGGATTCACCACCGACAGTTTCCGTCCAGCACTCGCGATGTGGCTCGTTTACCTGCTGATAGATCGGGCTGGATGAGACCACCTGCGCGCGGTCGGTAAAGCTCATTTCCGAGTCGGCCAGCGCAACTGTGGAAGTCGCCGCCAACAGCAGGGAAGATACAATGATTTTTTGGGCAAGCATGATTTTTTCCTTGTATGCAATCGTGATTCACTTTGACTGAGGTTGATTCTACTGGCGCCCCCGGCTATTGTTTGCCGGCCGTTCACCGCGTTCCTGACGACGCTCAAAACCATAGCCAAAACTGCCCTGGCGCTCATCGCGGCGCCCCTCATTTGCTTGGCTGCGGTTATTGCCGTCGCTGCGCTGTGCGGCACGATCCCGGCCATTACCGCGAGTTTCAGCATCTCCGTCGCGGCTTACCAGCATCATTGGCGTGGCATGATCCAGGCCCGGGCTGACGTAGAAAGCGGGTGCAGCGAATGCCGGTGCAACGCCGCCCAGGCTGAGCCCGATGGAAACGATAGGAATCAGGTTGCGTATCTTCATGGCTTACTCCTTTCCGTGATCCGGTTTTTCCGAATCGATGATTGCATAATGAATGATAGCGTTTGTAAAAGCGTTTCCAATCAGTATAAAACTGTAACAGTGTGTAACTGTGTGACAAAACCCGCCGCGACAGTTGTATATTGGCAGCATGGAAAATACTCAAGAACACATTCTGGTAGTGGACGACGACGCCGGACTGCGCTCGTTGCTGGAGCAATATCTTACCGGCCAGGGCTATACAGTAACGTGTGCTGCAGATGGCGGCAAAATGGACGAGGCATTGACCCGGGTAACCCCCGATCTGGTCATCCTCGACCTGATGTTGCCTGGCGAAGATGGCTTGTCGATTGCGCGTCGTCTGCGCGCCAGTACGGCGTTGCCCATCATCATGCTGTCAGCGCGGGGTGAGGATATTGATCGTATCGTCGGGCTGGAAGTGGGCGCTGACGACTATCTGCCCAAGCCGTTCAACCCGCGCGAGTTGCTGGCGCGTATTCGTGCGGTGTTGCGCCGCAAGCAGGCGGCACCCGCCACGGCTGCAGCGGCGAATAACATGGCCAGCTTTGGCCCATTCAGCCTGGATCTGGATGCCCAGCGCCTGTTGCGCGATAGCGAAGAAATACCGATTACCACGGCTGAATTCGCCATTCTGCGTATTTTTGTTGAACATCCCAACCGGGTGCTGACTCGTGATGGCTTGATGGACATGATCAAAGGCTATGAACGTGACCCGTTCGACCGCAGCATCGATGTGCGCGTCACCCGCCTGCGGCGCAAGATCGAGTCCGACCCCGCCAATCCGGTGTTCATCCGCACGGTGTGGGGACAGGGTTATTTGTTTGCGCCGAAAGGTGCGGCTGCATGAGGCTGTGGCCAGCTTCGCTGTTTGGGCGCACCGCAGCGATCCTCGGACTGGCCTTTCTGGTCTTTCAAATCGCCGCACTGGCGGTGGTGGCAGTCACGATACTCAAACCGATGGCGCTGCGCTCTGCTGATGACCTAGCTGCGTTGATGGTGTTGTCGGTACAGACCTGGGTGGAACTGCCACCGGAAACCCGGCCATATTTCGAGCGTGAGCTTGCCGTGCATCACCACTTGCTCATCAAAAGCGTGGATGCGCCTCTGGCGGCGCGTGCCGACAGTTTTCTCAATAGTCGCTATATCGAGGAATCGCTCACCCGGCGTACCGGGCAGGATATTGTGCTTAAGGCTGGCGAAAACGGCTGGGTCTGGGCAGAAATGCGCATGGGTGGACATCTCATCCGCATCGGCTTCGAACAGGAGCGCTACGGCGTGCAACCTCCGTTGGCTGCGGTCGGGCTGGTCAGCCTGGGTGCGCTACTGACTTGGCTGACTGCTATTATCATGGTGCGGCGCATCAGCCGTACCCTGGTGCGGCTGGGTGCGGCGGCAGGTGAGGTGGGGCAAGGACAAATGCCGCAGCCGTTGCCGGAATCCGGCTCCACCGAACTGGCTTCGCTGACCCGCGCCTTCAACCGCATGGCCAATGAAGTTCAGGCTTTGCTTGCCAATCGCACCACCTTGCTGGCCGGTATCTCGCATGATTTGCGCACGCCCATCGCGCGCATGCGGCTGGCCCTGGCCATGTTGCCGCAGGATGCCGATCCGCAACTGATCGGGCAAATCGAGCACGACCTGGAAGAAATGAACCAGCTGATCGGCGGCTTCCTTGAGCTATCGCGCGGTTTGCAGGTAGAGCCGGTGCAATTGCTCGACCTGAATGTGCTGCTCGATGGACTGGCCGAACACGCCCGCCGCGGCGGGGGCATTGTGGAGTGGTCGGCACAAAACGTTTGCATGGCCGCCGTGGGACCACACTCGCTGCGCCGGGTAGTGTCGAACCTGATCGAGAACGCATTGCGCTATGGCGACCACCAACCGGTTACGCTGGAATGTGCATGCAGCGCCCGCGCTGCGCGAATCCGCGTGATGGATCGTGGTCCGGGCATTCCGCCAGATCAGATTGAGGCCGTGTTCCGGCCGTTCTACCGGCTGGAAACATCGCGCAACAAGGCTACCGGTGGCAGTGGGCTAGGGCTGGCAATAGCTCAGCAACTGGCGCAAGCCAATCATTGGCAGCTGCAACTGCTGCCGCGCACGAACGGAGGTCTGATTGCTGAGCTGCTGATTCCGGTCAACTCCCCCGCAGTCATGCCGGCGCAGGTATAAAAAAAGCCCCCGTGCGAACATGGGGGCCAAAATCTGCCACGATACACTGTGGCAGAGAGGGTGCGTCGTCCTACCAGGGACGCTGCTTGAGTATTTTCACTTCCAGAAACAGTAAACTCACGCACACCATCAGCGTGCGATTGGTCTTGGCCTTGAAAAAATCGAACAGCGCCTGGGTAGGAGCAAATTCAATGGTGATTTTGTCAGATAGCTGCAGATTCATAGTGGTTACCTTTTGCAGTTATCAATGCAATCGGCATGCCTGCTGATGCTTGCTTGCGAGATGCCCTATCCATGAGGGTCCAGGTGTTCGTGACGGGGTAGGTCAGGCGTTTATTGCGTGGAACTGTGGACAATCCTGTCGTGTTTTCGACAGCCTGCAATAGCAGCGCCAGCGCAATTTGGCCGCAAACACAGTAAAATCCCGCTTTCATTAAACCAAGCGTGTGTCTCATGCTGACTTTTCAGGAAATCATCTTCACGCTCCAGCAATACTGGACAAAACAGGGCTGCGCGCTGCTGCAAGCTTACGATATGGAAGTGGGCGCGGGCACCAGCCATACCGCCACGTTTCTGCGCGCACTCGGCCCCGAGCCGTGGAAGGCGGCTTATGTACAGCCTTCACGTCGCCCCAAGGATGGTCGCTACGGCGAAAACCCCAACCGCCTGCAGCACTATTATCAATTTCAAGTCGTGCTCAAACCCGCGCCAGCCAATATTCTGGAGCTGTATCTTGGCTCGCTCGAAGCGCTTGGCTTTGACCTGAAGCAGAACGACGTGCGCTTTGTTGAAGACGACTGGGAAAACCCTACCCTCGGCGCCTGGGGGCTGGGCTGGGAAGTGTGGCTGAACGGCATGGAAGTGACCCAGTTCACCTATTTCCAGCAAGTTGGCGGCATCGACTGCAAGCCGATCACCGGCGAAATCACCTACGGCCTGGAACGCCTCGCCATGTATCTGCAGGGCGTGGAAAGCGTGTACGACCTTGTCTGGACCGAGGGCCTGACCTACCGCGACGTCTATCACCAGAACGAGGTCGAACAGTCGACCTACAATTTCGAGCACAGCGATGTCGACTTCTTGCTCACTGCCTTTACGGCATACGAGAGGAAGGCGCAGGAACTGGTGGCCGCGCAGCTCGCGTTGCCGGCGTATGAGCAAGTTTTGAAAGCGGCGCACACCTTCAACCTGCTCGACGCGCGCGGCGCGATCTCGGTGACCGAGCGCGCCGCCTACATCGGCCGCATCCGCAACCTGGCGCGTGCCGTGGCGAAGAGCTACCTCGACAGCCGCGCGCGGCTCGGCTTCCCGATGGCACCCAAAGCCTGGGCGGATGAGGTCATCGCACAACTCGAAAAGAAGGCGGCGGCATGAGTGCACAAAATCTGTTCGTTGAACTCTTTGTCGAAGAGCTGCCGCCGAAGGCGCTGAAGAGACTGGGCGAGGCCTTCGCTGCCGCGCTGGCCGAGAGTCTGGTCGCGCAGGGCCTGGCAGACGCGAAGGCCGCAGTGACGAATTTCGCCTCGCCACGCCGCCTCGGCGCGCATGTCGCAGGCGTGCTGGCGCGCGCCGCCGACAAGCCGGTATCGACCAAGTTGATGCCCGTCAGCGTCGGCCTAAACGTGGACGGCAAAGCCACGCCTGCGCTGCTGAAACGCCTGGCCGCGTTGGGTGCCGATGAATCCGCAGTCAGTCAGCTGCGCCGCGCCGCCGATGGCAAGAACGAAGCGCTGTTCCATGACAGCATCGCGCTGGGCATGACGCTCGCCGACGGCCTGCAGCGCGCGCTCGAAGCCGCCATGGCGAAACTGCCGATTCCCAAAGTGATGACTTACCAACTGGCCGACGGCTGGAGCAGCGTCAACTTCGTGCGCCCGGTGCATGGGCTGGTCGCGCTGCACGGCGCGGACATCGTGCCGGTGTCCGTGCTCGGTTTGCTGGCCGGACGCGATACGCAGGGCCATCGTTTTGAGGCTAAAGTTAACCCAGTGGTCATCCAGAACGCAGACAGTTACGCCGCGCAATTGCACGATGAAGGAGCGGTGATCGCCGACTATGAGGAACGTGCCTACTCAATCATTAAGCAATTACGCGATCAGGCAAAACGCTTAGGCGCTCACTTGGAGGTTGAACCAGAAAATTTGACTGACATTGAGGCAGAAGAGGTTCTGCAAGAAAATCCGCTAATTCAAGAAGTTACTTCCTTGGTCGAATATCCCAATGTCTTGATTGGGCAATTTGATCGAGCGTTTCTGCAAGTGCCGCAGGAGTGCCTGATCCTGACCATGAAGGCGAACCAGAAATACTTCCCGCTTTTGGATGCTGCGGGCAAACTGACTAACCGGTTCCTCATCGTCTCCAACATTTCGCCAGACGATGCGTCCGTCGTGATCGGCGGCAACGAGCGTGTGGTGCGGCCGCGTCTGGCCGACGCCAAGTTCTTTTTCGACCAGGACCGCAAGAAGCCGCTGGATTCGCGCGTGCTGGGGCTAGCCAAAGTCGTGTATCACAACAAGCTTGGCACCCAGGGCGAACGCGTGATGCGGGTACAGGCGATTGCTCGCGCCATCGCTCAGCAGATTGACTACAAACTTTACGGTCATATGTTGTCTGCATTGACAGACAAGGCTGCGCTGCTGGCCAAGGCCGACCTGCTCACCGACATGGTCGGCGAGTTCCCTGAACTGCAGGGCATTATGGGCCGCTATTACGCCTTGCACGATGGCGAAGACGCGTTGGTTGCCGAAGCTATCGAAGACCACTACAAGCCGCGGTTTGCTGGCGACGAGTTGCCGCGCAGCGACGTCGGCGTGTGCGTGGCGCTGGCCGACAAACTGGAAACCTTGGTGGGCATGTTCGGCATCGGGGAAATACCGACTGGGGATAAAGACCCATTTGCGCTGCGCCGTCATGCGCTGGGTGTGCTTCGGTTAATGGTTGAGGCAGGTCACAGACTTTCCCAGAGAAAAATACTGGAAGTCGCGGTTTCAGCATTTCCTGACGGGCTGATTCGGAAATCCCTTCCAGACGAAGGGGTGCCGTTATGGAAGCAGGTTGATATTTTCATCAATGAAAGAGCCGTTGGGTACTGGAAGGAAAAGGGACACCCCGAAGCTAATATTAATGCCGTGCTTGAGGTCAGCGATGCTCCAATGGAGCACGCCAAGCGTTTAGTCGCAGTTAAGGCGTTCGCTGAATTGCCGGAATCCATTACGCTGGCCGCCGCCAACAAACGCGTGGGCAATATCCTCAAAAAAGTGGAGGGCGGTGTGCCGGTTGAGGTCAATACAGCGCTATTCAAAGAGCCTGCAGAAACTGCGTTGTTTGAATCACTGGCGCAAATCAAACCTGAGGCTGATGCGGCGTTTGAGGCTGGAGATTACACCGTCTCGCTGCAAGCGCTGGCTGCGCTGAAAACCCCGGTCGATGCCTTCTTCGACAGTGTGATGGTCAACGCCGACGATCCCGCGCTCAAGGCCAACCGGCTGGCGTTGCTGAACCAGTTGCACCAGACCATGAACCGGGTAGCTGACATTTCCCGGCTCGCCGCTTAAACTCACAACATGAAACTTATCATTCTCGACCGTGACGGTGTCATCAATTTTGACTCCGATCATTTCATCAAAAGCCCTGATGAATGGAAACCCATTCCCGGCAGTCTGGAGGCGATTGCGCGTCTCAACCAGGCCGGTTACCGGGTGGCGGTGGCAACTAATCAGTCGGGCGTAGGGCGCGGCCTGTTTGACATGGCCATGCTTAATACCATCCATACAAAAATGTACAAGGCGCTCGCGCAGGCCGGCGGGCGGATAGATGCGCTGTTTTATTGCCCGCATGCAGCCGACTCGAAATGCGCGTGCCGCAAACCGCTGCCGGGCATGTTTCTGGACATGGCTGCGCGTTTCAATGTGCAGCTTTCGGCCGTGCCCGCAGTGGGCGACAGCTTGCGTGACCTGCAGGCCGCCGCAGCTGTCGGCGCCACCCCCATACTGGTCAAAACCGGTAAGGGAACGGCCACGCTAAATGCCGGTAATTTGCCCGAAGGCACCCTTGTTTTTACTGATCTGGCAGAAGTGGTTACCCACCTTCTTGCGCAATGAACCCACCTTCTTGCGCAATGATAGTTCTGCGCTCGGTGCTCTTTGCCGTTTTACAAACCGTGTTGACGGTGATTTTTTCACTCATCGCGCTGCTTACGTTTCCCTTTTCCGCGCGCATTCGCTATCGCACCATCACCTTGTGGAACCGTATTGTGGTGTGGCTGGCTGAAGTCGTATGCGGCATCCGTTATCGGGTGATCGGTCTGGAAAACCTGCCCGGAACCCCCACAGTGGTGATGGCCAAACACCAGTCCGCATGGGAAACCATTGCGCTGCCGGTGCTGCTGCCGCCGATGGCCATGGTGATCAAGCGCGAATTGCTGTGGGTGCCGTTTTTCGGCTGGGGCATGGCGATGCTGTCACCGATTGCCATCAACCGCGCAGAAGGACGCGCTGCGCTCAAGCAAATCGTGGAGCAGGGACGCGCGCGCATGTCCGAGGGCTTTGGCGTGATGATTTTTCCGGAGGGAACGCGCATGGCGCCCGGCGAAATCGGGCGTTACGGCATAGGCGGTGCCTGGCTGGCCAGCCATGTAAACGCGCTGGTAGTGCCGGTGGCACACAACGCAGGTGAGCTGTGGCCGAAAAACTCCTTTCTCAAACACCCCGGTCTGATTACCCTGAGCATTGGTCCAGCGATAGATGCTACCGGCATGAAGCCCGACGCCCTCAACGAACAGGTGAAAGCCTGGATAGAAACCGAGATGAAACAATTGCAACGCCATGCCTGAACTGCGCCGCAGTAGCGAAATACGCAGCGTCAGCCTCAATGGCGAAAGGCTTGGCTATACCCTGAAGCGCAGCAACGCACGTCGCACGCTGGCACTGACTATCAACGCCAGCGGCCTGTCGGTGAATGCGCCCTGGCGCTTGCCGCTCACCGAGGTGGAACGCTTCATCGCACACAAGGCGGACTGGGTGCGCGCCAAACTCGATGCCGTCAAATCCGTTCCGGAACCGGTTATTGACTGGTGCGACGGGATGCTGCTGCCCTATCTGGGTGGCCGATTGCAGCTGCGCATCCTTCCTTATGCCGGCATGGCATGGGTGACAGACCAGCAGCTCTGGCTGCCGGTAAAGACCGGCACATCTGTGCAGGGAGCCGTGCTGGCCTGGTACCGGCGCGTCGCCCTGATGCACTTTCAAACGCGTTTGCAACTATTTTTGCCGTTGTTGCGCTGCCTTCCCAGCGGTTTGCTGGTCAGCAATGCGCGTACCCGCTGGGGGAGTTGTACGCGTGCAGGTGTGGTGCGGCTTAACTGGCGTCTGGTTCAGGCACCTGACTCGGAGATTGATTATGTACTGGCACATGAGCTGGCACACCTCGCACATCTTGACCACTCTCCGGCATTCTGGCGCGAGGTGGCTCGGCTCTACCCGGATTTTGCCGCTGTGCGCAGAGGTTTGCATGAGCACGGGCAGCACTATCACCGCTTTTGACGCCGGCGGCCATGCAACTTAATTTCCTCTACAATCTCTAAAAGCTTAATTCAACCTGGAGCAATCATGCGCCCGATACCCCCTTAT
>DATKUZ010000030.1:0-12090 GCA_035530335.1 Sulfuriferula sp. | reverse complement strand
CTGCTCCTCGGCCATATCCTTGGCCTTGATGGACAGATTGATCGAGCGGTTCTTGCGGTCGATGTTGATGATCATCGCGGTCACCGCATCGCCTTCCTTGAGGTGATGCGTCAGATCCTCGATGCGCTCGCGCGACACTTCCGATACGCGCAGATAGCCTTCGACATCGCCCTCGAGCGCAATCACCGCGCCTTTGGCGTCGACCGACTTGACCGTGCCCTGCACCACGCTGTTCTTCTCGTGGGTCGCGATGTAATTGGTGAACGGGTCGCCGTCCATCTGCTTGATGCCCAGGGAAATGCGCTCGCGCTCGGTGTCGATCGCCAGCACCACCGCCTCGACCTCGTCGCCTTTCTTGTAGTTGCGCACGGCCTCTTCGCCCGGCGCGCTCCAGGACAGGTCCGACAGGTGCACCAGGCCGTCGATCCCGCCCGGCAGACCGATGAACACGCCGAAATCGGTGATCGACTTGATCTGCCCCTTGACGCGGTCGCCCTTCTTGAAGTTGATGGCGAACTCGCCCCAGGGATTGGGCAGGCATTGCTTCATTCCCAGCGATATGCGGCGGCGCTCCTCGTCGATTTCGAGGATCATGACTTCAACTTCGTCGCCGAGCTGCACCACCTTGGACGGATGCACGTTCTTGTTGGTCCAGTCCATCTCGGACACGTGCACCAGGCCCTCGATGCCCTGCTCGACCTCGACGAACGCGCCGTAGTCGGTGAGATTGGTGACCTTGCCGAACAGGCGCGTGCCGGTCGGGTAGCGGCGCGACAGGCCCACCCACGGATCTTCGCCCAGCTGCTTCATGCCGAGCGACACGCGATTCTTTTCCTGGTCGAACTTGAGTATCTTGGCGGTGACTTCGTCGCCGACGTTGAGCACCTCGGACGGATGCTTGACGCGGCGCCAGGCAAGGTCGGTAATGTGCAGCAGGCCATCGATGCCGCCGAGATCGACGAACGCGCCGTAGTCGGTGATGTTCTTGACTATGCCTTTTACGACCGCGCCCTCGGACAGGGTCTGCAGCAACTTCTGCCGCTCTTCGCCCTGGCTCGCCTCGAGCACGGCGCGGCGCGATACCACCACGTTGTTGCGCTTGCGGTCGAGCTTGATGACCTTGAATTCCATTTCCTTGTTTTCGTACGGGGCAGTGTCCTTGACCGGGCGAATATCCACCAGCGAGCCGGGCAGGAAAGCGCGGATGCCGTTCACCATGACAGTCAGACCGCCCTTGACCTTGCCGTTGACCATGCCGGTGACGATTTCGCCCTCTTCCATGGATTTCTCCAGGCTGATCCAGGCGGCCAGACGCTTGGCCTTGTCGCGCGAGAGCTTGGTCGAGCCATAGCCGTCTTCCAGCATCTCAATGGCCACGCTGACAAAATCGCCTATCGCGACTTCAAGCTCGCCGTGGTCATTACGGAATTCTTCAGTAGCAATCAGGCTTTCGGACTTCAGTCCGGCGTTTACGGTGACGAAATTATCGTCAATCGCCACGACTTCGGCGGTAATGACTTCACCCGCACGCAGTTCCTGGCGCGTCAAGCTCTCTTCGAAGAGGGCGGCAAAGCTTTCGAAACCGGGTTCGGTAGTAGCGGATGAAGAAGAAGTAACAGTAGACATCATGAAAAGTAAAGGCCTAAAAATCCGCGATCAAATGCGGGGTTAATTGCAATAAAGCCCAAACCCGTAATCGGGTTCAGACACCTTGCCCGGATTGCCTTGCCTGGTAGCAGGCCAGCACCCTGGCGACCGCCTGGTCGATAGACAGGTGCGTGGTTTCCAGCAGGGTGGCATCCGCGCCTTGCTTGAGTGGCGCCACGCTACGTGCCGCATCACGCGCATCACGTATGTTCAACTCTTCAAGCAAGCTGGATAGATTAGCATCGAATCCTTTTTCCATCAACTGCTTATAGCGACGTTGTGCGCGTTCTTCGGCGCTGGCTGTGAGAAAAATCTTGACCGCAGCATCGGGAAACACCACCGAGCCCATATCGCGCCCATCGGTTACCAGACCGGGGGCTTGGCGAAAGGCACGCTGGCGCTCCAGCAAGGCCGATCGCACTGCAGGCAGCGCCGCCACTTTGGAGGCTCCATTACCAATACTTTCAGTACGCAATTCATCGCTCACCCGTTCGCCGTCCAGCCAGATTTCATCGCCCTCGAAACGCACATCCAGATTGCGCGCGAGTTGCGCCAGCGCAGCCTCATCATCCAGCGCAACACCGCGCCGCTGCGCCGCCAGTGCGGTGAGGCGATATAGCGCGCCACTATCCAGATAGTGGAACCCGAGCGCACGCGCAACCAGGGCCGCGACCGTGCCCTTGCCGGAAGCGGAAGGGCCATCAATCGCAATGACCGGGATGTCCGCGCTCATGGCCGCTCGCCGGGTTATCGAGGAAAACGCCTCGAAATATCCCGGAAACGTCTTGTTCACGCACTTCGGGTCGTTAATCCGCACCGGTACGCCGCCCAGCGCCACCAGTGAAAAGCACATCGCCATGCGGTGGTCATCGTAGGTATCTATCGTTGCGGATTGCAACTGCGCGGGCGGCGTCACGCGCAGGAAATCCGCGCCCTCCTCCACTGTTGCTCCCACCTTGCGCAACTCCGTCGCCATGGCGTGGATGCGATCGGTCTCCTTCACACGCCAGCTGCCGATATTGCGCAGCATGGTCGCCCCCTGCGCAAACAGCGCCGCCACCGCGATGGTCATAGCGGCATCGGGAATGTGATTGAAATCCGCGTCGATGCCATGCAGGGGCCCCTCTGCCGAGGCCTCCACCCAGTTCTCGCCCATCGTAATGGTTGCGCCCATCTGCTGCAGCGCCTCGGCAAAACGGATGTCGCCCTGGATACTGTCGCTGCCCACCCCTTCCACCCGCACCGGACCACCGCCGATGGCGCCCGCCGCGAGGAAATACGACGCCGAAGACGCGTCGCCTTCCACGTGGATTGTGCCTGGGCTGCGGTAAACCTGGCCCGCGGATACAGTGAAGGCCTGCCAGCCGTCACGCTCGACTTCCACGCCGAAACGGCGCATCAGATTCAGCGTAATCTCGATGTAGGGTCTGGAAATCAGCTCGCCGATGACACGCAGGGTGATGGATTTTCCAGCAAGGGGTGCCGCCAGCAACAGCCCGGTCAAAAACTGGCTCGACACATTCCCGCGCACCGCCACCTCGCTGGCTTCCGTCAACCGCGCAGGCGCAATCCTTAACGGTGGAAAACCCACGTTGTCCTGATATTCGATCTGCGCACCGAGTTGACGCAAGGCATCCACCAGATCGCCGATCGGCCGCTCGTGCATGCGCGCCACGCCACTCAAGCTGTAATGACCGCCGGAGAGCGCCAGGGCGGCCGTGAGCGAGCGGAATGCGGTGCCGGCGTTGCCCAGCGACAATTCGGCCTGCTTGACCGGAAACGCCCCGCCCACACCCTGTACGACATAGTCCTGCGTATCGCCCTGGCGGGTCCAGTTCACCCCCAGCCGGGCAAGCGCCTCCAGCATCACGCGGGTATCGTCCGAGTCCAGCAGGCTTTTCACCTCGGTTGTGCCTTGCGCCAGGGCCGACAACAACAGGATGCGGTTGGAGATGCTTTTGGAACCGGGTAGCTGGATGCTGCCCCGGGCGCGGGTCAGCGGTGTGAGGTCGAGAAATTCCATCATCAATTTTATTTGGCTTAAGTTAAGGAAAGACGACCAGCGCGATTATCCGCCAGACCAGCGCACACGCGCCGTTTGTGCGCGCTTGAACGCCGCTTCCAGCGCGCTTGCATCCCCTGCCGCCAAAGCTGCCCGCATCTGCTCCAGGCTTGTTTGATACTGCGCTATTTCTCTCAACAGCGCCTCCCGGTTCGCCAGCGCAATATCGCGCCACATTTCCGGGCTGCTGCCTGCGATGCGGGTAAAGTCGCGGAAACCGCTGGCGGCGAAGCTGAACAGGATGTCGGCATTGTCGCGGCTGGCAATCATGTCCACCAGCGTGTAGGCCAGCAGGTGCGGCAGGTGGCTGACCGCGGCGAAGATGGCATCATGCTCGGTGGCGGGCATTTCGCTGACCTTGGCACCGCAGGCTTGCCAGAACGCGCGTACTTTTTCCATCGCAGCCCGATCCGATTGCGGCAAGGGTGTCAGGACGACATTCCTGCCTTGATACAAGTCAGCGCGGGCGGCACCGGCTCCGCAGGTTTCCGCTCCTGCGATCGGATGACCGGGCACGCAATTGGACAGGTGCGCAGCGAGGTGCTGTTGCATCAGCGCGGCCACATCCTGCTTGGTGCTGCCAACGTCGGTGATAAGGGTTTCTGCACCCAGATGCGGCGCGATAGCCTGCATCAGGGTGGCCATCTGGCCAACGGGCACGGCGAGCAGCACAACGTCCGCACCTTGTACGGCTTCTGCGGGCGTGGCGGCGATGCGGTCGATGATGCCGAGCCTGAGTGCTGCTTCGAGGTTGGCCCGGCTTCTCCCAACGCCAACCACTTCACCTACCGCAGCGGCCTGTTTCAGCGCCAGCGCGACCGAGCCGCCGATCAGCCCGACGCCGAATATGGCGAGTTTGTTGATGTGCGTGGTCATTGTCTACGCCGCGTGGAAAGGCATTTTAGCCGCGCGGAGTACAGAGCACACGGAGAAAAATCACAAAGTAAACTCCGTGTTCTCCGTGCCCCCCGCGACGAATGCATCTAAATATCCCGGCCCAGCACCTGGGCGATGCCCTTGAGCTCGACCATCAGGTTCTTCAGCTCATCGGGATTCAACGCCTGATCGGCGTCACACCAGGCCTCGCAGGGTTTGGGGTGCATTTCCACCAGCAGACCGTCAGCACCGGCAGCAATCGCCGCGCGGGACAATGCGGGTACCATCCACGCCTTGCCGCCTGCGTGAGAGGGGTCAACAATCACCGGCAGGTGGGTTTCTTTTTTCAGCACCGGGATGGCGGTCACGTCGAGCATGTTGCGGTAATAAGTCTCGAAACTGCGCACACCGCGCTCGCAGAAAATGATGTTGTGGTTGCCGCCGGCGGCGATGTATTCCGCCGCCATCAGCCATTCGGTGACCGTTGCGGACATGCCGCGCTTGAGGATGACCGGCTTGTTGGTACGGCCCACTTCTTTGAGCAAATCGAAGTTCTGCATATTGCGCGTGCCGATCTGGATCACGTCCACATCCCATTCCAGAAAGGTGTCGAGCATGCGCACGTCCATGAGCTCCGTCACGATGGGCAGGCCTTGTGCGTCGGCGGCCTTGCGAAACATTTCCAGACCTTCCACGCCCTTGCCCTGGAAAGCATAAGGGCTGGTGCGCGGCTTGAAAGCGCCGCCGCGCATCAGGCGGCAACCGGCTGCTTTCACAAATCGGGCGGCGTCGTCCATCTGTTGCTGGGTTTCCACCGAGCACGGACCGCCGATGACCTGGATGGTGTTGCCGCCGAGTGGAATTCCCTTGATGTCGATGACGCTATTTTCCTTGTGCCACTCGCGCGCCACGATCTTGTAAGGCTTGACGATATGCATGGACTGCTCCACGCCGGGCAGCGCGTCAATCAGCTCCTGATCGATGCTGCGCTCGTCGCCGATGGCGCCAATGATGGTGCGCTCGACACCGCGCGAAATATTGGCATCACAGCCGTACTCCTTGATTTTTTTTACAACCCCGTCTATCTGGGTTTCCGTTGCCTCGGGGCTCATTACGACGATCATGCTTGCTCCTTAAGAACGCTTTCCAACGCCTGCAAAAATTGAGTGTTTTCAGCGGCCAGTCCGATGCTGACGCGCAGGTGTTCGGGCATGGCGTAATTGCCGACGGGACGGACAATCACGCCTTTTTCCAGCAAGCGCCGGTACATGGCGCTGGCGTTGCCGATGCGGATGGCGAGGAAATTGCCAAACGACGGGATGTAATCCAGCCCCATCAGCAGCACGCCCTGTGTAATCTGGCGCATGCCGAGCTGGTTCAATGCGTAGCTGCGCGCGATGAAATCGGCGTCGTCGAGCGCGGCGGTTGCCGCGGCCAGCGCCAGGCTGTTGGCGTTGAACGGCTGACGTACGCGATTCATCATGTCCGCCACCATGTGGCTGGCCAGTGCGTAGCCCACGCGCAGACCGGCCAGGCCGTAAGCTTTGGAGAAGGTACGGCTCACCACCAGGTTGGGGAAACGCTGCAGCCACGCCAGCGCGTCGGACTGTTTATCCTGCGGCAGGTACTCGCCATAGGCTTCGTCCAGCACCACGATGACGTTTTCCGGCACGCGTTGCAGGAAAGCCAGCAAATCCGGATTGGATAGCCAGGTGCCGGTGGGATTGTTCGGGTTGGCGATGAACACCACGCGCGTGTCGGCGCGAATGGCGTCGAGCATGGCATCGAGGTCATGACCGTATTCATGCGCGGCAGTTTCAATGCCTTCTGCGCCCACGGCCTGGGTAGCCAGCGCATAGATGGCGAAAGCATGCCGGGAGAATATCGCCGAGGCGCCGGGCGCCAGGAACGCGCGCGCCACCAGTTCCAGCACGTCGTTGGAGCCGTTGCCCAGCACGATCTGATCAGCGGGCACGCCGAGCCTGCGCGTAAGTGCGGCTTTCAACTCGAAACCGCTGCCGTCCGGGTAACGCGCAATGTCGGCCAGCGCGTTATCAATTGCGGCCAGCGCCTTGGGGCTGGGGCCGAGCGGATTTTCGTTGGATGCCAGCTTGACGATGGCGTGCTCAGCCAGACCGAGTTCGCGTGCCACTTCGGCAATCGGTTTGCCTGGCTGATACGGCGCAATGGCGCGCACGTATTGCGGGGAAAGATCACACAGATTCATGATTACGACCTACAGAACGCCTACCGGGTAGGCACCCAGTATTTTCAGAAATGCCGCTTTTTCCTGCAATTCAGTCAGCGCCGCGGCGACAGCCGGATCATCGCGGTGACCTTCCAGGTCGACAAAAAACACGTATTCCCACAAACCGGAGCGCGCCGGGCGCGATTCCAGCTTGGTCATGGAAACACCATGGCGCGCCAGTGGCTGCAACAGTTCCACAACCGCGCCCGGTCGGTTGTGCGCAGACATCAGCAGCGAGGTCTTGTCGCAGCCCGAGGGGGGGGCGTCATGCTTGCCGATCACCAGGAAACGGGTGGTGTTGTCAGGGTCGTCTTCAATATTCTCGGCCAGACGCTGCAAGTCATAGAGTTCGGCGGCGGCTTCCCCCGCAACCGCCAGTGCGGCAGGGTCGGCTGCAGCCATGCGCGCCGCTTCGGCGTTGCTTGCCACGGGTATGCGCGGCACGCTGACGAGATTGCGGTTGAGCCACTCATGGCACTGCGCCAACGACTGGCCGTGCGAATAAAGCACCGCGACGCCGTCCAGGCCAGGCACTTTGCGCAACAGGTGCTGATGGATGCGCAACGCCACCTCGCCACAGATTTTCAACGGAGTGTCCTGCAATAAATCCAGGGTGCGGTTGATTGCGCCTTCGGTGGAATTTTCCACCGGCACCACGCCGTAGTCGGCGCTGCCGGAGGCCACGTCGCGAAACACCTCGTCTATCGAGGCGCACGGCGTGGGGGTAGCAGCATGACCAAAGTGCTTCTGCGCGGCAGCCTGGCTAAACGTGCCCAGCGGTCCCAGAAACGCAACCGACAGGGGTTTTTCCAGTGCCAGGCAGGCCGACATGATTTCACGGAACAGGCGCGCAGCCGTTTCGTCCGCCAACGGCCCGGGGTTGAGTTCCTTGATGCGGCGCAGCACCTGGGCTTCGCGCTCGGGACGATACACCGTGCCGTTTTTCAGGCGGCCGATGGTCTGGGCATGGGCGGCGCGTTGGTTGATGAGCTTGAGGATTTCGACATCCAGCGCATCGATTTCGGTGCGTAATTGTTGTAAATCTTCAGCCATGGTTACGTCGTGGGCAAATAGCGCACTGCCAGCACGCCGCTAATGGCGCACAGTTCTTTCATTACCGAATCGGGAACGATGCTATCCACATCCACCAGGGTGTAAGCCATCTCGCCTCTGGATTTGTTTACCATGGTGTGGATATTGAGCCCGGCATTCGCCATCGCGGTGGAAATCTGGCCCAGCATGTTGGGCACATTGGCATTGGCAATGGCGACGCGGTAGGCCGATTCGCGCGGCATGTCCACATTGGGAAAATTAACGGCGTTGAGGATGTTGCCGTTTTCCAGATAATCGGTGACCTGCTCGGCAACCATGACTGCGCAGTTCTCCTCGGCCTCGCCGGTCGAGGCCCCCAGGTGCGGCAAGCAGACCACACCAGGCTGACGTTGCAGCGCATTGGCGGGAAAGTCGTTAAGGTAGGCACGCAGTTGCCCGGATTGCAGACCGGCCACTGCGGTGGCGTTGTCCACGATGCCTTCGCGGGCAAAGTTAAGCAGTACCGTGCCCGGCTGCATCAGTGCGACACGCTCGGCATTGATCAGCTTACGCGTAGCGTCCAGCAGTGGAACATGCAGCGAAATAAAGTCGGCGGCTTTCACCACCTCTTCCACGCTGTTGGCTTTCTTGACCTGGGCAGGCAGGCGCCAGGCGGCTTCTACCGTAATCGCCGGGTCGAAGCCGATGACTTTCATGCCGAGCTTGATGGCGGCATCGGCCACCAGCGAACCGATCGCCCCCAGGCCGATCACGCCGAGGGTGCGGCCCGGCAGTTCGATCCCGGCAAAAGCCTTCTTGCCCGCCTCAGTCGCCTTGTGCATTTCTTCGTCGCTGCCGCTGAGGGTTTCCACAAACCTGATTGCCGGCATCAGGTTGCGCGCGCCCATCAGCATGCCCGCGATGACCAGTTCCTTGACCGCATTGGCATTGGCGCCCGGGGCATTGAACACCGGCACGCCGCGCTCGGACAGTTTTTTCACCGGGATGTTGTTGGTGCCGGCACCCGCACGGCCAATCGCCAGCACCGAGGCGGGGATATCCATCTCGTGCATGTTTGCGGAGCGCACCAGAATCGCATCCGGTTGCACCACATCGCTGCCCACGACATAACTTGCCGGCAGGCGCGCCAGTCCCTGCTTGGAAATGGCGTTCAGGATCTGGACTTGAAAAGTCTTAGCCATTTTTCTGCTCGAAAGCCTTCATGTAATTTACCAGCGCAGCTACGCCCTCGATCGGCATGGCGTTGTAGATCGAGGCGCGCATGCCGCCCACCGAGCGATGGCCCTTTAACTGCAGCAGGCCATGCTCCCTGGCGCCTTTGAGAAAAGCCTCGTCCAGCGCAGCGTCTTTCAGGGTGAACGGAATATTCATGCGCGAACGGTTGTCGCGCGCCACCGGGCTGGCGTAGAAGCCGGTCGCGTCAAGATAGTCATAAAGCAAATCGGCCTTGGCGACGTTGCGCTTCTCCATCTCGGCCAGCCCGCCTTCGCGCTTCAGCAGCTGGAACACCAGCCCGGCGATGTACATGGCGAAAGTGGGCGGGGTGTTGTACATGGAGTCATTATCGGCATGTGTTTTGTAGTCGAACATGGTGGGCGTACCCGCCACGGTCTGGCCGATCAGGTCTTCGCGCACGATGACGATGGTCAACCCGGCCGGCCCGATGTTCTTCTGCGCGCCGGCGTAAATCAGGCCAAATTGGCTCACATCGACGGGGCGCGACAAAATGGTGGACGACATATCCGCCACCAGCGGCACATCGCCGGTCTGCGGCGTCCAGAAAATTTCCACACCGCCGATGGTTTCATTCGGCGTGTAATGCACAAAGGCCGCATTCGGATCCAGCTTCCATGCATCCTGGCCAGGCGCGTAGCTGAAGTTCCTGTCTTCGCTGCTCGCCACCACATTGACCTTACCGTAACGTTTGGCTTCCTTGATGGCTTTTTTCGACCATTCGCCGGTGTTGAGATAATCCATGCCGGCTTTGCCGCGCAGCAGGTTCATCGGCACCATGGCGAATTGCGAGGAAGCGCCGCCCTGCAAAAACAACACCTTGTAATTGGCAGGGATGCCCATCAACTCGCGCAAGTCCGCTTCCGTCTGGGCAGCGATGCCCATGAATTCCTTGCCGCGATGGCTCATCTCCATCACCGACATGCCGCTGCCATGCCAATCCATCATCTCGTCACGCGCCTGTTCGAGAACGGCTTTCGGGAGCACTGCCGGACCTGCACTAAAGTTGTATATCATTATCAATACCTTAAAATTTGTTGTTAATTTTTAAGATTAATTACTCTTCTTCCTCGTCGCGCTCCAGTACCCGCTCCACGCCGATCAGTTTCTGGCCGGCATCGAGACTAATCAGGGTAACGCCCTGCGTGGCGCGCCCCATCTCGCGCATTTCCTTGACCCGGGTACGGATCAGCACGCCGCCGTCGGTAATCAGCATGATCTCGTCGTCCGGATCGACCAGGGTTGCAGCAACCACACGTCCATTGCGTGGCGTCGTCTGGATTGCGATCATGCCCTTGGTACCCCGGCCATGGCGTGTGTATTCAGCAATATTGGTGCGTTTGCCATAGCCGTTTTCGGTCGCGGTGAGTACCGATTGCTGTTCGTTCACTGCAGCCAGTAAGGAAATGACCTTCTGTCCGGGCGCAAGTTTCATGCCGCGCACGCCGCGTGCGCCACGCCCCATCACGCGCACGTCATTTTCGTCGAAGCGCACCGACTTGCCGCCGTCCGAGAACAGCATGACGTCGTGGCTGCCTTCGGTGACAGCAACGCCAATGAGGTAGTCGCCCTCGTCCAGCCCCACGGCGATGATGCCGGCACGACGCGGGTTGGAGAAGTCGGACAGCGCGGTTTTCTTGACCACGCCGTGGGCAGTGGCCATGAATACATAGCGGTTCTCGGCAAACTCCTTGATCGGCAGGATGGCGTTGATTTTCTCGCCTTCCGACAGCGACAGCAGATTGACGATGGGCTTGCCGCGCGAGATGCGGCTGCCCTGCGGTACCTCGTAAACCTTGACCCAATACACCCGCCCAAGGTTGGAGAAGCACAGGATGTAGTCGTGACTGTTGGCGATGAACAGGCGCTCGATGAAATCGTCTTCCTTGGTCGGTGCAGCCTGCTTGCCGCGCCCGCCGCGTTTTTGCGCGCTGTAATCGTCCAGCGGCTGCGACTTCATGTAACCGCCGTGCGACATGGTCACCACCATATCCTGCGGCGTAATCAGGTCTTCCACGCTCAGGTCCTGGGCATAAACCACAATCTCGGAGCGACGCTTGTCGCCGAATTGCTGCTTCACCAGGCCGATTTCGTCGATGATGATGGCGGTAATGCGCTCGGGCTTGGCGAGAATGTCGAGCAGGTCGGCGATTTTGGTAACCACCTCTTTGTATTCGGTAAGTATCTTGTCCTGCTCCAGCCCGGTCAGGCGTTGCAGGCGCAGCTCCAGAATGGCTTGCGCCTGCGCATCAGACAATCGGTAGCCGTCTTTGGAGAAACCGAATTCGATTGCCAGCCCCTCGGGGCGGAAGGCATTGGCGTCGGCCACTGCGCGCGACAGCATTTCCTCCACCAGTTGCGAGCGCCAGGTTCTGCCCATCAGGCCTTCCTTGGCGACAGCCGGCGTAGGCGCAGCCTTGATCAGGGCAATGATTTCGTCCACATTGGACAGCGCCACTGCCAGACCTTCGAGGATGTGGCCGCGTTCCCGCGCTTTTTTCAGCTCGAATACCGTACGCCGCGTGACCACCTCGCGGCGATGACGCAGAAAAGCCACCAGCATCTGCTTCAGGTTCAGCAGGCGCGGCTGGTTGTCCACCAGCGCCACCATGTTCATGCCGAAGCTGTCCTGCATCTGCGTGTGCTTGTACAGGTTGTTCAGCACCACCTCGGGCACTTCGCCGCGTTTCAGCTCGATCACCACGCGCATGCCGGACTTGTCCGATTCGTCGCGCAGGTCGGAGATGCCCTCCATTTTCTTTTCGCGCACCAGCTCGCCGATCTTGATCAGCAGGTTGGCCTTGTTGACCTGGTAGGGCAGCTCGTCGACGATGATCGCCTGCCTGCCGCCCACCTTGTCGATATCCTCGAAATGGGTGCGAGCGCGCATCACCACCCGGCCACGGCCGGTGCGGTAGCCTTCCTTGACCCCCACCGTGCCGTAGATGATGCCCGCCGTCGGGAAATCCGG
>DATKUZ010000029.1:0-92309 GCA_035530335.1 Sulfuriferula sp. | reverse complement strand
CAATTTCTTCAAGAATTCCAAGCAGGACATGATGCAAATGGCGCTGCATGGCTGGCTGGGTATTTTCGTTGCGCGCATGAACAAATGGACCGAATTGCGCCAGGGCCATGTGATCAGATTCCTGTCCCGCACCCCCATCATGCATTCACTGCATATGGGGTTGTCGATGTTCTTCAAGCCTAAAACGAAGTCCTGGGGTCGTACCGGTGACGTATTGAAGCAGTATGTGAAAGAACAGAAGGAGTTGGCACATGGCTAAAGTTGCCTATTATCCGGGTTGTGCGCTGGAAGGTTCCGGCGGCCCATACGATCGTTCCACCCGCGCGCTGGTAAAGAGCCTCGGTCTGGAAATGGAAACCCTGCAGGACTGGAACTGTTGTGGCGCGATGGAGGTGAAAAACATTCACCCCATGCTGCAAACCTACATGTCTGCCCGCAATATGGCAATCGCCAGCGAGCAAATGGGCTACGACACGGTCATGGCTCCTTGCAACGGTTGCTATATGAATTTGAAAATGACTGAATATGAATTGGCCACTTCGGATGAAGCACTGAAAACCGTGCAGAGTTTGGCCAAGAAATCGGATGATCCAGTATACAAAGGGGATGTGCGTACTGTGCACCTGCTTGAATGGCTGATGGAAGATCTGGGTACCGAAGGCATTAAGCAGAAAATCTCCAAGAGTCTGAACGGTATTAAGATTGCCAACTACTATGGCTGCATGTATACGCGTCCGCGCCAGATTTATCCTGAAAAGGATCAGGGAGCCGGTTCCGAATCCAGCTACAAACCCCATTTTATGGATGACTTGCTTGGGGCTGCTGGTGCGATCAATGTGGACTTCCCGTTGAAGACTGCATGTTGTGGTGGTGCGCATACCCTGTCAGATGCGGACACATCAACACAGTTGGTATTGAACATTATCCAGGCAGCTGAAGACGCCGGTGCAGAAGTGATTGCTACTGAATGCCCGACCTGTCACTCAGGCCTGGAAATGCATCAGGTGCGTGCAGAAACCGAATTCGGTATCAAGACCAATGTGAAGATTCTGTACTTTACCCAGTTGCTGGGTCTGGCCATGGGTCTCTCAGCACGTAAACTCGGTGTGCATGAAAACGTCAGCGATTCCTTGGACTTTCTCCATGCCAAGGGCGTAGTCTAAACACACAAGCGCGGCCTGTGCCGTGATTTGCGGGCCGATAATATTTGGGCGCGTACACCGCGCCCAATTTATTTTAGCTATTTATTTTAGCCAACCAATAAACGCGCCATAACACAACAATATGGAATGCAATGGCTGCGAGTTCCGGGCGGAACTCTATTATGATGACCAATACCAGATTTGGGCGCGCCGCGAGGAAGACGGTAGTCTGACGGTGGGTATGACGGATATTTCGCAAACCGTAGCGGGAAAGATTCTGCATGTACGAGTGCGCCGCCCGGGTACCTTGCGCCCTGTTGGAAAACCTGTCGCCACCATAGAGAGTGGCAAATGGGCAGGTCCCGTACCTAACGTATTCGATTGCGTAATCGAAGCAGCCAATCACAGCGTGCTGGAAGACCCGAACTTGCTGAATATCGAACCCTACGAAGCATGGATTGCGCGTGTAAGGCCCTCTGGCACAGTGGAAGAAGCCTTGTCTGTGATGCTGACCGGTGATGCAGCACAAGCCGGATATTGTGAGCGCACCCGACGTGAAGATATACACTGTGAACGAGGTGCACGCTGATGGCGGACCACCATTATCTGGATAATGAGGAAAAGTCTGTTGTCATCGTCATGACCAGCGGTCCGTCAACGCCACACCGATGCGCTACTCCGTTTTATATCGGTTCAATACTCGCTTCGATGGATTCCGATGTGCACATCTTTTTCACCATGGAAGGCGTAATGCTGGCCAAAAAAGGTGTGGCAGAGAATCTTTCGGCGATGAAAGATGGCAAAACCATCCTTGAATTTATTCGCGATGCCAAAGCGGCTGGAGTAAAATTGCACTTGTGCAAACCGGCAATGCCTGGCTATGAGCTCGATGTCAGCGATATCATTGCCGAGATTGACGAGGTATCCAATGCGGGTGCACTGGCTGATTTAATTTTGAGTAGCGACAAATCCATGTATTTCTGATTTGGCGCTACTTGGTCAGAATTTCGCTTGATTTTGCGAAACCGTTTGCAAAAATGTTGCAGACATTAAATGTTTAACTGAATTTCATTCTGAGGAGAAATGAGCATGGCAACAGTACGCGGTTGTAATCTACCTGACGATCTTTTCTACAACGTTGACAACAACGTATGGGCGCGTCGCGAAGCCGATGGCACCCTGACCATCGGCATGACTGCCTATGCCTGCTCGCTGGCGGGCGAGATTGTGTCGTATACCCCGAAAAAAGTGGGTAAGGAAATCGAACAGAACAAATCGGTTTGCACGGTTGAGTCCGGCAAATGGGTTGGCCCGGTGAAAGCCCCGGTGACCGGCGAAATTCTGGCCACCAATCCAGACGTGGCTGCTAAACCCGGCACCATCAACGCCGATCCCTACGGCAGCGGCTGGCTGGTAAAAATGAAACCCAGCAATTGGGACGCTGATTCGGGTGCGCTGATTACCGGCGGTGCGGTTGCCGGTGCGTTCGAAACCAAGATGGGTGCTGACGGCTTCGGCGGCTGCTAAACGCAGTCGTATTTGATTCAATAGGGGCGATGCCAAATCGCCCCTATTGTTTTCTGTAAGATTTAAACCCCTGTGGCAATTGGGGTTTCAGGTAAACACTAATGAGTGATTGGCTGGAAGTCGTTGAACGCGTTGAGCCGCTGGATGGTATCGAACTGGATGCCACCCTGGTTAGGCAAATGCAGCAAAGATTTGCGCAGGTGCGCGGTGAGGGTGTTGGGCGCGTGAATTTTTACACGCCAACCTTCAAGGCGTTTGCCAGTTCGGAAATTAGCGGTTGTGGCAAAAGTGCATGGCCGGCGGTATCCATTACCGGTGGCGACTGCAAGCTGCAATGCGACCATTGCAAGGCCAAAATTCTGGAGCCGATGATTGCGGCGCGCAGTCCGGAAGATTTATGGCGTGTGGTCAACGAGCAGATCAATGGTGGCGCCCAGGGCATGTTGTTGACCGGTGGCTCCAACCACCGCAATGAAGTCGAGTACGACGACTACTACGCAACCATTCGACGTATCAAGGACACCTTCCCTGAATTCAAGATTGCCATGCACACCGCACTGGTGGACATGGATATCGCGCGCCGCATGGAAGACAGTGGCATCGATGCGGCGATGATGGACGTGATCGGCTCGCAGGACACGATCACCCAGGTCTATCACCTGCGCCGTAGCGTGGATGACTTCGAGAAAACCCTCGAATACCTGGTTTCGACCAAACTCAAGGTCGTCCCCCATATCGTGATTGGCCTGCATTATGGGCATCTGCTGGGCGAGTGGAATGCGCTGGAAATCATTCAGCGCCACCAGCCGCAGGCGGTCGTGCTGGTGGTGGTAATGCCATTCTATGCGCCGGAAAATCGTCCGTTCGTTACCCCGGATAGCCGCGAGGTCGGACGGTTTTTCATGGATGCCCGCGCTGCGCTGCCGGATGTGCCTTTGCTGCTGGGTTGTGCCCGCCCGCCCGGCCGCACCAAGGTAGAGATTGACAGCTACGCCGTGATGGCCGGCCTCAATGGCCTGGCGCATCCGTCCGATGGCATGGTGGAACTTGCCGTGCGTCTGGAACGCGATGTGCGCGTCACCCCGGCGTGCTGCTCCATCGCGATTGGCGATGAAGTGATGGCGATTGAAACTGCAGATGCCGGTCTGCAAGTAGACATCCAGAAAGTTATCGAACACGAGCGCATGAAGCGCCCGACTTTTGCTGCCGCTGGTTCGCTCGGCGGCATCAAGGTGGTGATGGCAGACCAGCCTGAAGCCGTGGGCGGCTGCTGTAGCTGAACGGGATTAATGACGTGACCACCTGGCGCTTACTCGACACTGGCCTGCGACCTGCAGCGCAAAACATTGCGCTGAACCGGACCTTGCTGGAAGCGCGCCAGGAAAATGCGAGCCCCAGCACGCTGCGTTTCTTGCGCTTTGAGTCGTGCGCGTTACTGGGCTATCACCAGAGTGCCGAGCAGGAACTCAACCTCGACTATTGCCGCGAACACGCAATCACCATCCAGCGCAGAATTACCGGCGGCGGCGCAATCTATTTCGACACCACCCAGATTGGCTGGGAGTTGTACCTGCACAAGCACGAGTTAGGTACGGCAGACATGAGCGCCATCTCACGCCGCATCTGCGAGGCGGCAGCGCGCGGAATCTCGACGCTGGGCGTGGATGCCCGGTTCCGTCCACGCAATGACATCGAAGTGGATGGCCGTAAAATATCCGGCACCGGCGGGGCGTTTGACGGCGATGCACTGATGTATCAAGGCACGCTATTAATCGAATTCGACGTGGAAAAGATGTTGCGCGTGCTCAAAATTCCGGCCGAAAAACTTTCCGACAAAGCCATCGCCTCGGCGCGTGAGCGCGTTGCCAATCTGGGCGATTTGCTGGGTCAGGTGCCGCCCATGAGCCAGGTGCAGGCTGCGCTGGCAAGCGCATTTGCTGAAGAATTCGGTGTGGAATTCGCCGCCGCACCGCTCACGCCGCGTGAGGAGACGCTCTACCAGGCCGCGCTGGCTGAAATTGACCATCCCGACTGGATCAACCTGCTCGCTCGTCCAACTGCCGACCAACCCACGCTGGATGCGGTGCGCAAGTTCTCCGGCGGCCTGTTGCGCGCCAGTATGGCGTTTGACCGTAGTCAGAGCCGCATCAAGCAGGTGTGGTTTTCCGGCGATGTATTCATCAGCCCGAGCCGCACGCTTGCTGATCTGGAGGCCGCCCTGCGCGACACGCTTGCCGAACAGCTGGCGCATAACGTACAGCATTTTTTTGCTGCGCGCACAGTCGATATGCTTACCTTGACGGCGGATGATTTTGTCAGCGTGCTGCACGAAGCCCTGGCACAGGCCAATAGCGAGGCTGCAGCATGACGCGCCAAGTTGATGTGCTGATTATTGGCTTGGGCCCGGCCGGTGCCGCCGCTGCTGCAGCCGCTGCGCATGGCGGACTAAGCGTACTGGGTGTGGATCGTCGCCATGAAATCGGCTTGCCGGTGCAGTGCGCAGAATTCATCCCGCTGCCGATGGGAAAATATGCCACCGCAGACGGCATACTGTTGCAGCGCATCAAAGGCATGAAAAGTTACCTGCCCTCGGGTGCCGTGGCCGAGACCGATTTCCCCGGTCTGATGATAGACCGCGCTGCGTTTGACCAGGCATTGGCGCATGAGGCCGTGACGCAGGGTGCCGGACTCATGCTCGATAGTCGCCTGACCAGGCTCGATGCCGCGCAATCCGTGGCGCGAATCAAAACGCCGGCAGGCGAAATCGACGTCGCCTACAAGCTGCTGATTGCCGCCGATGGCCCGCATTCGCCCGTGGCAGAAGCGCTGGGACTGCCCGTCATGGAAGTGGTGACCACGCGCCAGTACACCGTTCCACTTAAACGCGCCTATGTGGATACCGATATCTGGCTCTCATCCGCTTATCCCGGTGGCTATGCCTGGCTGTTCCCCAAGGGCAATCTGGCGAATCTCGGGCTGGGCCTGGATAAACGTTTCGCGGGTGACATGAAGACCCCGCTCGATGCGTTGCATCAGCAATTGATGGCACAAGACCTGGTCGGTGCCGAGATCAGCTACCGAACCGGCGGCGCGATTCCAGTGGGCGGCCTGCGCGAGCACCTAGTGGTGGGCAAGGTGTTGTTTACCGGCGATGCAGCTGGCCTCACCCATCCCATCACGGGCGCGGGCATTGCGGCGGCGGTGATCTCCGGCGAACGTGCCGGACAAGCCGCAGTGGCATGCTTGAAGCACGACGACCGTGCCGCGCTGGAAGATTTTGAAGAAGACATCCGCGACCAGTTTGAAGTCGCGGTAAGCCGCGCGGTGGAACGCCGCCGCTGGCTGGACAGATTCTGGAACACCGAAGAAGCGCACGCCGACTCCTTGCATCGCAAGAGCTGGGTTGCCTTCCCGGATTATTTCGCTGCTTGAGTAATTGCAAACCGTGCTTTTAAGGAGAGTCGCATGAGCGCCGTACTGGATCAACCCCAAGTCGTACAGTTCTACCGCCCCAACTACCATGTCAAAACTCCGGATATGCGTTCGCCCGAGTATGTGCAAATGAGCACCGCGGCTGCGATCACGCTTGGTCTGGTGCCGGGCAACATGCACCGTACTGCGTGCACCAACTGCCTGAACCTGCTGGTGACTTATCCGGAAGGCTGTCGCGCCAACTGCACTTATTGCGGTCTGGCACGGCATCGTGAAGAGTCGCGTGATTACGCGGATCGCAACTTCATCCGCGTGGACTGGCCTACCGCCCGCTACGACGAAGTTATCGAGCGCGTCAAGCTGGGTAATGATAAAGGCCAGTTCCAGCGCATGTGCATCTCCATGATCACCCACCCCAATTCCGACGCCGACACCTTCGTGCTGCTGGATAAATGGATGAAAGCGCTGCCGCATATCCCGGTGTCCATCCTGTCCAATCCCACCACCATGGAAAAAGACGACCTGGTGCGCCTGCACAAGATGGGTGCAGATATCTTTACCGTGGCGCTGGATGCGGTCACCCCGGAAATTTTCGAACGCACCCGCGGCAAGACCGTGGACAGCCCGCACCGTTACAGCAAATACTGGCAAGCCATCGAGTGGGCAGCCGAAATATTCGGCCCGGAGAAATTCGGTGCCCACCTGATTTGCGGCATGGGTGAGACCGAGCAGGAGATTCTCGAAGTCTGCCAGAAGATCAAGGACATGGGCGGCCACAACCACATGTTCGCCTTCTACCCCGAGCAGGGTTCGATGATGGAAGACTGGCCCGCTTGCGACAAAGGTCAGTGGCGTCGCGTGCAGCTGGCGCGCTTCATCATTGACTACGCCGGCGGTCACGTCAGCAGAATGCTGTTCGATGCGGACGGGAAGGTGATCGACTTTGGCGTGGCGGAAGACGAACTGGCGGATCTGGTCAATTCCGGCAAGCCGTTCCAGACCTCCGGCTGCCCCGGCAAGGACGACGAGGAAGTATCCGCCTGCAACCGCCCGTATGGCGATTCCAGCCCTTCCGACATCCTCTCGTTCCCGTTCGCGCTGGCGCGCAAGGACGTGGAAATCGTCAAGCGCCAAATGGCGGGCGAAGAGATTGGCGCCGGGCTGATTTGAGTAATCTGCATTCAGTAAAAAAAGTCGGGTGCCCAGGCACCCGACTTTTGTGTTGCAGAAATGCAACATCGCTCTGAATTGCGCCAGCAATGGGCTTGTGCAGGTCAATGTGACAAGTGTACTATTCGTCAAAATCATAATAAATAAATGTCAGCGTTGTTCTTAATTTAATAATCCTTGGAGACTACATAAATGAAACTCAAAAAATTGATTGGCCTGATGGCCGTTGCCGGTTTTGCATTGCCTGGCGCAGCCATGGCAACCAATGGTTATTTTTCGCATGGCTATGGCATGAAGGCAAAAGGTATGGGCGGCGCAGCGACAGCGATGGCTGATGATGCATTTGGTGGCGCCAACAACCCGGCCAGCATGGTATTCGCAGGCGATCGCCTGGACTTGGGGATCGATCTGTTTTCCCCCAAGCGTGAAGCCAGCCGGAGCGGCAGCATGCCTACCCTGAATGGCACCACTGACAGCGACAGCAATTATTTCGGTATCCCAGAATTTGGTTACAACAAAATGCTGAATAACAACCTATCGCTAGGTGTGAGTGTGTATGGTAACGGCGGCATGAATACCGATTATCCAGCAGGCCAGTACAACTGCGGTGCTGGCGCAGCCAATATGATGTGTGGCAACACCAGTCTGGGTGTTGACTTGATGCAGCTTATGATTGCACCTACCGTTGCGTTTAAAATTGCGCCAAACCATTCCATCGGTATTTCTCCTTTGATTGGCTACCAACGCTTCAAGGCTGAAGGTTTGCAAGCGTTCACTCCGAATTCCAGCAGCCCAAACAATCTGACTAACAAAGGTTACGATGATTCATTTGGTTACGGTGTGCGTATAGGTTACATGGGGAAAATCACACCTGCATTCACCATTGGTGCGGCCTACGCTACCAAAATGGATATGCAAAAGTTCGACAAATACAAAGGTTTGTTTGCCGAGCAGGGGGCGTTCGATATTCCCGAAAACTACAACGTGGGTATTGCTTACCAAGTTACACCTGAGCTGACCTTGGCGCTCGACTACCAGCGTATCAATTACAGCGGTGTGAAATCTATTAGCAACCCCAGCACCAATCAGGCTCTGTTAGGCAGTAGCGGTGGTCCTGGCTTTGGCTGGCAAGATATTGATGTATGGAAACTGGGTGCGGCATATCAGTACAACCAGCACTGGACGCTGCGTGCCGGCTACAACCACGGCGACAACCCCATCCAGGCGCGTGACGTGACCTTCAACATCCTCGCCCCGGGTGTGGTCAAGGATCACGCTACACTGGGTGTGACTTACCTGACCAACACAGGCAATGAACTGACCGTGTCATACATGCATGCATTTGAGAACTCGGTATCTGGTGCATCACCTTCGTTTGGCGGTACCGAAACCATCAAAATGTACCAAAATTCGCTCGGCGTCGCTTACGCCTGGAAGATGTAAGCAAACCGATCTGAGTTAGTCTGTTTCAAAAGCAGTACAATCAGGCTGAGGGTTAATCCCTCGGCCTTTTTGTTTTTTTTACCCGGTTAAAACGGCAGTGTGATGGCAATGAAACGTGCATTCGGAGTGTTGTTGTTCTTGCTATGGTCGCCGTGGTCGCTTGCGGTCGCACCCTATATTTCCGGGGACCGGGTGGCAGCCGGCGATGTGGCGCAGGTGCTGGCTGCAGTCGAGAAAAAAACCGAGGCCGCCGGGTTTGCTACGCTGGGCAAATATCAGATAAAAGGCTTGCCGCAGTTCGCCGTGCTGGTGGTCAGCGACCAGGGCATTCTGGAAGCCATCCACCGCATGGGTGGCAGCAATATAGTCGGTGCCGGGATACGCATTGGCGTGCAAGCCGATGGCACGGTTTCATACATGAATCCGGACTACTGGTACCGCGCTTTTTTCCGCACCCGCTTCGCCCGCGAGCAGGGTGCAGTCAAAGCCATGCAGGCGCGCCTGGAACAGGCACTGGGTGCCGGCATCGGGTTTGGCGGCGATGAACGCGCCGCGGAGTTGCCCAAATATCGCTATATGGCTGGCATGGAGCGATTTGATTCGGACAAGAACGAACTCAACGCGCTGCATGACTTCAACGCCGCAGTGACAACGGTGCGCGACAATCTCGCCAAAGGCGTCAATCATACTGCCGAGGTGTATGAGGTGGTTATGTCGGACAAAAAAATCGCCGTGTTCGGTGTGGCCATGAACGATGACAGGATGGGCGATGGACGCTGGGTATACAAAATCGATGGCACGGATTACATTGCCGGCCTGCCTTATGAAATCTATATCGTGGGCAACACGGTATATGCCCTGTATGCACGCTACCGCATTGCGCTGGGCTGGCCGAACCTGAGCATGGGGCATTTCTCGCGTATTGTCGATATTCCGGACGCAATCCGCGAGACCCTGGGGAAGGTGGCGGGGGCGGCATCGGAAGATTAAAATGGCATCTATCGTAGCCCCGCTGCGCCGGGGCTTTTTGTTGCAGGGTGACGGTAAATTCGCCACACTCCAGCGTTCGAAGATCAGGAAAGATCACACATGAAATCGATTAAAGTCACCGATGTTGGATCGTTGAAAAACGAACTGAACAAGTACAAAAAGGGCAAAAAGCTCGATATCCGCTATTTCAATCAGGCCGCGCGCATGGCATGGCTGGGCAAAGTCAGCATGAGCCCGGTGGATGCGGAAGATCCGGATTGCAAATCCTGGTTGCTGCATGTACAGGCGCCCGAGGGGTTTGCTGCACATTTCGTGGATGTGGACGAGGATTTGATCAACGAGATTCACATCCTCGATGCCGAACAGGGGCAGTATCTGGTGGAAATCATGCGTGCAGGCTTAACTGCCCGCGCCGAAGAACTGGAGGCGCTGAACCGGCGCGATTTCTACTTCGGCAAATTTTTCAAGGAAAACAAACCTGCCGAAGGAGGCGAACCATCCGCCTCCTGAGGGCGCGCTGGATTGATTTAGGCTGCTGCGACCCGTGGGAGTATCACGCCACTTATGCGGGCGTGGCAGAAACCATGCAACCCGGCGATTTGCCTGCCGTGGTATGGGGCAGGCCGCAGTCGCATGTTTGTCTCGGGCAGCATCAATCCGCGTCAGTTGAGTTGAACGCCGCATACGCGGATGTGCCCATTGTGCGTCGTCCGCTGGGCGGCGGCGGGGTCTGGGTGGATGCCGATCAGGCGTGTGTGGTGCTGGTCGCGCCGCTGGATTTTTTCCCGTTTCGTTCTGCTGACTGGTACGCCCACGCTTTGCAACCCATGCTGCAGGTTTTTCACGAGGCAGGTCTGCCGGTCACGCTGGCGGCACAGGATATCTGGCTGCATGGCAGCAAGCTCGCGGGCAGCGGCGCCGCCACTATTGGCCGCGCCGGGGTGGTGGGGTCGAGCTTCATGCTGGATTTCCCGGTGGAGCAGTTTGCCGGACGCGTGGCCGCGCCGTCTGCCGGCTTTCGCCAGTGGCTGATCGAGGCGTTGCGCGCATCGCTTACCTGCTGGTCGCAACATGCCAGCGTGCCTGACTGGGAGTGGCTATCCATGGTGTACCGGCGGGCTGCCAATGGCCAGTTCGGCTGGCGCTGGGAGCAGTCACTGTTGCGTGAGGACGAACGCGCAGCACGCGAAGACTGGTGCGCAGAGCTGATCCCCGATCACCAGGGCAGCGCACGCATGGTGCCGCACGGTATCAAGATTAACGCCGCCTGTTACCTGACCGAGCGCCAGTACGACACAGGCTGGGTGCGGGTACTCACCCAGGGGCGGTGCCTGGCGCGGGTGGCGCTGTCCGTCGCACCCGGTTTGCCGCAGACGCATCTGGCCAATGAACCCCACTCGATCGCCGCTGAACTGGCGAACCATCTCGATAGCGCAGCCGCTCATCTCTGGGCGCGGCGCATCACCGAGACTGCTTATTTCAATCCGGAGGCCCCATGAGTCAACCCACCATCGAAGCGCGTCTGCAGCGCAAATTCATCCTGATGAGCAACGATGCCGGCATCGCGGCGCAATTGCGCGCGCAATTGCCGCAAGGCTGGCAGATGGTGGAAACCCTGGATCTGGACAGCCTGGGCGAATTTCACGACATCCTGCTGCACCGCTTTATTTTTCTCGACCTCGATACCCTGACCGATGACTTCGACCCGCAGGACGCGATCCGCCAGGTGCGCAGGGAGTGGATGCTCAACGTGCCGATATTCTGCTTTGGCGGCAGCCAGGACGAGCGCGATCAGGCCAGGCTGAACCGTGCCGATCGCTTCTTTGAACGCGACGAAGTGGCGGAACGGGTAGGGCAGTTCTGCCACCAGTATCGCTGGGGAGAGTAGCGGCCGTCATGCCGGATCAAGTCCGGCATGACGGGTTTAGTTCTGCGCCATCAGCCGGATCAACTGGTCTTGCAGTTTGTCCAGCGTATCCTTGAAATCCGCCAGGCGTTGTTTTTCCTGATCCACCACGGCGGCCGGGGCGCGATCCACGAAACTGGCATTGCCAAGCTTGGCTTCGCATTTGGTGATTTCGCCCTGCAGGCGCGCAATTTCTTTTTCCAGCCGGACCTTTTCCGCGTCCCGATCGATTTCGATCAGCAGCATCAGCTTGGTGTCGCCGACGATGGCGACAGGGGCGTCGCCAGGCGGCAGTTCGGTGCTGATTTTGACCTCGCTCAATTTGGCCAGCGCTGCCAGGTAAGGTGCGAAACCGGCGAGTGCGCTGGCATCGCCGCTGATGGCCATGGGCACTTTCAGCGCAGGCGACAGGCTCATTTCACCGCGCAGACCACGGGTGGCGTTGACGAGGTCTTTAAGCAGGACGATGCGCTCGCAGGCCCCGGCGTCCACTTTTGCTGCGTCGGCCAACGGGTAAGGCTGGGTCATGATGCTCGCGCCGCATTTGCCTGCCAGCGGTGCCACGGTGTGCCAGAGTTCCTCGGTAATGAACGGGATAATCGGGTGCGCCAGACGCAGGGCGGCCTCCAGCACGCGCACCAGGGTGCGACGCGTGGCGCGGGCGGCAGCGTCATCGCCGCTATTGATCTGCACCTTGGCGAGTTCCACATACCAGTCGCAGTATTCATCCCAGACGAATTCGTAAACGGCGCGCGCTGCCATGTCGAAGCGGTAATCGGCGAAGCCACTGGCGACCTCGGTTTCGGCCTGTTGCAGGCGGCTGATGATCCAGCGGTCCGCATCGGAATAGGAGAGCGGCAGGCTGTCGTCCAGTCCCACGTCCTTGCCCTCACAGTTCATCAGCACGAAGCGCGTGGCATTCCATAGCTTGTTGCAGAAATTGCGGTAGCCGTCGGCGCGTTGCAGGTCGAACTTGATGTCGCGACCATGGGTGGCGAGGCTGGCGAAAGTGAAACGGATTGCATCGGTACCGAAGGCCGCGAAGCCATTGGGATAGTCGGCGCGGGTCTGTTTGGCAATGGCCTGCGCCTGTTTGGGATTCATCATGCCGGTGGTGCGCTTGGCGATCAGGCTGTCCAGGTCGATGCCGTCGATCAGGTCGAGCGGATCGATCACGTTGCCTTTGGACTTGGACATCTTGTTGCCGTGGGCGTCGCGTACCAGGCCCGTCACATACACTTCGCGGAACGGTACTTCGCCGGTGAAGTGCAGCGACATCATCACCATGCGCGCGACCCAGAAAAAGATGATGTCGAAGCCGGTGACCAGTACCGAGCCGGGCAGGAAGGCGTCCAGTTCAGGCGTTTTTTGCGGCCAGCCCAGGGTGGAGAACGGCCACAGCGCGGAGGAAAACCAGGTGTCGAGCACATCCTCGTCGCGCGTCAGCGGTCGGCCGGCGGCGAGTTTGCGCGCTTCGGCTTCGTTGCGGGCGACGTAGTGGTTGCCGTCCTCGTCGTACCAGGCGGGGATGCGGTGTCCCCACCACAGCTGGCGCGAGATGCACCAGTCCTGGATGTTTTCCAGCCACTGGTTGTAGGTGGTGGTCCAGTTTTCCGGCACGAATCTGAGCTTGCCGGATTTGACCGCGTCAAGGCCGCTCGCACCCATCTGTTGCATCGCGACAAACCACTGGTCGGTGAGCATGGGTTCGATCACGGCACCGGTGCGGTCGCCACGCGGCACCATCAGCTTGTGCGGTTTGGCGGCGACCAGCAGGTCTTTGGCCTGCAGTTCGGCAAGCAGTTTTTCGCGCGCCACGTAGCGATCCAGTCCCTGGTATTCGATGGGACAGAGATCGTTCATTTTGGCGTCGAGCGTCAACACGCTGATCGGCGGCAGCTTGTGGCGCGTGCCCACGGCGTAGTCGTTGAAGTCGTGCGCCGGGGTGATCTTGACCACGCCGGTACCGAAAGCCGGGTCAACGTAGTCATCGGCAATCACCGGGATACTGCGCTCGGCAATCGGCAGCCGCACATGGCGGCCAATCAGGTGCTGGTAGCGCGTGTCGTCCGGATGAACGGCAACCGCGACGTCGCCCAGCAGGGTTTCCGGGCGGGTGGTGGCAACTTCGACAAAGCCGTCCTCGCCTTCGATTGGGTAGCGGATGTGCCAGAGGAAACCGTCCTCTTCTTCGGAGACCACTTCCAGGTCGGACACTGCCGTGCCCAGCACCGGATCCCAGTTGACCAGGCGCTTGCCGCGATAAATCAGTCCTTCGTTGTAGAGCGAGACAAAGACCTCAGTCACGGCTTCGGACAGGCCTGCGTCCATGGTGAAGCGCTCGCGTGACCAGTCGCACGAGGTGCCCAGGCGGCGCATCTGGCGGGTGATGGTGGAGCCGGAGTGGTCCTTCCATTCCCATACCTTTTTCAGGAAGGCCTCGCGTCCGAGTTCATGCCGCGACTCGCCTTTGGCATCGAGCTGGCGCTCCACCACGATCTGGGTGGCGATGCCGGCGTGGTCGGTACCGGGCTGCCACAGGGTGTTGTCGCCCTGCATGCGGTGATAGCGGATCAGTGCGTCCATCAGCGTGTGCTGGAACGCGTGCCCCATGTGCAGCGTGCCGGTGACGTTGGGGGGCGGCAGCATGATGCAGTAGGCGGGACGGCTGGCGTCCATGCTGGGGCGAAAATAGCCGGACTGTTCCCAGTGCTGGTACCAGCGCTGTTCGATGTCGCGGGGTTCGAAGCTTTTGGCGAGTTCCATGATGCGCTTGATTAAGGCTAAAGCGCGTGATTATACCGGATTGGAGGGGTTCTCCGGGGTGTCGGCAGGGCGGATGCCATGGCGCGCCAGTTCCTCGGCGACCGCCTCGCGCACGATGGATTCGATGTCGAGTGCGAGCTGGGTAAGCAGCGTGGATAGCGTGTCGTCCATTACGCGGCGCAGGCGCTGCGCCATCACGGTGTTGACTTGGTACATGAGGTGGCCATCGATCATGCCAAGTACATGGGTGGCGACCGAGTTGGCGAGCAACTCAGCCTGCTCGGGACTGGTGAACGCCGCGGGGATGCTGTCAGCCGTTGCAGCCGGATGGGCAATTTCAGCATTGGTGTCAGGCGCAGGTTGCGGGGCGAAGGGTGGTGCGTCTGCCAGTACTTCACCATGCCAGGCGATGTCGGCCAAAACCGGCGTGGCGTCCACAGCGGCAAATGGCTCAGCCTGCTCAGTGCTGGTGAATGTCTCAGTGATGTCGGTCACTTCGACTGGAAGGGCGATTTCCCCTGCGAAGTCGGGCGCAGGTTGTGGGACGCTGGGCGGCACGTCAGCCAGCGCTTCGTCGCGCCACACGATGTCGGTCAAAATCGGCGTGACCTCCACATTGGCAAATGACCCGGTCTGCTCGGTGCTGGTGAATGCTTCAGGTGTGCTGTCAGTCACTTCGATTGGAGGGGCGATCTCCACAGTGAAGTCAGGCACAGGTTGCGGGGCGACAGGTGGTTCGCCTGCCAGTATTTCACCGCGCCGTACGATATCGGTCAAAACCGGAAACGGGGTTGCCTTGGACGCTTCGTCGGTGAATGGGGCGGGTTCAGCCTCAAGCATCACTGGCGCATCACGATGCTTGCCCATCAGGGCCTGCATTTTATCCAGCAATTGATGCATCGGATCAGTCATGTTTGTTTTTCACGCAGGTCATGGCTGTGCATCTCGTAGCCACGCTGTTTGTAAAAACGCCAGCGCAATCGCGCTGCATCCTGGTCGGCGCTGTCCAGCGAAACAATTTCGACCAGGCGTTCAAAGCGGCTGAAAAACGTCGGCGTGGTGTCATGCAGATTGATCAGCACATTGTCGTGCGGCAGGTGGTCGGCGGTCTCGCCCAGCACCACGGGCGTGACACTGGCTTGCGCTGCGGTACAGCCGCAGTGCGGCAAAAAACTGTTGGCTGGAACCTCCCACAGGCGTCGGTCCATATCGGCCACCACCCGGCTGTCGGGCGAGTAGAGCATGACCCTGAGCCCTTGCCGATAGGCCTTGCCGGTGAGAATGCGCGCCAGGTCGAGCTTGTCGGGCGCGTGCGTGTAAAAATCCACGCGCGTCATTTTGCCCGGCTGGCGCGGTTCACCAGGAAGTGCACCAGGAGCGGTACGGGTCGCCCGGTGCTGCCTTTGTGCTTGCCGGATTTCCACGCAGTACCTGCGATGTCGAGATGCGCCCAGTCGTATTTTTTGGTGAAGCGCGACAGGAAACAGGCGGCAGTGATGGAGCCGCCAGCGCGACCGCCGATATTCGCCATGTCGGCAAAATTGCTGTCCAGTTGCTGCTGGTAGTCATCCCACAGCGGCAAGCGCCATACGCGATCTTGTGCGGCAGTGGCGGCGTGTTCGATTTCTTGCGCCAGGCTGTCGTGATTGCTGAACATGCCGCTGGCGTGGTGTCCCAGCGCGATCACGCAGGCGCCGGTGAGGGTGGCGATGTCAATCACGGCGGCCGGCTCGAAGCGCTCGCTGTAAGTCAGTGCATCGCACAGGATCAGGCGGCCTTCGGCATCGGTATTCAGAATCTCGATGGTCTGGCCGGACATCGAGGTGACAATGTCACCGGGCTTGTTGGCGTCGCCATCCGGCAGATTTTCGCAGGTGGGGATAACGCCGACGACGTTGAGCGGCAGCTTCATCTCGGCGACGGCACGCAGCGTACCCAGCACGCTGGCGGCGCCGCACATGTCGTATTTCATTTCGTCCATTTCGGCGGCGGGCTTGAGCGAGATGCCGCCCGCATCGAAGGTAATGCCCTTGCCGACCAGTACCACCGGCTTGTCGCCTTTTTTGCCGCCGTTGTGTTGTAGCACAATCAGTCTGGGCGGCTGGCGGCTGCCTTTCGCCACTGACAGGAACGAGCCCATGCCGAGTTTTTCCATGTCTTTTTTGTCCAGCACCTCGCATTTGAGCTTGTGCGATTTGGCTAGCGCCTGCGCCTGCTCGGCGAGGTAGGTGGGTGTGCACACATTGCCGGGCAAATCGCCCAGCGTTTTGGCCAGGCTCATGCCTGCACCTATCGCCAAGCCCTGCGCCAGGGCGGCCTCGGCGTCCGCCTGCTGTTCGCGACTGCTCACGCACAGCGTCAGCTTGCGCAGCTTGGACGGGGATTTGTCGTGCTTGCTTTTGAGCTTGCCGGGCTGGTACTGGCTGGCCTCGGCGGCGATGACCAGTTGCTCGATGTTCCACGCCAGGTCGCGGCCTTTGACGCTGGTTTGGATCAGATAAATTGCTGCGTCGGCTGCACCGCTGGCTGTAAGTGCCTTGAGCGCGGCGCTGCTGGCATCGGCGTAGGCTTTTTCGTCGATGTCGCGCTCGCGTCCGAGGCCGACCAGCAGCACGCGCTCGCATACCGTGCCCGGCACCTTGTGCAGCAGGCAGGTGCTGCCCAGGCGGCCATCCATGTCACCGTGGCGCAGGATATCGGTGAGATAGCCCGCAGTCTGTTGGTCAATCAGTGTAGCGGCAGGCGAGAGTTTGCGCGATTCATACACGCCAACCACGATACAGGCGGCGCGTTGTTTTTCAGGACTGGTACTTTTTATGCTAAATTCCACAGCTACACTCCTTGGATTCCGTGCTTGATTTTAAACTGCGAGCCTGATTGACCCGAAACTCATCAACGCATTATCTGCAGTGTTCAGGTAAAAAGTCAAAACTACCACCCATTTCTCCGCAAAAATGATCTTTCGCCGCGCGCTGTTGCGTGAACTTGTTTATAACTGTCTGGCGGTGTCTCTGGTGCTCATCGCGATCACTCTGAGCACGCTGTTCATCCGGCTGCTGGGCGATGCGGCGCGCGGCAAGCTGGCGGTAGACGCGGTGTTTGCCTTTCTCGGTTTCGGCCTGCTCGGTTTTCTGCCGGTGCTGTTGTCGCTGGCACTGTTTATTGCCGTCATAATGACCGTTTCGCGTGCTTATCGGGATGGTGAAATGGTGGTGTGGTTCAGCGCCGGGCAGAGCCTGCTCGCCTGGATCAGGCCGGTGCTGTATTTTGCGTTGCCGGTGGTGTTTGCCATCGCACTGCTCAACCTTGCGGTGATTCCGTGGGCATTGCAGAAAAGGGATGTGTACTCCGCAGTGTTGAACAGCCGCGACGACATGTCGGCGATTTCGCCAGGCATGTTTATCGAATCAAAAAACGCGGACAAGGTTTATTTTGTCGAAAGTCTGTCACAGATCGGTACGCGCGTGAAAAATGTGTTCATGCAGTCACTGGACAACCACCAGTTGGGGATTGTGGTCGCCAAAGAAGGCTTTCACACCGAGCTGCCCAATGGCGAGCGCTACCTGGTACTGGAAAATGGCCGCCGCTACGAAGGCGTGCCGGGGCGCGCCGATTACAAAACAGTTGAGTTCGGGCGCTACTGGATGCGCATCGAGCCAGCGCGCTTCGTTGAACAGCAGAGTTTCGGGCCCAATGCATTATCCACCCCCAAACTGATGCGCGACCCCTCGCCAGCCAACATGGCGGAACTGGTATGGCGCTGGAGCTTTCCGATCAGCGCCGCGATCCTGGCGCTGCTGGCGATTCCGTTGAGCTTCGTGAATCCGCGTGCGGGGCGCTCGTTCAAACTGCTTTTGGCATTGCTGATTTATGTGATCTACAACAACCTGCTGGGTATTTCCCAGGCCTGGGTGGCGCAACAAAAAATCTCGCCGCTGGTGGGCATGTGGGCGGTGCATCTGCTGATGGCTGGGGTGCTGGTGTGGATGTTCTATCAGCGCATTTCTATGCGCCCATGGTGGCGCTGGCGCCGATGAAAATCCTGGCACGTTATCTGGCGATGGAAACCCTGGTCAGTTCGCTGTTTGTGTTTACAGCGCTGATGACCCTGTACGCATTTTTCGACTTGCTGAATGAGCTCGGTTCATTGGGACAAGGTGGCTATGGTCTGCTCAACATCCTGGCTTTCGTTGCCCTGAGTGTGCCGGGTCACGTCTATGAACTGCTGCCGGTGGCGGCGCTGATCGGCACGCTGTTCGCGCTGGCGCGGCTGGTGGCCAATTCTGAGTTCACCATCATGCTGGTATCGGGCATGTCGATCCAGCGCGTGGCCGGCTATCTGATGCTCGTCGGACTGCTGTTTACCGTGTTGACGTTTGTGTTTGGCGAGCTCATTGCGCCTGCCTCAGAGCGCTATGCGCAGCAGGTTAAGCTTACTGCTACCCGCGCGCTGGTGGCACAGGCATTCCGTTCCGGGCTTTGGGTACGTGATGGGCAGAGTTTTATCAATATCCGTGAAGTGACTCCCGAGAACGAGCTGCGCGATGTGAATATCTATGCGTTTGACGATGCCTTCCATTTACAGAAAATCAGCCATGCCAGTCAGGGGGATTATTTGCGTGATAACCGCTGGCGCTTGCAGGATATTACCGAGACCCGGTTTGGTGGTGGTGACATAGGCGTCAGTCATGTGCCAGCGGAAGTCTGGCGTTCGGTGCTGACTCCGGGGATCATGAGCGTGCTGCTGGTGGCGCCGGAAAAAATGTCGGCATCCAATTTGTGGTCATATATCCAGCATCTGCGCAAGAACAAACAAAAAACCGAACGTTATGAAATCGCGCTGTGGTCCAAGCTGTTTTACCCGCTGGCAGCACCGGTGATGATGCTGATCGCATTGCCGTTTGCCTATCACCGGCCGCGCTCGGGCGCGGTGGGCACCCGCGTATTTGCCGGGATCATGCTCGGGCTGGGATATCACTTGCTCAACCGCCTGTTTGCCTATCTGGGGCTGCTCAATGACTGGCCGCCGCTGCTTAGCGCCGTATTGCCGACGCTGGTATTCCTGCTGATGGCGATTGCCATGATACGCAAGGTGCAGAAACTATAGCTGCCCAATAGGCTTAAACGTCAGTTCTCACCAGGCGGGTACCCGCCAGACGGTCATGCAGAAACTGCTTGTCTCGATCAAACAATGCCCAAATCAGGCTGATGCCAAAAGCAGGGATGAGCACCAGGGCCAGCACGAAACGTAGCAGAGCCTGTTTCAATGTGAGTGAAGTGCCTTCGCGATTAACCACGCATATGCGCCAGGTTTTCATCGCCAGTGTTTGTCCACGCAGCCACGACCAGCTGAAATATCCCGCCATCACGAGCAGCAAATAAGCCTGTAATAGCGCCTTGAGAAGAGGCGAAGCGGCATTGTGTGTCAGCGCTAAAAACAGATAGTCTGCGATGAATAACACTGCCAGCAACAGTAGTGCCTCATAAATCATCGCCGAAATACGGCGCCATAAACCAGCTGTTGGCAGCGAAGGAGTTGCACTTTTTTCCATAATCTCTATTCTATTCTAAAAGACGTTAAAAAGAGGCTTGCAGTTTGCCGGCAAGCATAACAACGGAGGAGGTTGAGATGCATATAGCAAAACAGCTCATGGCCATCCCGGGCGTGATCGCAGCAGGGGAATACGCCTACCGGGGCGACCGTTACACTTACGAAGGCGGGCTTAACAATGAATACGCCCGCATGGCATCCATTCTGTGTCGCGCCAATACCCTCAATGTCAGCATGCAGGCTGAAATGTTCAGTTCGTTTGCCGAGCATTGCGGCTGTCGGCCGCTGCAGGGCTGGATTGTGCGCGGAAATCAGCTCAGCGTGTGCGCGGTGGGCAATTTTTTCTGCATGCTGGAAAACCGCCAGGGCGTGCTCAACGACGTGATGACTGTGTTGCGCGCCAAAGTTGGCGATATCAGCGATGACGTGATGAAAACCATGTATTCCAGAATCGGCGGCGATGTCACCGAGCAGCTGGTTTAATCCAATAATTCTAAATTGCAACAGGAGGTAACAATGGATCTGTCCAAACTGATGGAAGTCCCCGGCGTAATGGCTGCGTTCACTTACACTGACAAAGGTGATCTGATCAATCAGTTGATCAGGGAGGGCAACGAGCTGACACCGCAAGTGCTGGATTTGCTGGCGCATACCTGTGTTGCCAACATGGCGGTTGCCACCATGGAAGCGCGTGGCTGGGAAGCACTCACCGGGCAAAAAGGGTTTGAACCGCTGCAGGGCTTTTCCCTGGTTGGACTGGACTGGTCTGCGGTGGTGAACGGCAATTGTGGTGTGGTGGTAAAAAACCGCGACGCCGATTATGAGGCAGCCTTTGCTGCTATTTCTGCCTGCACTGCATAAGGGCGCGGATATGTCGCTCAAACGAATTTTAGTGCTGGATGGCGTGATCGCCGTGTGTCGTTTTCAGGACGATGGCACGATCCTCGAAGGCGAAGGCGTGATCCCGGCAGGGATGCAGGGGCGCCTGGCGCAGTTTGCTCAATGGTACCGGCGCATGGTGGCGGGCAATACCGACCTGTTTTCGCTGTTTTCCCAGATGCGTGGCTGGACTCCCGCCAAAGGCTGGATTGTGCATGGCGCCAGCATGACCGTGTGCAATGTGGCCAACCTGGTAGCGATGGTGGACAACCGGGAAGCCACTCTCAATGAAATCATGGCGGCGCTGGAAGACGCCTCCCACCAGTAAGTCCGGACACTCCGCCCGTAAAAACGCCGCCATTGTGGCGGCGTTTTTACTTGTTTGCTACATTGATGCTTTTTTAAATCCATTCGTCCATGCAAAGCGATCTCAAGGCGTTGGAATTCGACGGCATCCGCCGCATTCTCGAACGCCTGACTTTTTCCCCTTACGGTGCCGATGCGGCACGCAATCTGGAACCCGCACCCAATCTCGATATTGCACGCGAAATGCAGCGCGCCGTCAGTGCCGCGCGCGAGGCAACGGATGCCTACAAACTGCCGCGCTTTGGTCAGGTGCCGGATATTCGTCCGGCACTGCGCCAGGCTGCACAGCCGGGTGCCGCGCTGCCCGCCAGCGGACTGCACAACTTGCGTCAGGTGATGCAGACCGGCCTGATGTTGCGCGAGCTGGTTGGAATCTACCCTGCGCTCTTCGCCAGTATCAACGAGCTCAAGGCACCCGCAGCGCTGGTCGAGGTGCTGGACAAAACCATCAGCCATGCTGGGCGTCTGCGTGAAGATGCCACGCCAGCACTCGATGCGCTGCATAAGCAATACCACCAGGTGCGGCAGGAACTGGAGGCACAGCTCAAGGCGCGCATGGCGAGTCCGGATGTGGCAGGCATGTTCGACGACAACAGTCGGGTGCACTGGCACGGCGCACGTGCGGTGCTGGCGGTGCGCGCCACGCATGCCGAGCAGTTGAAGGGGGTGCGGCGCGGCTCGATTGGCGGCGGGCGTGACATTCTAGTTGAGCCGATTGAGGCAGTGGCGCTCAACAATCGCCTGGAAGCTTTCAATGGCCAGATCGAGGGGCAGAATCAAATCGTGCTGCGCGCAGTGACCGATGAAGTGCGCACTCACCTCGACGACTTGAACCGGCTGGTGGACGCGATCACCTGGCTGGATCTGGCGCTGGCCGCCGGCCAATTCTCCGCAGCCCTCAATGCCAGCGCGCCGGCACTGGTGGATGAGCCAAAAGTGGTGCTCGAGCAGGCATATCACCCGCAGCTGCTGTTGCAATTTCAGGAAAAAAACATTCCCCGTCTGGTGCCGCTCAGCATCCACCTGGGCGACGGGCAGTCCATGATGGTGATAACCGGTCCCAACACCGGCGGCAAGACCGTGGTGCTGAAAACTGTCGGGCTGCTGGTCACCATGGCACACTGCGGCCTGCATCTGCCGTCTGAAGGCAATTGCATCATCGGTAATTTCAACCGGGTGATTGTGGACGTGGGCGATAAGCAAAGTCTGCACAATCACTTGTCCACGTTTGCCGGGCACGTCGAGGTGCTGAAAAGGCTGCTGCACGAGGCCGACCAGCGCACGCTGGTGCTGATGGACGAACTGGGTACCGGCACCGATCCGGAAGAAGGTGCCTCGCTCGCCATGGCAGTGCTGGATGAGCTCGCCACGCGGCACGTGCACGGCATCGTGACTACTCACCTCACACCGCTCAAGGCATTTGCGGATGACCACGCTTACCTGTGCAATGCTTCGATGCGCTTTGATCACGCCAGTCTTTCGCCTACCTACGAACTGGAGTTCGGCAAATCCGGGCAATCCCTGGGATTGATTATTGCGGAGAAAAACGGACTGCCCAGCGAACTGATTAACCGGGCGCGTGGGTACCTGAGTCAGATTCATGCCGATAAATAAGTTTTTGGCTGCGTTTTTTTGACCTGTCAGGCGATAACCATTAGTATTCAAGGTTCTTCGAATTAAGCGGATTGGCCATAAGTTATGGAATTGACGGGCGCCGAAATTACCGTGCGCTGCCTGGCCGAGGAGGGAGTCGAATTTGTATTCGGCTACCCGGGCGGGGCGGTTCTCAATATATACGACGAGATTTTCAAGCAGGATAAATTCAAGCATGTGCTGGTACGCCATGAGCAGGCTGCCGTGCATGCAGCGGACGGCTACGCGCGTTCCAGCGGCAAGGTAGGTGTGGCGCTGGTTACTTCCGGCCCGGGATTGACCAATGCCGTGACCGGCATCGCCACGGCCTACATGGACTCGATCCCGATGGTGGTCATCAGCGGCCAAGTGCCAACACATGCCATTGGCATGGACGCTTTCCAGGAGGTGGACACGGTCGGCATCACGCGCCCCTGCGTCAAGCACAATTTCCTGGTGAAAGACATCAAGGATCTGGCGATCACGATCAAAAAGGCTTTCTACATCGCCGCTACCGGTCGTCCGGGTCCGGTGCTGGTGGACATCCCCAAGGATATCACCCAGCAAAGCCATGAATTCGTTTACCCGGAAACAGTATCCATGCGCTCCTACAGCCCAGTGGTCAAGGGGCATGCCGGGCAAGTCAAAAAAGCCGTGCAAATGCTGCTCGAGGCCAAGCGCCCGATGATTTACGCGGGTGGCGGTGTGGTGTTGAGCAATGCTTCAGCACAGTTGACCCAACTCGCCAAACTGCTGGGCTACCCCATCACCAATACACTGATGGGGCTGGGTTCTTATCCCGCTACGGATGCCCAGTTTCTGGGAATGCTCGGCATGCATGGCACCTACGAGGCCAACATGGCCATGCAGCATTGTGATGTGTTGCTGGCGGTGGGTGCGCGTTTCGATGATCGCGTGATCGGTTCGCCCGAGCACTTTGCTCGGGACGCGCGCCGCATCGTGCACATTGATATCGACCCGTCGTCCATTTCCAAACGCGTCAAGGTGGACGTGCCGATTGTCGGGGATGTGGCAGGCGTGCTGGATGAGATGATCAAGCTCATCAAGGCCAGCAAGGAAAAAGCCGAGGCCAAGGCGATCAAGGCCTGGTGGACACAAATCGAATTGTGGCGTGCCAAGAATTGCCTTAAATACAATCACAACAGCCCCATCATCAAACCCCAGTTCGTGGTGGAAAAGCTGTGGGAAGTCACCGGCGGCGATGCTTTCGTGACCACCGACGTGGGTCAGCACCAGATGTGGGCAGCACAGTTCTACAAATTCGACCTGCCGCGCCGCTGGATCACCTCGGGTGGCCTCGGCACCATGGGCTTTGGTCTGCCATCCGCGATGGGGGTGCAGCTTGCCCACCCGAATGCCGCTGTGGCCTGTGTGACCGGCGAGTCCAGCATCCAGATGTGCATCCAGGAACTTTCCACCTGCAAGCAGTACCACCTGCCGCTGAAGATCGTGAATCTGAATAATCGCTACATGGGCATGGTGCGCCAGTGGCAGGAATTCTTCTACGGGAACCGTTATGCCGAGTCCTACATGGATTCCTTGCCGGATTTTGTTAAACTCGCCGAGGCTTATGGTCACGTCGGTATGAAGATCGAAAAGCCTGAGGACGTGGAGCCTGCGCTGCGCGAGGCGTTCGCAATGAAGGAGCGGCTGGTGTTCATGGATTTCATCACCGACCAGACTGAAAACGTGTTCCCGATGGTGCCGGGCGGCAAGGGTATCAGCGAAATGATTCTGGCGGAGGAGCTGTAACATGCGCCATATCATTTCCCTGCTGATGGAGAACGAAGCGGGCGCATTGTCGCGCGTGGCCGGGCTGTTTTCCGCACGTGGCTACAACATAGAATCGCTGACCGTCGCGCCTACCGAGGATGCCACGTTGTCGCGCATGACCATCGTCACGCGCGGCTCGGAAGATGTGATCGAGCAGATCATCAAGCAACTCAACAAGCTGATTGACGTGGTGAAAATCCTCGACCTGTCCGACGGCAGCCACATCGAACGTGAGCTGATGCTGGTAAAAGTACGCGCTTTCGGCAAGGATCGCGAAGAGATGAAGCGCATGGCGGAGATTTTTCGCGGGCGCATCATCGATGTGACTGAAAAAACTTACACCATCGAATTGACAGGCCCGGGCTCCAAGCTGGACGCTTTCATCGAGGCGCTTGACCAGGCTGCCATTCTGGAAACGGTACGTACCGGTGCTTCCGGCATCGGACGCGGCGAACGCATTCTTAAAGTTTGATTTTATTATTTAATAAGGAACATGCAATGAACGTTTATTACGATAAAGACGCCGACCTTTCCATCATCAAAAAGAAAAAGGTCGCTATCATCGGTTATGGCTCGCAAGGCCATGCCCACGCCAACAACCTGCAGGATTCCGGCGTTAAAGTTGTGGTCGGTCTGCGCAAGGATGGCGCTTCCTGGAACAAGGCGAAGAAAGCCGGGCTGGCGGTGAAAGATGTGGCCGAGGCGGTCAAGGGCGCGGATGTGGTGATGATTCTGGTGCCGGATGAGCAACAGCCGGACGTGTATCGCAACGACATTGAACCCAATCTGAAGAAAGGTGCAGTGCTGGCGTTTGCCCATGGCTTCAACGTCCATTACGGTCAGATCAGCCCGCGCAAGGATGTGGACGTGGTCATGATCGCCCCCAAAGGCCCGGGCCATCTGGTGCGTTCTACTTATGTGCAGGGTGGCGGCGTGCCTTCTCTCATCGCCGTGCACCAGGATGTGTCGGGCAAGGCGCGCGATCTTGCGCTGTCCTACGCGGCAGCCAACGGTGGCACCAAAGGCGGCGTGATCGAGACCTCGTTCCGTGAAGAAACCGAAACCGATCTGTTCGGCGAGCAAGCCGTGCTGTGCGGCGGATGTGTGGAGCTGGTAAAGGCAGGCTTCGAAACGCTGACCGAAGCTGGTTACGCGCCTGAAATGGCCTACTTCGAATGCCTGCACGAGCTCAAGTTGATTGTTGACCTGATGTATGAAGGCGGTATCGCCAACATGAACTATTCCATTTCCAACAACGCCGAATATGGCGAATACGTCACCGGTCCCAAGGTCATCGCGGATCAGGCGCGCGCTGCCATGAAACAGGCGCTGGCCAACATCCAGAACGGCGAATACGCCAAGAGTTTCATCCTGGAAAACAAAGCCGGTGCCGCCGGCATGCACGCCAAACGTCGTCAGAACGCCGAACATCCGATTGAGATCGTGGGCGCCAAGCTGCGCGCCATGATGCCCTGGATTGGCAAAAACAAGCTGGTGGATCAGACCAAGAACTAATCAGCACGCACTGACCAGGGAGGCACGGAGACGTCATATATTGCGGCTCCGTGCCTTTGTTCATTTATCGAGTCGGCTCAAAATTGAAAAACTATCCCCATCCCATTATTGCCCGTGAAGGCTGGCCGTTTCTGGCGCTAGCGACACTGGTTTCCATTGTTGTAAGCGTGCTCGCAGGCTGGCTGTGGGCGCTGCCGCTGTGGATCATCACCCTGTTTATCCTGCAGTTTTTCCGCGACCCGCCCCGCACTATCCCGGACGGCGACAATCTGGTGCTGTGCCCGGCAGATGGGCGGGTCATCAAAGTAGAGCGCGCCACCGACCCTTACCTCAAGCGCGAGGCGCTGATGGTGAGCGTGTTCATGAACGTGTTCAACGTGCACTCTAACCGCAGTCCGGTGGATGGCACCATCAAAAAGCTGTGGTATTTCCCTGGCAGCTTCGTTAATGCCTCGCTGGAGAAAGCATCGGTCGCCAATGAGCGCAATGCCTTGTGGATCAAGACGAGATCCGGCCACGATGTCACCTGCGTGCAGATCGCCGGGTTGGTGGCGCGTCGTATCCTGTGTTACGTCAAAGCCAAGGACAAGCTGACCCGCGGCCAGCGCTACGGCTTTATCCGCTTTGGCTCGCGCGTGGACGTCTATCTGCCGCTGACCGCACGGATCAAAGTGGCGCTGGGCGACAAAGTCAAAGCCGGCAGCGACGTGCTGGCTGAGCTATAAAGCAACCATGGCAGACAATCGTCCTCTCAAATCGATGGCAAGTGACCGCATGCAGCGGCGCGGCATATATCTGCTGCCCAACCTGTTTACCACGGGTGCCTTGTTTGCCGGGTTTTACGCGATTGTGCAGGCAATGAATGGCGCTTATGAACTGTCCGCTGTGGCGATTTTTATTGCCATGGTGCTGGATGGCCTGGATGGCCGTGTGGCGCGGCTGACTCATACCCAGAGTGCATTCGGCGCGGAATATGACTCGCTGTCGGACATGGTGTCATTTGGTGTGGCGCCTGCACTGGTGGCTTATGTATGGGCGCTCAAGGGCATGGGCAAGCTGGGCTGGATTGCCGCTTTCATCTACTGCGTGGGGGCTGCGCTGCGCCTGGCGCGTTTCAATACGCAGCTGGAAGTGGCCGACAAGCGTTATTTTCAAGGCTTGCCCAGCCCAGCTGCGGCTGCGCTCATCGCCGGACTGGTCTGGGTGATGAATGAGTACGGCATTCATGGCGCGGATGTGCATTGGCTCACCTTTGCCGTGACCCTGTTCGCAGGGCTGACCATGGTCAGCAATATCCCCTACTACAGCGGTAAGGAAATCAACCTGCGGCGCAGCGTGCCATTTGTCGTGATATTCCTGATTGCGATGGCATTTGTGCTGATTGCGTACAGCCCGCCCGACGTGCTGTTTGCGATTGTCGCGCTGTATGCCTTGTCGGGCTATGCGATGTGGATAGGGCGATGGCTGCGCCGCAGACGCGGCAAGGTTTCTGCCAATAACAAATAAGAACGAACGCTGCTTATTGCCGGATGGAGTAGTCAATGAATCCTGATCATTTAATTATTTTCGATACTACCCTGCGCGACGGCGAGCAAAGCCCGGGCGCCTCGATGACGCGTGAAGAAAAGGTGCGTATCGCACGCCAGCTCGAAAGGATGCGCGTGGACGTGATCGAGGCGGGTTTTCCGGCTGCATCCAATGGCGATTTCGAATCGGTCAAGGCGGTGGCGGATGCCATCAAGGACAGCACGGTATGCGGCCTGGCGCGGGCGCTGGAGCGCGATATCCAGCGTGCCGGGGAAGCGCTGCGCGGTGCGCATTCTGCGCGCATCCACACCTTCATCGCCACCAGCGCCATCCACATGGAAAAAAAGCTGCGCATGACCCCGGATCAGGTCATCGAGCAAGCGGTCAAAGCAGTCAAATGGGCGCGTCAATATACGGATAACGTGGAGTTTTCTCCCGAGGACGCGGGGCGCTCTGATCCGGATTTCCTGTGCCGCGTGCTGGAAGCGGTGATCGATGCAGGTGCCGGTACGCTGAATATTCCCGACACTGTGGGTTATAGCGTGCCTGGCCAGTTTGGCGAATTGATCCATAATCTGCGTAACCGCATTCCCAATGCCGACAAGGCGGTGTTCTCGGTGCACTGCCATAATGACCTGGGTCTGGCAGTGGCCAATTCGCTGTCTGCGGTACTAAATGGCGCGCGTCAGGTGGAATGCACGGTCAATGGCCTGGGCGAGCGTGCCGGCAATGCCGCGCTGGAAGAAATTGTCATGGCAGTGCGTACACGCCAGGATGTGTTTGGCTGTGAAACCCGCATCGACGCGACGCAGATCGTTCCCGCCTCGCGCCTGGTATCCAGCATTACCGGTTTTGCAGTGCAGCCCAACAAGGCCATTGTCGGCGCCAATGCGTTTGCCCACGAATCCGGCATCCATCAGGACGGGGTGCTCAAACACCGCGAAACCTACGAAATCATGCGTGCCGAAGATGTGGGCTGGAGCGCGAACAAAATGGTGCTGGGCAAGCACTCCGGACGCAATGCATTTCGTTCGCGCCTGACTGAGCTGGGTATCGAACTGGACTCGGAAGAAGCGCTCAATGCCGCATTCGCCCGGTTCAAGGAACTCGCCGACAAGAAGCACGATATCTTCGACGAAGATCTGCATGCACTGGTCAGCGACGAGGCCGCAGCCAATACCCCCGAACTATTCAAGCTGGTATCGCTCAAGGTGTGCTCGGAAACCGGGGAGATCCCCAGCGCGCGCGTGGTGATTGCCGAAAACGGTCAGGAGAAAAACGGCAGCGCCGAAGGCAGTGGGCCAGTCGATGCAACATTCCGCGCGCTGGAATCCATCGTCAACAGCGGCGCAGAATTGCAGCTCTACTCGGTGAACAATATCACCACCGGCACCGATGCGCAGGGCGAAGTCACGGTACGGCTATCCAAGGGTGGGCGGATTGTGAACGGGCAGGGTGCGGATACCGATATTGTGGCCGCCTCGGCCAAGGCCTACTTGCATGCGCTGAACAAATTGCACAGCAAGCTGGAACGGGCGCACCCGCAAGTGTGATGGATCGGTTGGGAATGTTCCGTCAGGCTTGAAGGCCAAGGGCGCCAGGTAACCTGTCCACGCGTTGCAGACCGCCATAAGGCGTGGCGGCCTTGGAGTGATAGAGCGCGGCGTCGACTTTGTCCAGCACCGCTTCCAGACTGCGCCCATCGCGCGGTGCTTCACCTATTCCGATGGTTGCACTGCACTGGTAGCCCCGCTCGGCGCACCAGTGAGCGAAGGCGGCCTGGATGCGCCGAGCGACTTGTTCGCTCTGGTCAAGCTGGGTTTCCGGCATCAAAATCACAAACTCGTCGCCGCCGTAACGTGCGTTTATATCGCTGGCGCGGGTATTCTCGAACAGGATGTCCGCAAAGCGTCGCAATACCTGGTCACCGTGGGCATGCCCGTGATTATCGTTGACGCGCTTGAACTGATCCAGATCCACGAACATCACGCTGGCCATGCCGCCATAAGTTGCGATGCGATCAAACAGCGACGAGCCGGTTTCCACTAATCCGCGGCGGTTCATCAGACCGGTCAGCGTGTCCTGTTTGCTGCTGCGTTCCAGCAGGTGCTGGGCGGTTTCAATCCGGCTCATCAGGATGTAGGCGTAAATCAATATAATGCCGCCGAACAGGTTGAGAAAGATCATCCCGGCCGAGATGCCGTGTGTGCCATAGGCGAAGCGTAAAGTGAGTGCCAGCATGATGGCGAGGAAACTCCCGATCAATGCCTCACCGAACATGCGCATCCCGTAGCGCATGCCGTTGCCCAGTACAATCATGATGAATACCACCAGTGACGGCGGAATATCGTAAGGATCATTCACCATGCAGGTGGCGACCAGAGCGATGTCTATCCACATCGTCCACCGGTAGCGTGCCGGATGGATGGGTTGGCGCCAGGCGTGATAAAACGCTGCGGTAGTGAATACAAAATAGATAGCAAAAATGATATTGATCGTGGCGAGCGCAATGTGCTGACCGGATAGAACCGCCGGCATATTGAAAAACGTCCACCCCAGCACGAAAAAAAGATAGCGGGTGGAAAACTGGATACGCTGCTCGCTAAATGTAGGGAAGCGCATGCCGGTGTCTCGCGAATGCTGGCTACGCCGCTCCAACCCGCGCCGGTTATTGGGCTCGCGGCGGTCACTGGCACGGCGTTGCGGTGGAGATTCCATCCCTGAACAGCCCTTGTTTTGTGAATTATTGGTTCGAAATCATCGCACTAATGACGCCCAGGGGCAAGGCGTCCCAGATCGCGCGCGTAGTAAATGGCGCTGAAGAAAAAAATGACAGAGAGGATGATTTCGCCTCCTGCGAGCCACGCTGATGCGCCATGATCCGACCACGCACGCACCACACCCTCGGTGAAGTAAAGCAGAATCAGCATGGATGCCCACTGGTAGGTATAACGTTTGCCGCGCAGGATGCCGAACAAAGGCAGCAGCAGGGGCAACACCTTGAGAATCAGCATCGAACCGCCGGGCCTGAGCGGTGCAAGCCAGCCCTCCCACGCCACCAGCAAGAATATCAGCGCGATCAGGCTCGCAATGCTGGTGTAATGCAGCACGACAATGCGCTTCATGAGCGGCATGCCTCGGCCATGGCGACCAGTGCGCGGCGCGCGCCCTGCGCATCCAGCACCGGCTGACTGAATTCAAAGCGCAGCAGTTGTGCATCGGCACGCACGTCGAAGCCGTCGGTATCGATCCCGAGCATGTGCGCCGAATTCGCATTCACGCCATGAAAATGGCGGCAATAAGCCAACAGGTTGTGTTGATGGTCTGTATTCATATGCGCGATGATCTCGTCCTCCTGTGAGGCCAAATTGTTATCCGGCGTGACAAACTGTGTGGCCTGAATCCAGTGGATTGCACCAAAGCCACCAATAAAACGGATGTGCTTGGGCTCAATCCGGTAAAAGAAAAAATCGTGGGTGGAAAAGTAGTCGGCAGCACCGGGAAAATAGCGTAAATAGCGTGCCTTGAGCGCAGTCTGGTCTGCCATGCGGGCGCAATTGCCGACTACCGTCACGCGCGCATTGGCTTGTATGTCGCTACCGGCATCGTGTGTCAACAGGCTGACGCGCGGGTCTGCTTCGATGTTCTTGGTGTGCTCGGCCAGAGTGCTGATCAGGATCACCGGACGCGCCTGGTGGTCCAGCACAAAAGGGGTTACCGAACCAAACGGGTAGCCATCGAGTTTTTTCGACAGTGTAGACAACATCCCATGCTGTTGCTGGCGTAGCAAGCGTCGTGCGTCGAGGCTGCTCATGCTGCCAGCTTCAATGCTGTTTGCGCCAGACGTTTGCCGAGGGCAAATGCGAGTTTGCGCTCATCGTCGCTGACCGGGCGATCACCTGCCGCTCCGGCCACATGGCTGGCACCATAGGGCGTGCCGCCGCCGGCGGTAGCGGTGAGCTCGGGTTCGGTATAGGGAATGCCGACCACTACCATGCCATGGTGCAGTAGCGGCATCATCATCGACATCAGCGTGGTCTCCTGGCCGCCATGCATGCTGGCGGTGGATGTGAACAGTGCCGCGGGTTTGCCCGCCAGCGCGCCTTTCATCCATAGTCCGGCGGTGCCATCCCAGAAATATTTCATCGGTGCGGCCATATTGCCAAAACGTGTCGGGCTGCCGAGCGCGAGGCCAATGCATTGCTCCAGATCAGCCAGTTCGACATAGGGCGCGCCGACTTCCGGCACCGGCGGGGCCGCAGTCTGTGTGGTGGGCGCAACTTTGGGTACAGTGCGAATGCGGGCTTGCGCGCCGGGTATGGATTCGATGCCGTGCGCAATAATTTGTGCCAACTGCTTAACCGCGCCGTTCTGGCTGTAATAAAGTACGAGGATGTCTTGCATGGCATGTGTCCCTTTTCGTGGTTGCATTATATCGTCTGAAGCGTGCCTTGACGTGCACGTCAGCTTCGGCAACACTCAAACGAGTTCGTTCTAACCGGATCAGGCTTGTGATGCGTTATTTAAATATGCTGGTTGTTGGCGTGATATTGCTGCTGGCGGGGTGCGCGACCGTGCCCAGCCAGGAAATGGCGGACGCGCGCACCGAGCTGCGCGCAGCAGAAGCTGCCAATGCGGCGCGTTATGCGCCAGCGCAGCTCGCCGTCGCGCGCAGGCGTCTGGCAGATGCAGAAAGCCGTCTGGAACTGGGCGACTATGCAGAAGCCCGGCGCAACGCCGAGCGCGCGCGTATGGACGCCATTGACGCGCGCATCCAGGCGCAGCAGGAGGCACAGCGCAACACCGGACAGGGCGATGCCGGCGCTCCAGGGCGTTGAATTTGCCCGAAACCGTGCCTAACTGGTTTCCTTGAATTCGAGCAGATCAAAGTTGTGCGTGTGTTCCAGTATTTTGACCGGCAGGATGCTGCGGTTGGTTGCTGCACTCAATTCGAGCGGGATGCCCGCCACATAAATTCCACGCGGTATCAATAGTTGTTGCGGCACCTGCAGCATGGGGTTGGCTGGTAGCAGCAGGGCGGGTTGATTGGTACGGATTCTGCCGACGGCATTGCGTATCCATACCGGTTGCGGATTGGGTGACAGCATTTGCAGGCCGAATTCGATCTGGTCAGCCGGGGAATTTCGCAACCAGCGTACCACGCCAATATTCCAGCGTGGCAGCAGTTGCGAACGTACCGCAACCACCTCGCCCACTTTCAGATTGACACTGGTGCTGTTTCTTTTATGCAGTGCCAGCCCGCTGGCGCTGTCATTGACCACTGTCCAGTGCGTTGCGATGGCGTCGGTGTGCTGGTTGCGACCAACAGCCGAGATGGCGCTGATGCTGATGTCATCGGTGTCAAATTCGCTACGATTGGCTGTACCCGGGCCGGAGTCCGCTGCCAGCAGAAAGGTGTGAATTGCACGGATGCCTGTGCACAGTTCCGCTTCGTCATGCCCGCTGCCGTGCCGATTGAAATGACGGGTCGGCGCGTGCCCCCAGTTGCGTATCAGCCGCTGCAACAAACCCTGATAAGTAGCCTCATCCGCATAAGCCGGCAAACCCAGCTGTGCGGCGGACTCGCCTGCCTTGAGGCGGGCGAGCAGTTGGTGTAGCCGGCGGGCGAGCTCCATGGTATTGAAAAAATAGTCATGGGCGGGATCGGTTATGCCGGTATGGCGTAATAATGGTAACGGTGGCTGATCCGCATCCGGGCTGATTAAAAACAGGCCATCGGCTTTTAATGGCGGTGTCGGTGGCTGAATTTGCGCCACATCCCCATACAGCCGCAGCAGATCGAGCGCCTTGCCGACTTCGCCCTGGGTCATGCGATATGGATCTGCCGTGGCAATCAGTAAGCACAGGCGATAGAGCTGGCTGACGCTGGCGGGGGGCGTGTCGGCAACGATGTCATCCTGCACGTTCTGCTGAATGGCATAACGGTAGATCTGGTGTATTTCTGACCACAGTCTGGCGGGTACATCGGCGTAGCCTTCGTAACACAGCATCAGGAGGCGCGAATTGGCGGACAAAATGCGCTGCATGGTCTGCGCCTGATCTGGTTTGCCACGAAAGTTCAGGAGGCGTCCGCTGCTCGCCTGCAACACAATCTTGTAGCCATTGGCGAGTTCAATCAGCAGCTCGCGCGCCAGCGTTGCCAACTGGTGCTGCTTCTCTGCCAATGGCAAGGCTGCGCCACTGATTTGCAGCTTGATGGTGCTGGCGAGGTTATGCACTATGGTGCGGTACAGTTCCAGTAATTTCAGGCGCGTGTCATCCGCCAGTACCTGGCGGTTTTGCGCAGCCAGAGACAGCAACAGCGCCTGTGCCGATTCGTGCAGATTGGCAACGGGCAAACGCTCCAGCCATATCTGCAAGTGCTTGGGGCGTGTTTCGGCCAGATGGCTACGGCTGGGGTCGGGTGCAGGAAGCGCGAGATTGAGTTGCATGGGCGCTCGATATTGTTTTATGTGCAATGAAAAAAATTCTAGGGCTTATCCGTCATTTTGTAAAACCGGCGGGTCACTTAATTGGCGTAGCCAGGCAGGTATAATGCCACCGATGAGACAAACAAAACGTATTGAATGGTTGATTGGCGTGGTTGTGTGGGCGCTGTTGCTGTATGCAATCCACCACTGGCTGGTGTTGCAGACGGCCTCTGTTACCCGTTTGCAATGGAGTTATGGCCTGGGCTATGCCCTTTTGGCCGCGTTGGTGTTGGCAGCAGTCGCGCGTCTGCGTGTGACCACGCACACGCCGGTGTGGCGCATGCTGGCATTACTGGTATCGACTGCGCTGGCGGCACTGGAAATCAAACTGCAAGGCTACCCCCGGCAAGATTTTGTGATGTTGCTGGCGGCTGCGGTGGTGGGCGCGTCCGCGGTAACGATCATTGCAAGGTATTTGCCGCGCAAGGTTTTGAGCCGTTGGTTTGGCATAGAGGAGCACGTGTGAAATTCCTGGAATTGATGTTCGAAGCTGCATTATGGCGCAGCCGGTATATGGTGGTGCTGGCTGTGGTGGCGAGTATGGCTGCTGCGGTCGCGGTCATGTACATGGCGACAGTGGAGGTGGTGTATCTGGTCGGCCATGTCGTGCATTACGCCGATCCGGGTCTGTCGGCTGCTGCGCGCAAGGCAATTCACGACGAGACGATTACCCATGTGGTAGAAGTGGTGGACGGATATCTGCTCGCCACCTTCATGCTGATTTTTTCACTTGGGCTGTACGAGCTGTTCGTCAGCGACATTGACGAGGCGCACGGCAGCCGCGCGTCCAGCAAGATTCTGGTGATCAACAACCTGGATGACTTGAAACAGCGTCTGGCTAAAGTCGTCCTGATGATTCTCATCGTCACCCTGTTCGAGAAAGCGTTGCAAATACAGATGAACAGTCCCTTGGACCTGCTGTATTTGGGTGCCGGCATTGCGCTGATCGGAGTGGCGTTGTACTTCACCCATGCGGCAGAATCTCATGGCAAGGGGAGTGATGAGTCCGATGAAAAGGCGGGCTCCGGGCATTGAGCAGGAAGCTGAAAAAACGGCCAGCGATTTCACCTGGCCGTCTTTAATGATTCTTGTGCAACGGAGGGGTTCAGCCACCCCCGCCGCCGCTGCCCACACCGTGCGCGGCTTGCAACACCAGCGCGTTGAAGTCTTCTGCGCTCATGATGTTATGTGCGGTGACAATCTCGCGTACCGGGCGCCCGGTTTTTTCTGATTCCTTGGCGATTTCGGCGGCTCTGGCATAGCCGATGCGGGTATTCAGCAGGGTCGCCAGTCCGACGCTGTCGTGGATGAAACGCTCGCAGCGCTCGCGGTTGACCGCCAGCCCTTTGAGATTTTTCTCGGTGGTGGCGTTGATCGCATTGGTGAGCCAGTCCATGGCATCGAACAAGGCCGAACCGAGCGCGGGCATCATCACGTTGAGTTCCAGTTGCCCGGCCTGGGTCATGTAGGCTACGGCGGCGTCCTGCCCCAACACCTGATAGCACACCTGATTCAACATTTCGAACATCACCGGGTTGACCTTGCCGGGCATGATGGAAGAGCCGGGCTGCACCGGCGGGAGGGTGATCTCGCCCAGCCCGGTGCGTGGCCCGGAAGCCAGCAGGCGCAGATCGTTGGCGATACGGGTCAGTTCCAGGGCAAGCCCGCGTATCCCGGCGGACAGCGTCTGCATATCAAACATGGATTGCATCTGCGCAGCCAGATCTCCCACGCCGATGGTTTCCCCGGTCAGCGCGGTAAGCTCGGCGGCCACGCGCCGGGCGTAATCGGGCGAGGTATTGAGCCCGGTGCCCGCAGCCGATCCTCCCAGCCCGGTCTGGCACAGCAGTGGGCGCACGGCGGCAAGGCCGGCCGTAGCGCGACGCAGGGTCCAGGCGTAGGCGGCGAACTCGCGCCCAATGGTGGTTGGTACCGCATCCTGTAAATGGGTACGGCCGCTTTTGACCGTGTCATGTTCGCGTTCGGCGATCTGCTCAAACGTGGCTGCCATGGACTCGCTGGCTGTCAACAGGCGCGGCAGCTTGGCCAGCAGTGCCAGGCGAATCGCAGTAGGGATGGTGTCGTTGGTGCTCTGCCCCATGTTGACGTGGTCGTTGGGATGGATCGGCGCGTACTGGCCTTTTTCACCGCCCAGCGCCACGTTGGCAAGGTTGGCGATGACTTCGTTGCTGTTCATGTTGTGGCTGGTGCCGGCACCCGCCTGAAAGCGATCCACCACAAACTGATCCAGCAGTTCGCCAGCCAGGATGCGCTCACACGCGCTGACGATGGCATCGCGCTGGGTGACGGTAAGCCACTCCGGCTGGCAGTTGGCACGCGCGGCGGCGAGCTTGATTTGCACATGGGCACGGATGAAGTCGGTATCCGGCATGCGCCCGGAGATGGGGAAATTTTCCACGGCGCGCGCAGTCTGTATGCCATACCAGGCCTTGGCCGGAACTTTAAACTTCCCCAGCGAGTCTTGTTCAATACGATCGTTATTCATGGTTCAATGGCGGGCAATTTATCAAGCCTGGAATTATAGGAGTTTATGCATGTTGAAACGAATTTTGCTGTTGCTGGCCATGCTGGCAGTGACCACCTCTGCTTCGGCATTCAGCCTGACCGACAGCAAGGGCAAGGTGCACACACTGGACAGCTACAAGGGAAAATGGGTGCTGGTGAATTTCTGGGCGACATGGTGCCCGCCTTGCCTGGACGAGATACCTGCACTGATCGCGCTGCACGACAAATACAAAAATACCCGGCTTGAAGTGATCGGCATCGCGATGGAGTATCAGAATCCGAAACAGGTGCTGGACTTTGCCGATAGTATGTTTATCAGCTATCCAATTGTGTTGGGAAACTCTAAGATTGCTGCACAGTTCGGCCCCCTTCAGGGCTTGCCAACCACCTATCTGTATAACCCGGCGGGCAAGCTGGTCGCCTATCAGGTGGGCGGGATTACCCAGCAGGCTGTGGAAAGTTATATCAGCAAAGACACCACCAAAAAATAACCACCCGCAGCATGTGGGGGATGAAGGAGACGAAATAAATGTTACGTATTCTAGGCATAGCCCTGCTCATGTTCGCGACTACCGCACTGGCCGAGGTGCGCGATGTGCAGACCTATTTTTTCCAGCCCAAGCTGGGAGATTTCAAGAGTGAACTGCAAACCGCGCGCAAGGAAGGCAAGACCGGTGTGCTGATCATGTTTGTCCAGGCAGAGTGCCCGTTCTGCGAGCGAATGGAATCCACCATCCTCAACCAGTCCGAGGTGCAGGATTATTACCGCAAACATTTTCTGGTATTTGAAATGGATGTGAAAGGCGGCAGCCAGATGACGGATTTCAAGGGTATCAGCACCACCGAGAAGGATTTTGCCCTTAAAAACCGCGCCCGCGCCACACCCACTTTCCTGTTTTTTGATACCAATGGCGATCTGGTTACGCGCTATATCGGTGTGACCAAGGACGCGAGTGAATTTCTACTGCTGGGGCGCTACGTGGTGGATGGCGCCTACAAGGACAAGCCGTTTGGCGCATACAAGCTGCAAGCGCGTCAATGATTCATCCGCGTCATATTCTGGCGGCCCTGGTACTGGCCGGTACGCTGGTTATGGGGGTGTCTGCGCATGCGCTGACCCTGGCCGAAGCGCTCGCTACAGTTGATGACCCGCATCCTGACTTGCGCAGTGCCCAGGCCGACCTCGCCGCTGCCCAGGCCGATGAACAGGCAGCAGCAGCACGCCAGGATCTGAGCGTCAGCCTTGAAGGCGTGTTACGCCAGGGGCGTCCCACTGTTGAACCGGATGCATGGAGCGCCGATAACAGCGTACGCATCGTGGCACGTAAAAACCTGTATGACTTTTCACGTACTGATTTGGCTGTGGGCGCGGCGCGTGCCGAGGCGAGTGCGCGTGAAGATGCGCTGCTCGATACGCGCGACCAGCGCCGTCTGGACATCATGGCGCGTTACTTTGATGTGTTGCTCGCCGATCAGCAATATGCGGCCGACAATGAATTCATGGCGGTGGCTTATGTGGCCATGGACAACGCGCATGACCGGGTCGAGGTGGGGCAAATGTCGCGCCCGGATTTTGCGGTGCTACAGGCGCATTACCAGGATATACGTGAAAAGCGCAACGCCAGCCTGGCACAGCAACGCATCACGCGCGCGCTGCTGGCAAATGCGCTTAACCATCCCGGTGTGTTGGCCTCCGACCTTGAAGACCCGAAGTTACCCGACAACAACGCCAAACTGCCCGATTATGAAACGCTGCTGCCCTGGGTGATGACGCACAATCATCGAATGCTCGCCCAGCAACAACTGCTGGCTGCTGCGCAGCAGCGCCTGGCTGGCCTGCGTCATGAGACTTCACCCAGCCTGGATGCCGAAGTAGTGGCAGCAGACTACAGCCGCAGTGCAACCACCCGTGATAGCGTGAGTGCAGGGTTGATCCTGTCCTGGCCGCTCTACCAGGGCGGGAGCATGGATGCCCGCATCGGGCGCGAGCAGGCACAATTTCAGAAGCTGCAGGCCGGAGCCGACAAACTTCATATGCAGGTCGCCCAGTCTTTGCTGGAAACCCTGCTGGAAATTCAGCAGCTGCTTAACAGCAGCCGGCCTGCAGCTGCGGAGCAGATCAAATACCGCGACGTGGCACTGGATCGTAGTCGTGCGGATTATGAGCTCGAACTTAAAACCAATCTGGGTGATAGCATGGCGCAGACCATGGCCGCTGAATTGCGTGCACGTCGCGTGGAATATCGGCTGGCGCTGGCGCTGGCCCGGCTGGAGGCATTGGCGGGCAAGCCGCTGGCTGACATCGTGGCACTGGCGGATAAACAACCAAAAGGATAGGCGTGATGAAAGCTCTATGGGCACTGGTATTTTTACTGGGCAGCGTGCCTGCATTGGCGGGGGAAGCTACCCGGATACATGGCATTCCGCTCACCACACCGGTTTCGGGCGTGATCAAAAGCGTGTTTGTCAGCGTGGGTCAGCGGGTCAAAAAAGGCCAGCCATTATTAGCGCTGGATGACACCATCTATCAGGCGCGGGTAATGGAGGCCGAGGCAGGTGTCGCACGCGCCAAGGAAGAGGGCCTGGATGCCGGACGCAATCTGGCGCGTGCCAAAGAATTATACAGCCGTGCGGTGAGTTCGACCACTGAACTGGATGATGCCAAACTGCGTAGTGCCCGTGCGGATGCCGTGTCAAAAGAAGCGCAGGCGCGCCTCATCATCGCACGTAAAAATCAGCAGGACAGTGTGTTGCGTGCCCCGTTTGATGGGGTGGTGAGTGCGCGTATGGCTGAGCCCGGCATGTATGTAGCTACCACACTGCAGCCACCGACGCTGATTGTGCTGGAAAAACGGTAAGCCTAGCTGCGTGGAGCAATGGTATTTTGCGCGGTTTTGGTGAAGGGACGGAAGGTCCAGTGTTTTTGCCAGGCGGATAGCACCATGTCTGGATATTCTGGCTTGCCCAAACTGCCATTGTAGCGACCCAGTGCGCGGTATAGATTGCCTTTTTCGATATCCAGATAGAGCCGTAGAATGTTGCAGCCATAACGCAAGTTGGTGCGCAGGTGAAACAAATCCTGGTTGGGTGTGCCGATGGTTTTCACCCAGAAGGGCATGACCTGCATGTAACCGCGTGCCGCCACGCTGGAAACGGCATATTTCTTGAAGCCGGATTCCACTTCGATCAGCCCCAGCACCAGTTCCGGATCAAGTCCGGCACGGGTGGCTTCGTAATATACCGTATTCAAAAAATCCACGCGTTGCTCAGGGTTCGGCATGCGTTTGCTGAGGCGTTGTGACATTTCGGCTAGCCAGGCCTGGCCATGCGGGTTGTCGAGAAAACTGACATGCGTAACGGGTGCATCTGCAACTGCTTTGCCCAGTGCAGCACGCACACTGGCCGACATCGGCTCATAAATCTGGCCGCCCGCGTGCGCGGATAGCGTCACCAGAAGAGCGCTGGCGGCGATCAGGGTTCTGCAGAAAATATTGAGTGTTTTCAAATTCATTTTGCCAACAAGTTGGTCAAAAATCCGCCAATTTCGGTTATCGGGATAGTGCGGGCTGCTTCATCGCACCGTCCCTGGTATTCAATCAGGCCGTCTTTCAGGCCGCGTTCACCGATCACCACGCGATGCGGAATGCCGATCAATTCCATGTCGGCAAACATTACACCTGGGCGCTCGTTGCGATCATCCATGAGTATGTCAATACCGGCCTGAAGCAATTCCCTGTAGAGATTATCGGCAGTTTCACGCACAACTTCACTTTTTTGGTAACCGACAGGCACAATTGCCAGCAAGAATGGTGCCATTGTTTCAGGCAGTGTCATGCCACGCGCGTCGAAATTCTGCTCGATGGCGGCGGCAACAATGCGCGATACGCCGATGCCATAGCAGCCCATTTCCATGGTCTGCGCCTTACCGGTTACATCCAGATAGCTGCATCCCATGGCTTCGGAATATTTGGTGCGCAGCTGGAAAATATGGCCGACTTCGATGCCCCTGCAAATGTCCAGCAAGCCTTTGCCGTCCGGGCTGGGGTCGCCAGCAACGGCGTTGCGGATGTCCGCCACGGTGGGTTCAGGCAGGTCGCGGCCAAAGTTGGCGCCGGTCAAATGAAAGCCGTCCTCATTGGCGCCGCACACAAAATCAGCCAGCGTTGCCACCGCGCGATCGGCAATCACCGGGATGTTCAATCCCACCGGGCCAATCGAACCGGCGCTGCAACTCGCTACTGCGCGTACCTGGGCCTCGCTGGCGAAACGGATGTCCTGGCCGATGAGCTTTGCGGCTTTGACTTCGTTCAACTGATGGTCGCCGCGCAACAACAGCGCCACGGGTCCTTCTGCGCCTTCCACAATCAGTGTTTTCACGGTTTTGGCTGGGGAGATTTCGAGAAAATCAACTATTTCTTCGATGCTGTATTTGCCTGGTGTCGGAATTTTTGACAGCGCTTGCGTGGCTGCCGGACGGGGAGTAGCCGGTGCCACCGCTTCCGCCAGTTCCACGTTGGCTGCGTAGTCCGAATCCGGGCTATACGCAATCGCGTCTTCGCCCGAATCCGCCAGCACGTGGAATTCATGCGATCCCGAGCCGCCAATCGCACCGGTATCGGCTGCCACGGCGCGAAATTTCAACCCGAGCCGGGTGAAAATGCGCGTGTAGGCCTCATACATGGCCTGGTAAGTCTGCTCCAGGCTGGCAAAATCGGCATGAAAAGAATACGCGTCCTTCATCATGAATTCGCGCGCGCGCATTACGCCAAAACGCGGGCGAATCTCGTCGCGGAATTTGGTCTGGATCTGGTAAAAATTCAGCGGCAACTGGCGGTAGCTTTTAATCTCGTGACGTGCGATGTCGGTAATCACTTCCTCGTGAGTGGGTCCGAAGCAGAAATCACGCGCGTGACGGTCCTTGATTTTCAGCATTTGCGGGCCAAATACATCCCAGCGCCCGGTTTCCTGCCACAATTCGGCAGGCTGCACCGCGGGCATCAGCAATTCAATTGCACCAGCCTTGTTCATTTCCTCGCGCACCACGGCCTCCACCTTGCGCAATACGCGCAAGCCCAGCGGCATCCAGGTGTATAGCCCGGAGCCCAGGCGCTTGATGAAACCCGCGCGCAGCATCAGACGATGGCTGATGAGTTCGGCTTCGGACGGTGCTTCTTTCTGGGTGGAAAGGAAAAATTGCGAGACGCGCATGGTATTAGCTGGCCAGTTGTTCGTAAAATGGAGGTGATTTTAACAGTTACATTTGCGCAGCGTTTATAAATAGGATTTTCATGCGATTTTTCAAGCGACGTATCCATAAGGCGGTATCCGATCTCGACACCGTCGAAATCAGCGAACAGGATGGCGTACGCTTTCTTCACCTGGGCAACGACACGGTGCAATCGGCCATGCGGCTGTCCGATCCCAACGGTCTGGAGTTGTCCTATACCCGCGCCATGCTGGGTTTTCTGCTGCTCGTGGCGCCGCCAGAGAGGGCGCTGATGCTGGGGCTGGGTGGCGGTTCGCTGGCGAAATTTCTTTACCACCGGCTGCCTGGAACAAAATTGACTGCCGTGGAAATCAACGCGCAGGTGATCGCCGCAGCCAGATCATTTTTCCATCTGCCAGCAGACGATGACCGCTTGCAGGTGGTGCACGGTGATGCGGCAAATTATGTGACCGAACATCTGGGATGGGACGCCATTCTGCTGGATGGTTTTGATTCCGGTTGTCAGGTCGAATCCCTCGCCACCCAGGATTTCTACGATCACTGCGCGATGGCGCTCACACAACATGGCGTGCTGTCGGTTAACCTGTGGGGCAGCGATCCCAACTTCGATGTTTACCTCAAGCGCATCGAAACCGCCTTCGATGGGCGCATCCTGTGCCTGCCTGCCGAGCGGCGTGGCAATATCATCGTATTCGGCTTTGCCAGCAAGCCACGCCATACCGAATGGGAAGCCTTGCGCAACCGTGCGGCGCGTCTGCAAGCCGACCTGGGGCTGGAATTCACTAATTTTGTCGAGGGTTTGCGCGTGATGAATGCGCATGACCACAAGGGGCTGGCATGAGCGACATGGAAGAAATCAAGCCGGGTCAGTCCATTGAGCTGCTCAAGGAACTGCACATCCTCACCCGCGAGGGCAGGATGAATCAGGACAGCCGGCGCAAACTCAAGCAGGTGTATCACCTGTACCAATTCATCGAGCCGTTGCTGCAGGCGGTTCAGCAGGAACACGCCGATATTCAGCTGGTGGACCACGGTGCTGGCAAGTCCTATCTGGGCTTCATTCTGTACGACCTGTTTTTCAAGACACTCAATAACGCCTCGCATATTTACGGCATCGAAACCCGCGACGAGCTGGTGAAAAAGTCGCAGGAACTGGCAGCCAGGCTCGGTTTCACGGGCATGAGCTTCCTCAACCTGTCGGTGGCTGAATCCATTACCTCTGACCTGTTGCCGGCCAAAGTGGATATCGTCACGGCATTACATGCGTGCAACACGGCGACCGACGACGCCATTCGTTTTGCACTGAAAAAGCAGACGCAATTCATGGTGCTGGTGCCGTGTTGCCAGGCCGAAGTAGCCTCGGTGTTGAAGAAAAACAAAAGCAGAACGCTGGCTAAAAACGCCCTCACCGAAATCTGGCGGCATCCGCTGCATACCCGTGAATTTGGCAGCCAGATTACCAACGTTCTGCGTTGCCTGCAGTTGGAAGCGCACGGCTATCAGGTTAGCGTGACCGAACTGGTGGGGTGGGAGCATTCCATGAAAAACGAACTGATTATTGCCAGCTATAAAGATCTGCCGCGCAAACGGCCGGCGGAACGCTTGAATGAAGTGCTGGAAACGCTGGGGCTGGAGGAAATGCGCGAGCGGTTCTTTACCGGGCTTTAACTTTGGCCCTATTCCAAAACAAAAGGGGTGGCTTGCGCCACCCCTTTTGTTGAACAGAATTTTTCAGTAAAGCTGAAGGGGTTTTGTTGAAACCCCTGATGCAGCCTTAAATACCCAATTCTTTTTTCCAGTAGTCTTCAATCAAGCTGACGGTACGCTTGGGCAGAGGTACGTAGGCCAGCTTTTCGGCAGCAGCCTGGCCGTGTTCGAGGAACCATTTGGTGAATTTCAGCACCTTCTGATTTTCAGCCACAGGGTAGTCCTTGCGCATCAGAATGTAGGTGGCTGCAGTGATGGGCCAGCTTTTCGCGCCAGGCTGGTTGGTCAGGATGAGGTAAAAATCGCTGACCTTGGAGAAGTCGGCATTGCCGGCGGCAGCCTGGAAGCTGTCCATGCTGGGCGTAACCACCTTGCCGTCAGCATTTGCCATGCGGGTGTAGGTCAGCTTGGTTTCCATGGTGTAAGCATATTCCACATAACCGATGGAGCCGGGCAGCTGCTTTACGAATCCTGCCACACCCTCGTTGCCTTTGCCACCCACACCATTAGGCCAGGATACCGCAGTGTCGGAACCCACTTTTTCTTTCCATTCCGGGCTGACTTTGGACAGATAGTTGGTGAAGTTGAACGTGGTGCCGGAACCGTCTGAACGATGCACGGTGGAAATCGCCATGTCGGGTAGTTTCAGGCCGGGGTTGAGTGCATGAATAGCCGGGCTATTCCATTTGGTGATCTTGCCCAGGTAAATGTCTGCCAGAACGGAGCCATTCAGCACCATCTCGCCGGGTTTCACGCCAGGCAAATTTACTACGGGCGTAATGCCGATAATGACCGCAGGGAATTGCGCCAGATCGGATTTGTTCAGCTCGTCGGGGGTAAGAGGTTTGTCGCTGTTGGCGAAAGCCACGGTCTTGCTCTTGATTTGCTTGATGCCGCCACCTGAGCCAATCGACTGGTAATTGATTTCGGTACCGGTTTCTTTTTTATAGGATGCTGCCCATTCGGACAGCACGGGGTAAATGGCGGTGCCGCCGGCGCCCGTCAGCGTGTCAGCTGCCACAGCAGCGTGGGCGCCGAGGATCATGCTGGAGGCAACGAACCCGATTGCGAGGGGTTGATAAAAACGTTTGAGTGCTGCAGATAGCATCTTGAACTCCTTAAAAATTGGGAACTGAGGTATTGGGTAATACCAAAACCACGATCAGTTTGAGCCAAGTTTGTGACAATATTGTGACAAACAGGAGAATGGGCCAAACCGTCTTGCTTGCAGTAGACAAGCCAAGCCGGTTTATTTGATGAGTCTGGATTGCCCGGGTCTTTGCCGGTATTGCGTTGCCTTTGCGCCTTTGGTAGCGGCCCGGGCCACCAGCGGGTCTGTGTCCTGCCTGAGCTGTGTGCGCTGCGTCTCACTAATCAGCGCATTGCGCGAGATGGCATGGCGCACGTTGGGGTCGCGATCCTCGACGCATTTCTCCACCATGGCAGGGGTGAGGTCGGGGCGCTTGGCGATGCACAGGCGGATGACGTGATCCTGGTCTTCAATCAGCGCGGCGACTTCGTCCTGACTGAGGTCGACGCGGCGGGCGAAATAGCATTTGATGACCATCCACTGCTCGCGCACCATGAACGGACGGTAAGCCGCAGGCAGTGTTTCGGACAGGGCAAGGTCGAGCCTTTCGTCCAGCGGGAGCGCCTTGTAGCTTTTTTCCAGATCGTCCATTACTCGGATTCGAGAGGCAAGCTATTAGCGTGCAGGGTCATGCCAGGTACCCGGTCAGGCTGTGCACGGCGTGTTGCAGATTGGCGCAACCGTTCGGGTACGGCGCAACCAGCTTCGGAACTGGGTTGGCAAGTAAGCTCATCGCGGCTTTCCAATGTTTGCGAACTATGAAAAAATGGGGCTAATTGTAACGGATTAATTTTGGTGGCGGATATGATCGACAAGGACGGATATCGCCCCAATGTCGGCATCATTCTATGTAATTCCCGGAATGAGGTTTTTTGGGGTAAGCGCATACGGCAACATTCCTGGCAATTCCCGCAGGGAGGCATCAACCACGGCGAGACGCCGGAGCAGGCCATGTACCGGGAGTTGATGGAAGAGGTCGGCCTGGCGGCGCAACACGTGCGTATTCTTGGGCGTACCCGTGACTGGTTGCGCTACGACGTACCAAACCAGTGGGTGCGGCGCGACTGGCGCGGCAATTATCGCGGGCAGAAACAGATCTGGTTTTTGCTGCGGCTCACAGGGCGCGACTGCGACGTATGCCTGCGCGCATCCACCCATCCGGAATTCGATGCCTGGCGATGGAATGATTACTGGGTGGCGATGGAATCGGTGGTGGAATTCAAGCGTGATGTATACCGCTCTGCGCTGACCGAACTGGAACGCTATCTGGAGCGAGATGCGGCGCGCAAACATGGTGCCGCCCGACTCTATGGTCATGCGCATCATCACGAATAGGGCTGGCAATGCAAAAACTCTACGAGTCATTTGATCGCAGTGTGTATTACCTGCCGGGCACCCACCCGGCAGTTTTTTTTCTGGCGGATAAGGAGGGCGGCGGCATTCTGGTCAACTCGCCGGTTTTTTCCGCAGAAATATTGGCACAGATCAATGCCATCATGCCGCTTAAATTCATTTTTTATCCCAGCCATCTCGGCGCTCAGGATGTTGAAGCCTGGCGTAGCGCATCCGCTGCACAGACCATGGCTTACGGTCACGAAGCCCGGTGCATTGCGGGTAAAGTGGATATCGTGCTGGAACGCGAGAACCGGTTTTCCCGCACCATTGATTTTTTGCCCATGTCCGGACGCACCGAGAGCAGTTGCGCGTTGCGCTGCAAGAATAAGCCGGGACTGATATTTTTCGGGCCGATATTGTCCTGCGGCGCATCCGGTTGGCCCACTATTATTGCGCAGCCGGATGATTACTCATTCGAGAATCGCCTGTTCGGCGCACTGGGTTTGCAGGACGTGAAATTCGACTATGCTTTCACCGATGATTTCGACCCGCTGACCAGCCGTTTCGGGCCAGAGGCTGATATCGCCATTCGGGATGAAATCGAGCATGCGCTGGCTGATTGAGGTTTTGTCTGCGAAGGTCTATATTTGTCTGCACCTGCCTGTTATCTGGCAGGATATCTCCGGATAAATCACGACAAAATCAGACAAGGCGACAACCATGAGCGAACCCTATCATATTCTTCCTTCCGGACGGCTTGAGTCCAGTGCAACCTTTCATAAACCCGTGCAGAATTTGCCTGAACGGGTCACCCTGAACAGCCCCGCGCTGGATGTGATGACCGATTTCAAGGTAGTGACGGCATACACAATTTTTCCGCTGGAAAGCATAGAAGATGCGCAACACAAAATGATTCACCGCGGGGTGCGCATGTTGCTGGTGGTGGATGCAAAAAATACGCTATTGGGATTGGTCACCTCAACCGACCTGATGGGCGAGAAGCCGATGCAGGTAATACAGAATACCGGTTGCACGCATGCGGAAGTGCTGGTGCAGGACATCATGACCCCCGGCGACAAGCTCGAAGTGATCTGCATGAATGACGTGGAGGGAGCCAAGGCGGGCAATGTGCTGGCCACACTCAAGGCGAGCGGACGCCAGCATGCGCTGGTGGTGGATCGTCCGGCGCCCGGACAGCCACAAAAAGTACGCGGCATCCTGTCGCTGTCGCGGCTTACCCGGCAGCTTGGCGTTACTGTGCAGACGGCGGAAATCGCGCGTACTTTTGCCGAAATTGAAACCCAGTTGGCACACTGAGCAGTGACATCTGCGCAGCACCAGGCGTCAGCCATGAAAATGCGAGCATGAAACCGGTACGCTTCATCAACCGCTCGGCACTTGCCTCACAAACCATCCGGCCGGCCTTGCCGATGTGGAAAGTCGTGCCCACACACGATGAAAATGGCAAAATGCTGACCGATTTCATGATGCTGTTGCCCAAGCTCCGGCAGCAACCGAAGGACTACATCGAGCGCACCGTGCTGAGCATCGAGGCCGTGCTGGCGGGTTATCGGGAGGTGGTGTTTGCCGATGTGAATCTGTCCATCAACGTACTGTGGGTGTCGCTACGGCATCGTTCCGGCGCAGTGCTGGAAATTGCCGGTGCGATTCGCAGTCGCGTGCCCGAGGCTTTGCTGGTTGGGCACTATACGGGACGAGAAGCTTAAACCTGCGTGATGTGTTAATTTGATGCCTCGCACAAATAATGGCCCGCCATTATCGTACCTGCCCAACCCGTTAAACAGGGCGTTGCTGCAGATCAAAGCGTAACCGGGGTTTCGTATCCCGGTTTTTTGTTTTGACGTGCATGGATGCAGCAGGAGAGATTGTTTAAAATTGAACATTTCGTCGCACACCCGAAGGAGTCAAGGTAATGCCCATATCCGAGTTGCAAGTCCAGACCGCCCTGAAAGAAGTGATTGACCCGAACACGCACAAGGACTTCATCACCAGCAAATCCGCGCGCAATATCAAAGTGGATGGAAACGATGTGGCACTGGACGTGGTGCTGGGCTATCCGGCCAAAAGCCAGCTGGAGATCATCCACAAGCTGGTGGCAGACAAGTTGGGCGCGCTGGCGGGTGTAGGAAAAATCACCGTCAATGTCAGCTATAAAATCGTTTCGCACAGCGTGCAGCGCGGGGTGAAACTCATCCCCGGGGTGAAAAATGTGATCGCCATAGCATCCGGCAAGGGTGGCGTGGGCAAATCCACCACAGCAGTAAACCTGGCGCTGGCGCTGGCGGCAGAAGGCGCCAGTGTGGGAATGCTGGATGCCGATATTTACGGCCCGTCCCAGCCCACCATGCTGGGTATCGTCGGGCGCCCCGAATCACGCGACGGCAAGAGCCTTGAGCCGATGGAAGGTCACGGCCTGCAAGCCATGTCGATCGGTTTTCTGATTGATGCGGAAACACCCATGGTGTGGCGCGGCCCGATGGTCACCCAGGCGCTGGAGCAGTTGCTCAACGACACGCGCTGGCGCGATCTGGATTATCTGGTGGTCGACTTGCCGCCCGGTACCGGCGACATTCAGCTGACGCTGGCGCAGCGCGTGCCGGTCACCGGCGCAGTAATCGTCACCACACCGCAGGACATCGCCCTGATTGACGCGCGCAAGGGTCTGAAAATGTTCGAGAAGGTCGGCATTCCCATTCTCGGCATCGTGGAAAACATGAGCATCCACATCTGCAGCCAGTGCGGCCACGAAGAGCATATTTTTGGCGAAGGCGGCGGCGAGCGCATGTCAGCGGATTACGAAGTGGAATTCCTCGGTGCGTTGCCGCTGGACATGCGTATCCGCAAAGAGGCCGATTCCGGCACCCCCACCGTGGTGGCGGCGCCGGATAGCCGCATCGCGGAAATTTACCGCGATATCGCGCGCCGGGTGGCGGTGAAAGTGGCCGAGCAGTCGCAGGATCACAGTGCCGCTTTCCCCAAGATTGTCATTCAGAACACCTGAGCCCCGGAACATATACAGATGAGCATCAAGTCAGATAAATGGATCCGCCGCATGGCGGAGCAGCACGGCATGATCACGCCGTTCGAGCCCGGCCAGGTGCGCGAGATGAACGGCCAGAAAATCGTTTCCTATGGCACCTCCAGCTACGGCTACGATATTCGCTGTTCGAACGAGTTCAAGCTGTTTACCAACATCAATTCGACGATTGTTGATCCCAAGCATTTCGACCCCAATTCGTTCGTGGACGTGATCGGCGATTCCTGCATCATTCCGCCCAATTCGTTCGCCCTGGCGCGCACCGTGGAATATTTCCGCATCCCGCGCAATGTGCTGACCATTTGCCTGGGAAAATCCACCTACGCGCGCTGCGGCATCATCGTCAACGTCACCCCGTTCGAGCCGGAATGGGAAGGCTATGTCACGCTTGAGTTTTCCAACACCACGCCGCTGCCTGCACGCGTCTATGCCAATGAGGGGGTCGCGCAGGTGGTTTTTTTTGAAGCAGACGAAGAATGTGAAACCTCGTACCGTGATCGCGGTGGAAAATATCAGGGGCAGACTGGCGTTACACTGCCGAAAATATAGTCCAATGCCAGGCCAGCGCCAGAACCGCCAAGGCAGCCTCGTGCGAGGCGTCCTGGCGGTTTAATTGTTTATATCCGTGCTGTTGTTGAACAGCCGGCCTTGAGGAGTCTGCAATGAAATTCCGTTTTCCCATCGTCATCATCGACGAGGATTTCCGATCCGAGAACGCCAGCGGACTCGGTGTCCGGGCGCTTGCCAAGGCCATTGAGGACGAGGGCACCGAAGTGCTGGGCGTGACCAGCTTTGGCGACCTGTCCAGTTTTGCCCAGCAGCAGAGCCGCGCATCGTGCTTTATTTTGTCGATCGACGATGAGGAATTTTCCTCGCCTACCGCGGCCGACAAGGCCGTCGCCCAGTTGCGCGCCTTTGTCGAAGAGATACGTTTCCGCAACAGTGAAATCCCGATTTTTCTGTACGGTGAAACGCGCACCTCACGGCATATCCCGAACGACGTGCTGAAGGAATTGCACGGTTTCATCCACATGTTCGAAGACACCCCCGAGTTCGTCGCGCGCCATATCCTGCGCGAGGCGAAAACCTATCTCGATTCGCTTGCGCCGCCGTTTTTCCGCGCGCTCACCCATTACGCTTCGGATGGCTCCTATTCCTGGCACTGCCCTGGCCACTCGGGCGGCGTGGCCTTCCTGAAAAGCCCGGTGGGGCAGATGTTCCACCAGTTTTTCGGCGAAAACATGCTGCGCGCCGACGTCTGCAACGCGGTGGACGAGCTCGGCCAGTTGCTTGACCATACGGGCCCGGTAGCGGCTTCCGAGCGCAATGCAGCGCGAATTTTCAACGCTGATAACCTGTTCTTCGTCACCAACGGCACCTCCACTTCCAACAAGATGGTGTGGCATTCCACCGTGGCGCCCGACGACATCGTGGTAGTGGATCGCAACTGCCACAAGTCCATATTGCACGCCATCACCATGACCGGCGCGATCCCGGTGTTCCTGACGCCGACGCGCAATCACTACGGCATCATCGGCCCGATTCCGCTGGAGGAATTCAAGCTTGAAAATATCCAGAAAAAGATTGACGCCAACCCGTTTGCACGCGCCGCCAAAGGCAAGCCGCGCATCCTCACCATCACCCAGAGCACTTACGATGGCGTGCTCTACAACGTCGAGACCATCAAGTCCATGCTCGATGGCCAGATCGACACCCTGCACTTCGACGAGGCCTGGCTGCCGCACGCCACCTTCCACGATTTTTACCAGGGCATGCACGCCATCGGCAAGAACCGGCCGCGTTGCAAGGAATCCATGATTTTCGCCACGCAGTCCACCCACAAGATGCTGGCCGGATTGTCGCAGGCTTCGCAAATCCTGATTCAGGACTCCGAGACGCGCACGCTGGATCGCGACATCTTCAACGAAGCCTATCTGATGCACACGTCCACCAGCCCGCAATACGCCATCATTGCCTCCTGCGACGTATCGGCAGCGATGATGGAGCCGCCGGGGGGTACCGCGCTGGTGGAAGAATCCATCATGGAAGCGCTGGATTTCCGCCGCGCCATGCGCAAGGTGGACGAAGAGTTCGGTGACTCCTGGTGGTTCAAGGTGTGGGGTCCGGAACACCTGGCCGAAGAGGGTATGGGCGAGCGTGACGACTGGGTGCTGCGCGCCAACGAACGCTGGCATGGTTTCGGCGACCTCGCCTCGGGCTTCAACATGCTCGACCCGATCAAGTCCACCATCATTACTCCCGGCCTCGACGTGGACGGCGATTTTGCCGATTCCGGCATGCCAGCCGCCATCGTTACCAAATACCTGGCCGAGCATGGCGTCATCGTGGAAAAGACCGGCCTGTATTCGTTCTTCATCATGTTCACCATCGGCATTACCAAAGGCCGCTGGAATACCATGCTGACTGCGCTGCAGCAGTTCAAGGACGACTACGACCGCAACCAGCCGCTATGGCGCGTGCTGCCGGAATTTATCGCCAAATACCCGCGCTACGAGCGCATGGGCCTGAAGGATTTGTGCGACGCCATCCACGGCATCTACAAGGCCAACGACATCGCGCGCCTCACCACCGAGATGTATCTCTCCAGCATGGAGCCGGCCATGAAACCCAGCGATGCCTTTGCCCGGATGGCGCATCGTGAAATCGACCGGGTGGAAATCGACAAGCTCGAAGGCAGAATTACCAGCGTATTGCTGACACCGTATCCGCCGGGCATTCCATTGCTGATTCCGGGCGAGCGCTTCAACGCCACCATCGTGCGCTACCTCAAATTCGCGCGCGACTTCAACGAACGCTTCCCCGGCTTCGAGACGGATATTCACGGACTGGTGAAGGGGGAAGTGAACGGCAGGCCGGTTTATTACGTGGATTGCGTACGCTAGCGCAAAGCCGGAATCTTATGAAAAACCTGCGCTACAGGCTGTGGCTTTCCAGAAACCTTTAACCCGACGGGCTACTCGTCGTAGCAAACACGCTCAAGGTCTTGCCTGGCGCAAGGGCGCGCATTATTCCTTGGACTGCACCAATGGGAAATCCGGGATTAAATAACTCGCTGCGGACGAAAAATCCGGGTGTTGGCGTAAAAATCCGCATGCTCGCTGGCAGGGGTCACACTGGGAATACCCGCTAGCGGCAACGGCGGAAACTGTGCCGGCGTTTGCGGCGGATTTGCCAGTAGCTGCTGCGCCAGTAGGGCATCCAGTTGTGAGCGTTGCTGCGCGACATCCAGCGCAAAAAAATCCTCCGTCACCGCCACTTGCACGCATTTGCCGGTCATCGACGGATAGGGTGCGAGCGCTTTTTCATGGAGCGCATGGCCGATCAGATAAAAACGCATGGCGGTGCGCACTTTGGCGCGTTGCAGGACAAACAAGGTGTGCCAGTCGGCACGCGCCAGACCATCCCACAATGCAGGATCAGCGCAGGCTACTACCACGCCACTCTCGTCGAGCAAGGTAAGGGCATCACGTGGGCGGCTGCGCATGGTCGACACGCCAGCGCGGATATGTAATGCGTTGAGCGCAGCCTTGCTGTGCGGCCAGTTGAGCCACACCAGCGCATTGAAGAAATCATGCCAGTTGGCGTCGCGGGTGGCGACAGTGCCGCTGTTGTGGATGGCCGTTTCGTAAGCCAGTGCCGGGTCGGTGGCATGGTCGGGTACAAAGCGAATGGGCAGCCCGCTGGCGTTGGCCACGTCGCGCGCGGCGGCGTGTCGGGTGAGTGTGTCTGCATCCGGCCAGCGCGCAGTGGAGGTCAGCGCTGTCGGCAGCGGCAGCAGCGAAGCAAACAGCGGTGAACGGACTGGCCAATCCGGCAGCCAGGTGTCGGCGTTATTTTCGATAGCGGTATTTCAGTATCAGGATGACAAGCGCCAGCACCATGGTGACCGCATTGGCCAGCGTGACTGGCAGCGAAGCGGTTTGAATGCCGAATACCACCCACAGTGCCACGCCCACGGTAAAAAGCAGGAACGTGCAGATGGAAATGTCGTCGGCTTTTTTGCTGCGCCAGATTTTGATGACTTGCGGGATAAAAGCGATGGTAGTGAGCGCACCTGCCAGCAGGCCGATCCAGTCGTGCGTGAGCATGATTTCAGTGCAATGCGTTGACGAGCAGGGGACGGTATTGTGCGGTAAGCGGATGCGCGGCACCCAACAGATCAAACAGACTCACCAGGCCGCGGCGCCCAATATCCTGACGAAAGCTGCGGTCGCGGTGGACGATTTCCAGAAGCTCGGCCATGGCGGAACCCATATCGTCTGCCACCAGGCACTGTGCAGCGAGCTGGTAGCGTGCTTCCAGGTCATTGGCGTCATGTTCAATGCGTTGCATCAGATCGGCGGGCGGCGGTGCGGCATACGCAGCGAGGATGAAATCGAGATGGGTAATCAGCCGGCTGATTTCAGCATCCTCGCGTAGCGCCAGGGGCAGCGCGGTGAGCAGGTCGTGCGCCTGCTGTAATTCGCCACCGGACATCAACAGTTTTGCCAGATCAGCAGGAATGCGCGGGTTGTCCGGGTCGGCAAGGGCAGCCTCCACCAGCAACATGCGCGCGGATTGGACGTCGCCGCGCTGCTGGCTGGTAAGCGCGCGTACGTGGATGGCGTCGTTGTCGCGGGCGATGAAGCGGTCCAGCACCTTGCGGAATTCCGCATCCGGATCCGCACCGTGGATGGTGTGGACGACCTGGCCGTGGCGGAAAAACTTCACCGTAGGCACGCTGGTGACGCCGTATTGGCGGGCGATGTGGCCGAGCTCGTCGGTGTTGACCATGACCAGCAGGAATTTGCCGCTGTACTCGGTGGTGAGCTTGACCAGGCGCGGCATCAGCAGCATGCAGGGACCAGCCTTGGGTGTCCAGAAATGCACCATGACCGGGCCCTTTTCCGAATTACCCAGCACCAGTTTTGAAAAGTTTTCCTGGTTGGCATCCAATACAAAACGGGAGTCCGTCATGCTTGCCTACAAGCGTTTCAATATCACGCCGTTGTTAAGCCAGGTGGCCCATTGTGCGTGGTGGGATACGTCTACGTCCGCTGCTCTGGCCATCCGTTGCAGATAGATTTGCAAGTCCTGTAACAATTCAGAATCCATCAGTTCCGGGTTGCCTGGCAGCGCAGCGTGCAGGCACAGGTAAACAAGTTTGAGCTCATTGAGGCTGTATTGGTCGAGCAATTTCATGGTGCGGGCCGGAAACGGGAGAAAACCATAGCCTACCATCAATGGAGCAGGCCGGGGACAGATCTCAATGATCATGCCATGAGCACGCTCACCAGCCGCAGCCCGGCTTCCGCTGTGGTTGTGTGCAGGGTGCCGGTGATTTTCAGCCGGCGCGCATACGGCAAAATTGCATAGCACACATATAAAAAAATTAGATTTCAAATGAGTGAAAAAAGTTCATAGAACGGGGCAATTTCTGTGCCTTTTACATCTAAATTGTCCACTTATTTTACCTTGGCTGATCGCTATTCTGGAATTGGACCAAGCGTCAGAAGCGTGAGGCTCCAAATTGTTCCAACCTGTTTTTACTTTTTAGGAGGTTCAAATGAAAGCGAACAAACTAGTAACTACCCTTGTGGCCGTCCCTCTCTTGGCAATGTCCGGCCTGGTTTTTGCAGCAGAGCCGATGCAACTGAGCGATGCCCAGATGGACGGTGTGACGGCTGGCGGCTTTGCCGATGCCGGGTCTTGGGCGACGGCCATAGGCAATACCGTAGCTACCGCAACTGCGGCTAGTGCTACGACTCAGGTCTTGGTCCACGTTAGATTTGAGTTGACCAATATCAACGGGGTCGGCTCGATGTCGCTTGCGACATCCGCAGCTTCAGCGATGTAACTGCAGGTTGTTTAGCGGACCTGATTGACTAATCAAATTGAGATTGGAGAACAAAATGAAAAGCATTACTTCCACGATTGTTGCAGGTGTTCTGCTCGCGGCTGCGAGTTTCGCAAATGCCGAGCCTGTTGCCTTGTCAGATACACAAATGGACCAGGTCAGCGCCGGCGCTACAGCCCTCGCTGGGGCTGGCGCAATTAGCTTTGGCGATCTCATCTCGGCCACCGGAGCCTATACCAGGACGGCAGCAGTCGCCCCCGGCTTCGCCTCGGCGTCGGCTATTAGTGGTGCGATCGCTGCTTCTCTCTATTATGGCGCAGCAGCGCAGAGCGTGGCGGTGGCTACCGCTTCGCTTCCTTAATGGCGTAGGTGGGTAGATGAGTAGCATGCGCCCCATTGTTGTGGTTTTTCATGGGGCGTATGTTTTCAGGAAACACACCACTTATAAGGAGAAAAACATGATACGTACCAACAAGATAATGTACCAACTTTGCGCGCTGGCGATCCTATGTAGCGCAATGTCGGTGGCCAGGGCCGGACCTGTGGTTCTGGGGCCAGCCCAAATGGATGCGGTAACCGCAGGTGGCGCAGGTGGGGGTGCCTTGGCAATAGCCACCGGCCCTTTCGCATTTACCGCGACATCTGCCAACGCCGTCAATAATATGGTCACCATGAATGGACAACCGTCTTTGGCGGGCTATGTGGCGGGAAGCGAGGCTGTAGGATCCGCGACAGCGGCAGGCGCTGGCGCGGCCACTGGTACGGCGGCCACGACGTCAGCCGTGGTGCCGGGCTCGCAAGTCGTGTCCTATGCGCTCAACGCGAACCAACAAATCGGCGGTTCTTCGATCAGCGGCAGCGCCACGATGTCGTTTGGCTCGTTCGTTGGTCCGCGAGTCTCGTTCTAGGGGATTGCTCCAGTTTTGCCTGTCTGGCACGATCTGCTGCGCGGGCATACAAGCGGGGCCGGCGGCAACCGTCGCCGAGTCGCCGCTTGAGTTTTTTCCAAACCGGTCTGACGGGGCGAATTGACGTTTCCGGAGCACAACACTAGGATCACGGTAAAGCACGCCAAGAGTTGAGGATTGTAGTGCGCGCCTCTGCAGCCTTCTCCCATTTATCTCCGTGGATACTGCGGCAGTCAAAGTTTGTCTTGAAGCGAAAGGTGTCATACATGGTTTCATTCATGACTGGCCGGGCCTTCTGTGCCGGTTGTGCGATCCTGTTGATGGCGCTGTCCGTTACTGCCCAAGCCCAGGAACGTGTGGTCACATCGCTGTTTGAAACGCGTCGCGCGCACGTGGTCATCCAGGAATGGGACTTGAGCTGCGGTGCGGCTGCGCTCGCCACGCTGCTCCGCTACCAGTATGGCGAACCAGTGACCGAGAAGGAGGTCGCAGTCGCCCTGATGAACCGGCCTGAGTACCTCAAGCACCCCGAGCTGGTGCAGATCCGCCAAGGCTTCTCCTTGCTCGACCTCAAGCGCTATACGGACTCCCAAGGTTATCTCGGGGTCGCCACCGGCAAGATGGAGCTCAAGGATCTGCTCGAGAGGGCGCCCATCATGGTGCCCATCAATGTCTTGGGCTACAACCATTTCGTCATCTTCCGCGGGCTGCGCGGGAACCGCGTGCTGCTGGCGGATCCAGCATGGGGCAACCGCACCATGCTGGTAAGCGATTTTCTCGACGCCTGGATCGACTTTCCCAACCTCGGCCACGTGGGCTTGGTGGTCAAGCAGCGCAACGGCGTCGAGGGGCCGCCCAATGAATTGGCGCCCCGGGATATGGATTTTGTGACTTTTGGGTAAAATCTGTATGCTGGGCGCAGGTTCGACAGATACTTCAAGACAAGGGGCGGGGAATGGGACGGGTAACATCGCAAAAGGTGTTGGTTGCAGCTTTATCTGGTATCGGTCTGCTGTGTGTTTCAGTTCCATCGTTCGCTGCGGACACGACCTCCCGAAGCGGGACAGCCGGGCTCACCCGCAAGCTGACGGCACACGATGCGAACATCGCCAAGCTGCAAAAACGGATGAACGACCTGGAGCGCCAGCTGGCGGCACGTGATGCAGCCATCGCCAAGCTGCAAAAACAGGAGAATGACCTGGAACGGCGGCTGGATGCCTTGGGAACCCCCAGTCCTGTCGCAAGCCAGACCGCAACGGGGAAAGTGGCTGCCACGGTGGCGCAAGCTCCGGCTGGATCGGGACAACCGCAGGCGTCTGCAACATCCGCTGGACAGCCGAGCAAGACACCCTCGGGCCCCGGCAGCTTCTCGGTCGATGTGGAAGCCGCCCAGCGCGCCCTGGAGCGGAACCTCACCCAGACCGGTGCACTGCTGTTGCCAGCCGGCCAGATCGATTTCGAGCCGAGTCTCACCTATACGCGCCGGGAGACATCCGTCTACGGGCTACCCTTTATACCGGGATCCTCGAATAGGCTGCTCGCCCCCCAGCAGGTGAAGCGGGACGAAACAACAGGGAACCTCGCCCTGAAGGTCGGGCTGCCATGGGACTCCCAGTTGGAATTCGGCCTGCCCTACAGTTTCGTGCATCAATCCCTGTTTACTGATCTCAGCGAACTCGGGAACTACACCGGATCGGCCAACGCCAGCGGCCTGGGCGACCTCTCAGTTGGGGTGGCCAAGACACTGACGCGCGAGCGGGGTTGGCGCCCGGATCTCATCGGACGGCTTACCTACATCGTTGGCAACGGAGACCGGATTAACAATGGGGTAGCGCTGCCAGCTGGCAATCCAGCAGCCCAGGTCCAGCTGGTCGCCCTCAAGCGCCAGGATCCCCTGGCCTTTGTTGGAAGCCTTTTTTATCAGAAGGCCTTCGAGAAGGACCAGGTCAGGCAGGGCGATCAGACCGGCTTCTCCGTGGGAACCGTGCTGGCCGCAAGCCCCCAGACATCGCTGCAATTCTCCTTCTCCCAGACTTTCGTGCAGAAGTTGGAAATCAACGGCAGCAAGGTTCCCGGCTCGGAGCAGGAAATTGGTATGTTCAACGTGGGCGCTTCCTCCATCCTGAGCAAGAACGTGATGTTCAACACCGTGTTAAGCATGGGGCTGAGCAACGATGCGCCCAAATACGCCATCCAGTTTACACTGCCGATCCGCTTCAATTATTGAAGCTCGGCCTCGCGTGGCCGCCTTTATCAAGGCGGGTTGGGGATTGCAGAAACTGGCCACTTGATAAAGGGTGCCAGGATAAATTGGCTCCGACTCGCTTGTACTCATCCCTCCCTTTCCAGGGAGGTTAAGGCCAGGGAGCCTCACTCCCAACCCCTTGCGTCTTACTTTCCTAACTGTCGAAAATCTTTACAGCTACCGGTGCAAGCCGTCACCAAGAAATAAAATACTTCGAATAAACAGATGTATGTCTTCTTAGGAACGGCGTTTGCTTCCACTTTTATAGTGGATCGAGTCGAGCGTGCCGTCGCCGTCGCCGTCGCCGTCTCCATCCACTTCACTTCGCCGGTGGTGGTGAGCGGCGTGAAAATCAGCGCCTCGCTCCCGTAAAGGCGTAGCGGGTGAGGCAGGAAATACCGGGCATTGCACGGAGCGCTTGCTCTCTAGAAAAGCACCAGGCCTGGAGAAAAATATGATGCTGAGAACCCTTTGTGCGGTGGCTATTCTAGGTAGCGCGATGACCATGGCTTGGGCCGACCCTGTGGTTCTGGGGCCAGTTCAGATGGATGCGGTCACGGCCGCCGGCGCCAACTCATATGCCATCGCACAGGCAAATGCCACCGGCCGAAACGCATCTACCGAGACATTCTCCAACGTGGTCGCCCTCAATGGGCTGTCCAATTTGATGGGGTATGGAGAGGGAGGCCAAGCCGCCGCCCTGGCTGTCGCCACCGACCCATCCGCGTATACCGGGGTATCCGCCAAGGCAGGCATCATCAATGGGCAGCCCGATTTGACAGGCTATGGGGCGGGAGGCGAAGCCGTTGCGCTGGCAACCGCCACCGGTCCATCTGCCTTCGCCGCGGCATCCGCCGGGGTAGTTAACATTAATGGGCAGACCTATTTGACGGGCTATGCTGCGGGAGGCGCCGCCACCAGACTGGCGATTGTCACCGCACCAATTGCACTGAGCACGACCGGCAGGGCGATCACCATAAATGGGCAGCCCTATTGGTTCCCGCGTGGCGCGGCGCCAGGCGAAACTGTCTGGTCGCCGCCGGCAATGAGGCCAGGCGCAAGTTTGCCTGCGGTGTCGGTGACATCGACTGAGGTGTCGGGCAAGCAGCTTGTGACCTACACGCTCGCCACGGGTGATCAAAACGGCAACACGCCGACCGGCAACAGCGCTACGATGTCGTTGTCATTTTCCAAGCCACCGCGCTCGCGCATCCCTCCGGTTTTTGTGATCGGTATATCCGGTGCCATACCCGTGACGACCAATGTCCTGCTTGTGAATCAGGTGGTAATGTAAATGTTGTCGGTTTTTAGTTTCGCCGAAACTTCTTCATTATCACGGCCTGTGCAAGGCTGATGTGGGCCTGGGTCTTCTGAGGGAAGCAAGTCCACCTTTTTTTAACGCGCTGTCGAATATCTTTACAGCTTCGGGCCACGCTGCCTGTTCCAAAAAAAACACATCGAATAAATAGATTATTCCTTTTCCTGGTGCGGCATTTGCTGGTCACACGGGAGAGAAATTTTTAATGCGCTCTATGGCAACTGATCTATGGTGAGGATGTCGCCACAGTTGCAGGAGAAAAAAATGAATACCAAAAATTGTACGGCTTGGTACTCAAGGCAGCCGAAGCGGGGCTTCGTACCGACATGCTCGAGGGCGACCGCGCACGTCGTTTCCGCCACGGGCTTGACTACGGACTGCTCATCAACATTCTTTCCGCCGGACACCAGGGAGATCCACTGTTCAACAGATTTCTCGAAAGTTGATCGGCTCGTTTCCATCTACGAAATGAAGGGCATGACTACTTCTCGGGCGGCGAGGTGCGGCTGCTCGACGCCGAGGGGAATCTGCTGTTCATCGCCCAACGCGCCCGCCTTCGCTTTTGAGGTCACCTCGCTTTCATTGCAAGGCGTCGACATGTTCGCGCCCATGCTGAATGTGCGCGGAACCCGGTTCCGACATTTGGGCCGACTCATTCGACGCACCGGCCACGCTCTTCCTGCTGATGCAGGGACTCGCGGCCTTGGCATCAAGAGGAGCAGGCATTGTGTCAGGTGACACGCACGCATCATTCAGCAGGCCGCCGGTGCAGAGCGGCGATAACAGCTTAAACATCCAGCTGCCTGGTGCCAGAAGTCCTCGCATAAGCCTCAGGCAATGGCGGGTACTGCACGCAGTGGTGGATTGCGGAGGCTTCGCCCAGGCCTCGGAATTCCTGCACCTCAGCCAGTCCGCAATCAGTTACGCGCTTGCCAAGCTGCAGGAGCAGTTGGGTGTACCGCTACTGAAAATTGAGGGAAGGAAGGCGCAACTCACGGAAATGGGGCGCGCGATGCTGGAACGGTCGCGGCGCTTGATCAGGGAGGCCAACGAGATTGAGGCATTCGCCTGCGCTATGGAGCGGGGCTGGGAGCCGGAAATACGATTGGTGGTAGATTTTGCCTTTCCCTCCAGTTTGCTGATGCGGGCGCTGAGAAAATTCGCACGCACCGGAAAAGGCACCCCGGTGCTGCTCAGTGAGGTGCCAAATGTCGGCATGGAGGAAGCATTGCGGCAATGCAGCGCGGATCTGGCGATCAGCGCGCAGGTACCCATGGGGTTCCTGGGCAACCCGCTGATTGAAGTTGAATATGTCGCCGTGACGTGTCCGGGGCACCCTCTGCTCAGTCTTGGCAAGGTAATCACCATGGCCGATCTGGAACGGATAACGCAGATCGTCATTCGCGATTTCGAAAACCCCGAAAGAAGAAACGGCGCCGGGCACTGGTTGTATCAGGGACGGCGCTGGAACGTGGCCCACTTTGACATGGCCGTGGCAGCAGTGCGGGAAGGCCACGGATTTGCGTGGCTTTTGAAGTATCGAATACAGGAGCTGATTGACCAGGGTGCGCTCGTGCCCCTTCCGCTGCAGGGAGGGCATGTCAACAAGGTCATGCTATATCTGATTTATGGGGGATCCAGATCCAGTAACCCCGGCCCTGCTGTGAACCATCTAGTCGAAGTTCTGCACAGCGTAACTGCGGAAGGAAGGCAGCAGCCATATAATGTTGCAGCTTAAGCTCCGGCGGATTCAAGTCTGAAGTGCAACAGCGTTATGACGAAAGTGTAGCTGCTTCATGAAGACCACGTGAGGTGTTTTGAGCCTAGGCATTTTCTGGGACGGCGGTTGAGACGATGCATGGCGAACTCATGGACATTGCTGGTACGGCTGTCAGCATGACCAAGGCAATTCGCAACAGGGATACGGATTTATTCATCGTCATGGCAACGTAGACCACTCCCTCGGCCGTACTTGTTCATTGCCGCGCTTTCACGCACACTTGAAGGCGTTTATATCGAGTCATGCATCATGCACAGTGTGCAACAAATCCTGTCTTTCTGGTTCGAGGGCGATACCCAGGCGCAGCGGCGGCGCTGGTTCGGCAAGGATGAACAGACCGATGTGCTGATGCGTGATGAATTCATGGTGGATTATCAGGCAGCGGCAGCGGGACGGCTTGCCGACTGGCTGGAATCCGCCCCGGCCAGCCTGGCGCTGGTGATTCTGCTCGATCAGTTCTCGCGCAACCTGTTTCGCGCAACGCCCCAGGCTTTTGCCACTGATGCGCAAGCGCGGGAAATCGCCCGGGGGATCATTGCGCGAGGCCTGGATCAGGTGCTGACCCCACGCCAGCGCATGTTTATCTACCTGCCTTTCGAACACAGCGAGATGCTGGAAGATCAGTTATATTCGATTTCCCTGTTTGAAACCCTGCGCGATGCGGAAGACATGGCGGAAGCGCTGCGCTATGCGCACCTGCACCATGACGTGATCGCCCGCTTTGGACGTTTTCCTCATCGCAATGCCATTCTTGGTCGCACCAGCACAGCAGAAGAGCAGGTTTTTTTGCAGCAGCCGGGGTCTTCCTTCTGACGCGTTATAGTGACACTATTTTAAAACCACATGGCCAAAAATGACGATGAGCGATACCCCTGTTTCCATCACCTTCCACCCCCGCGAAGATAACGGCCCGGTGCTCAGGCACTGGCAAACTTATCCGGGAAGTTTCACGGGGCTGGTGACCCATTCCGCCGAACTCGATTGCGGCGACTATGATCTCGGCGGCGGCGTGGTGGTGGAGCGCAAGTCTGCTACCGATTTCAGTCTGGCGATCATGGACAAGCGCCTGTTTGGCGAGGTGGGCAAGCTCAAATCCAGCTTCGATCAGCCGGTTTATCTTATCGAGGGCGACCTCTACAGCGGTCGTTTTCATACCGACCCGCTGGTGATTCGCGAGGCCATCGCCTGGCTCACCGTAGGCGAAGGTGTGCCGCTGGTGCCCAGCCCTAGTGCCGAATTCAGCGCCGAGTTGATGTATACCATGGCCAATCAGGCGCAACATGGTATCGGCCACCCGATTGTGATGCGCAGCGGCAAGCCGTTCGATCCGGTGAACGGCCAGCGCTACCTGGTGGAGGGCTTGCCTGGTATCAACGAGAGTATGGCGCGCGCACTGCTCGATCGTTTTGGCAGCGCGGCTGCAGTTTTTGCCGCCAGTGTGGATGCCCTGGCCGAGGTTGCAGGCATCACGCCGCAGGCGGCCGGGCGTATGCGCAAGGTGCTCGACGCGCACTGGCCGGGGACGCGTGCATGAGCACCCCATTCCATTTTGCCCATTCCGGTCTTGGGCAATGGATGGAGGCCGCCGAGGTGTGCGTGCGTGGATTGCAGCCGGTGCCGGCGGCAGCCAATCTGGGCTTTGTGTACGTGACCGACCTGTATGCCAACCGGCTGCCGGAAATTCTCGATTATCTGCGTGTGCATAGCGGTGTTGCGCACTGGGTGGGATCGGTGGGTATTGGTGTGTGCGCGACGGCGCAGGAATATCTGGACGAGTCGGCGATGGCGGTGATGCTGGGCGAATTTCCTGCGGACAGTTTTCGTGTGTTCGGCAACGTGACCGAACTAGCGCAGCTAAGCGAACAGGCAGGCGGCTTCGAAGTGGGCGGACGGCCTGCGCACTATGCGCTGGTGCATGGCGATGCACGCAATGTCGAGGTGCCCGATCTGGTCGAGGCACTGGCGGCACGCATGCAGAGCGGCTTTGTCACTGGTGGCATTACCAGCTCGCGCTTTCAGTCGCAACAGGTGGCGGATGGCGTGGTGCATGGCGGCTTGTCCGGTGTGATGTTCAGCGCCCGGGTGCCGGTGATGACGCGCCTCACCCAGGGCGTTACGCCGATTGCGGCGCAGCATCAGGTCACGGCCAGCCACGAAAACATTCTCATCTCCCTGGATGGCCGCCCGGCGCTGGATGTGCTCAACGAAGATATAGGCGAAATCCTGGCACGTGACTTGAGTCGTGCCGCGGGTTATATTTTCGCTGCGCTCGCGGTTTCCGGCTCGGATACCGGCGACTACCTGGTGCGCAACCTGATTGGCGCTGACACGAATGAGCGCCTCGTCGCGATCAGCGAGGCAGTGCCTGCGCAAGGCGCGGTGGTATTCTGCCGCCGTGATGCCAGCGCTGCGCGCGAAGACATGCTGCGTATGCTCAACGACATCAAACAGGCGTTGACTGCGCCACCGCGCGGGGCAGTGTATTATTCCTGTCTGGGGCGTGGCGCGAGTCTGTTCGGCGCCGATTCGGTTGAGCTTAAGCTGATCCGTGAGGTACTGGGTGAGTTTCCGTTGGTAGGTTTTTTTGCCAACGGCGAGATTTCGCATGACCGTCTGTACGGCTATACCGGCGTGCTGACATTATTTTTATAAAGAGGGATAACATGCTGAATACACAAAACCATCAGGAAGTCGCCATGTTGCGCGATGAGGTTGAAATGCTCATGCGCGAGCGCGACACCCTGCTGCGCGTGACGGGTGCCGCCGCGGCATTCGTCGCCGAGATCGACAGCGCCAGCCTTGCGGCAGAAACCCTGCAAGCCGCAGAAGTGCTGGCTGAAAGCCTCAATCACCTGTCAGAAGACACGTTGCGCGAATCGCTGGAGGCGGTTAAAGCGCATATTGACGCGGTGGCGTAGTGTGGCTTTGATTTAAGCCGCCGCTACTGAATCGCCAACCCTTCTTCCATGCATCTGCAAGCGCCCGGCTTGGGCGCGTGACAAGCCATGCAAACATTCCGGATACAGTCCGCTTTTATTCCCCATGCGCGCCGGCTGGCGGCGCTGCTGGGTCTGGCTGCTGCCTATATTGTGGCAGCGCGGTTTGGCCTCTGGCTGGCGGCATTCATGCACGACAGCGTCAGCGCAATTTGGCCTGCCAGCGGTTTGGCGCTGGCGGTGCTGGTACTGTTTGGCAGACGCTTGTGGCCAGGTGTTTTGTTGGGTGCATTTATTGCCAACTGGATGGACCTGGATTGGCACACTGCCCTGACAATTGGTGCAGGTAATACGCTGGAAGCCGTCACCGCACTGTGGCTGCTCAATCGCTTCGACAATTTTCATTCCAGCCTGGAGCGCGTGCGCGATGTGATCAAACTGGTGCTGTTCGCCGCACCCATTGCCAGCCTGGCGAGTGCGCTGGTGGGAGTGGCGGCGCTGCTAATGAACGGCGCTCTGTCTGGCGAAGGGTTCGCGCAGGCGGGGTGGAGCTGGTGGCTGGGCGACATTATCGGCATCCTGCTGTTTGCCCCGCCGATCATGGTGTGCTGGCACTATTGGCAATCAGGAAAATATTCGGCTCCAGCTGTCGAGGTGTGGGTGGTGCTGGCGCTCATGCTTGCATTGACCGGACTACCCTTAATGGGTCTGGATATTTTCCCCGGCTTTGACGGCGGACATTACCTGCTGTTTGTATTCGTGATCTGGACGGCACTGCGGCTGGGGCTGCCTGCTACCACCTTGGTTACCTTGTGCGCTGCGGCGCTGGCGACTGCGGCTACACTGATGAGCAATGGCACGCTGGCCCACCACGTCATCTATCCGGTACTGGTGAATTTGCAAACCATGCTGGCGATGATTGCATTGTCCGGCCTGCTGGTGGCGGCGGCGATCGCCGAGCGCAAGCATACCGAGTGGCGGCTGGATCAGCTGGCGCGCTTCGATCCCTTGACCGGACTCGCCAACCGTGCGGCATTCCAGGAATACCTCGACCGCGTCACCGCCCACGCTCAACGTCATGGTGGCAATGTGGCGCTGCTTTATCTCGATCTCGATCACTTCAAGAATATCAATGACACGCTCGGCCATCAGACAGGCGACCTGTTGTTGCAGATCGTTGCCGCGCGTATCAAAGCCGGCGTACGCAACGAGGACTATGTCGCCCGGCTGGGCGGGGATGAATTCACCGTGCTGGTCATTGGTAATCAGGCCGCTCGCGCCGCTGCCGCGGTGGCGCAGAAGATACTGCAAACCCTGAACGAGCCGATCAACCTGCTCGGGCGCGATTACATCATGTCCGCCAGCATCGGCATCAGCGCATTGCGCGGTTCGCTGACCACCACGGGCGGGACGGTAGTCCTGGATGACGCCCAGGAGTTGATGCGCCAGGCCGATACCGCGATGTATCGCGCCAAGCAGCAGCACTGTGGATTCCTGTATTTCAATTCGAGTATGAATATCGCCGGCAAACGCCAGTTGTCTCTGGAAAGCGGACTGCGCCGCGCGCTGGAACACGACGAATTCGAGCTGTATTACCAGCCAAAAATTCATGCTACCAAGGGCCATATCACGGGCGTTGAAGCCCTGTTGCGCTGGCGCCATCCGCGCAGCGGCATCATTGGTCCGGACCGGTTCATTGCGGACATCGAAGCCACCAATCTGATCGAACCGGTCGGTGAATGGGTGCTGCGCGAGGCCTGCCAGCAGATGGCGGCATGGTGCAATGCCGGTCTGGCCGGACAGCGTGTGGCGGTGAATCTGTCGGCGCGCCAGTTTTCCCAACCAGATTTGTTGCTGGTGGTGGATCAGATTCTGCAGGAAACCCGTCTGAAAGCCGGCAATCTGGAACTGGAGATTAGCGAAACAACCGCCATGAGTGACGCCGGGCAAACGCTGAAAATCCTGACGGCACTCAAACAGCGCGGCGTGCATTCGTGTATTGAAAACTTTGGCACGGGCTACTCCAGCCTGGGTTATCTGAAACGTTTCCCGATCGATGCGATAAAAATCGACCATTCCTTTATCCAGGAACTGGGGTGCGACAATGACGCAGCCGCCATCGTCACCGCCATGATTCAGCTCGCCCACAGCATGAGTATCGCGGTGATTGCGGAGGGCGTGGAAACCACTGCGCAGCGCGATTTTCTGGTGCAGCATGGCTGCGACGAGATTCAGGGGTTTTTGTACAGCATGCCGCTGCCTGCAGAAGATTACGCGGATTTATTCGGACAGCACGCCTAAGCCTGTCGCCTGTTTATGCGTCAGTCATGAACAGGCGGAGGAAACGAGAAGGCAAATTCAGGTTGATGGCTTGAGCCAATTGGCGCGTGTATTAGCCGCCAAAGTTGGTGGTGTCTTTTACTACCGGCTGGCCTGCGTTGGCCCAGGTTTCAAAACCACCCGCCACGGATACCGGCCTGGTGTAGCCCAGGCGCTGCAGGTTGAGGGCGGCCAGCGCTGAGCGGCCACCGGTTTTACAGTACAGCAGGATTTCGGCGTCCTTGTTGGCCAGAGCCGGGTGGTCGCTGGTTTTGAATTCCAGCACACCACGTGGAATGTTCACCGCATTGGGCAGGCATCCGGCATCGAATTCGGCCGATTCGCGCACATCAATCACCACGGCACCTGCGCCAATGCGCTGGGCAGCGCTGTTGACATCGACTTCCCTGATCTGGGCTTTGGCTTCTGCAACGAGTTGTTGAGGCGTCATGCTCATGGAATTTCTCCTGTAAAAAAATCAGTGTTTATTGCGCATGTGGTCGGCCACTTTAGCAAAGGCGGCGGAGAGTTCCTCGCGCAGTTGCTGATCCTGAACCACCTCATGCAAGGCAGTGTTCATGCATAGCAGCCACTGGTCGCGCTCGGATGCGCTGATCGGAAAAGGCAGGTGGCGGCGCCGCAGCATGGGATGGCCGTATTCTTGCACATACAGCTGCGGCCCGCCCATCCAGCCGCACAGAAATTTGAACAGCTTGTCTTCCGAACCTTGCAGATTTTCGGCGTGCAGCTTGCGGATGCCGTAAGACTCGGGCAGTTCATCCATGATCTGATAGAAACGTTTGACCAGTGCACGTATCTTGTCTGCGCCGCCAATACGTTCGAAGTGGCTGAGCATTACCTCAGGCTGATGTGTTTCAGGCTGCATGGGATTCCTCGTGACCACAGTGCTGGTTGGCAGGTATGGCCTGGTAAAGTTAAAAATGGGCATATTTTACGCGTGATGCTGTATTTTCTGGAAGCTGGTGCGGCCACATCCGCCGATGAGCGGCGCGTCGCCGCTGGACAAACGGTCGTGCCACAGGTAGCTGGGGCAGCCCGGTGTGTGGCTAAGGTGGCTGGAATGGCAATGGTATCCGCCCGAAAATTCAGGTTTTCACCACCGGCAGGAAGGTGCAGGCGAAACTGGTTGCGTCGAATAACTGGCGGAAATGAATCAGGGTGCCCCCAGTTTTCCACATCGTTGAAAGCACTATGCGGCGTGGGTGCGTCAATTCAAGACAGGTAGTTGCGTACAAACAGCGCCCAGCCCAGTAACAGTGTCGGCCAGGCGATGACGGGGCCGAGCAGCACGCGCAGCCAGCGGTTACTCGGGTCAAAACCGATGCCATGTACAAATCCCGCTGACATGCCCCACATCAGCAGGCTGAGCAGGCCGTGATCCAGCGCGACACCCTCATGTATCAGACCGCGCGGATAGACGGTAACGGCTAGCGCCAGACTTGCGGCAGCGGCGAGCGACAGGCCGCGAGCCCAGCTGCGGCCAAACAGCTTGCTTGTCATGGCGGTTCCTGACACTCAGTGCGATGTGCTGTCGCGCTCGGCAGCATCCTGCGCGCAGTCTTTGGCGTCGCACATGGTGGCGGCCATCGAGGCGAGCAATACGGCCATGGTGACACCGAGGATCCAGGCGAAATACCACATGATGTTTCTCCTTTAAGAAATCAGTAAACGGATTTGTCGTTGGCTTTGATGTAGTCGGTGGTGACCTTGCCCCACATCACTTTGTACGCCCACGAAGTGTAGATAATAATTAGCGGCATAAAAATCACCGTGGCACCCAGCATCAGGCCCAGCGTCATTTCCGATGACACGCTATCCCACACCGTCAGGCTGGAACGCGGGTCGGATGAGGAGGGCATGAGGAACGGGAACATCGATACGCCTGCCGTACCGATGATGCCGGCACAGGTGACAGACGAGGCAAAGAATGCCAGCCCGGCCTGATTGATGCGCGCAAACAGTATGCCCAGCACAATAGCGATGAAGGTGGAGATGGGTACCCACATTGCCCAGGCATAAGTGGTGTAGTTTTTCATCCATGCGCCGACTTCCTTGACCACGGTTTTATCCAGCGGATCAGGCAGCCCATTGGGGTTGACATGGCTGGTGATGGCAAAGCCGTCGATACTCTTCATGATCCATAAACCGGCCAGTGCAAAAGTCACCAGCGTGGCGATGCCAAAAATCAGGCTGGCAGTGCGCGCGCGGCGGTAGATGTCACCCTCGGTGCGCAGCATCAGGTAATTTGCGCCCTGGAAGGTGATCATCGACAGGCTCACCACGCCAGCCAGCAGGGCAAACGGGTTGAGCAGCTGCCAGAAACTGCCGGTGTAGGTGGAGCGCAGCGTGTCATCGAACTGGAACGGCACGCCCAGCAAAAGATTGCCAAACGCCACACCGAAGATGATGGGCGGCACCGCCCCGCCGATGAACAGCCCCCAATCCCAGGTGCTGCGCCAGCTGGCGTTCTGGATTTTGGAGCGGTAATCGAAGCCGACCGGACGGAAGAACAGCGCCCACAGCGCGGCCATCATCGCCCAGTAAAAGCCCGAGAAGGCCGTGGCGTAGATGAGTGGCCAGGCAGCGAAGATCGCGCCACCGGCGGTGATGAACCACACCTGGTTGCCGTCCCAGTGCGGCGCAACGGTATTGATGACTGCGCGGCGTTCGAGGTCGTTGCGCCCGACAAAGGGCAAGAGCACGCCCACACCCATGTCATGACCATCCATGATGGCAAAGCCGATCAGCAACACACCCACCAGCAACCACCAGATGAGTTTCAGGCTTTCGTAATCCATTGTGTTCTCCTTATGCCTTGCCGGCTGGTGCGGCAACCGGGATGGTGCCTCCGCCTGACGGGCGCTCGCTGTGATATTTGCCTGTACCCAGACTGGATGGGCCGAGACGCGCGTATTTCACCATCAGGTACATCTCAATGATCAGCAATACGGTGTAGAAGCCTACGAAACCTGCAAGCGAACCGTAGATGTTGGCGGGGGTAAGGCTGGATACCGACAGGTGGGTAGGTAATATGCCGTAAATGGTCCACGGCTGGCGGCCGTATTCAGCGACCACCCACCCCAGTTCGGCGGCGATCCATGGTACGGGAATGAACCACAGTGCCCAGCGCAACAGCCATTTTTGCTCAATGAAGGTGCCTTTGATCGAATACAGCAGCGCCAGTGAAAACAGCAGCAGCATGGCAAAGCCCAGCGCGACCATGATGCGGAAGCTCCAGAACATCGGCACGACTTTGGGGATGGTACTGTCGACTGCCTGCTGAATCATACCGGGAGTTGCAGCCGAGACATCCTCGGTGTATTTCTTCAGCAACAGACCAAAGCCCAGGTCGGCTTTGTGGGCGTTGAATGTAGCCAGCGCAGCAGCGTCGTTCTTGTCCTTGCGCAGTTGTTCCAGCGCCTTGACAGCAATCACGCCATCAATGATGCGCGCACGATTTTTTTCCTTGATCTCGGCGATGCCGGGTATGGTTTTGGTTATCGAGCGTGTACCAATCAAGCCCATGACATAAGGGATCTTGATTTCGTAATCGTTGCTGTGCGTTTTTTCGTTAGGCAGCGCGAAGAGCACAAACGGCGCAGGTGCCGGTTCGGTGTGCCACATGGCTTCAATCGCAGCCAGTTTGGTTTGTTGCGCCTCGCCCACGGTATAACCGGATTCGTCACCCAGCACGATGACCGACAAGGCCGAGGCAAAGCCGAAACCCGCCGCGATGCGGAACGAGCGCCGCGCAAAATCGAGGTCGCGTCCCTTGAGCAGGTAATAGCTGCTGATGCCCAGCACGAACAGCGAAGCGGTGACGTAGCCGGCTGAAACCGTGTGGACGAATTTGGCTTGCGCGTCAGGATTGAAAACGATCGCCCAGAAATCGGTCATTTCCATACGCATGGTAGCGAATGAAAACTGCGATCCGACCGGGTTTTGCATCCAGCCATTGGCAATCAGAATCCACAGCGCAGACAGGTTGGAACCCACCGCCATGAATACCGTCACCATGAAGTGCTTCCATCTACTGAGCTTGTCCCAGCCAAAGAAAAACAGACCAATAAAGGTGGATTCCAGGAAGAATGCCATCAGCCCTTCGATGGCCAGCGGCGCGCCGAAAATGTCGCCGACATAGTGCGAGTAATACGCCCAGTTGGTACCGAACTGGAATTCCATGGTGATGCCGGTGGTCACGCCCAGCGCAAAGTTGATGCCGAACAGCTTGCCCCAGAACTTGACCATGTCCTTATAAATCGGCCGGCCGGTGGTAACGTAAGTCAGTTCCATGGTGACCAGCATGAAAGCCAGTCCGAGCGTGAGCGGCACAAACAAAAAGTGATAGAGCGCGGTGACTGCAAATTGCAGTCGCGATATATCCACCAATTCGGTACTGATCATCTGTAATTACTCCTTATGGTTATCGATTACCGGCCTGGATTCCAGCAGGGCGCGGCTGACCTGCTCAGGCGAAAGTGGTGGCTTGTCGGGAGCACGAAAAAACGCCCACCAGATGGCAAAAACCAGTGCGATTTTCACAATCAGGATGAGCAGAATTTCTCGACTGAGCGGGTGGTTCCATATTTGACGCATACAAACGCTCCATTGCATGAGTACCAGCATCAAGAATAGAACTAAAAGCCAATATCTCAAGAGGGATATTGTCCGCGGCGGCTATCGAGTGCCAATGCAATGCATGTGCCAGTCAGGGTTTTATGCGCGTTTTATAATTCAATGCATTGTTCTGTATACAAATTAAAATTTTGTTCTACGCGTTTTGTAGATATCTTGAGAATATTGCGGAGCATCATGAAGCCAGTAATGGCAGTTATATTGCGGTAAATGATGGTGTAAACTGCCATTTTTGACATTTGCTCTGGGTGCCTTGATGTCCGTCCCGCAGATCGCCGAATTGCTGTCCTATCTGGACAGCCAGCCCGAACCTCGTATCGTGATGGACAAGGATTACACCATCATCGCTGCCAATGTGGCTTACCGCGCGGAATATGGCGATGCCTGGCCACTGGTGGGGCGGCATTGTTACGAGGTGTCGCATCACTTCACCCGCCCATGCGATCAGGCCGGTGAATCCTGTCCGCTGAAACACAGCAGGTTGACCGGGCGTCCGCAGCGCGTGCTGCATTTGCACCATACGCCGCGCGGTGAGGAGCATGTCGATGTCGAGCTCGCGCCCATTCATGACGCCAGGGGTGAAATTGTGTATTTCGTGGAAATGATGCACACCGTCCGCGCGGCCAGTGCGCATCCTTCTTCCCGCGGGCTGGTGGGACGTTCGGCGGCGTTTAACCACATGCTCGGGTTGGTCGAGCGGGTGGCGCCATCCGAGGCCGCCGTGCTGCTGCTGGGCGAATCCGGCACTGGCAAGGAACTGGTGGCGCAGGCGGTGCACGATGCCAGCCGGCGTGCCAGCGGTCCCTACGTGGCGGTGGATTGTTCCGGGGTGACCGAGACGCTGTTCGAGAGCGAATTGTTCGGCTATGAGAAAGGCGCCTTTACCGGCGCCGCGCAGCGCAAGCCCGGGCTGGTGGAGAGCGCCAGCGGCGGCACGCTGTTCCTTGATGAAGTTGGCGACATCCCGCTCGGCCTGCAGGTCAAGTTGTTGCGTCTGCTGGAAACCGGTACCTACCGCCGTGTGGGAGGCATCGAGCCGTTGCGGGCGGATTTCCGGCTGGTGTCGGCGACCCATCGTGACCTGAAAAAAATGGTCGAACAGGAAACTTTCCGCAAGGATTTGTACTATCGCATCAGCACTTTTCCGATTCGTCTGCCGGCGCTGTCCGAACGGCGCGAAGACATCCCGTTGCTGGCAACCACGCTGTTGGCGCGTATCAGCCCGGGGCGTAGGCTCAAACTGCACCCGGATACGCTGGCGCAACTCGATGCCTGCGATTTTCCCGGCAATATCCGCGAACTGCGCAATATGCTGGAGCGCGCCAGCCTGATGACTGATGGCGATACCATCATGCCCGAACATCTGGATCCAGAATGCACCGGCTTTCAGCTGCGCGAGCGCGCGATGCCGCTGACCATCGTGCCGCTGGAACAAGCCGAGCAGCGCTATTTGCAGTGGGCGCTGGCGCAACACGCGGGTGACCGGCGCGCGCTGGCCGACAAGCTGGGCATCAGCGAGCGCACCCTGTACCGCAAGCTAAAAACCTGAATCTCACTGTGTTGTGCGCGGGTAAATCCAGCCGGATCAGGTGGGCGAAACGGACGCTTACTTGCTCAGCGATTCTTTTTCCATCAACAGGTAGGTGTTGTAGGCGTTAGGGCGGTTGGCCTCCGCGAAAGCGGGCAGCTTGGCGTATTTTGACCAGTCGGTGCGTGCGTAGGCTTCGTCGAATGGCATCAGATCACTCACTGCTTTGCCCATCTCGGCGCGCACATAATTGAGATAATCGCGGGTCAGGGTCAGGTCAGCCAGCGGCGCAGTGGAAACCGCGCCATGCCCCGGTACCAGCACGCGCGGCTTCAATGCGATGAGTTTGTTGAGCGAAGCCAGCCAGGCTTTGCTGTCGGCATCGCCGATGAACGGCACGCGGCCCTTGAATACCAGATCGCCTGCATACAGCACGCCGTCTTCCTGCACCAGCATCGCCATGTCCTCGGCAGAATGCGCCGGGCCGACATAACGCAATGCAAAATGGATGCCGCCCATCTCGAAATCGGTATCGCCGTCCAGCCATTTGTCCGCCGGGGTGAGGTGCGTATTTTCGTCCACCCACGGGAACAGCACTTCCTTGCGCTGTGCCAGGCGATCTGCGGCGGCCTCGGTATTGATCGCGCCCTGGCCGTTTTTATGCGCCCACACTTCCGCGCCCAGCGCCTTGAATACCTGGGTGCCATAGTAGTGGTCGGCGTGGTAGTGGCTGATGATGACGCGCTTGATCGGCTGCCTGGTGATCTTGCGGATTTGTTTGACCATTTCGGCCGCCAGCGACGGCGTTCCCAGCGTGTCGAATACCACCACGCCGGCCGGAGTGACGACAAACCCGGCGTTGGACATGTAGCCCTCGTTGGCAGAAGAGGCCGCACCGGATAACCCCTGCACGTAATAGCTATGGGCACCCACTTTGACCGGTGTGACCTTGACGCCGACAGCGGCGTATTCCGCGGCATGGGCGAATGAAACCAGGCAGCTCAGGAATATCGCGACGAGTGTTTTCATGGGTGTGTCCTCCTTGTATTATCGTGCCTCCCGGGCATTGTACGCGCGACAGTTGACGCCGCGATATGGTATCTTCCCACCGTTGTAGACAGGCTCATTGAGGACAGATTTTGATCAAGAAAAATTGGCTGCCTTTCGTACTGGCTTTCGTGCTGCCGATAGTGCTGGTGTTCTGGTGGTGGGGTGGATTCAACCGGGCGACGATCGAGCAGACGGTGTCGGGCCCCTATCATTACGTCTACGCCGAACACACCGGCGACTACGGCAAGATACCGGACATCCAGATCAAGGTTGCCGATGCGCTACGCGCCCAGGGCATCACGCCGGGCGCGCCCATCACCATCCTTTACGACGATCCGCGCACCACGCAAAAAAGCCAGCAGCGTGCACGCGTCGGCTATCTGCTGGCAGCGGGCGTCCCCATCAAGGCGCCGCTGCAAGTAGGCGACATTGCTGCGCGCCCGGTGCTCGCGGCGCACGTGCAGGCCAGCATGTTGCTGGCACCCAGCACCGCCTACCAGGCATTGCACGATTACCTCAAGACCAGCGGCCGGGATATCCGGATGCCCACGGTGGAGATTTATGTGCCCGGAAAATCCATCAACCAGATGGGTGTGCTTACCGTGGAAATGCCCATTTAACCGGCAGGCGGCGCGATGACCTTCTTCTCACTGCTCGCCGCCCTGCTACTCGAACACTTCCGGCCGCTCGGCCACCCGCTACCGCACTACCAGGCGTTCTGGCGCTACGCCCAATACATCGAGCGCCAGCTCAACACCGGGCAATATCAGCACGGCGTGTTTGCATGGCTGGTGGCGGTGTTGCCTATCCTGATTACGGTGAGCGTGGTGTATTTCCTGCTGGGTGCGGCAAGTCCGCTGCTGGCCTGGGCATGGAGCGCGCTGGTACTGTATGTGACGCTGGGCTTCAAGTATTTCAGCAAAGTTGGCGAGCGCATCGCGCGCGCGCTGGAAGCGGGCGATCTGGACACTGCGCGCAAGGTACTGGCCGAATGGCGCGGCCTGGATGCGAGCATGCTGAATGCCGACGATATTGCCAGGCTCGCCACCGAACGCACCCTGGAAAGCGCGCATCGGCAGATGTTCGGCGTGATTGTGTGTTTCGTATTGCTGTCGCCGCTGGGACCGGTGGGCGCGGTACTGTATCGTCTGGCCTCGATTCTCGGGCGCAAGTGGGGCAGTGCAGGCAGTGCCGGACAATTTGGTGAATTTGCCGCACGCGTGTATTACTGGATCAACTGGATTCCGGCACGGCTGACCGCGCTGAGCTTTGCCGTGGCGGGTGATTTCGAGGATGCCATGTATTGCTGGCGTACCCAGGCGCAAGACTGGCCGGATGCCACCGAAGGCATCGTGCTGGCCAGCGGCGCAGGCGCACTCGGGGTGCGCCTGGGGCTGCCGATCAGCGATGCGGGCGGGCGGCGGCAACGTCCCGAACTTGGCCTCGGCGACAGCGCGGATGCCCAATATCTGGACAGCGCGGTGAGTCTGAGCTGGCGCGTACTCGGGCTGTGGCTTCTGACATTGCTGCTGATTACACTGGCCAAGCTGGCGGGATAAATTTTGCTAAACGCAATCTGGGTCGGTTTTTTTCTTATTGCGTTTGTCTTCGCCGCAGTCAACCTGGTGTTTTTCGGCCACGCCGACAGTTTCGCACTGGTGATGAAAGCGGCTTTTGACGCGGCAAAGAACGGGTTCGAAATCGCCTTGGGGCTGACCGGTGTGATGGCGTTGTGGCTGGGGGTGATGCGTGTGGGCGAGCGTGCCGGGTTTTTGCAGGGGCTGACCTGGCTGATGGCGCCGCTGTTTCAGCGCCTGTTCCCCGACGTGCCGCGCAACCACCCCGCGCTGGGCGCCATCACCATGAACATGGCGGCCAACATGCTCGGGCTGGACAATGCCGCCACGCCGATCGGCATCAAGGCCATGCAGGAATTGCAGACGCTCAACCCGGACAAAAAAACCGCTTCGGACGCGCAGATCCTGTTTCTGGTGATCAATGCGTCCTCGGTCACGCTGCTGCCGGTGACCATCTTCACCTACCGCGCCCAGGCCGGGGCGCACGACCCCACGGATGTGTTCATCCCCATCCTCATCGCCACCTATTGCTCGACCATGGCGGGCTTGCTGGCGACGGCGTTTTACCAGCGCATCAACCTGCTCGACCGTGTGGTGCTGGGCTATCTTGCTGCGATCAGCGCCGTCGTGTTCGGCCTGGTGGCGTATTTCGCGCACCTGCCGGCAGCGGAGATGGTGCGCCAGTCGGCGCTGGTGAGCAACGTGCTGCTGTTCAGCCTGGTCACGCTATTCATCGGCGGTGCTGCGGTGCGTCGGGTCAACGCCTATGAAGCGTTTATCGAAGGTGCAAAGGACGGTTTTCATACCGCGGTCACCATCATCCCGTATCTTGTTGCGATGCTGGTGGCGATTGCCGTATTCCGCGCCAGTGGGGCGCTGGATCTGCTGATGAATGGTGTGCGCAGCGGCGTGGTCATGCTGGGCTGGGACACCCGCTTTGTCGATGCGCTGCCGACCGCGCTGATGAAGCCGCTGTCTGGCAGCGGTGCGCGTGCGATGATGATCGATACCATGCACACCTTCGGCGCGGATTCTTTCGCCGGCCGGCTTGCTTCGGTGATTCAGGGAAGTACTGAAACCACCTTTTATGTGCTCGCCGTGTATTTCGGTGCGGTCGGCATCCAGCGTGTGCGCCATGCGGTCGTCTGCGGGCTGCTGGCGGATCTGGGCGGCCTGGTCGCGGCGATTGCGGTGACGTATCTGTTTTTCGGGTAATGCGTTTTGCCATGGGGAACACCGGCAGCACAGAGGTATCGCGCGTTTTTCTCTGTGAACTCTCTGGCGAATCTTTTCTGAGTAATGCGGTGAAATGAACGAATATTCAATCCTGGCGGCAGTGGATCTCGGCTCCAACAGCTTCAAGCTGCAGGTGGCGCGGGTAGTGGACGGCCAGATTTATCCGCTGGATGCGCTCAAGGAACCGGTACGGCTGGCGGCGGGCGTGGATGCGGACAAGCGTCTCGATGCGGCTTCGCAGCAACGCGCGCTCGACTGCCTGAAACGTTTTGGCGAACGTTTGCGCGGCCTGCCGCGTGGCGCGGTGCGCTGCGTGGGTACCAGTGCGTTGCGCGTTGCGGAAAATGCAGCTGAATTTCTGGAAAATGCAGAAGCTGCGCTGGGCTACCCGATCGAGGTCATTGCCGGACGCGAGGAAGCGCGGCTGGTCTACATCGGGGTCGCGCACAGCCTGCCCGCCAGCACCCAGCCCCGGCTGGTAGTGGACATTGGCGGCGGTTCCACCGAGTGTATCGTTGGCAAAAGCTATACCCCGCGCCTGATGGAGAGTCTGCATATGGGTTGCGTCAATTTTACCCAGCGTTTTTTCCCGGGCGGCCGCATTGACAAGCATGCCATGAAGCAGGCTGAACTCACCGCCCGCGCCGAGGTGCAGACCATCGCCGCCAGCTACGCCGGACAATGGCACGAAGCGGTCGGGTCGAGCGGTTCGGCGCGGGCGCTGGCCGATGTGCTGATGCAGAACGGCTGGGCCGAATCCGGCATCACCCGCGCAGGTCTGGCGGCGTTGCGTGCCCAGTTGATTCGCGCCGGCAGCCTGGACAAGCTGGAGCTGCCCGGCCTGAAATCCGACCGCAAGCCGGTGATCGCCGGGGGGTTTGCCGTCATGAGCGGCGTATTCGCGGAATTCGGTATCGAGCACATGACCGCTGCCGATGGCGCGCTGCGCGAGGGTGTACTGTACGACTTGATGGGACGTTTCCATCATCGTGACATGCGCGCCGCCACCGTGGAGCAGTTCATGCGCCGCTATCATGTGGATACACACCAGGCAGTGCGGGTGACTGCGCTGGCCGTCAGGCTGTTTGACCAGTTGCAGGCGGATGCAACGACCGACACTGCCAACCTGCGTGCATTTTTGCAGTGGGCTGCGCAACTGCACGAAATCGGCATATCGATTGCCCACTCCGGCTATCACAAACACGGTGCGTATATCCTGGCCAACGCCGACATGCCGGGTTTTTCGCGCATGGATCAGGCGTTGCTGGCGCGTCTGGTGCGGACGCAGCGCGGCGGCCTGAACAAGCTGCCGGAATTCCAGCCCGATAGCCCGGAGCCGATCGAACCCGCCACACGCCTGGCGGTGCTGGCGCTGCGCCTGGCCGTGCTGTTTTACCGCAGCCGTGCGGATGTGGCGCTGCCCGAGTTGCGTCTGGAGTGTCGTGATCAGGCATGCCAGCTCTCACTGGCGGCAGCGTGGCTGGCCGACAACCCGCTGACGGCGACTGCGCTGGAAGAAGAAAAGGCTGATTTGAAAGCGGTCGGACTAAAGCTGGCGTATCCCGGCTGAAACGGGTCAAGCCACGGGTTTCGCCAGCAGTTCCAGCAGCGCCTGCTGCGCACCATAAGGCTGGGCACGGCGGCGGATGCGGCGGCGATAAGTGCCCTGGTGGTCCATCTCCCACGCCTGCTGGTTGTCCTTGAGATAGGGCTTCAAGCCTTCGGCGATGACGCGTTTTTTTAAACGTGGCTCCAGCACCGGAAAACACGCTTCAATGCGCCGGAAGAAATTGCGATCCATCCAGTCCGCGCTGGACAGGTACACATGTTCAGCACCGTTGTCGCGGAAGTAAAAAATGCGTGTGTGTTCGAGAAAACGCCCAATGATCGAGCGCACCCGAATGTTTTCCGACAGACCGGGTATGCCCGGTTTCAACGCGCATACACCGCGCACGATCAATTCTATTTTTACCCCGGCCTGCGACGCTGCATACAGCGCGCGGATGACTTCCGGTTCCAGCAGCGCATTCATTTTGGCGATGATGGTGGCGGGCAGACCATTGCGTGCGTGCTCGGCCTCACGCTTGATGGCGGCGATGACCTGGCTATGCAGGGTGAACGGAGACTGCCACAAGTGCTTGAGGCGCGATGCCTTGCCCAGTCCGGTGAGCTGGGTGAAGATATCATTCACGTCGGCGCAGATGCCTTCGTTACAGGTGAGCAGGCCAAAATCGGTGTACAGACGTGCGGTGCGTGCATGGTAATTGCCGGTGCCCAGATGCGCATAACGGCGCAACTGGGCGTCCTCACGCCGTACCACCAGTGCCATTTTGGCGTGGGTCTTGTGCGCCACCACGCCATACACCACATGCGCGCCAGCTTCCTCCAGCTTGGCGGCCCAGTTGATGTTGGCTTCCTCGTCAAAGCGCGCCATGAGTTCCACCACCACGGTCACTTCCTTGCCCGCTTGCGCAGCGGCAATCAGCGCCTGCATCAGCATGGAATCGGTGCCGGTACGGTACACCGTCTGACGGATGGCCAGCACCTGCGGGTCGTCTGCCGCCTGACGGATAAAATCGATCACCGGCTGGAACGACTGGAACGGGTGGTGCAGCAGAATGTCACCGCGGCGTACGGCGCTGAACATGTCGCCAGGCTTGTTCAGCTGATTGGGCAAGCCGGGGATGAACCCCGGGAATTTCAGGTCGGGCCGATCCACCTGATCGGGTATCTGCATCAGCCGCACCAGGTTGACCAGGCCATTCACCTGGTAAAAATCCTCGCGCTCAAGATCGAACTGCGCGAGCAGGAAATCCGCCATTCCGGGCGAGCAGTTATCCGCCACCTCCAGCCGGACTGCGTTGCCGTAGTGTCGATGGGGCAGTTCACCCTGCAGCGCTTCGCGCAGGTTTTTGGTTTCTTCCTCGTCAACGAACAGGTCGGAATTGCGCGTGACGCGAAACTGATAGCAGCCTTGCACCGTCATTCCGGCGAACAGCTCGCCCACGTGGGCATGCAGGATGGACGACAAAAACACGAAGCCGTATTCGCAGCCGGCGATTTCTTCAGGCATCCGGATCACGCGTGGCAATGAGCGCGGCGCCTGTACCACTGCTGCGCCGGAATTGCGGCCGAAAGCATCGCGTCCGGACAATTCCACCGCGAAATTCAGGCTCTTGTTGAGCACGCGCGGGAACGGGTGTGCCGGATCCAGTCCGATGGGCGTCAGCACCGGCATCAGCTCGCGGAAAAAATAGGCGCGTATCCATGCCGTCTGTTCTTCGTTCCAGTGGGTGCGACGCAAAAAGCGAATGCCCTGATCGGCCAGCTGCGGCAGAATGGACTGGTTGAGCGTCTCGTACTGCTTTTCCACCAGCGCATGCGCGCGCGGGACAACCTCGCGGAAAGCTTGCCGCGCACTCAGCCCATCCGCGCTCACCGAGGAAGATCCGAGTGCAATGTGCTCCTTCAACTCGGCTACGCGCACCTCGAAAAATTCATCCAGATTGCTGCTTACAATACAGATGAACTTCAGCCGTTCCAGCAGAGGCACGCCGGGATCTTCAGCTTGCGTCAGCACCCGTTCGTTGAAAGCAAGCAGGCTCAGTTCGCGGTTGAGAAAATGTTCGGGAGTGGGTGTGGTCATGGCAACATGTTATCAAAGTAAAGCTAATATCGTTTATATGCGCGGCCAAAGTACGCCCCCTTGTCTTTATATGACTTTTACATGACAAAACCATGACAGTCGAAATCGAGCTCAAGCTCGCCCTCCCGCCGATGCAGGCTATCCGCCTGAAACGCCATGCACTGCTGGCCGGGGCCGGCCGCCCGGTGCGGCGGCGGCTGGTCAGTGTGTATTTCGATACCCCGGAGCTTGACCTGATGCGCGCCCAAGCCGCGCTGCGCGTGCGCAGGGTGGGACGCGGCTGGGTGCAGACAGTGAAAATCGGCGGCGGCTCGGCGGGCGGGCTCCACCAGCGGCCGGAGTGGGAGACGCCGACAGCGGGCGCAGTACCCGAGCCCGAGCGCTTCACTGCGCCGGCAGTCAGGGAATTGCTGACGCCGGCCCGTCTGGCCCGGTTGCGGCCGGTGTTCGAAACGCATTTCTGGCGCGATGCCTGGACATTGCCGGTAGCCGGGGGGGGCAGCGTCGAAGTCGCCCTCGATCAGGGCAAGGTGAGCGGCGATGGACGCAGCCAGCCAATTTGCGAGGTGGAGCTGGAGCTGAAATCCGGCCACCCGGCCGCGCTCTACGACCTGGCGCTGGCGCTGGCGCTGGCGGCAGATGTCGATCTGCGTCCGGACCCGATGAGCAAGGCCGGGCGCGGCTATGCGCTGTTTCAGAACCTGCATGCCGAGCCGGTGAAAGCCGCGCCTGTCGGCCTGAAAGCGGGAATGCATGTGGCTGATGCCTTTGTGATCGTGATGCACAGCGGACTGGAGCAGTTCACCGCCAACCTGGCCGGCCTCATCCATGAAACCGACCCTGAATACCTGCACCAGGCGCGTGTTGCCGTGCGCCGGCTGCGGTCGGCGCTGACGGTATTTGCCCCGGCCTTGCCCGATGCGGCGCTGGCTCCGCTCCGCGAGGCGTTGCGCTGGCTCATGGGCGTGCTCGGCCCGGCGCGGGACTGGGATGTGTTCGCGACGGAAACATTGCCGCCGCTGCTCGCTGCCATGCCCGGCCGGCCGCTGCAAAGCCTCGCCCGCGATGCACAATTGCGACGGGATGCCGCGCGCGCCGCGATGATTGCGGCAGTCTCGTCACGGCGGTTGACGCAGTTGCTGCTGCAGGCTGGGCAGATATTGCTGCTGCGCCCATGGGAGCAGGCTGCGGACCGGATCGGTTCAGCCTGGCAAAGTGCTCCGGCCACCGCACTGGCCGAGTCGGTGCTGGATCGGCGCCAGCGCCAGTTACTGCGGCGCGGCCGGCATTTTGCCCGGCTGGAGCCGGCGGCGCGCCACCGTTTGCGCATCGCCGCCAAAAAACAGCGCTACGCCGCCGAGTTTTTCGCCGTACTCTATCCGCCCAGGGCGGCCAGAGCCTATATAAAAAATCTGGCCGCGCTGCAGGATGGTTTGGGCGCGCTTAACGACATCGCCGTCACCGGGCGCCTGCTCGACGACTTGCGCAGCGGCCGTGCGGCCAGTCGCGCCTGGGCCTGCGGTGTGGTGCAGGGCTGGGTGGAAAGCCGTGCTCAGGCCAGGATCGCCGAACTGGAACCCGCCTGGCGGCGCATGAAGAAAACCCGTCCGTTCTGGAGGAAGCCAGCATGAAACTGACCGTGCTCGGCGCCAGCGCCGGCATCGGCGGTCTGCTGCGCACCACCGCGCTGCTGCTGGACGAGCATACTCTGGTGGATTGCGGCACCGGCGTAGGCGACTTGTCCCTGGCGCAAATGGCGCGTATCGAGCGCGTGCTGCTCACCCACTCGCACCTCGACCACTGCGGGTTTCTGCCCCTGCTGGCCGACGCCACCCTGGATTTGCGCTGCGGCCCGCTCACCGTATACGCGCTGCCGGAAACCCTTGCCATTCTCAAGCGCAATCTGTTCAACGGCGAGTTGTGGCCGGATTACACCGCGCTGCCGAATCCGCATGCGCCCTACATCCGCTGCTTGCCCATCCAGCTCGGAGAAACACTCGCCATTCCCGGCGCGACGGTGACGGCGCTGCCGGCGGCGCACTCGGTGCCGGCCGTGGGCTACGCCATCGACAGCGGGCAGGGCAGCTTCGTGTTCAGCGGCGACACCGGCTATTGCGCGGCATTCTGGGAGGCGCTCGGCACTATCGAAAATTTGCGCTACCTGATGATCGAAAACACTTTTGCGGAGCGCCAGCGCGAGGCGGCGCTGCGTTTCGGCCATATGACCGCGGGCTTGCTGGCCCAGGGTCTTGCCAGCCTCGCCGGCAAGGTGGAAGTGCTGATTACCCATCTGGAACCGGGCAAGCAACGCGCGCTGCTGGACGAGGTCGCTGCGCTGGCCGGGCGCTGGCACCCGCGCCCGGTTCGCGCCTGGGAAACTATTACATTTTAATCCCGTAACATTGGAGCGTTAGCATGCTGGACTTTTTGGAAGCGGATATGGATTTGATTTTGTGGCGTCACGCCGACGCCGTGGACGGCGTGCCTGATATGGGGCGTGAACTGACCGCCAAAGGGCACAAACAGGCCGCCCAGATTGCGGCATGGCTGAATGCGCGCTTACCCAAGGATGCGGTGATTCTGGTGAGCCCGGCGGCGCGCTCGCTACAGACTGCCGAGGCGTTGGGGCGGCCGTTCCAGACAGTGAAGAAAATCGCACCCGGTGCCGACGCGATGAGTGTGGTGCTCGCCGCAGGCTGGCCGGATGCGCGTGGTTGCGTGGTGGTGGTCGGCCACCAGCCCGGCCTGGGGCAGGCAGCATCGCTGCTGTTGTGCGGCGCCGAGTCGGATTTGTCGATCAAGAAGGGCGGGCTGTGGTGGCTCACCAACCGGGTGCGCCAGGACACGCAGCAAACCATCGTGCGCGCGGTGATGACGCCGGAACTGGCCTAAATTTCCGGTAGTATCTGTATCAGGGCGGCGTGCAGCATATCGGCTGTGAATGGTTTGCAAATATAGCCGCTGGCCCCCGCGTTGCGCGCTTCGGCAATATTCTCCGGCAGCGTTTCGGCGGTGACCATCAATACTGGCAGATGCCGTAACGCGGAATCGCGGCGGATTTCACGCAACAGCTCGATGCCGGTCATATTGGGCATGCTCCAGTCGGTAATCACCAGATCGAAATGACCGGCATGCAATTTTTCCAGCGCCGCCACCCCGTCCTCGGCTTCCTCCGCATCCGCATAGCCAAGCTCGCGTAACAGACTGCGCAGCATGCGGCGCATGCTGGAAAAATCGTCTACCACCAGAAGTTTCAGTGTGTTGTTGGTCATGCATCATCCTCGTCCGCAACATTGTACAAGACCCGTCTGTTGCCGGATTGCAGAAATTGCCGGTGATGCGCCTTGCTACTTGTAAAAGTGGATGCTGTGCTTCAAGCTTGGACAGGATTCTCCAGAATGAGGAAAGCATGAACTCCGACCTTCCGCTAGCCGACATCTCTACCGATATCTGGGACACCAAGTACCGCTACCGGGACAGCGGCGCGATTCTCGATGCCTCCCTGGAAGATACCTGGCAGCGGGTGGCGCGTGCGCTGGCCTCGGTGGAAGCGGGGCAGGAAAGCGCTTGGGCGGCACGCTTTCAAGAGGTGCTGACGGATTTCCGCTTCCTGCCCGGCGGGCGCATCCAGGCCGGGGCCGGCACGCGCCATCGCACCACGTTGTTCAATTGCTTCGTCATGGGCACCATCGAGGACAGCCTTGACGGCATTTTCAGTGCGCTGAAGGAAGGCGCGCTGACCATGCAGGCCGGGGGCGGGGTGGGCTATGATTTTTCCACCCTGCGCCCACGCGGGGCGCGGGCGGACGCCAGCGGCACCATCGCCTCCGGACCGGTGTCCTTCATGCACATCTGGGACAGCATGTGCGCCACCCTGATCTCTACCGGTGCGCGCCGCGGCGCGATGATGGCCACCTTGCGCTGCGACCACCCCGATATCCTGGAATTCGTCGAGGCCAAGCGCGACCCGGCGCTGCTGCGGCATTTCAACCTGTCGGTGCTGGTGAGCGATGCTTTCATGGCGGCACTGGACCAGGACGCCGACTGGCCGCTGAGCTTCCCGCCGGGGCGGGTGGTGGGCAGCGTGCGTGCCCGCGCGCTGTGGGACCGCATCATGCGTGCCAATTACGCCAGCGCCGAGCCCGGCGTGATCTTCATTGACCGGGTCAACCGCCTGAACAACCTGGGGTATGAAGAAACTATCAGCGCCACCAATCCCTGCGGCGAGATTCCACTGCCGCCTTACGGCGCCTGCGACCTCGGCTCGATCAACCTGACGCGCTTCGTACGCGGGCCGTTCACGCCCGACGCTACGCTGGATCTGGGCGGCATCGCCGCCACCGCCAGTGTGGCGGTACGCATGCTGGATAACGTCTACGAGCTGGCCCATTTCCCGGTGCCGCGCCAGCGCGAGGTGGCGCGGCGTTCGCGCCGCCTGGGGCTGGGCATCACCGGGCTGGGCGATGCGCTGGCCATGCTCGGCTTGCGCTACGGCAGCGATGCTTCATTGCATGCAGCGCGTGCGACGATGGCCACGATCTGCCATGCCGCCTATCGGGCCTCGGCGGAATTGGCCAGGGAGCGCGGGCCGTTCCCGGCATACCGGGCCGAGTCCTATCTCGCGGGCGAGTTCGTGCGCGGCCTGCCGGAGGACATCCGCGCCGCCATCGCCGCCCACGGCATCCGCAACAGCCACCTCACCGCCATTGCCCCGGCAGGCACCATCAGCCTCCTCGCCAACAATATTTCCAGCGGCCTGGAGCCGATCTACGCGTATCGCTACCAGCGCAGCGTACGGCGGCCGGACGGCGGCCTGACCGAATACGCGGTGGAGGACTATGCCTGGCGGCTCTATCGCAGCCTGCACGGGAATGCGCCGCTGCCGCCGGGTTTCGTCAGCGCCACTGAAATTCCGCCTGACCAGCACCTGCAAATGCAGGCGGCGTTGCAGGCGCACGTGGATAATTCCATTTCCAAAACCATCAATGTACCGGCGGACATGGCGTTTTCCGGGTTCGAGGCAATCTACCGGAACGCTTATGCGCTGGGCCTGAAAGGTTGCACCACTTATCGGCCCAGCGCCGGCCGCGGACAGGTCATGACGGCCGACCAGCCGCCTCCCGCCAAGCCCTGTTGCGAGCTTCCCGGTGCCGGTTGAACAGGGCTTCGGCGCGGCTGGGTGCGGGTTTCCGGCGGCGACGTTATCAGGTAAACTGGCCGGATTTAAATTCAAGCGGATGACGGCATGTTAAAAGGCAGTTTGGTCGCCATTGTGACACCCATGCACGACGATGGCAGCCTGGACCTGGCACGCTTGCGCGCGCTGGTGGATTGGCACGCAGCGCAGGGCACGGACGGCATAGTCGTGGTGGGTACCACGGGCGAGTCGCCCACGGTGAACTATGAGGAGCATTGCGCGCTGATCCGTGCCGTGGTCGAACAGGCTGCCGGCCGCATGGCGGTGATTGCCGGTACCGGGGCGAACTCCACGTCGGAGGCAATCGAACTGACGCGCTGCGCCAAATCAGCCGGTGCGGATTATGCGCTGTCGGTGGCGCCGTATTATAACAAGCCCACGCAAGAGGGCTTGTACCGCCATTTTCGGGCGATCGCCGAGGCCGAAGACTTGCCGCTGATTCTTTACAATGTGCCCGGGCGTACGGTCAGCGACATCAGCAACGACACCACGCTACGGCTGGCCGAAGTGCCCGGCATTGCCGGTATCAAGGATGCGACCGGCAGTATCGAACGCGCCACCGATCTTATCCTGCGCGCGCCGGCAGATTTTGCCCTGTATACCGGCGATGATGCGACAGCACTGGCATTCATGCTGATGGGCGGGCATGGGGTGATTTCGGTCACCGCCAACATCGCGCCGCAGTCCATGCACGAGATGTGTGTCGCCGCCTTCAACGGGGAACTGACACGCGCGCGCGAACTCAATCAGCAGTTGTTTGGACTGCACCGCAAACTGTTTGTCGAAGCCAATCCGATCCCGGTGAAATGGGCGCTGGCCGAGATGGGGTTGATCGGTGCGGGAATACGTTTGCCGATGACGCCGTTGTCTGCAGAGCATCACGATACATTGCGCCAGGCCATGCGCCAGGCCAATGCCATGTAAGTATTTTAAGGATTGGTAACCATGAATCGTAGCAAATTGTGGATGGCGCTGGTTGGTGCAGGAGTGGCAGTGAGCGTGGCAGGTTGTGGCAGCATGGATGTTCTGAAATCGAAAAAAATCGACTACAAATCCGCTACCACGGTCCCCACGCTGGAAGTGCCGCCCGACCTGACCGCCCCCACTGCCGACAGCCGCTACCAGGTGCCTGACCTCAATCCGCGCGGCAGTGCCACGTATTCGGCGTACAGCGCGGAGCGTGGTGAGAACGCCGACGCAGGGAAAAGCGGGATTCTGCCTGTTACTCAGGACAAGGTGCGTATCGAACGCGCCGGTAGCGAGCGCTGGCTGATCGTCAATATGCCGCCGGAAAAAGTCTGGCCGATCGTCAAGGATTTCTGGCAGGAAAACGGTTTTGTGATCAACGTCGAGGATCCCCAGACCGGCATCATGGAAACCGACTGGGCGGAAAACCGCGCCAAAATTCCGCAGGACATGATTCGCAATCTGTTGGGCAAGGTGGTGGATAACCTTTACTCCACACCCGAGCGCGACAAATTCCGTACCCGTCTCGAACGCACCACCAACCCGCCCGGCGAAACCGAAATTTACATCAGCCATCGCGGCATGGCCGAGGTGTATGAGGGCAACGGCTTCGAGGACAAGCGCACGGTGTGGCAGCCGCGCCCGGCTGATCCCGGACTGGAAGCCGAAATGCTGAGCCGTCTGATGGAACGCTTCGGGGTGGAAAAAGCGCAGGCCAAGGCCCTGCTGGCCGAGCAAAACCAGCCCGATCGCGCCAAGCTTGCCCAGGCGGCAGGCGGCGTTCCCATGCTCACGCTCACCGATCCGTTCGATCGCGCCTGGCGCCGCGTGGGTCTGGCGCTGGACCGCATCAGCTTCACCGTGGAAGACCGTAATCGCGCCAAGGGACTTTATTACGTACGCTATATCGATCCCCAGCAGGATGTGGAAACCAAGCAGAGCAGTGGTCTCCTGAGCAAACTGGCGTTCTGGCGCAGCAACAAGAAAGCCGCGGCAAGCGGCGACAAATTCCAGATTGAAGTATCCGAGAACCCGGCTGCCAATGGCTCCGAGGTACGCGTACTGACCGCCACCGGTACGCAGGCAAAACCGGAAATCGCCAACAGGATCATCAAGCTGCTGCTCGAACAACTCAAGTAATGCGTTTCGCTTCACTCGGCAGCGGCAGCGAGGGCAACGCCCTGGTTGTCGAAGTCGGGCGTACGCGCATCATGCTCGACTGCGGCTTCGGCCTGCGTGACACGGTACGTCGCCTGGCCGCCAAGGCGCTCCAGCCGGAAGCGGTCGATGCAATCGTCATTACCCACGAGCATGGCGACCACATCGGCGGTGCAGCGCGCTTTGCGCGTAAATATGGTATCCCGGTATGGATGACGCGCGGCACCCTGGCGGTGTTCCGCAACCAGCATGCGCAACTGCCCGAGGTGCGCGAACTCGACAGTCATACGGCGTTTGCCATCGGCGACATCGAAATTCAACCCTTTCCGGTACCGCATGATGCGCGCGAGCCGACCCAGTTCGTGTTCGGCGATGGCGTGCATCGGCTCGGCGTGCTTACCGACGTGGGTGCCTCGACCGCGCATATCGAAGCCATGCTGTCGGGTTGCCATGCCCTGGTGCTGGAGTGCAACCACGACCGCGACCTGCTCGACAACAGCGCTTATTCCCCCGGTCTGAAACGCCGCATCGCGGGACGCTTTGGCCACCTCGACAACCAGGCCGCCGCCGCGCTTCTGTCCAGGCTGGACAACAGCCGTTTGCAACACCTCATTGCAGCCCATCTCTCCAGACACAACAATACGCCGCAGCTGGCATTGCAGGCTTTGGCCGAAGTGCTGGGCTGTACGCCGGACTGGTTCAGCCATGCCACCCAGGATGAGGGTTTTGACTGGCGCGAGCTGCGCACGCTCTAACCCGCTGCAGACAGATGCAAACCTCTCCATCAATTTCACCGCGGCTGGTCGGTCTGCTGGCAGTAGCGGCAGGCGCCACAGTGGCCAATCTGTATTACAGCCAGCCGTTGCTGGTGGAAATTGCGGCCGACTTTGGCGTGCGTCCGGCAGCGGCGAGCGTGGTGCCCACTGCGACCCAGCTCGGGTATGCGGCCGGCTTGCTGCTGCTGGTTCCGCTTGGCGACAGCATGGAGCGCCGGCGCCTGATCGTGATAACTACGCTCAGCGCAGTATTGATGCTGTTTGGTGTCGCGCTGGCACCCACGCTGGGCTGGCTGACGCTGGCGAGTTTCCTGCTGGGCGCGGTCAGTGTGGTACCGCAGCTGGCGGTGCCTTTCGCGGCGCACCTGGCGGCACCCGAACAGCGCGGGCGCATTGTCGGCATCGTGATGAGCGGGCTGCTGGTGGGCATCCTGCTGTCGCGCACCCTGAGCGGTCTGATTGGCGCCTATGCAGGCTGGCGCGACGTGTATCTGCTGGCAATCGGAGTAATGCTGATACTGGCGGTGTTGCTGCAACGCACCCTGCCGCGTCTGCCGCCGAGCCGGCCGATCGCCTACACGGCGCTGCTGGCTTCGCTGATCCGGCTGGTGCGCAGCGAGCCGGTGTTGCGCCGCCATGCGCTGGTGGGTGGGTGCGGGTTTGCCACATTCAGCGTGTTCTGGACAACCCTGGCATTTCATCTGCATCAACTGTCACCCGGTTACGGCAGCGAAGTGGCGGGGATGTTTGGCCTGATCGGCGTCACCGGCGCGCTCGTCGCACCGCTGGCCGGGCGTCTTGCCGATCGCGTGGCAGCGCCGCTACTGAACGGCGGCGCTCTGTTACTTGTGCTGCTTGCATTCCTGCTGATGGGGCTGACCGGGACCACGCTATTGGGACTGGCGCTGGGCGTGGTGCTGCTGGACGCCGGCGTGCAGGCCAGTCACCTGTCCAACCAGACGCGCATTTACGCGCTCCACCCGGATTTGCGCAATCGCCTCAACGCCGTGTACATGGTGACGTATTTTCTGGGCGGCGCGGCAGGTTCGGCGCTGGGCGGCTACGCATGGCAACACGCCGGATGGCTGGCGGTATGTGCAGTGGGTGCCGGGTTTGCAGTGGCTGGCATACTCGCGCTGTTTGCCGTCGGGCGTGTTGAGCCAGTGCCGCACTGACCGAAATCATGTGCAATGCTGTACAATAAGCACTTGATTTATCAGGAGCAACACGTATGGCTTTTTCCGATCTCGGCCTGGTGCCAGAGATACTCCGCGCTGTAGAAGAGTGCGGTTACACTGAACCTACGCCGGTACAGGCGCAAGTGATCCCGGTTGCGCTTACCGGCTGTGATGTGATGGCCGGCGCGCAGACCGGTACCGGCAAGACTGCCGGTTTTACCCTGCCGCTGCTCAGCCGACTGGCACCCTACGCCAGTTCCAGTCCGTCTCCCGCACGTCACCCGATCCGCGCGCTGATCCTCACCCCCACGCGCGAACTGGCGATGCAGGTGGAAGAGAGCGTGCACCGCTATGGCAAATATCTGCCGGTGCGCATTACCGTGGTGTATGGCGGCGTGAACATCAACCCGCAGATCGATACGCTGCGCAGCGGCGTGGATATTCTGGTCGCCACGCCGGGGCGCCTGCTCGATCACGTGCAAAACAAAACGCTCAACCTGTCGCAGGTGCAAATGCTGGTGCTGGACGAGGCCGACCGCATGCTGGACATGGGTTTCATGCCCGACTTGCGCCGCATCATCGCCTTGTTGCCGGCCGCACGCCAGAACATGATGTTCTCGGCCACCTTCTCCGGCGAGATCAAGAAGCTCGCCGACAGCATGATGAACAACCCGCAACTGATCGAGGTGGCGGGGCGCAATACTGCCGCCGAAACGGTCACACAAAGCGTGCTGCCGGTACACAAGGAGCGCAAGCACGCATTGCTGGCACATCTGATCAAAACCCGCCAGCTGCGTCAGGTTCTGGTGTTCTGCGGCACCAAGATCGGAGCTAATCGTCTGGCCCAGCATTTGTGCCGCGACGGTATCCCGGCCAACGCCATTCATGGCGACAAAACCCAGCAGGCGCGGGTGGAAGCGCTGGATCAGTTCAAACAAGGCGCGATCCAGGTGCTGGTAGCGACCGATGTCGCCGCGCGCGGCCTGGATATTGATCAGCTGCCGTGCGTGGTGAATTACGACCTGCCGCACGCGGCAGAAGACTACGTGCACCGCATTGGCCGCACCGGCCGCGCAGGTGCCAGCGGCATTGCACTGTCGCTGGTGGCTGAAGACGAGTTGCGCTACCTGGCAGATATAGAACGCCTGCTCAACACCAAAATCACCTCGGAAATCGTCCCCGGCTTCGAGCCCGAACTGGGCGCCATGCCCGAGCCGGCGCGACCGCCGCGTGCGCGCAGCGAGCGCCCCGCGCCGCCGGCACGCGAACCGCTGGCGGGCAGCATTCCTCCGCCGCGGCGCGAACGTGAGGACATCGAAGTGCCCGACACGCCCCCCAGCGTGCGCGCCCAAGAATCCGCCGCTACCGGACGCAAACAGGTCGCTGCGCTGTTCCGGCCACCGGTGAATTCCAACCGTTAACAATACCTCTGCACATGATTGAGCTGGTTTTCGTGGCCGCACTGGGCGCGCTTGCCTGGTTCTGGCTGGATAGCCTGAAAACCCGCGAAATCGCCATTGCCGCGGCGAAACGCGCGTGCAGCGCCGATGCCGTGCAACTGCTCGATGACACCGTGGCAATGGCGTCGATACGGCTGGCACGCAATTCTCAAGGGCAAGTCGCCCTGCGGCGCTTCTACCGTTTTGAATTCAGCGATAACGGAGATAACCGCCGCGGCGGTGTGGTGCTGATGTTGGGCAGCGCGGTGGAGACGGTCAGGCTGGGGAATGTGTGGACGGTCTAGGCTGGCTTTTTGTGGGTGCGCTCAAAAATGCGGTGTACCACAGTGACCATTAAGTTTCAGTCTATCCACGGCCAACAATGCTATCGCCCCCTTCGGTATGTTTTCGTCGGCCAGCCACTTCATCAGGCAACGTGCGGCAGAGGCAGGTATTTTTCTTCCTCGATCAGCGCCTGCGCGAATGCGAATACCGCACGCAGATCCGCTTCGCTGATGTGCGGATAGCTATCGAGTATTTGTGCCTCCGACCACCCCGCCGCCATCAGCCCCAGCATAAATTCCACGGCCAGACGCGTCCCTTTGATGTGTGGGCGCCCGCCGCAAATTGCAGGATCGGTTTCAATGCGATTTTTCCAGTCCATGCTCAAGCCTCTAATAGAACAAGGTACACAATCTACCCCAAGCGCCGCACCAGCAGCAAGCCGCAGGCGAAGGCTTTGACGCGGCCAGTGGGTGGTCTGAGTCGTTGAAGTTTCAATCCGCGCCCGGCCAATTGGCCGGGCGATGCGACCGGGCACGAGTCGAGCAGCTTCTCGCGCCTGGTTTCAATCCGCGCCTGGCCAATTGGCCGGGCGATGCGGAATTGTCAATTCCACGACAATCGACGGACTGCAGTTTCAATCCGCGCCCGGCCAATTGGCCGGGCGATGCCCACAACCATGTTTCAAAACAGCCTGACAAGTTCGTTTCAATCCGCGCCCGGCCAATTGGCCGGGCGATGCCAGCGCCCCATGCGGTTATGGGTTTGACGGATTCGTTTCAATCCGCGCCCGGCCAATTGGCCGGGCGATGCGCAAGCGCCGAACCCAAGCCCGCCGCCCACTTGATGTTTCAATCCGCGCCCGGCCAATTGGCCGGGCGATGCAGTATCAGTGCGCTCAAAGTTGCGCCTCGTTGCTGTTTCAATCCGCGCCCGGCCAATTGGCCGGGCGATGCCCGAGCCGGATGTGCTCATCCAGCGCGTCGGCATGTTTCAATCCGCGCCCGGCCAATTGGCCGGGCGATGCCGATGTGACGGTATCTTTCACTGCCCGGTAGAAAGTTTCAATCCGCGCCCGGCCAATTGGCCGGGCGATGCGGTCGAAATCTGTTGTGTAAAGTGCAGATGTGATGTTTCAATACGCGCCCGGCCAATTGGCCGGGCGATGCCTGCTTGCACTTTT
>DATKUZ010000028.1:0-184594 GCA_035530335.1 Sulfuriferula sp. | reverse complement strand
GCGAGTGGATGCCAGACCAGCGAATGCGATGAAACTCGCGAGGCTGTAGTACAGGCTGGCCAGCGCCCACAGCCGCACCCCGCGAATGCTGCCGGCATGCAATCCCGCCAGTGCCAGAAGCCCGGAAAGCAGCAGGGTCAGCACGGAGATCATCAACATCATCGTGCGCAGATCAAGACTCATTTCCTTATCCTGTGTTTCTATATGCGCGACATTATGCGGCAATTCACCCGCTCGCACGCAATTGTAACGCTTGACACTTTCCGGCCGGAAACGAACAGTCAGCCAAAATGAAGATTCGATCGCTCCCCGGCGTAACAGAGGCTTTAATCCGCCCAGGGGGAGTTCGTGGGAAAATGGCGCCATGATCCCTTCCTCCCCTCGGCGCACCTGGATATTTCTGCTGGTCAGTTCCCTGGTCTTTTATGGACCGGGTTTTTTGGCGCCTGCCGCCTGGGACAAGAACGCGACCTATTTGCTGCTTTCCAGTCTTTATCAGGGGGCGCTGGTGGTGGCGGGGTTCTGGTACGGCCCCGCGATCTGCCGGGCACTCGCTGTGACGATGGTCGTTGACGGGCCGTTACGTCAAGCTGTGGACGGGACTTTGGCCGAGTTGTGCATGAGCAATGGGCAGGTTCAACTGGCCGGAATACCCATCTCTGTGGTGGAGTATTCAGCCCCATTCATCGTCACTGCCGGGTTGTTGCCCGGGCAAAGCCAGGTGTTTCTGTCTTCCGCCCTGGTGGAGGACCTTGGGAAAAACGGGCTTCGCTTTCTGCTGGCGCGTGCCTTGGTGCATGGCAGCTGGTCACAGCGCCTGGCCGCCCTGGTGCCGGTACTGGTGTTGACGGTGATGCTTCCGGATACTCCCTGGGACGCGCCGACCTGGCTCGGTTTGGCCGGATTTCTGGTGGGCTGGCTGGCGGTGCATTGGTTCTTCGAACTGCGCGCCGATCGTCAGGCTGCTCAAGCCTTGGGGCCCGGCGCAGCAGAAGGGCTGCGGGAAGTTCTGGAGGCCAGTGCCACGCCCGTCGGCTGGCTTTCCCTGCACCCTCCCATCCGCTGGCGTTTGCATATGGTGGCAGGTGACTGAACTCGCCATATAGAACATGAAGCGGTCCCTGCGCACACGAAACGCGAAAGCATCATGAACTGCCCCGGCATCGAAGTTGATCATGCCGCGATCAATCGAGCCTGACCCCGCCAAATTTATGCCGCATGCGGGTGAGCGATATCGCGCATGATCTCGGTAACGTCCCTGCCCACGCCGCGATAGCCGGTAAAGCGCCCTGATGCGTCGAACATCGGCTCCCCGCTCACTTGAAAATATTGATGCGCACCATCGGCATCGATCCGGCTGCAGACGAAATCCAGGAACGGCCGCCGCGCCGCTATGTTCGCCAACAGCGCCGCACGCTCGGCCGCATTCCAGCGTTCGCCCTGCGCTTCCCCGGTTGCGCCAGGCAAGGAATCAACCGGGATACCGAGCATCTCCTGCACCGGGCCGTAAACCTTGCTGAAATGTCCGTTTTCGTCCTGTTCCCAGTACCAGTCGGACGACAGCTCGGTCAAACGGCGAAAGCGTGCCTCGCTCTCGCGCAGTTCGGCCGTGCGTTCCTGCACCGTCTGTTCCAGCACTTTGTTGAAATGTTCGAGTTTCCTGTACAGCAAGCGCACTTCCAGCATGTTGTGAATGCGCGTCTTGACCTCGACCAGGTCAAATGGTTTGGCGACGAAATCTTTCGCGCCGGAGGCCAGCGCCTGCAGCTTGTGGCCTGGTTGGGCGGTGATCACGAGGATCGGAACATAGCCGTCCATTTCGATTGCCTTCAGGCCTTCCATCACCTGGAAACCATCCATGCCGGGCATCTGCAGATCGAGCAGGATCAGGTCGTAGTGGTTGTCGCGATGCAGCCCACAGACGGCATACGGATCCATCGTCGACGTCATGCACCGATAGCCGGCTTCACGCAGCATTTGCTCCAGCAGCTGCACATTGGCTTTTTGATCGTCCACGATCAGAATGCTGGCATTAAGAATATCGTCGCTACTCACCATAAAATTCGCTTTCCTAAATTTGCATTGAGACCCGGTTCCATGAGTCTTGCTACATCAACTACGAGCCAATGCCAGCAGCGGTGTGCGCTGCGATTCGATAGTTGTTCTTGCCGGTGTGCTTGGCCTCATACAAGGCCAGATCCGCGCTCTTCATCAGGGTCGCTGCTTCCTCGCCATGCGCGGGATAAATGCCGACACCGACGCTGGCGGTTATGTTCACGCTGCGGCCTTGAATACTATAGGGTTGTGCCACGGCCTGTATCACTTTTGACACCAGCCTGGTTACACCGTCGGCATGATTCAATTCCCACAAGCCGATCACGAATTCGTCGCCACCGAGGCGTGACACCGTGTCTTCATGGCGCACCGCGGCCACCAGACGATCGGCGACCATCTGCAGCAGCGTGTCGCCTACATCGTGGCCCAGCGTGTCGTTGATCTGTTTAAACCCGTCCAGATCCAGATACATCACTGCCATGATGCGATTGTTCCTGTGCGCATGTGCGATGGCCAATGAAAGCCTGTCCATTAACAGCCGCCTGTTTGGCAGACCGGTCAGCGCGTCATGCAGTGCCAGGGATTCCAGCGCACGGCTGTAATTCTCAAGCTGCCTGTACAGCAAGCGCACTTCCAGCATGTTGTGAATGCGCGTCTTGACTTCGGTCAGGTCAAATGGTTTGGAGACGAAATCCTTTGCGCCGGAGGCCAGTGCCCGCAGCTTGTGGCCTGGTTGGGCGGTGAGCACGAGGATCGGAACATAGCCGTCCGTTTCGATTGCCTTCAGGCCTTCCATCACCTGGAAACCATCCATGCCGGGCATCTGCAGATCGAGCAGGATCAGGTCGTAGCGGTTGTCGCGATGCAGCTCACAGACGGCATGCGGATCCATCGTCGATGTTACGCACCGATAGCCGGCTTCACGCAGCATTTGTTCCAGCAGCTGCACATTGGCTTTTTGATCGTCCACGATCAGAATGCTGGCATCAAGAATATCGTCGCTGCTCACCATCACGGCGATGCCGGGTCAATTGCGCAGCCTGTTCGCGTTTCCGCAAATTTCAGCGCCATATCCAGCGCATCCATGAATCCATTGACCTTGATCGGCTTGGTGAGGTAGCGGAAGAATCCCGCCTCCATGCCCTTCTCGATGTCGCGCGGCATGGCATTGGCACTGATGGCAAGCACCGGGATGTGCGCCGTTACCGGATCTTCACGCAGGATTTTAAGCGCCTGGAAACCGCTGATGCCGGGCAGATTGATGTCCATCAGGATTACATCCGGGAGATGGGCACGCGCAAGCGCTATGCCGTGATTGCCATCGCTCGCGCTCAGCATGCGTATATGCGGGTGGCCCTCAATTATTTGCTCGACCAGCATCAGGTTGGCCGGATTGTCTTCCACATAAAGCAAGGTGCGCAGCGTTGCGTTGCCCCGAGCTTGCGGCGCAAGTTCTGCGGGCATGGTATGTCCAACGGCAAGTTGTGGCGTAACGCCCCGGATCAGTTCGATCCAGAATTCGCTGCCCACTCCGACGGTGCTTTCCACGCCGATTGTGCCTCCCATCATTTCAACCAGTCGCTTGGTTACCACCAGGCCGATGCCTGTCCCTTCCTCGGAGCCGGTCTCTTGTCCGAGACGATTAAACGGCTGAAATAGCTGCGCCAGCTTTTTTGGGGGCAATCCCGCACCGCTATCTTTGATGCTGATGCGGATGCGTTCCGGGGTGCTCGCGGTACACTTCACCTCGACCGTTCCATGCTCGCGGTTGTATTTGATCGCATTGGAAAGCAGGTTGATCAGAACCTGTTTTACTCGGGTTCGATCGGCATTGGCAAACCAGGTGTTGTCGAATGGGAGAAAGTTTAAATGGATGTCGCGTTGTTGCGCCTGCGGTTCAATCATGGCTTGGCATTCACTCATGACATCGATCAGCGATACCGGTTCTCGCGACAGCGATAGCTTGCCGGACTCGATCACCGCGAGATCAAGGATTTGGTTAATCAGTTCCAGCAGATACCATCCTGCTTTGATGATCTGGTGTAGCTTTACAATCTGGGCGGCCGTTGGCGGCGGTGAACCGACCTCCAGCAACTGGGCGAAGCCGAGGATGGCATTGAGCGGGGTGCGCAGCTCGTGGCTCATGCTGGAAAGGAAATCCGATTTGGCGAGGTTGGCTCTTTCCGCCACGAACTTGGCGCTCTCCAGCTCGGCGTTCTTATCCTGCAGCACCTGATCCAGGCGTTTGCGTTCGGTGACGTCGCGCGCTGCGGCGAACACGCCCTGCAGCTGCCCGTCGCGATCATAGAAGGTGGTCGCGTTGTAGGACACCACCGTTTCCTTGCCGTCCCTGGCGCGCGCGGTGAGCTCATAATCGGTGACCTTTTTTTCGCTCAGCACCAGCTTGATACCCGCCTCGGCCCGTTCCGGATCGGTGAAATAATCCTTGAACGGCGCGCCAATCAGCTCGTCACGCGCGCAACCGGTGAGCGCCACCATCTGTTGGTTGACGTCAGTGATGATGCCGGACGGATCGGTAGCCATCAGCGCGTCGATGTTGGATTCGAAAAGTGATCGGTTGTAGAACTGCTGGTCGCGCAGACGCTGATCGAGTTGCTTCTGCTCTGCCTCGATCTGCTTGCGCGCGGTGTTGTCGGTACCGATCAGCAGGTAACCGATGATGGCGTTTTGAGCATCGCGCAGCGCCGTGACCGACACCACTGCCGGAAAGCGGCTGCCATCCTTGCGGATATAGGTCAGTTCGTAGATGTCCTCGATGCCGCGCGAGGCCTTGAACACCAATGCCTCAAAGCCCGGCGTAATCGGCGTGCCGAGTTCGACGCTCAACGCCTCGGCGCGGGCGATCACTTCCTGCGGATCGGAAATATCCGCCGGAGTGATCTTGTTCATCACATCGGCAGCGGTGTAGCCCAGCATGCGTTCCGCGCCGACGTTGAAGATCTGGATGACGCCCTTCGCGTCAGTGGCGATGCTCGAAAAGTTGGCGCTGTTGAAAATCGCGCTCTGCAGGGCTCCTGCCTTGAGCAGCGCCTCTTCGGCCTGCTTGCGCGCGGTGATATCACGTAAAATGCCGGTGAAGTAACGCTGGCCACCCAGCCACATCTCGCTTACCGCCATCTCCATTGGGAAAATGCTGCCATCCTTGCGTCGGCCCACAACCTCGCGTCCGAGGCCGATGGCGCGCGCCTCATCGCTCGCACTGTAATATTCGAGGGAACCATTGCCATTGTGTTGGTCCCGATCAAGCTCGGGTATCAGCATGCTGAAGTTTTGTCCGATGAGTTCTGTGGCGGTATAGCCAAACATTCGCTCAGCGGCCGGGTTAACTGTTTCGACGATGCCGTGGTGGGCATGGAGGGTGATGATGCCGTCCACCACGGTATTGAGTATCGTCTGGATCAGCGCGGCACTGTCGCGCAAATCCTGCTGTACTGCATATTCCCCGGTGACATCGCGGAACACCAGCACGGCTCCGATCACCTGACCGTCGCGGTCGCGAATCGGTGCGCAACTGTCGGCGATATCGCACTCGCTACCATCGACTGCAATCAGTACGGTGTGGTTGGCTAGGCCCTGTATCGTGCCATGCGCCAAGGTTTCCATTACCGGGATAGTGGCGGGTAGCCGGGTTTCTTTGTTGATGATGTGAAAAATCTCGTTCACGGGGCGACCACTGGCTTGCGCCTGCGTCCAGCCGGTGAGCTGTTCGGCAAGGGGGTTCAGGAGTGTCACACGCGCTCTAGCATCGGTGGCTATCACTCCATCGCCGATGGAGTTGAGCGTAACGGAGAGCTTTTCCTCGCTGACCTGCAAGATAACGTTGCTCTGTTGCAGTTGTGTATTCGTTTCCTCTTGAATCTCGATCAAATGCTGTCGCTCTGCTTCGACCTGCTTGCGCGCGGTATTGTCAGTGCCGATCAATAGATAGCCGATGATGGCGTTTTGAGCATCGCGCAGCGCCGTGACCGACACGACTGCCGGAAAGCGGCTGCCATCTTTACGGATATAGGTCAGCTCGTAGATGTCCTCAATCCCGCGCGAGGCCTTGAACACCAATGCCTCGAAGCCTGGCGCAATCGGGGTGGCCAGCTCCTCGCTCAAAGCTTGCGCGCGCGCGATCACTTCCTGCGGATCGGAAATATCGGCCGGGGTGATCTTGTTCAGGACGTCGGCGGCCGTGTAGCCCAGCATGCGCTCGGCGCCGACGTTGAAGATCTGGATGATGCCCTTCTCGTCGGTGGCGATGCTCGAGAAATTGGCGCTATTAAGGATCGCGTTTTGCAAGGCCCCGGTTTTAAGCAAGGCCTTCTGGCGTCGGAACTCCGTGATGCCCTCCGTCGTGCCAGCGGCGGGGTGGGGATTAGTTGGATCGTGGATTGTTTTCGACATGGCCGACCTTTGTTAAAGCGCGAATGAGTCTGGCGGATCGCGTGACCGAAGATGCGAGCAGCACCTCACCTACTTATACGCTCATCCTGCACAAAAAAATGCATGCTTTAGCTTGCAGACGCCGGGGTGTAGCGAGTCCGTGGATGAATTATGAACAGCCATATTCCAGTATGGCGATACTGCCTGCCGTTCTCCGTGCGTTATCGCACATAAGGCGGAGATTTTATGCAAAGCGTGAAACCGGGCGAAGGACTAGGCATGACTGGTTGAGGGAAGTTACTGGCGATTGCGTACATCGCACAGCAAGCGATCATGTTCTGTTTTGACCACCGCATAGCATTCACACACGCGGGAATCCAGACCCGAGCGGTCAAGCACGGTGATGTGGCCGCGGCGGTAGCGAATGAATCCCGCCTGCTGCAAATGCCCGGCGGCTTCGGTGATGCCCTCACGGCGCACGCCGAGCATGCTGGCAATCAGTTCCTGCGTCATGGTCAACTCGTTCGAAGGCAGGCGATCGAGGGTTAGCAACAGCCAGCGGCACAGTTGCTGCTCCACCGCATGATGGCGATTGCATACTGCCGTTTGGGATATCTGCGTCATCAGCGCCTGGGTGTAGCGTAGCAGCAGGTGCTGCATGACACCGGCGCGGTTGAACTCCTCCATCAGCAAGCGCGCCTTCAGTTGGTAACCGTGACCCGCGGTCTGTACGATGGCCCGGCTGGGCGTGGTATTTCCGCCCATGAAAAGCGAAACGCCGAGTACCCCCTCATTACCCACCCCCGCGATTTCGGACGATGCGCCGTTCTCCATCACGTAGTGCAGGGACACGATGGCGCTCGTCGGAAAATACACCTGCTGCAACTGGCCGCCGGATTCATACAGAACTTCACCAAGCGGCATCGCGACCAACTCCAGATGGGGCGCGATGCGCTCGAATTCAGCCGTGGGCAGGGCGGCGAGAAGATGATTTTGATTTGGGCTGTGCGGTGTATCCAAAGGTGGTCTCCGAATGATCGCCCAGGCGGCATGGTCATCACGCGGACAGCATACAGGCTTTTGCATCCCGAGAGCCTGCCGAACTTGATCTGGATGTATGAGATGAAACCGGCGGCGGATTTTCCTGTGGACTTTGCTATTTCACACTTGCGCGGCCTTCATCCCTATAATCACCGGAGATAACAACAATACAGGAGCATCAAATGGGAGCATTGGCAGTTCTGGCGGTTGTCATACTTGTTATATTTGCAGTGCTCGCAGCAATGAGAAAGGGAAAATCCGCCGGGGGTTCCGAGGAGTGGCCGTTCTACCAACGCAAGCCCCTCTCCGCTCCGGAACAGATTCTTTACTTCCGGCTGGTCAAGGCACTGCCAGACCACATTGTTCTAGGGCAAGTCCAGTTATCCAGATTGCTTGGGGTGAAAAAAGGAAACAACGCCCAGGCATGGCTCAATCGCATCAATCGAATGAGCGCCGATTTCGTGGTGTGTAATAAGGATTCAAGCATCGTCGCAGTGATCGAGCTGGACGATGCGACGCACAACGGAGAAAAGCGCCAGCAGGCAGACGCCAAGAAAGACAAGGCCCTGGCCGCGGCAAGCATCCCGATCCACCGCTGGCAGGCCAAGGCGATACCAGACGACGCTCAAATCAAGGCAACCTTTCTTTCCAAGCCGGTAGCTTCTGCCGCTATGTCTGCCTAGTTTTAGAGTTTATGTATCCGTAACCCCCCATGTTACTTAAATGGGGATTAAGGTTAAGCAAGTTGGCTACTTCATATTTGCAAAACACTGCGTCGCCAACAATGGAGAAACAAATGAAGAAACGAATGGACTGGCATAAACTCCTTTCTTCTGATCGGCTAGTTTCTGAAGTGGACACTTCGGGCATATCTGTAGGCCGCACACCATTTGAAAAAGACGTGGATAAAGTCATCTTTTCAGGTGCTTTTCGGCGCTTGAACCGGAAAACACAAGTCCATCCAATAGCAGCAAACGATCACATCCATACAAGGCTCACTCACAGTCTTGAAGTCGCTCAGGTCGGACGTGCGCTCGGACAGTCCATTGGGACTCGGATAGCCAGCGAACTCCCGAAAGGACTCACCGCGTATGATATCGGGTCGATTCTTCAGGCCGCATGTCTGGCGCACGATATTGGGAACCCTCCGTTTGGGCATGCTGGCGAGGAAGCCATGGGCCACTGGTTCGAGGCCAATGGTCCTAGAATTTTCCGCCATCTTTCCAAAGAGCATAAGCACGACTTAGAGACCTTTGAAGGGAATGCCCAAGGCTTCCGCATACTGACGCAAACAGAAAATAATCTGTTTCGCGGCGGCTTGAATCTTACCTACGCAACCTTAGCTACCTTTCTAAAGTACCCGCGGACTAGCCGTGACCCAAGTCGGAAGTTTGGGGCTTACATCACGGAAGAGAAAATTCTCGGCCAAATTGCCGAGCATGTGGGCCTAATCAACATCAATAAGCATCGATGGTGCAGGCACCCACTGGCTTATCTTGTCGAAGCCGCCGATGACATCTGTTACGGAATACTTGACCTCGAGGATGCTGTCGAACTTAAGATTCTTATGTTTGATGATGTAGAAAAAATATTGCTTAAGCCTTTCAGTAAACAAGAGAAGGAGAAAATTCAAAATAGCTACCCCACAAAGAAGTCGTATCGCATCAATCTTGGCCGCATTCGTGGACCCGTCTTCAACTTTCTGATCTCGGGAGCGATTGACGCTTTCACGAACAACTATGACCGAATCATGTCTGGTGAAGCCGAGCAGTACATCTTCGATCTTTTGGACGCAGACGATCCCAGGAGACGCCTCATTGCTGAGTCAAAAGCTCTCACGAAAAACGAGACATTTCAGGATTCTAAAAAGCTCGAAACTGAGCTAGGTTCGTATGCCACCTTTGAGTGTCTGCTTGAGACCTTCTGCCAAGCGGCACTCGACGTAGCTCAGCACCTCAAGAGTCCAAAGGATGAAGCGCCTCTCATTTGGAGGTCGGTAAGAGTGTTGCAATTGCTTGGTGATCATGCACCATCAGAAGGAAACGAGCCACCAGGCCTGCCTTGGTCATCATACCAATGCCTACGCCGAGTAATTGACTTCACCAGCGGCATGACGGACAACTATGCGACCTATATTGCGAAACAACTACAAGGTATGGCATTCACAGGTGTTCAGCGGCCATGAGCCGATTCAATGCCGGCGAGCTTTCGTATAACTCGGCCAACCATTCATCTAACGGACAGATGGCAAGCCGGTGTCAGCGGCTCATGTCGGACATTAACCTAAGGGACTAGAACCACGGCTTTCCAGTGCCCTGATTTGACCGAACAGGCGAGCCAGCCACAACCCGAATGCTGACCGTCCGCTGCTGAGCAAGTGGCTGGCTGCAAATGGATGCCAGCGGTAAAAAAAAGCAGCCGTCGGGATAGTGGTTGCGGCTACCCCTTAGTGATCCCGGCCATAGCCGCGATCGTTGCCGTGGCGGTCGTTCCCATGCTTCCCGCGATTATCATTCCCGTGCTTGTCACCGCGGCCACGATGCTGTTTCTGGTAGCGCGGCACATATTCGCGGTTGTACCAGTTGTCCTGCACAAAGTAGACGCGTTCGCCGCAGGCGTTGTATTCGTGGCAGTGCTTGCTCCAGTGTTTGGCGTGGCCCGGGGGTACGTGCAGATAGATCGGCGGGCGATTCATCGGTACGCGCTGGATGGCTATCGGCTGGCGATAGATCACTTGCGGCGGCGGATAGCCGCCAATGTCGAGCCGGCCATAGAAGCCGGGCTGGCCAATGCTGACCGAGACCCCGACGTCGGCAGCGAGCGCCGGGGCGGTGACGGTGGCAGCGGCAGCGGCAGCGGTCACTACTGCCGCGATCAGAAAAAGGAAACGTTTCATGCTGGCTCCTGGTGTCGTATTACTCATTGCGGTCCCGACCCCGGCCCCGGTCCTGGCCTTGTCCCTGGTCTTGCCCCCGTTTTGGTTCGCGCGCGGCGTCCTTGCCTGGCTGTCTTCCTTCCCGGCCCGGCGATCTTTGCATCTGCTGCTCACGCTGGTTCACATTTGGCTGTGGCGGCTGCCTGCGCTCCTGAACGGCTGGGCGTCCCTGTTGTGGAGCGGCTGGAGCAGGCCTCTGCATGTTTTCGCCTCCCCTTTGCGCTGGCTTTGGCGCAGAACGCTGCATTTCCTGCTGCCTGAAATTTCTCTGTTCAGGCGCTCCCTGTCTTTCCCGCTGAGCTGGCGCCCTTGGCACTGCCTGCTCCTGATAGCTGCGCCGCACTACGGGGTCACGCGGCTGGTAACGGTAATTGCGCTGTTGAAGCTGATGCTGCTGCTGCACCTGACGGGGATAGCGATCCCCTGAATACTGCCGCTGGTAGACAGGCAGCGGGGCCGGCGCCGGGGCGGCGCGGCGGTTCCATTTGTCCCAGCCGCTTCTACGCTGTTCCCAGTTAGGGCCCCAGTGATCACCCCAATGCGGCGGCGCATCCGGCCGCCATCCGTGGAAATACGAAGGCGGCTGGCGGTAGTAGCGTACCGGGATGCGCAGTATGAACAACGGCACAGCCTCTGGATCCACAAACCCCCAGGGCCCGTCGTACCAGGAACTCGCGTACCACTCATCATTCTGGTAAACCCAGTACATGCCGTCGTAAAAAAAGTAGTTCGCCTGCAGCTGCGGCGCGTAGTAGACCGGGTAGCCTGGCACGCGCACGAGTTGCGGGTATACCGGCAGGTTGATCCCGATGCTGACGTGTGGCAGCCCGATACCGATGCTCACCTGGGCAGAAGCCACCGAGGACAACAGCATCCCCAGCAACAGGATGACGTAGCGAATTTTCAGCATTTTTGTTACCTCCGGTTCGATAGCCAAAGTCGGAGTCATGGCTGTCGCGGAATGCGACGCCAATGCTCACTCTTTTTATAGACTACTGCGCTTACCGGTACGCTTCCGTGCGCTATCGAACATAAGGCGTTGAAGCGGCGGCCACGGACATAATGAGCTTGCCGGTTCACTGCAACAGGATCCTGGCAGGTTCTTTACTGCATCAGGCCGAGTGTTTTTTCACCCAGGCAACATAGTGGTCCATCCAGTTCTGCAGGTATTTCCTGCTGCCTTCGCCGATGTCACCGGCCTCGTCAAACAACCCCTCCCTTACGTGGATGAATGCTTCGGGCTGGCCGAGCGTCGGTGCGTCCAGGTACGCGAGAACGTTGCGCAAATGCTGTTGTGCCATGGCCGAACCGATGGCGCCGATCGAGGCGCCCAGCACACCAGCGGGCTTGCCTGCCCAGGCGTTCTGGCCATAGGGGCGCGAGGCATGGTCGATCGCGTTCTTGAGTACCCCGGGGATGGAACGGTTGTATTCGGGGGTGACGAACAGAAGCCCCTGCGCAGCCGTGATTTCGGCTTTCAGCCGTTGGACGGACTCAGCGGGGTTCGCGTCGTCGTCCTGATTGTAGAGTGGCAAGTCGCCGATTTGTAACTGCTTGAACGAGAATTCCGGTGGCGCCAGTTTCATGATGCCGCTGGCCAGCTTGCGGTTGAATGAATCCTGGCGAAGGCTGCCGACGATAACGGCAATTTGGTATTGGCTCATGACGATCTCCTTTAAAAAAGATTGATCCTGAAAAAATCGGTTAGCCACAGAGAGCACTGAGTTCACAGAGGCAATGGGTTCGCAGGGGTGGCGATTCAATCCGCTTTATCTCTGTGTTCTCTGTGTCCTCTGTGGCTTGAACTGCAGTTTCCAGGTTGATACATTTAAAACGAACAACAACATCAGAAAGCCTGCGCCACGCTTCGCCAGAGATAAACATCCATGGCCAGCCCGCCATAGGCAAAGCCGGGGCGATAGCGCAGGGGGGTATCGCCGTTCGCTGCGCCTAGGGCAACGAACAACGGCAGGAAGTGCTCTTCGGATGGATGGGCGTCTGCGCCGTAAGGCGCGGAACGATAGGCCAGCAGGCCCGGAACATCGTGCGCGGCCAGGCGCTCGGCAACCCAATCGCTAAATATCCGGGCTTGTGGCACAGGTGCCCGGTCGCCTTCCGCATGCCAGTCCAGCCAGTCGAAGTTATGCGTGATCGCGCCGGAAGCGACGATGAGCACGCCCTCCTCGCGCAAGGGCGCTAGCGCCTGCCCCAGCGCGACATGGGCTGCCGCGCCGGCGTTGCGTACCAGCGAGAGTTGCGTCACCGGTACGTTGGCCTGCGGATACATCGCCGACAGCGGCGCCCAGGCGCCGTGATCCAGACCGCGGCTGGGGTGGAGATCAGCCGCCAGGCCGGCAGCGGACAGCAGCGACACGGCCCGCTCGGCCAGCGCCGGCGCGCCCGGCGCGGGATACTGCATGGCATGCAGTAGCGGCGAGAAACCCGAGAAGTCGTGGATCGTTTCCGGCGCACCGGACAGACTGGCCGTTGGCTGGCGCGCTTCCCAATGCGCCGAGATTGCGAGGATCGCCGACGGCCGGGGAATGTCCCGCCCGATCCCGCGCCAGCAGGCCACGGCCTCCGGCGCCTTCAGCAGGGCATCGGGGGCGCCGTGGGACACGAACACGACGGGCATGCGCGCAGACATAGTGGACTCCATTCTCCGCCAGAAGCGGCGGCGGTTTACTGCTTGTTGACCGCGACCGCCTCGACCGGGATCTCGAGCGTCACGTCGTCGGACACATAGGGGGCGTACTTGCCCATGTTGAATTCGGTGCGCTTGATGTGGGTCACCGCGTTGGCGCCGATCGCGTCCTTCTTCATCATCGGATGCGGCATGGCCTGGAACGAGGTGAGGGTCAGCGTCACCGGCTTGGTGATGCCCTTGATCGTCAGGTTGCCGTCGACCGACACCGGCTTGTCGCCGTCGAACTTCACGGACGTCGACTTGAACGTGATGGTCGGGTACTTCGCGGTATCGAAGAAATCCTCATCCTGGATGTGCTCGTTCAGCAGGGGATAGCCGGTATTCACCGACTTGGCGTCGATGACGACGTCCACCGAGCCCGTCCTGGCGGCCTTGTCGTACACGATCGTGCCGCTGGTCTTGTCGAAGTTGTGCACCTGGTTGGAGTAGCCGAAGTGGTTGTATTCGAAGCGCGGCTGGGTGTGCGTGGTATCGATGATGTAGGTTTCCGGCGCGGCGAAGGCGCTGGCGGCGAAGGAAGCGAAGGCAAGGGCGATTGCGAGTTTCTTCATGGTGATGCTCCTGAGTGAATGATGGATGGGACGCACTACTTCTTGCCGGCTGCCGCAGCGGCAACCAGCCGGAATTTGATTTGCACTTCGTTGGCGACGGTGCCGTAGTCGGCCCACATGCCTTCGCCGATGCCATAGTCGCCGCGCTTCAGCACGAAGCTGCCTTCGAATACGCCGAGACTGCCTTCCTGCCTGAACGTGGCCGGCGTCGTGGCATCGTGCGTGTGGCCCTTGATGCTCATCTTGCCCGCCACCTCGAAGCGGTTGTTGCCCAGCGGCTTGATCGAGGTGGACACGAAACGTGCGACAGGAAACTGCCTGGTGTTGAACCAGAGCTTGCCCGCCACCTCGTCGTTGCCTTCATCGGAACCCGTATCGATGCTGGCGAGCTCGATGTCGATTTCGGCCTGGGCGAGCGTCGGTTTCGCCGGGTCGAAGCTGATCCGGCCATGGAAGCGTTTGAAGCTGCCTGCGAGTGGCACGTTCATTTGTTTGTACATGAAGGTCATCGTGCTCTTGTCTGCCTGCAGCAGGTTGAACTCGGTCGCCTGCGCGCCGAAGGCAAACAGGATCGAAACCAGGCCGACAAGGAATCCGATTTTTCCGGTGATGATGTTCATGGCAGTTCTCCTAGGATTTCCTGATGAAAGGCAGCATGCGCGCGAGGACGTCGTCGCGGTCGACAAAATGATGCTTGAGCGCGGCGCCGACGTGGACCAGGACCAGACCGGCCAGGGTGAAATTCAGCGTCTTGTGCACCAGGGTGAGCGCATCGCCCAACTCCTTGTTCTTCGCCAGCAGATCGGGCAGCGGCAGCACGCCGAAATACACCGTCTGGAATCCCGTGGCCGAACTCATCAGCCAGCCGCTGAGCGGCACGGCAATCATCAGGACATACAGCAGGCGATGGACAAGCTCGGCCGCGACATGCTGCCAGGCGGGCATGCCGGCGGGCGGTCCCGGCGGACGATGGGTGAGGCGCCAGACGAGGCGCCACAACACCACCAGAAAGATCGTCACCCCCGTCCATTTGTGCCACGAGTAGATCTTGAGCTTGGTGGGCGACAGCGGCAGTTCGTGCATATACAGGCCAACGCTGAAGGTCGCAACAATTGCAATTGCGACCAGCCAATGCAGCGCAATGGCAGTGCGGGTATAGCTGACGGGTTGGCTCATGAACGGATTCCAAGGGTTCTGGATTAGTCGATGGGTGCATCGTACGCAAGTCGGATCTTAAGAAATAGCATACAATCAGCAAAATATTGTTGCTTATATTGCAACAGTTATCCGGAGATATGCATGGATCGACTCGATGGCATGCGCTGCTTTGTGCGCGTCGCCGAACTGGGTAGCTTCTCGGCCGTCGCGCAGCAGATGAACGTGGCGCGTTCGGTGGTGACGCGGCAGGTGGCGGCGCTCGAAACGCACCTCGGTACGAAACTGATTGCCCGCAGCACTCGGCGTCTGAGCCTTACCTCGGCGGGTGCGACCTATCTGGAAAAATGCCGCGACATCCTGAGCCTGGTGGAAGCTGCCGAAGCTGGTCTGACCGAGGATAGCGAGGCGCCGCGGGGCCACATTCGCATTACCCTGCCGTTTTCGTTCGGCATTCACCAATTAATGCCGATGTTCGGCGACTTCATGACCGCCAACCCGGAGATATCGATCGAGCTGGAATTCAGCGACCGCCGTGCCAACCTGATCGAAGGCAGCTTCGATCTCGCCATCCGCATCTCCGACCGCCTCGATCCGGGCGACGTGGCGCGCAAGATCGGCAGGAGTCAGGGAGTCCTTGTCGCTGCCCCCGGCTATTTGAAGCGCCATGGCCGGCCCAAGCATCCCAGCGAACTCGCCCGGCACGAATGTTTCGGCTATTTGCTGGCCGCACATTCAAGCTGGGCCTTCGTCATTGACGGCAAAACGCAGTGGTTTCCCGTTGCCGGGAGACTCAAGGCCAACAGCGGCGATGCCTTGCTCGCCGCCGCGGTGCGTGGCCTCGGCATCACCAGTGCGCCCACCTTCATCGTCGAACAGGCCGTGCGCGCAGGCAAGCTGGAAATTCTGCTGCACGGGTTTGCGACGCCGGAACTGGGAATCTACGCGGTCTTCCCGAGCAACCGTTATGTGCCCCATCGTGTCAGGACGCTGGTCGAGTATCTCGCTCAACGGATCGGATCGCAGCCGTCGTGGGATGAAATTCTGAAAATCGGGTAGCTGCCGGGTGCCCATACCCGGCCGCGCGTTCGGCAGTAATTCACTCGTGTGCGAATCAAAAACCGGATTTTTAAGGAACCGCAGATCGCCAAAACGGGCATTGATGGCGGATGCCACTGCGTTGGCCGTTTGTTGTGCCGTAAGCCTGGCGCGGGTGTGAAAGTCGGCTTGAATGGATCGTTGCAGATCAGCGGCCTGGCAGAGGACGGCGAGCAACAAAAAACTTTAGAGCGGTGTAGCGTCGGTATAGACCCAGGCGCGGAACCTCGCCAGACAAGCAAGACTCTATACATATGTATTTCGGCCCTTCTCGCCCTGATCCGGCTGTGGGCTGAATGCCATATGAGTATTCGTCCGGAAAAGGAGGCGAAAAATGAAGGGTGACTATATTTCTGAATTCACGCTTTTCATGAACCACTACTTGGCAATACATCCGGAAGTAGTCGAAGATCAGAAACGCGGATGGGACATGTATTGGGACCGGCAAGTAGATCTGGTAGCGTTGGAGAAAGCCAAGGAAGATTACGTCCCGGACGACGGCTATGGGTTCCATCCGGCTTACTGGGGCGTTACACATCGCCCCCCGAGGAAAGAGTCCGGAGAGTCGCAGGGCCGGTGAAGGAATGGTGATCCGGCGAGCCGGGCGAGCGCCTCGGCTGGCATCGCGTCGTGGGATTAAGCCTGACATGGGGTGGCGGTGAAGGTCAGGGCCATGCAGATGTGGACGTTGCCCGTCCGCAGCGCGGTGGTTACCTCAGCTTCAGCCGCAATCCGGCCAGGCATGAGCAGGCGAATGATGGGGGAATTAATGGGTGCACGACATTGTTCCCATTGAAAGGAAGGCCGCGCGTAGCCTGGTAAATCTACAGTTCAATTTTTTCCAGAAACTTCCCGAGACCGCTTTTGGCGCCCCCGATCCAGGGGGCGCCGTGGGCGAATAGCAGGTGATCGAATTCACGCTCGCGCATATGCTTGAGAAAGATTTTTCGCAGGCCGCGCTTGACGTCTTCCGGGTCGTCACCCATGTATTCGTCCGGCACGAAGCCCAGCTTTCCCCTGTAGCGCACAATCGCGTCGCCGATGCATAGAAGACCCCCATTCAGCGGGACATACAGCGCGGTTTCCTCGGGACACAGCACGCCGACTTTCAAGGCCAGAATTCCTCCGGGCAGTTTCCTGCCATGGGTGAAACCCTTGACCTTCTCGCCTTTGGTGAATTCGTGCAACCCGTCCTTGTGGCACCAGACTTGCACGTCATAACGGGCGGCAAAGCGGCCACTATGCCGGTAGTGATGGCGGTTGGTCAGATAGATGTGCTGTGGCGCTCCGTGCGCCGCAAACCACTCCAGTCCCTGCGCCGGAACGCGTGGATCGATCAGTACCGCCGGATCGGTGGCATTGATGTAATAGGAGTGGACGTAGGCCTGGATGCCTTCGTGGAAGGTCGTCCAATGAAAAACGCCGGGAAGAATCTCTTTCATGGGGGTTGTCCTTTATTCCAGTAAAGACTACTTTCTGAAAAAAGAAAGCAGGCCTTCCTTCCGGCTAAACGCGCTGGCATCGCGTGCGGTTGCTATATCTGGTGGATGTCCGTTGACTAAAACCAGGGCGAATAAAGCCGCGCGACCTATACTGGTTATACATCAGTCATTGGGCACGATCAGAAAACACCCCGGTACCTTAAAGTCATGGAAGGCGTGGATTACTTCGAGCACGATGCCGACATCGGCGTCATCGGCTGCGGCAGCAGCGTGGGCCAGGCGTTCGAGCGCGCCGCCGCGGCCATGTTCGCGGTGATGACCGATCTCGCGGCAGTCCAGTGCAGCGTACAGGTGGCATTCGATTTCGAGGAGGCCGACCCGGAGCTGGCGCTGGTGATCTGGCTCAACCGCCTGTTGGCGGAAGCGCGTGCCCGGAGCCTGATATTCGGGCATTTTCAGCTGCAGCGGGACGGCGACAACTGGCATGGAAAAGCTTGGGGCGAGCCGTGGCGGTCCGATCTGGAACATGGCGTGGAGGTGAAGGGCGCCACGCTCACCATGCTGTCGGTGCGGGAGCGCGAGGGCCGGTGGGAAGCGCGCTGTATCGTGGACGTATGAGGGCATGCCATGGACATCAGTCGACTCAAGCAAATCGAAGACTACTGCTACACCCTGCCGTCAGACGGCAAGCGCGCGCCGATCAGGCTTTACGGCTCGCAGGCGCTGCTGGAAACCATGGACGACAAGGTGCTGGAACAGGTCAGCAATGTGGCGCGCCTGCCGGGGCTGGTGGGCGCGGCCATGACCATGCCGGATGCCCACTGGGGCTACGGCTTCCCCATCGGCGGGGTGGCGGCATTCGATGCGGAGCTGGGCGGCATCATTTCCGCCGGCGGCGTGGGTTTCGACATTTCCTGCGGCATCCGCTGCCTGCGCAGCAATCTGGATCTGGCCGACATCGTGCCGGTGCTGCCGCAGCTGGCGGACGAGTTGTTCCGCCACATCCCCGCCGGGATGGGCGAGGAGGGTAGCCTCAAGCTCGCGCCCAGGGAGCTGGATGAAGTCATGCTGGGCGGTGCGCGCTGGGCGGTGGGGCAGGGCTATGGCCGCGCCGACGACCTGCCCTGCATCGAGGAGCACGGCACAATGGCCGGCGCCGTGCCGGGCAATGTCTCCCAGCTCGCCAAGCAGCGCCAGCGCGGGGAAATGGGCACGCTGGGCTCCGGCAATCATTATCTGGAAGTGCAGGTGGTGGAAAAGATTTACGATGCCGAAGCCGCCCAGGCATTCGGCCTGCACCAGGGGCAGGTGCTGGTGTCCATTCACTGCGGCTCGCGCGGGCTCGGACACCAGATCGGCACCGACTATCTGGTGAGCCTGGCCAAGGCGGCGCAGCGCCTCGGCATCGTGCTGCCCGACCGCGAACTGGCGTGCGCGCCGATCAATTCGGCGGAGGGGCGCGAATACATCGGCGCCATGAACGCCGCCGTCAACGTGGCGCTGGCCAACCGCCAGATCCTCGCCCACCTCACCCGCCAGGTGTTCGCGCACGTGTTGCCGGCAAGCCGGCTGGATACGCTCTACGACGTTTCCCACAACACCTGCAAGGCGGAAAAACACCGGGTCGAGGGACACGAGCGCTTGCTCTACGTGCATCGCAAGGGCGCCACCCGCGCTTTCGGCCCCGGCCACCCCGCCATCCCCGAAGCCTACCGCGCGGTGGGACAGCCGGTCATCATCGGCGGCAGCATGGGCACCGGCTCCTACGTGCTGGCCGGGATCCAGGAAAGCGAAACCAAAGCCTGGTCCTCCGCCAGCCATGGCGCCGGTCGCGCCATGAGCCGCAACGCCGCGTTGAAGAAATGGCGCGGGCGCGAACTGATCGATGAGCTGGCCGGGCGCGGCATCCTGATCCGCACCCGGTCCATGCGCGGCGCGGCGGAGGAAGCTCCGGGCGCCTACAAGGATGTGGACAGCGTGGCAGAGGTCACGGAAAAAGCAGGTCTGGCGCGGCGCGTGGCGTTTCTGCGGCCGAAGGCGTGCGTGAAGGGGTGAGTCCGGTTGATCCTTCTATTGGTTGACGCGCATGCACTGGCATATCGGCACCTCCGGCTGGCATTACCCGCATTGGGTCGGGCGCTTTTACGCCGCTGACCTGGCACCGGCCGCCTGGCTCGCCCACTACGCCCGCCACTTCGATACGGTGGAGGTCAACAGCAGCTTCTACCGCCTGCCTACGCCCGACGCCGTCGCCAGCTGGCTTGACGCCACACCGGATCACTTCGTGTTCGCCGCCAAGGCGAGCCGGTTCATTACCCACATGAAGAAGCTCAGGCAGCCCGAGGCCACGCTGCCGCCTTTCCTCGATGTACTGACCGGGCTGGGCGCCCGGCGCGGTCCGGTGCTGTTCCAGCTGCCGCCGCGCTGGCGCTGCAATGCGGAGCGGCTGACGGCGTTTCTCGACGCCTGGCCGGCAGCCATCCCCTGTGCGTTCGAACTGCGCGACCCGGACTGGCTGCGGCCGGAAATCTACGCGCTGCTGCGTGCCCGCAACGCGGCGTTGTGCATCTACAGCCTGGGCGGCTACACCTCGCCGCTGCTCGCCACCGCCGACTTCGCCTACCTGCGCTTGCACGGACCGGACGCGCCTTATTGCGGTCGCTACAGTAGCGCTGCGCTCAAGCAGTGGGTGGCGCAGATGCGGCGCCTGGACGTGGACCACGTTTACATTTATTTCGACAACGACGAGGCTGCCTACGCGGTGCGTAACGCCCTCGAGCTGAAGGAGCTGGTGGCGTGAAAATCCATCACCTGGAAGCGCAAGCGGCGCTTGCCAGCCTTAATACCTCTGCCGATGGATTATCCGCGGCTGAGGTAGTGCGACGGTTCGCGGAATTCGGGCCGAACCGGGTGGAAAAGGTGGCCGGCGTGCCGCTGCCGCTGCGCTTGCTGCGGGAATTCACCCATCTGTTCGCGGTCATCCTGTGGGTGGCGGCGGGGCTGGCTTTTGTGGCGGATCTGGCTGATCCGGGCAAGGGCATGGGCACCCTCGGCTTCGCCATTCTCGGCGTGATCCTGGTCAACGGGCTGTTTTCCTTCTGGCAGGAATACCGCGCCGAACGCGCGCTGGCTGCGCTGGAGAAGCTGTTGCCGCCCAAGGCGCGGGCGATGCGCGCCGGGCAGGTGGAGGAGATCGTCGCCGCCGAACTGGTGCCGGGGGATATTGTGCTGCTGGGAGAGGGCGACGACATTCCCGCCGACTGCCGGCTGATCGAAGCCTTCGGCGTGCGCGTCAACACCGCCACCATCACCGGCGAATCCATGCCGCAGGGGCGTGACGCCCAGCCTTCGCTGGTGGACGAAGTGTTGCACAGCCGCAACGTGCTGCTGGCAGGCACTTCGATGGTGGCGGGGGAGGCGCGCGCGGTGGTGTTTGCCACCGGCGACCATACCGAATTCGGCAAAATCGCCCACCTCACCCAGGTGGCGCGCGCGCCCATGTCGCCATTGCAGCGCGAGATCGCGCGCCTGTCGCGCTTGGTGGCGCTGCTGGCGACGGGGCTGGGGGTGATATTTTTCTTCATCGGACAGACGCTGGGGCTGGGCTTTTGGGAGAATTTCCTGTTTGCCATCGGCATCATCGTCGCCAACGTGCCGGAAGGGCTGCTCCCCACCGTGACCCTGTCGCTGGCCATGGCCACCCAGCGCATGGCCCGGTGCAATGCCCTGGTGCGTCACCTGCCGGCGGTGGAAACCCTGGGTGCCGCCAGCGTCATCCTTACCGACAAGACCGGCACCCTTACCAGCAACCGCATGCAAGTGAAGTCGCTGTTTCTGGGCGGCGAATACGCGACGCCGCAGGCGTTTGCGGCCAGCGCCGGGTTGCGGCGCGACTACCGGCGTCTGCTCGAAACCGCGCTGCTGTGCCATGACCTCAAGGCTACCGGTGCGGACGCGTGGCTGGGCGACCCGATGGAGATCGCGCTGGTGCGCATGGCGCAGGCAGCGGTGCCGGATTTCCGGGCGCTGCCCAGGGTGGATGAACTGCCGTTCGACACCGATCGCAAGCGCCTCTCAATCCTGCAGCGTATGCAAGACGGTCTGGTGCTGTACACCAAAGGCGCGCCGGAAACCGTGTTGCCCCTGTGTAGCCAGGTGGCGACGGGGGGAGCGTTATGCCCGCTCACGCCGGAATTGCTGGCGCTGTTCCAGCGCGCTCAGGAGGACATGACAGAGCAGGGGCTGCGGGTGCTTGCTTTTGCCCACCAGGAGGTGGCGCCAGGCTACCAGCGCGAAAACCTGGAACGCGACATGGTGCTCACCGCCCTGGTGGGACTGGCCGACCCGCCCCGCCCGGAAGTGGCCGGCGCGGTGCAGAAATGCTTCGACGCGGGCATCCGCGTCATCATGGTTACCGGCGACCACCCGCGCACCGCGCTCGCCATCGGGCGCGAGGTCGGCCTGATCCGCACCGATCAGGCTGTGGTGGTGAACGGTGAGCAGCTTGCGCGCATGTCCAATACACAGCTTCAGCTCGCACTGGACGCGCCGGAAATCCTGTTTGCCCGGGTGGGCGCCGACCAGAAACTGCGCATCGTCACCGCGCTCAAAAGAAAGCGGCACATCGTCGCGGTCACCGGCGACGGCGTCAACGACGCCCCTGCGCTGAAACACGCCGACATCGGCATCGCCATGGGCCTGAGCGGTACCGACGTGGCCAAGGAAGCCGCCGACATCATCCTGCTCGACGACAATTTCGCCAGCATCGTCGCCGCCGTGGAGGAGGGGCGCGCGGTATTCGACAATATCCGCAAATTCCTCACCTACATCCTTACTTCCAATATCCCCGAACTGGTGCCCTATCTGGCCTTCGTGCTGCTCAGGATTCCCTTGCCGCTGACCATCATCCAGATTCTGGCGGTGGACCTGGGCACCGACATGCTGCCGGCCCTCGGCCTGGGTGCGGAAAAGCCTGACCCCGGCGTGATGAAGCGGCCGCCGCGCCCGCGCCGCGAACGCCTCATCACCTGGCCGCTGCTGGCGCGCGCCTATCTGTTCCTGGGCGTGCTGGAAGCGGCGGCCGCCATGGCTGCGTTCTTCTTCGTGCTGAAGGGAAGCGGCTGGCATTACGGCGAAATGCTCGGCCATGCCGACCCGCGCTACCGCGCCGCCACCGCCGCCACGCTGTCTGCCATTATCGCGGCGCAGATGGTCAACGTGTTTCTGTGCCGCAGTCCGCAGCGCTCTGTGCTCACCACCGGACTGCGCGGCAACCGCCTCATCCTGATCGGCATCGCGGCAGAGATTTTGCTCATCCTGGCCATTGACTACACGGCACTCGGCAACCGCATCTTCGGCACCGCTCCCATCGGTTGGGAGGTGTGGCTGTTCGTGCTGCCTTTTGCGGCGGGGATGCTGGTGCTGGAAGAAGCGCGGAAATGGGCGCTGCGGCGCTGGATTGGGTAAGAAAAAGGCAAAAATGGAAAGGCAAAAATCAAGAACCGGAGGATGCACGGTTTGACTTTTTATTTTTGCCGTTTGCCTTCTCTGTGTTTCCCCGAGGCTAACTTCTTTTTCCAGGATAAACGCTATCTGCAGCGGCTCTGGCCAGGTACCTATCCCAAGGATTGACCGCAAAAGTTAAACTCCAGGCCTCACCCAGCATTTGGGTAATCACTTCAGAGGTGACCGGCTTGCTGAAATAATAGCCCTGCATCAGATCGCACTGGCGCGACTGCAGGAACGTCAGCTGTTCGTTGGTTTCCACGCCTTCGGCGATGGTTTTCATGCCCAGGCTGCGCGCCATGGCGATAATGGCGCTCACAATTGCCGCGTCGTTCGGATCGGTGTAGATGTCGCGCACGAACGACTGGTCGATCTTGATGGCGTTAATTGGAAAGCGCTTCAGATAACTTAATGAGGAATAGCCGGTGCCGAAGTCGTCGATGGAAATGGCGATGCCCAAGGCATTTAATTCATGGAGCATGGCGATGGACGCCTGGATGTCATGAATCAGCGTGCTTTCGGTGATTTCCAGCTCCAGCAGGTCGGGCGCCAGGCCAGTTTGCGTCAGTATCTGGGTAATGGTGTGCGCCAGATTTTTCTGCGCGAACTGGCGTCCTGACAGGTTGACTGCGATGGGCAGGGCAGGCAGTCCTGCTGTCTGCCACGCCTTGCTCTGGGTGCAGGCGGTGCGCAATATCCACTCGCCGATGGGAACGATCAATCCGGTTTTTTCAGCTAGGGGGATGAATTCGGCGGGAGAAATCATCCCCAGTTCCGGATGCTGCCAGCGTAGCAGGGCTTCCATCCCGCATACCTGGCCGGTGAGGAGGTCCACTTGCGGCTGATAATACAATTGCAATTCCTCACGCTCCAGTGCGTGGTGCAACGCGTTGTCCAGAATCAGGTGTTGCATTGCCTTGGCATTCATCTCGGCGGTGTAAAACTGGTAGGCGTCGCCACCCATGTCCTTGCTGCGGTTCAATGCGATGGCGGCATTTTTCAGCAGACCGTCCGGGGTGAGGTCGTCATGCGGGTAGACCGCGATGCCGATGCTGGCGGTAAGGAATAATTCATGCCCATCGATACGGAATGGCGCCTTGAAGCTGTGCAGAATTTTTTGCGTCAGTTCGCTCACGTCATCCAGCTGCGCAATGTCGGTGAACACCAGCGCGAATTCATCCCCGCCTGGGCGGGCCAGGGTGTCATCGCCGCGTATCTTTTGTTCCAGGCGTTCGGCGACCGCCTGCAGCAGGGCATTGCCCACCTCGTGGCCGAGGGTATCGTTGATGGTTTTGAAACGGTCGAGGTTGAGATACATCACAGCCACCAGACGCTCGCGGCGCTGGGCTTCGAGGATCGCCACTTCCAGACGGTCGGTGTAGAGGGCGCGGTTTGGCAGCCCGGTCAGATTATCGTGAGTGGCGAGGTGCAGCAGTTGCGCCTCGTGGTGCTTGCGCTCCGAAATATCACGCATGATGGTAGAAAAGAAGTCCGCACTGCCATCCGGGTGCTTGTGTGCAACGATGACTGCCGATACCGGAATTTCTTCCCCATTGCGGCAGAGCAACGCGCTCTCGCCGCTCCACACGCTGTCACGCATGGCGGTTGGGATGTCGTGACCGGTCATGCTCTCCTCCGCCCATGCTGGCAGATAGGCCTGCATGCGCGTGGTGGAGAGGTCTTCGTCCAGGGGGATGCCCAGCATGTTGCGCCCGGCCTGGTTCACAAAGGTAACATTGCCGTCCTCGCTGAAAATGCCGATAAAATCGATGGCGGAATCAATGATGGCGGCCAGTTGCGCGCGGCCACTCTCGGCCAGTTTGCGCTCGGTAATGTCGCGCGTGATGGACAGCAGCGATGTGCTGCCATCACTTTCACTGACCAGTGGGACTGCATGCGTTTCCAGCCAGCGGCAATGGCCTTTGAAACCGATGATTTCGAATTCAAGCGTGCCTTTGTTACCCGCCAGCACGCTACGGGCTAAATCCTGAAAAGATTGGCGATACTCGGGCACCAGCATATCGATCAGCTTTTTCCCCAGAACTTGCTCGGCCGAGTCGGCTTCGAGCATCATCAACCCGGAGGCATTCATGAACTGCAGCCGGCCATCTGCGCCCATGATTTTGACGCACTCGGGTTCGGTGTCGATGATGGCGCGCAGCCGGGATTCGCTCTCGCGCAGCGCATTTTGCGCTGCTTGTAGAAGCTGTTGCTGTTCGGCCCGCGCCAATATCGAACGTACGCGGGTGGGCAGCAGGGCATAGTGGCGCGGGGTTTTGAGTACATAGTCATCCAGCCCCGCCTGCATCGCTTCTACGGCGATTTCTTCGCTGCCGGTGCCGGTGAACATGATCACCGGGCATTCCGGCAGCGCTGCCTTGACCATGCGCAGAATGGTTAGCCCGTCGCTCCAGCGCAAATGGTGGTCGGTAATGACGAGGTCGAGATCACCCATCTCAATGCGTTGCATGAATTCATCCATGTCGGTGACAAACTCGGCCTGCATCTGGGGAAATTCAAGCTGCAGCGCGCGCGTGGCCAGCGCACGGTCATCCGGGTTATCATCGACCAGCAGGCATTTCAGTGTGACTTGTTTGGTTCTTTTCGTATCCATGTTATTCACCCTGGGACAGGTGAATATCCGGCTTTTCATTGAGAATGAACCAATACAGCCCCAGGGCTTTGACCATTTCCAGCAAAATATCGAACGCCACTGGCTTGACCAGGTAGGAATTGGCGCCCAAGTCGTAGGCACGCCCCACGTCCACGCTTTCCTTGGAAGAGGTCAAGACCACCACCGGCAAGCGGTGGATGCCCGGGTGCTGACGCAGCCACTCCAGCACTTCGAGGCCGGACTTGCGCGGCAGTTTCAGATCCAGCAGCATCAATGCGGGGAACGGGTAGAGGCTGCGGTCGGCGTAAATGCCCTGTCCGGACAGGTAGGCAAGCGCTGCTTCGCCGTCATCCACCACCTGCAGCGGATTGGCCAGATTCGACTTGTCCTTGGCGCGACGGAACAGCATTACGTCGTTGGGGTCGTCTTCCACCAGCAATAGCGTTGACAGCGTTACATTCATCATCCCCCCCTTGTTTGCGGCAACTCCACCCAGAATCGGCTGCCTTTGCCATCTTGCGATACCACATCCGCGCTGCCGCCCATACGCTCCATCCCCTTCCGCACAATGGCGAGTCCGATGCCGGTGCCGGGGTAAGTTTCTATACCGTGCAAACGCTCGAAGACGCGGAAAATGCGCTCTTTGTGTTCGGCGGGGATGCCGATGCCATTGTCTTCCACCCACAAGCGCACCTTGTTCCCATACGATTCAGCCCATATCCGCACTTTGGGCGTCACCCCGGGTGCGACGAATTTGATGGCGTTGGATAACAGGTTGGTGATTACCTGTACCAGGGTCGGGCGATGTCCGAATACATCCGGCAGCGGTTCAATGACTGAAATGATGGCTTGATGTTCGGAGATCTGGGCCTGTAGCTGGGATGTGGCCTCGGCCACGGTTTTTGACAGGTTGACCGGCTTCGGGCTGAGCTCACTGCGGCTCAGCTGGCTGTAGGCGAGCAAATCCTGGATCAGTATGTCCATACGATTGGCTGCGGCGACAATGCGCTGCGCGAAATCCTGGCCTGCCGGGTCGAGCTGTGCTGCATAGTCTTCCTGCAGCGCCTGAGTGAAGCCCTGGATGGCGCGCAATGGGGCGCGCAGATCATGGGAGACCGAGTAGCTGAAGGCCTCCATCTCATCGATGGATGCTTGCAGTTCTTCCGCCCGTTGCTGCAGTTCCATATTTAATTCGCGGATGCTTTCTTGTGAAAATCGCAACTGGGCATTGGCCGCTTCGAGTTCTGCAGTTCGTTCGATGACGCGGCGCTCCAGATCGTCGTTGAGGGTACGGATATCCTGCTCCGCCCGCTTGCGCTCGGTGATGTCGTAAGCGGTAGCGAGACCGACCGGCGCACCTTCGAATTCGATGGAATCGGCGGTGACCTCCAGCCAGCGCGCTTCCCTCTGTTTGGTGATGATTTTGAGTTCGTAGCGGGCGGGGCCGCCAGCACCTGTCAGGCGCGCCAGGGAACGCTCCTTGACCATTTCCTGATACTCGGGGGACACCAGTTGCCACAACTCCATGGTCAGCAGTTCTTCGCGAGTATAACCGCTGTAGGCGATCGCCTTGGGGTTGACGAAACACAAGCGTCCGCCGCGATGAAGGAAGATGGCGGTAGCGATGGTTTCGGTGAGCATGCGGAAATTTCTTTCGCGCTCGCGCAGGGTGTTGATAGCGTGCTGGGCAGCAGCATGCTCACGGCGTAGCAGCAGGAAAAGTACCAGGGCGCTGACCAGAACGAAAGTAAATTCCCCCAGGATTTCCAGCCGCGCGGCGAGGTGGGGGTCGATAACCAGTTGTTGCAGGAGACGGTCCGACAAAACTATCGATAAGGCCGAGAGCAGCAAGTAAAACAGCGCGATGCGCAGAGGTGGGGATGTCATCGTGTCATGCCCCGTTGCGTTCCGTCCACTCAGAGAACAGCATGGGGAGGCAGATGGTGATGTGTTTTCCTCTCATATTTCTCCCCCGGGCAAGAAATTCAGACAATAAAAACATTCCTACGGAGTCTTTCCAAGACTTTGAATTTAAATATACTTCATTCCGGCTACCGGCGATAGCTTGGCCGGCACTCGGCATTGGCAAACGCGGACGGTGCGCGTCAGTGTTGCAGTGTGCCGTAGAGTTTGGCGTAGAGCCCGTCGCCGCGTATCAGCTCGGTGTGCGCACCTTCCTCGATGATCTGGCCGCCGTCGAACACGTAAACGCGGTCGGCCTGTTTCACTGCGGACAGGCGGTGGGCAATGATGAGGGTGGTGCGGTCTTTCAGGAAATCATGCAACGCCGCGTGCAGCCGGGCTTCGGTAGCCGCGTCCAGCGCGGAGGTGGCCTCGTCGAGAATCACGACCTTGGGGTCGGCAAGGATCATGCGCGCGATGGCCAGGCGCTGGCGTTGTCCGCCGGACAGGCGCACGCCCTGGCGGCCGACAATGGTATCCAGCCCGTTGGGCATGGCCTGCACGGTGTCGGCCAGTTGCGCTACTGCCAGCGCTCGCCACAGCGCCGCTTCATCCATGTCGCGGCCCAGGGTCAGGTTCATGCGCACGCTGTCGTTGAACAGCGCCGGATGTTGCAGCACGCTGGCGACATTCTCGCGCACCACGTCGAGGCCGATTTCGGTGGTGGGCACGCCGTCGAATGATACGCCGCCGGACTGCGGCTGGTACAGGCCGAGGATGATCTGCACCAGCGTGGATTTGCCGCCGCCGGAAGCGCCCACCAGCGCGACTTTTTCGCCCGCATGGATGGCGAGGCTGACGCCGTTCAGTACCGGGTTTTCAGCATAACGAAAGTGCACGTCACGCACTTCCACGCCGACTGTGTGCTTGCCGGCGAATGGGTTGGCGAGGTGCGGATATTGCGGCTCATCCTTCAGGGCGAGCAGGTGGTTGATGCGCGCCAGCGCGGCCCTGGCGCCGAACCACGCATACTGGATGCCGAGGATGTCCTGCACCGGACCCATCATGAACCACAGGTAGCCGAACACCGCCATCATCTCGCCGATGCTCAGGTTGGAGTACACCACCATCAGCATGCTGACGCCGCGAAAAATATCGAAGCCGAACAGGAACACCAGAAACGACGCCCGGCTCGCCGCGTCGCTTTTCCACGAGAACGCGGCGGCATGGGTACGGATGTCCTGCGCCCGCGCCATGACCCTGGCCAGGTAGTGGCGTTCGCGGTTGAGGGCGCGGATCTGCTGGATCGCGTCCAGGGTTTCGGTGAGCGCTTGCTGGAACAGTTCGAACGCACTGTTCTCGGCTCGCTTGAGGTCTTTTACCTTCTTGCCCAGCACCATGGTGAAGTAGATTACCAGCGGATTGAGCAGCAGAATGAACAGCGCCAGTTGCCAGTTCATCCACAACAGCACCGCCGTCATGCCGACCAGCGAGAGCGTGGCCACCACGAACTTGGCCACGGTGGCGCCAATGAAATCGTCCACCGCGTTCAGGTCGGTGACAAAATGCGAAGCCACCGTGCCGCTGCCCAGGGTTTCGTATTCGGACAGGGCGATGCGCGACAGCCGCGCCAGCATCTGGCGGCGCAGGCGGTAGGTCACGTCCTTGGCGATCAGGGTAAACTCGCGGCTCTGCCATACGCCTGCCAGCATCGCGCTCAGCCGCAACACCAGCGTGGCGACGAGCACTGCGCCGATATACAGCAGCGGTCCATGCCAGGCAACGGGAAAGCGCTGGTCGATAAAATGGGTCAGCGCGCCCGGTTTGTGCAGCAAGACCTGATCCACCAGCAAGGGCAGCAACAGCGGAATCGGCACGCTTGCCGCAGCCGCAAACAGCGCGACCAGATGGGCGAGCAGCAGCGCGCGTTTGTGTTCGCGGGCGATGCCGAGCACATAAGACCAGGTGTAGTTTGGCGGTGCAGTCACGTATGATCTCGGCTTTATCCGGCCTGCAAAGCCAGCCACCCGGCAGCGACGCCGAGCACGATGACAAGCATGCCCACGGCGGTTTTGCGCGCCAGAAACTTGCCGCCAATGAACAGTATCAGGCCGAATTTGAATGCCATATTGGCGATGAAGGCCAGCGTCACCGCCGTTACCACCTGGTTCTGCGCCAGCTTGCCCAGTTCGAACAGGTGCAGGCTGGACAAGGTGATCGGGTCCACATCGGTGAGGCCCGATGCCAGCGCCACGGCGTACAGGCCCTGGCTGCCGGCGTAGTCGGAAAGCCACGCGGCGGCGAACAGCACAACTGCGTAGAGTAGGCCGAAGCCGAGCGCGGTGCGTATCTCGGTGGGGTTGTTGAGTTCCAGATCAGGCAGTTCGTCATCTCCGCGCAAACCACGCCACAACAGCACCGTGCCCAGCAGGCCCACGATCAACCCACTGCCGAGTACCGGCAGCAGCGCCGGCAGCAGATGCGGCGACACCACCGCGGCAATAACCCCCAGTCGCACCAGCACCACCAGATTGGTGAGCAGGATCACCACCACGGCGACCGGGATCAGCGCTGCATTGGCACGCGCGTGGCGGGCGAACACCAGCGTGGTGGCGGTGCTCGATACCAGACCGCCGAGCAGCCCCATCAGGGGTGCGCCGTAGCGCTGCCCGGCGATGCGCAGTGCGGCGTAGCCGGCCAGGCTGACGCCGGAAATCAGCACCACCATCCACCATATTTGATACGGGTTGAGCGCGCGGTAAGGGCCGTAATCCTGGTTCGGCAGCAGCGGCAGGATCACCAGCGACAACACCGCGAACTGCAGGAAGGAAATCAGGTCGCGACGCGTCAGGCTGCGCGTGATGCCGTGCAGTTCGGTCTTGAAGTAGAGCAGCACGGTGGAGACGATGGCGAGCATCACCGCGAGCTGGTGGTAGCCGTACCACACGATCGCGCCCAGCCCGTAACACAGGACGATGGCCGCCACCGTGGTGGTGCCGGGGTCGTCCCCCAGATCCGGCGCGCGCGCGTAGGCGGCCACCATCATGCCGCCCACCACCAGCAGGCCGCCGGCCAGCACCCAGGCAGTGTCGGTTTGCTCCGACAATAAAGCCGCCAGCGTGCCGAACAGCGCCACCAGGGTGAAGGTGCGCAGCCCGGCCTTGGCCGTGGGCGTGCGCTCGCGCTCCAGACCGATCAGCATGCCGATGGCCAGGCTGATGGCGAAGGCAGGCAAGTGTTGCAGACCGCCGTCAGTAATCAGGTCGGTGTTGATTCAGGTCTCCTCAGCCCAGTGTTCCAGCTTCAATTGTAGGCTGGCCGAGCCGTTGTAGATGTTCATTTCGGGCCGGTATACGGCATGGATGCGCTCGGGCAGCGGCTGATCGCGGAAAAACAGGATGCTTTCGAACTGCTGCCCGGCCATTTGCAGGCGCAATTTCAGATGTTTTTCCCCCACCACGCGCTGCTGTGCGACGCGGAACACGCCGCTGAAGCTGGGCGCGGGGAAACCTTGCCCCCACACCTGGCCATCCAGTGCCTGCGCGAGCTCGAGATTCAAGGTTTCCAGCGGCAGTTCGCCGTCGGTTTCGATCACCTTGGACAGATCACCGGGCGACAGCAGCCCCTGCACGGTTTCCTCGAACAGCGCGGCAAAACGCGCGAAATCGGCTTCGCGGATGGACAGCCCGGCCGCCGCGGCATGGCCGCCGAATTTGAGGATCAGGTCAGGTGCGCGTTTGGACACGATATCCAGCGCATCGCGCAAATGCAGCGCGCCAATCGAGCGGCCGGAGCCTTTGATCTCGCCGTCGTTGCCGCGCGCAAAGCACACGGCAGGGCGGTGGAATTTTTCCTTGAGGCGCGAGGCGAGGATGCCGATCACGCCCTGATGCCAGTCCGGGTCGAACAGCGCCAGGCTGTAGCTGTCGCTGGTTTCGATGGCGTCGAGCGAGGCCAGCGCGGTTTCCTGCATGTCGGCCTCGATGCTGCGGCGCTCGGCGTTGAGTGCATGCAGGCGCTGGGCGATGGCGAGCGCCGCAGCGTCGTCATCGGTGAGCAGGCAGGCGATGCCCAGCGACATGTCCTCCAGGCGCCCGGCGGCATTCAGGCGTGGCCCGACCATGAAACCGAGATCGAACGCCGACGCCCGCGCCGGGTCGCGTCCGGCGGCTTGAAACAGCGCGCGGATGCCGGCGCACGCCCGTCCCGCCCGCATGCGGCGCAGACCCTGCTCCACCAGGATGCGGTTGTTGGCGTCCAGCCGTACCACGTCGGCCACCGTGCCCAGTGCCACGATGTCGAGCAGTTGCGCCAGATTGGGTGCGGTGTCTGCGGTAAACATGCCGCGCACGCGCAATTCGGCACGTAACGCCAGCAACACGTAAAACATCACCCCCACGCCCGCCAGGTTCTTGCTGGGGAAGGGGCAACCCGGCTGGTTGGGGTTGACGATCAGCGCTTCGGGCAATTCATCGCCGGGCAGGTGGTGGTCGGTGACCAGTACTTCGATGCCCAGCCGTTTTGCCTCGGCCACGCCGGCCACGCTGGCGATGCCGTTGTCCACGGTAACGATCAGATCGGGATGGCGTTCGGCGGCCAGGCGCACGATCTCCGGGGTGAGGCCATAACCGTACTCAAACCGGTTCGGCACCAGATAATCCGCGCTGCCGCCCAGCAACGCCAGGCCGCGCAGGGCCACCGCGCAGGCCGTGGCGCCGTCGGCGTCATAGTCCGCCACCACCAGGATGCGTTCCCGGCGGGCGATGGCATCTGCCAGACGCTGCGCTGCAGCGTGGATGTTCTTGAGCGAATCGAAGGGAATCAGCCCGGCGAGCTGGGTTTCCAGTTGCGCCGCCTGGACGATGCCGCGTGCCGCATAAATGCGCGCGAGTACCGGGTGCAGGCCGGCGGCGGCAAGCGTATGGGCGACGGATTCGGGGTAGGGGCGGGGAGCGATTTTGACCATGCCCGCAGTTTACCTTTAACCCGGATGTTTGATGAATTGACGCTTACTCGACGATGCGAACATCTTTGACGAAATACTCGGTCTCGGCGAAGCAGGTGGACGGCACGCCGACATGCTGGTCATAAGTCAGGCTCACGCGCTTGCCCAGGCTCTTGTTGATTTTTTCCGCCACGGCATCGTCAGGCACCGTGAAGTAGAATTTTTCGCTCAGCGTTCCCGGCATGTTGACCATCGCCAGCTCTCCTTCCCAGGTTTTGCACAGCCAGCCTTTTTTGGAAAATTTCTGCACATAACCCGCACGTTCTCCGGACGAATACGACCAGTTCAGCACCACCCAGGTATAGGCGGAAAATAACGCCAGCGGCACGATGACTAGCCCCGCGACCCATGGCCATACGCGTCGCTGTCTGGTTTGCTGCATGCTTATTCTCCCCCGGATTGATGGCGTCATTTTAACGCGATTGAGCCGCTATAATCGCGCTTTGTTTCAGGAGCCGACATGCTGACCACCATCGACCTGATCCGTCACGGCGAGCCCGTGGGCGGACGCAAATACCGCGGCCAGACCGACGACCCGCTGTCGGAAAAAGGCTGGGCGCAGATGTGGAATGCCGTGGGTGATTATGCCCAGTGGCAGCGCATCGTCACCTCGCCGCTCAGCCGCTGCCAGGCGTTTGCCGATGCACTGGCGCAAAAGCGCGGTATCACCGTCAGCGTGGAAGCGCGTTTCAAGGAAGTAAGCTTCGGTGTCTGGGAAGGCCAGACCTCTGCACAACTCACCGCGCACCATCCCGACTTGCTGTTCGACTTCAGACGCGACCCGGTAGCACAGCGCCCGGCAGGCGCGGAGCTGCTGGCGGATTTTCATGCCCGTGTCACCGCCGGCTGGCAAGCCATGCTCGACGCGCATTCCGGCGAGCATCTGCTGGTGGTGTGTCATGCCGGCGTGATCCGCATGTTGTTGGCCAATGTGCTGGGCATGCCCGCACACAACGCCTACCGCATTCAGGCGGGGAGTGCCGCAATCTCGCGCATCACGGTGGAGGAGCGCCACGGGCAGCGCCTGGCGACGCTGCTGTTTCATGACGGGGTTTTGACGTTACAGCGAAAATCGCAGGACAGCCTCCCAGTCTGAATGCACCTGAATAATTATCGCCTTTCCACCTTGCAAGCGGATTGGTGCATCTCGTAAATCACAAAGGTGGCTGTATCTGCGGTGGCGTCCACTGGTATAGCCAGGTCTCGGTCAAAGGCTCGCCGTCGGCGCGCAAATACAGGCGCAGATTGATTGGTGTGGTTGCCGTGTCGGTGGGTTTCAGATCGAACATGGCACGCACTCCGTGTATTGACTCGAGGGGACGCACCGAGGTGAGCTCGACTTTGCCGCGCGAGGCGGTGATCACTGGCTCGATTACCGTCTCCTTGCCCAGCATGCCGAGGTCGCCGCCGGCGAAATCGACCACGAAACGCCAGGAAAAATATTTGCGCTTCTGCCCCACGACGCCGCCCTGGCCGGTACGGGTGGCAGCCACCCGCGCGAGCGGCGCGGCCACTGGCGGCTTCTTGCCCCAGTAGAGACGATAAGCGAACAGCAGTTCCTCGCCGGGTTGCGGTTTTTTAGCCGGGTTCCAGAAGGCGACGATGTTGTCCGAGGTCTCGTCGGCCGCCGGTAATTCGATCAGCTGGATCGACCCTTTGCCCCAGTTCGAGCGTGGCTCGACCCAGAGGCCGGGACGGCGCTCATAGAAAGCGCCATCGTCCTGGTAATGGTCGAAATTGCGGTCGCGCTGGAGCAGGCCGAAGCCGCGCGGGTTTTCGTCAGCGTAGGCATTGAAGCGCAGGTTCGCCGGATTGGTCAGCGGCCGCCAGATCCATTCGCCATTTCCGCTCCATATCGCCAGGCCGTCCGAATCGTGGATCTCCGGTCGCCAGTCGTTGTCGATGCGATGATCGTTCTCGCCATAGAGGAACATGCTGGTCAGCGGTGCCACACCCAGCCGCTCAATCGGCTTGCGCGGATAAAGCGCGGCGTCGACATCCATGACCAGCAGCGCCGCCGGATGTATGACGAAACGATAGGCGCCGGCAATGCTGGGAGAATCCATCAGCGCGTAGACTGTGAGCATGCCCGATGCGGGATCGGGCTGTTCGAACCAGAAGGCAGTGAAGCGCGGGAACTCCTCGCTGCGCGCCATGCCGCTGTCGATGGCCAGGCCGCGCGCCGACTGACCATACTGCATCTCTGCACCGACTGCGCGGAAATAGCTCGCACCCAGGAAGGCGGCGATGTCGCGTTTATCGTCGGTGTGGTAGAACAGCTGGAAACCGGCGAAGCCAAGGTTTTTTGGCAAATGCGTCCCCTGCAACCCGCTCTTGCCGTAATCGAACATGGCCGGGTCGTAGGCGATTTCCTGCGACTGGCCGTCCTTCACCTCGTACATGCGCACCGGCGTCTTGAAAAACAGGCCCAGATGAAAAAAACGGATTTGGAAGCGCAACCGCTCCTTCGCCCACAAGGCATGATCGGCGCGGTAACGGATCGCCTGGAACTGATCCCAGTCGAGCTTCTGCACGCTCTCGGGAAGTGCCTCGCTCGGGGGGCGATAGGCGCTGCCGGCCAGCGTACGGGCTTGTCCCTTGAGCGCGGCATAATCGAAACGCTGGCGTTCGCCCAGGGTTTTCAGCATGGTGCGCGCTGCGGCGTCGCGGCTCCACAGCGGGAATGCAGCAAGGCTGAGGGCAGCGCCGGCTTTCAGGAAATCGCGTCGATGCATGATAGGCAGCCTGTGGTGGGTGTGAGTATCTTGCGCCATGCGGGATGTGCTTCTGCCGAAGCCCAGACTTCGAAGTGCAGGCGCGTAAGGGCGATGGGGTCATTGAGCAAGTGCATCTTGCGACCCGGGTCGAGCGCGTCCGGACCGTCTCGAAGCGCTTTGTTCACCAGTTTGGTGCGGCTGTCTGCCGCGCGCAATTGCCGGAAACGAGGGATGCCTACGGCACACATGAGCGCATTGGCCGCCGGATCAACAACTGCTTCAATGAAAGCTGGCGGGGTTGCAGCTTGCGCGGCGCGTTCGTGCGTCTTGCGCAATTCTTCGGGTGGACTGAATTCCTCCGGAATCAGGAAAAAGCGCATCCTGCGCAAATGTTGTCCGAGGGATACGCGACTGGAGAGTACCGAGATCGGTATGGAAAGAATCAATGCGCCTACGACGGGCAATAACCACAGCAGGTAGGAGGGTTTGAGCCAATAGACGCCGCCGGCCCAGATCAAGCCCAGTAGCGTATGCCACCCATGACGACTGAATGCTTCGCCCCAACCGGTTTCGGTATTTTCACGCGGTGGCGATTTCCATTGGATGCCACGTCCCAGAAGGGGTGCCAGCACGAAACTGGTATGGAACAGCATGCGGATAGGCGCCAGCAGAGCCGAAAACACCAGCTCCATCAACATGCTCAGACCGAGGCGCAGTTCTCCGCCAAAAAGTTTTGCGCCCTGAATCCAGATCAGCATGACACTGAGTATCTTGGGCAGAAACAGCAGCGCCGCTGTTGCGGAGAAGAGCTCAATGGCGCGTTGCGGATTCCATTCCGGCCATAGGGGAAACAATTGAAAGGGATGGGTGAAGTATTCCGGCACCGCCAGCGCATGTACTGCAAGCTGGGCAGTGGACAGAAGCAGGAACAGAAACCACAACGGAGCGGACGCATACGCTGCTACCCCGGTCATGAATACCGCACGATGTGCTGGATGCACGCCATTTGCCAGAAACAGGCGAAAGTTCATCAGATTGCCCTGGCACCAGCGGCGGTCGCGCTTGAGTTCATCGACCAGATTGGGCGGGACTTCCTCGTAACTTCCGGGCAGATCATAGGCGATCCACACGGTCCAGCCGGCACGGCGCATTAGCGCGGCCTCCACGAAATCGTGCGAGAGGATTTCGCCCGACAAGGGCCCGTCACCCGACAGGCGGCCAAGCGCACAGTGGCGCATGAAGGGAGCCACGCGGAGGATCGCATTGTGTCCCCAGTAATGGGATTCGCCGAGTTGCCAGAAATGCAGTCCGGCAACGAAGATCGGCCCATACACTCGACTGGCGAATTGTTGCATGCGGGCATAGAGGGTATCGCGTCCGGCGACCAGCGGTGCGGACTGGATGATGCCGGCACCGGGATTGGCTTCCATCAGACGCACGAGACTGGCGAGACACTCGCCGCTCATCACGCTGTCGGCATCGAGCACAACCATGTAACGGTAGTTGGCACCCCAGCGCCGGCAGAAATCGGCGACGTTACCGCTCTTGCGTTTGACCCGGTGTTGGCGCCAGCGGTAGAACACATGATCGAAGCCCTGCACATCACGGCACAGTGCGAGCCAGGCATTGATCTCGGCGACGCGGTTGTCGGCGCTGCTGCTATCGCTGAGTATAAAGAAGTCGAAGTGCTGCAATTCGCCGCTGCGCCCGAGTGATTCGTAGGTCGCGCGCAGGCCGGCGAATACGCGTGCAACGTTTTCGTTGCAGATCGGCATGATCACCGCAGTGCGCGCTTGTTCGCTGATAGGCGCATCGGTAGTGGTGGTGGCGGAAATCGCATAGCGATCGCCGCCAGCGAGTTTCAGCACGAAGCCCATCATTGCGGTCCAGAACCCGACCGAGACCCAGCCGGACAAAATCGCGAACAGGATCAGGATGGCGATCTCCAGCGCTTGCTGTCCATGATAGGGCAGCACGGTAGCCATAGCGCTGGTGGCAAAGTAAACCTGGGCAATGATCAATACCAGCAATACCATGCGGCGCAGGGTAGCGGCCGTTTGCCATCCGCCAGGGGAAGTGGCGGAAGTATCGTCTGGATATTCCCCTTCCGGGGAGCCATCATGATTGAATCTGAGGCGACGGGACTTGAACAGACGAAGACTGGGCCGGGGAGGCCAACGCAGGGGGGCCATCGTGCTGCGCTTGATGACCGGGTTGGTGGGTAAGCACAACTGCGTTTGCGCATCATGGCCGGCAATGGTTTCGGCTGCGAGTGGCAGATCGCCGCAGCTGATGGCAAGGCGGCTGCAAATTGAAGCGAAGGCCGGGTTATCGGGATCGATGTAGTGATCGGAACCGGCAAGCGCGGTATGTAAACCTGTCAGCGCGTCGCGCGGATTTAATGCGCCCCGTTCGGCTACCTCGGATAAAATTTCATGGCGCCGCTCCTCTGTCAAAGGCAGGCGGGCGAGATAGTGTTCGCAGATATCCCGTCCGGGAAAGCTGTGCTTCAATCGGGTGGCACGATGTAGCTCCATGTTTCGGATATCCCCTTGTTCTCGTTGCGCAAGGAGGCGCGCAACTCCACTGGTTTATTCGCGTCGAGCCGTTGCAGGCGCAACGAGAGTCGCCAGCCTCCCGTCGCTTCGTTGCGGATCAGTTTCTGCTCCACAAGCTTGCCGTTCGCGTCGGCAGATACCGAGGCCTCGGGTTTGAATTCAGACGACTGGGTGCCCGGATGGGGCCCGTCAAAATCGATCGCCAGTGAAATGCTCCCATCGGGCGCATGAGTGTAGCCGCGCCCATGCAGTGTCTGGGCCACCCACAACTCTGGCGGCCGCGTTTCCTGGTCTTTTTGCCACAATATCCGGTAGGAGAAATCATAAGCAGTCTTCGGTGCAGAGAGCTTATCAGGCACCCAGTATGCAACGATGTTGTCATTGGTTTCGTCTGGGGTCGGAATCTGCACCAGCTCGACGCGACCGGCACCCCACTGACCTTTGGGTTCAACCCACGCGCTGGGACGAAGTTCGTAACGCAAAACCGGGTCTTCATAATCAGCGAAGTCGCGCTGGCGCTGCATCAGTCCGAAACCGAGCGGATTGGTGGTGCTAAATGAGGTGACCAGCAGGCGCTTGGGGTTGCTTAAAGGACGCCAGATCCATTCATCGTTACCCATATGGATCGAGAGTCCGTCGGAGTCGTGCACCGCAGGCCGGAAATCGTCGCTGTCAGGATGCTGTCCCTGTCCAAAATAAAACATGCTGGTCAACGGTGCCAGGCCCAGCTTGCCCACCGTGCTACGCAGATACAGGCGCGCCGTGACCTCCATCGTCGTGTCTACCCCGGGATGCAGCACGAAGCGATAGGCGCCGGCGGCGCGCGGCGAATCGAGCAGGCCGTAGATAATCAGCTGTTTATCCGAAGCCTGCGGCCTTAACACCCAGAATTCCACGAAGCGCGGAAACTCCTCGCCGGTTCCAAGCGCAGTATCGATCGCCAGTCCGCGTGCCGACAGGCCGTAGCGCTGTCCTTTGCCGAGCGCGCGAAAATAGCTTGCGCCGAGGAATGTCAGCACTTCATCCTTGCGCACGGCGGAATTGATCGGATAGCGCACCCGAAAACCGGCGAAGCCCAGACCGCCCAATTTGCCGGGGTCGACCTTGTTGCCCCCATAGTCGAAGGCGTTCGGATCGAAGCGAATCTCGCGTACCCCCTGGGCGGTCACTTCATTGATCTTGACCGGCTGGTCGAAGTGCCAGCCCGGAGGAAAGAAATCCACCTCGAAAGGGAGCTTGGCGTCGCGCCACAGCATCCGCTCAGGCTTGTAACGGATCTGGTGATAATGCGCATAGTCCAGGCTGCGCAATTCCGGCGGCAGGGCAACATCTGGTTTCTTGAACGATTCCCCCGCCAATTGGCGCGCACGCTGCGCGACATCCTGAAAATCGAACGCCGACGCAGGAGCAGGCAGGAAACTGAGCAGGAAACCAGCGATGCATGCCAGCCATGAAACCAGTCGGTAAACAGCGGACGTTCCGGGAAACGCGGGGGCACAAATACGGGAGTACGACAGCAAGAAAGTCAAATTTAAACTCCGGTTTATCATTATCAACAACTGATTCCGGGCATATCTTATCTGCGCGGAATCAAGGCGGGTTCCCTTTCTGAACAGGCGGCATGCCAGAAAGTTCCCGATTTGCTCCACGGCAACGCTGCACCGTACTGAATGTCCGGTGGCGTTATCGTATTGCCGGACGCCCTCTGTGGCCAAGGCCATTTTCAGGATGAGGCCAATACGACTGGAAGTGTGCGGACCGCGGTTTCCAGCTGGCGCGGGTGAATGGCTGATCATGTCCGGACAGGGCAAGTGCCACATCCTCGATCCACAGCTCGGTAGGAACCGGTTTCAAATAGGATGCGGCCACCACGATCAGCAATCCGGCCGTCAGCATCCAGCGGCTAACGGGAAAGGCTTTGAGCGAAGCCACACTGCGCAGAAAAATCACGCTGATCAATCCGCCGAGCATAAAGCCAGCCACTGCCTCGGAAATCGAATGTGCGTGGATCACCACGCGCGATATATCGATGGCTATGGCGACACCCATCCCGGTCAACCCACTCAGTTTGCGTACCAAGGGTGAGGTGCGCAGCAGCGCTAGATAAAACAATACCGGATACACTGCAGTCGCGCGCATGGCGTGGCCGCTGATGCCGGTAAAATCCAGCGCCTGGATACCCAGCCCCCAGCCGATGAATGCGATTTTCGTTGCCACCACCAGTGCCATGCCGCCGATAAACAGCACACACCACCAGGCTGCCAGCCGCCAGGCACGTCCCATCATCAGCCAGGCAGTAATGGCGGCCGCTGCCGGTGCGGTCACGACGATGCCGCCAAAACGAGTGATTTCCATCCATGGGATCATGCGTTATGCACCGAGTATGCGCTGGTGGAACGCGAGGTGGTCTTCGATAAATGTGGCAATGAAGTAGTAGCTGTGGTCGTAACCGGCATGTCGGCGCAAGGTAAGCGGCTGTTGTGCAACTGCGCACGCCGCTTCAAATTCATTCGGCAGCAGTTGTTCCTGCAAGAATTTGTCGCCCAGCCCCTGGTCGATCAGGATGCCGTGCGGGAATGGAATCGTCCGTGTTTGCATCAGTTCGGTGGCATCGTATTGCTGCCAGCTGGTCTGATCGGAACCGAGATAGTGGGTGAAGGCTTTCTGTCCCCACGGACACTGCGCTGGTGCAGCCACGGGTGCAAACGCTGATACCGAGCGATAAATATCCGGATTGCGCAGCGCCAGTACCAGCGCACCATGCCCACCCATGGAATGGCCGCACACGCCGATGCTGTCTGCGTGTGCAGGGAATGCGTCGAGGATCAGGCGGCGCAGTTCCTGCGTGACATAGCTGTCCATGTTGAAGTGCCGGTTCCACGGCGCCTGTGTCGCATCCAGATAAAATCCGGCGCCTTCGCCCAGATCCCAGCTGTCCGTTGCGCCCGCAATACCTGTGTTGCGCGGGCTGGTATCCGGTGCCACCAGCATGATGCCGTGCTGCGCGGCAAAGCGCTGCGCACCGGCCTTGATCATGAAGGTTTCCTCGGTGCAGGTGAGCCCCGCCAGGTAGAACAGAACCGGCACCGGATGATGTTTGGCCTGCGGCGGTTGATACACCGAGAAGCGCATCGGCAGGCCGATGGCAGCCGAGTCGTGGCGATAGAAACCCTGTACGCCGCCGAAGCAGGCGTGTTCGCTGATGCATTCGAGCATGGTCGGCGTCTCAGTAAATCACAACGGAACGAATCGATTCGCCGCGCTTCATCAGGTCGAAGCCGTCGTTGATCTGATCCAGCGTCAGGCGGTGGGTAATCAGGTCGTCGATATTGAGCTTGCCGTCCATGTACCAGTCGACGATTTTGGGTACGTCGGTGCGTCCGCGCGCACCGCCGAACGCGGAGCCTTTCCAGACGCGTCCGGTCACCAGCTGGAACGGGCGTGTGCTGATCTCCTCACCGCCAGCGGCCACGCCGATGATGATGGATTGCCCCCAGCCTTTGTGGCAGCACTCCAGCGCCTGGCGCATGGTGGTGACGTTGCCGATGCACTCGAAGCTGTAATCGGCGCCGCCGTCGGTCAGTTCGACGATGCGGTCCACCGCGTTATCGACTTCCACGGGATTCACGAAATGGGTCATGCCGAACTGGCGCGCCATCGCTTCGCGTGCCGGGTTGATATCGACGCCGATGATCTTGTTGGCGCCCACCATGCGCGCTGCCTGGATGACGTTGAGCCCGATCCCGCCCAGGCCGAACACCACCACATTCGCGCCGGCTTCGACCTTGGCGGTAAAAATCACCGCACCTACGCCCGTGGTCACGCCGCAACCGATATAGCACACTTTGTCGAACGGCGCGTCTTCGCGAATCTTCGCCAGCGCGATTTCCGGCACCACGATGTAATTGGAAAAGGTGGAGGTGCCCATGTAGTGAAAAATGGGTTTGCCGTCGATGGAAAAACGGCTGGTCGCATCCGGCATCAGGCCGCGGCCCTGGGTGGAGCGGATGGCCTGGCACAGATTGGTCTTCTGCGACAGGCAGAACTTGCACTGACGGCATTCCGGCGTGTACAGCGGAATGACGTGATCGTCCCTCTTCAGGCTTTTGACGTCGGGGCCGACGTCCACCACCACCCCGGCACCCTCGTGACCGAGGATGGCCGGGAAAATGCCTTCCGGATCGGCACCGGACAAAGTGTAGTAATCGGTATGGCAAATACCGGTTGCCTTGATTTCCACCAGCACCTCACCGGCACGTGGGCCACCCAGTTCCACCTCCTCGATCGTCAGCGGTTGCCCGGCTTTCCATGCGACTGCGGCCCTGGTTTTCATTGCGTATTCCCCTTCAATGAGTACTGATCTTTGTGTCTCGACTATGCACGGTAAACATTTAATTCATGCGCGAGTATAACGGTTGCCGCCGGGCTACGAATTGGTGAGATATCCGGCACCACTTGATAGAGGCCTATTTGGCGATAAAGTTTTTAAAAAAAACACCGTGAATAATCATTATGGATCATATCGATGAGCAACGATTAACGGCAATCGAGCAGATTTAGCTACCACATAGGAGCAGATGTCATGATGGCAACGATCGAAATTCTGGGAAAAAGCGTTCGGGTTGAATGGAGCGAAGCCGCTGAAAAAGCCCTGAATAAGCTGAAATCACCGCTTCTGGTTGAAATGGAGCTGCTGTTCAGCTGCCTGATACGTAAAGCTGTCCGCTTCCGGCAAGACTCACTTCCGGAAAATTTTGTGTTCGTCACTCCGCAACTGAAAGTACGGTTTCGTCCCGTGATGACCAAGGCTTGCCGCATAGGAGACCTGGGCGGCGCCGAAACGCCGCTGACAGACTTCCCGATTAAAAAATCGTCGGCATTCGTACCCAAACATCTGTTCATCGATTATCGGCGGGGACAATGGAGCGGGGAGTTTCAAATCGCCGCATCAGTGAATGGCGGGTGATTCGATGAAGGGCTTATCCTCGCATCCCGGCCGCTGATGCAGGTCCTGCTGGAGTTAACTTATTTGGCATGCTCCGCGTGGCTGCCTCTGCGTCGTCTTTTAGCAACATCAATAAATCTACCTAGGCTTTTGATTTGGTCGGATTAATATATACGTAATGAATTAAGTGTCTCCAACAAGAGACAGATGCGCTCCCTCTGTTTTCCTGTCAATTCCGAAATTCCCTTCATTGATTTTTCCGGTTTATCAATTGCGCGAACCCCGCGCCATTTTGTTTTCCCTCCCCAAAATTTTTGCGGACCAGCGGACATAAGCGCATTTGCCGCTTTCCAGGTGTCTGGAATCGACGACACTAAACTCGTGCACTTGACGAAAAATTTATCTCAAGTAATTGTTTATTAATAGTTAAAAATAATGGCATGGGCATTGCTTTAGGTGTCTTGGCAAGTTTGCTCCTTGAGCTTGCTGGAAGCGTAAATAGTAAATATTCGACAACCGTACAGATAAATTACTTAAGGATATCCAATGATGACTCATCAAAATTCCCTGGTCATGAAAAAGATTTTTTGTAGTCTGCTTACCAGCGCGGCCGTGTTTACATTTGCCGCTAGCGCATCTGCCGCTGGCCTCGGGGGAGGCGCAGGAATGGGTGCGAATGTTGGCGCCGGAGCAGGCGGCAATGCTGGTATGGATGCGCCTGCGGGAGCGAGTGTTCAAGCCGAAGGATCGGCTGGCGTCAATGCCAATAGCTCAGCCGGGGATCACATGAGTACGGAAGGTGGCGCCAATCAAAATTCCCAGGTAAGGCCGGGCGCAACTAGCGGCCTGGATCGGGCCCAGGAACGAATGAGCCAGATGGGTAGCGAGCACGAGCAAGCCACGGAAGCGGAAGCCGCTTCCAAACCATCCGTTAAAGCCCGTCACAAGGGAAAATCGACGGCCAAAATCAAGCAATAGTGCAAAGTGATTAACGCATGCTGGAATTAGGGCTACCCGTGGTATGGGCGAAGTGAAGAGACCTGTGCTTGCTGCATGATTTTTGCTTATTGAGCTATGACAACTGAAGTTAGAAATTTCATGAGTCTGATTTGCAGGTGGAGCGAGTACAGGCGCTCAAGTTCTGAATTTGCTGTATGCGCTCCACCGCACATACAGCGAGAAAGCATGGCTATATCCTCACGCTTTCTCATTCCGGGTCAACAGGCTGGTTGATACAACAACGTTGATACAACAACGTTGATACAACAACACAGATGCGAGGGTACCTAATGTTTGGTGGCTATGAGCATCCGGTTTTAAGTTTGGCGAAACGGCTGGTCAACCCGCTGGTTATTTTCTTCTCTCTGATTATTGCTGTCGTGATAGAGCAGCAGAAATTCGATGGTTTGCACTTGTTGCTGGGAATATTGGCATTTCTGGTTGCATCCCAGGTGTTTGACGGATTCGAGTTTTTTGAAACATCCAACTTGCGCGGCTCTGGCATCGTTACCCATGGCCGCAATCTGTTGATTGCCTGGGCCCTTGTACTGGGCATATTGGGTGCAGTGGGGTCGTTCAGCGGGATCATCGGTGACTACAATCCCCGCGTTTTGCTGTTGTGGAGCCTGATTACCCCGGTGCTGCTGTTCATGGGCCATTCACTGGTGCGCACGTATCTTGAGATGTTGCGGAGAAATGGCAGTATCCGGCGCTCGGTGATCGTTGGCGCAAATGAACTGGGACACAAGCTGGCAGACAGAATCCATCAACAGCGCAGCCTGATGACCCGGGTCGAAGCATTTTTCGATGATCGTTCGGGAGAGCGTTGCGAGGACGCACTTAAAAATGTTGTATTTGGCGGCATCGATGACGTAGCCACTTATGTTGGCAAGCATGAAATTGATCTGGTCTACATTACGTTGCCAATGCTCAATCATCCGCGCGTGATTGACCTGGTCAATTCGCTCCGCGACACCACTGCATCAATCTATTTCGTGCCGGATGTATTTATGTTCGATCTGGTTCAGGCGCGGCTGGATAACGTCAATGGCATTCCGGTCATTTCGGTATTCGAGACGCCGCTGACCGGCATCAACGCGGTGCACAAACGCGCTTTCGACGTGGTGACATCAAGTCTGATTTTATGTGCGATTGCGCCGCTGATGGTAGTTATTGCGGCGTTGGTAAAGGCGACATCAAAAGGCCCGGTGATTTTCAAACAACGCCGTTACGGGGTGGATGGAGACGAAATTCTGGTCTACAAGTTCCGTTCAATGTGCGTGTGCGAGGACAGCCAGGTTGTCACACAGGCGACCCAAAATGATGCACGGGTGACCCGGATTGGTGCCATTTTACGCAGAACCTCGCTGGATGAATTGCCGCAATTTTTCAATGTGTTGCAGGGCACGATGAGTATTGTAGGGCCGCGTCCACACGCGGTTGCCCACAATGAACATTACCGCAAACTGATTCATGGCTATATGTGGCGGCACAAGGTCAAGCCCGGCATTACCGGGTGGGCGCAAATCAATGGCTACCGGGGCGAGACCGATACCATCGACAAGATGGAAGGACGGGTGATTTACGATATTGCTTACTTGAAAAGCTGGTCGTTATGGCTGGATCTGACCATCATTTTCAAGACCATGAAACTGGTGCTGAAAGACACCCAGGCGTACTGATCAGGCAATACCGGCAAGAGGTCTTCACACAAGCTGGTGGCTTGAATAATGCTTCACTGGAAATAATGCCTTTATAAGGAGGTGGATTTGTTATGTGTTTGAAAATACGTAATTTTATTGGAGCTTTTACTTTGTCACTGGCCGCTTTGGCTGGCTCTCTGTCGAGCGATACCGTTGCATCCAGTCTGCAAGTGGTGACCGCAAATGCAGACGGGAACCACAAACCTGCGGTTGTTGCGGTTTCATATAGCACACCCGCCTATGCCTATCCAAGCTTTACCAGCTCCGGGGCTGATGCGGCGATTCAGGATAAATCAAGTGTCTCAGCTGTGCCGGAAGTGGATATCTGGACCCTGCTTGTAGCGATACTTGGGCTGACGGGTATGCGTCTGTTGCGTGGTGGCAAGAAACGCTTGCCGGCAATTAATTGAACTGCACGGATGGAGCTACAACCGGTTTTGGTATGGGTAGCAAATCGAGTAATAACGGGGCAAAAAAATGATATTAGTCACAGGCGGCGCTGGCTTCATCGGCACTAACTTTATACTTGAATGGCTGAATCAATCCGGCGAAACCCTGGTCAATCTGGACAAACTGACTTACGCAGGCAATCTGGCCAATCTGACCAGTCTTGAGGGAGATGAACGTCACCAATTTGTCCGGGGCGACATCGGCGATACGGATTTGATACGGCAACTGCTGCGAATCCATCGGCCACGTGCGGTGGTTAACTTTGCAGCGGAAAGTCATGTGGATCGATCCATCCATGGTCCGGCGGAATTTATCCAGACCAACGTAGTGGGCAGTTTCAAACTGCTGGAAGCAGTGCGCGCGTACTGGAACGGATTGAATGAAACCGGCAGGACAGGTTTCCGTTTTCTGCATGTATCCACCGATGAGGTATATGGTTCACTCGGCGCCTCTGATCCGCCTTTCAACGAAACCACGGCTTACGCACCCAACAGTCCGTACTCGGCATCCAAGGCGGCAGCGGACCATCTGGTGCGTGCCTATCATCACACCTATGGCCTGCCCGTATTGACCACCAATTGTTCCAATAATTACGGGCCTTACCAGTTCCCTGAAAAACTCATTCCGCTGGTGATTCATAACGCCCTGGACGCCAGGCCGCTACCGATATATGGAGACGGCAGCAATGTACGCGACTGGCTTTATGTGTCCGATCACTGTGCCGCCATTCGCGCGGTGCTGGAACGCGGGAAAATCGGGGAAACCTACAACATCGGCGGATGCAGCGAGAAAACCAATTTGCAGGTAGTCAAAACCGTCTGCGCCATGCTCGACGGTCTGAGTGCAGGGTCTCCAGTGGTGCCGCATGAGAAACTCATCACGTTCGTGGCAGACCGGCCCGGCCATGATCGGCGTTACGCCATTGATGCCGGCAAGATCGAGCGGGAACTGGGCTGGTTTCCGCGAGAGACTTTCGAGAGCGGCATGCGCAAGACGGTAGCCTGGTATCTGGATAATCAGCGCTGGGTGGCGAATGTGCTGAGTGGTGACTATCTGCAGTGGATGGAAACGAACTATAGCGAGCGGGTGATGGCATGACGCGCAAAGGGATTATCCTTGCCGGCGGTTCCGGCACCCGGCTTTATCCGGTTACCCATGCGGTCTCCAAGCAGTTGCTGCCGGTGTATGACAAGCCCATGGTGTACTACCCGTTATCCACGCTCATGCTGTCCGGGATTCGGGACATTCTGCTCATTTCCACGCCACAAGACACACCGCGTTTCGAACATTTGCTGGGGGACGGCAGCCAGTGGGGATTGAATCTTCGTTACGCAGTACAGGCTTCTCCGGATGGGCTGGCCCAAGCCTTTCTCATCGGTGCATCCTTTCTCGACGGGGCGCCTAGCGCGCTGGTGCTGGGCGACAACATTTTTTACGGCCATGACATGCCAGCCGGCCTGAGCCAGGCCGATGGCAAGACGCAAGGGGCTACCGTTTTTGCTTACCCGGTGAAGGATCCCGAGCGTTATGGCGTGGTGGAATTCGATGCCGCTGGACACGCGGTCAGTCTGGAAGAAAAACCGTCCCAACCCAAATCCCGCTACGCCGTCACCGGTCTGTATTTTTACGACGACCGTGTGGTGGAAGTAGCCAGGGCGCTCAAGCCATCGTCGCGGGGCGAGCTGGAAATCACCGATGTGAATTGCCAGTATCTGGCTTGGGGCGAGCTGGATGTGCAGGTGATGGGACGTGGCCACGCCTGGCTGGATACCGGGACGCATGAGTCGCTAATGGAGGCTTCCCTGTTCATCGAAACCATAGAAAAACGCCAGGGCCTGAAAATCGCCTGCCCGGAAGAAATCGCCTATCGCCAGGGTTTTATCGATGCCGCACAACTGGAACAACTGGCGCAACCGCTGAGCAAAAACGGCTATGGCCGCTATCTGCAGGATTTGCTGAAAGAACGAATTTTTTAAGCATGACTGGATCAGTAAAAAATTTAGGGAATAAATGATGCACAACGCTCTCTATCCAATTATTTTGTCCGGCGGCTCCGGTACGCGCTTGTGGCCGCTGTCCCGTGCGGCGCTGCCCAAGCAACTGCTGCCCCTGCTCTCCGAGCAGAGTCTATTTCAGGAAACCGTCAGCCGCGTCGCAAGCCTGCCGGATGCTGCTTCCCCTCTGGTCATCTGCAACGACGAACACCGCTTCATGATCGCTGAGCAATTGCGCGCTCTGCAGATTCAGCCCGGTGCGATTTTTCTCGAACCTGAAGGGCGTAATACCGCGCCTGCAGTGGCGATTGCTGCTCTGGAGGTGATCGGCAGGGAGCCTGAAGGTTTGATGCTGGTGTTGCCCGCCGATCATTTGATTCGTGACCAGGCAGCGTTTCATCGCGCGGTGCTGCAGGCTACCAGGCTGGCAGAAAAAGGTTTGCTGGTTACCTTTGGCATCGTCGCCCGATCGCCGGAAACCGGCTACGGCTATATCCATAAAGGGAAGGCTCTGGCAGACGAAGATGGCGCCTATCGCGTGCAGGCTTTTGTGGAAAAGCCCGATCTGGCTACTGCCCGGTCATATCTGGATAGCGGCGAATACTACTGGAACAGCGGCATGTTCCTGTTCCGTGCCAAGGATTTTCTGGCAGAGCTGCGCAAGTTTCGTCCGGATATTCTCATCGCCTGTGAAGCCGCCGTGGCAGCAGCCAGGGTGGATCTCGACTTTATCCGCCTGGATCCAATCGCCTTCGCTGCCTGTCCCTCGGAATCGCTGGATTACGCGGTGATGGAACATACAAAAAATGCCGCGGTCGTGCCTGCCGACATCGGCTGGAACGATATTGGCGCCTGGGATGCCCTGTGGGAAGTAGGTAGCAAGGATGAAGCCGGTAACGTAACGCGCGGTGACGTTTTGCTGGAAGGTGCAGGTAACAATCTGGTACGCGCGGAATCGCGTCTGGTGGTGGCCTTGGGCGTGGATGATCTGGTTATCGTGGAAACCTCGGACGCAGTACTGGTGGCGCGCAAGAGCCGGGTGCAGGACGTCAAGAAGATCGTGGATAAACTCAGGACCGGCAAGCGTTGCGAGCATCTCTATCATAGCCGCGTCCATCGTCCCTGGGGCTGGTACGAGGGCATTGATGCCGGTGACCGTTTCCAGGTCAAACGCATCATGGTCAAGCCTGAGGAGAAGCTGTCGCTGCAAATGCACCACCACCGCGCCGAACACTGGATTGTGGTCTCGGGCACCGCGAAAGTGGTGCGCGGCGAAGACGAAATCATGCTCAGTGAAAATCAGTCCACCTATATCCCGCTAGGCAGCAGACACCGCCTGGAAAATCCCGGCAAGATTCCATTGCATCTGATCGAAGTACAGTCCGGTGCCTATCTCGGTGAGGACGATATTGTGCGTTATGAAGATATTTACAAACGGAATTGACACGCAGGGTATGAAGATGAGAGGAAAACTTGCTTTGCTTGTAGTCGTTGCAGTGGCCGCCGCCCCGGCACGGGCCGATTCGGGCGATACCTTCACGCCCTATGTGCGCGGGCTGTACAACTATGACAGCAACCTGTTCCGATTGCAGAATGATCAGGCTGCAATGACCCAGCTAGGGACTACGAATACTGCCGAGTCTTATCACACGCTTGGCGCGGGAATGAACATGAACTGGCGCCTCAGCCGGCAGGCAATCAAGGGGCATATCGAATTCAATCGGACCCGATACGACACCTACAATGTGCTGGATTACGATGGGCGCGACGCTCTGTTGCAATGGGATTGGCTGGTAGGCAGCGTGGCCTCGGGAGATGTGGGTGTTACTAATACATCTGCCCAGGGCAGTTTTGCCAATATCAACCAGCCCGTCAGTAATCTGGTTACCGTGAAGTCCGGCTATTTCCATGGTGATGTCAAACTGGATAGCCGCTGGAAATTAAAAACCGGAGTCATCAAGTCGGAATCGACCAATAGTGCGGCGAGCAGACAAATCCTGAACTCTACCGTGGATACCACCACTGCCGGCCTGCAGTACCGGACATCCAAGGGCACCCTCGTCGAGTGGGCGAGCGAGTTGAGCGACGGTAAATACCCTAACCGTCAGATAGTGGGCACGGCGCCCGTGGATAACGGATACCGGCAATGGGACCACGGCGTGATTACCACCTGGGCGCCTTCCGGCAAGACCAAGATATTGGGGCGGTTGAATTACACCAAACGCAGCTACGCCGACGTACCTCAGCGTGACTTTTCCGGATTCACCGGCCGCCTGGCCGGGGATTGGTCTGTGACGGACAAGACCCTGCTGGAACTGGCTCTATACCGAAATATTGGTGTAGTGGAGGACAACACTGCGAGCTATTCCCTGAATCAGGGCGTCGATCTGAGTGCGAACTGGCGCGCGACCTCGAAACTGGCGTTCCGGACCAAGCTCAGCTACATCAATATCGACTACACGGGTGACCCGGGATTTGTCTTGACGGCGGCCCCGGCCCGGCAGGACAAACTGACTACCTTGCAGGCCGGATTGAATTACGCCGTACTGCGAAACACCAAGCTCGGCTTGATACTGGAACATGGGGTGCGCAATTCCAATCAGGCCTTAGCCAGTTACAGATATAACAGCGCAATGATCAACCTGCGTAGCGAGTTTTAAGTGTTGTGCCAAGCGCTGAAAGCTGGATTTACCAGTTTTTGCATTGATTTGTTTTTAACTTTGTAGAAGGGAAAGTGGTTATGCGGTCAATTCTCTATCTCCTGTTTCTGATTCTGACAACCCTGGCTTTGCCTGCTGCTGCAGATGATTACCGTCTGGGCAGCGGGGACATTGTCCATATCACGGTGTATGGACATCCGGACCTGAACATCGATGCCCGGATTGACGAACAGGGTAAGATCAATTTCCCCCTGATTGGAGATGTTCCCGTGGCTGGTGATACTGCCAGCGTTGCGCAAAATCATATCGGACAAGCGCTGGTAAAAGGCGGTTACATCAAGAATGCTCAAGTAAACCTGGTGGTGAAGCAATATCGCAGCATGCAGGTTTCCGTCCTGGGTCAGGTGAACCATCCCGGCAAATACCCGCTGGAATCCACCAGTACGGTGACTGATCTGCTTGCCATGGCGGGCGGGGTCACCCTGGCAGGATCGGACACACTGATTCTGATGCACAAGCAGGATGGAAAGACTCAGGAAACCAAGATTGATATCCCCGACCTGTTTCAGGGTGGCAATGCTGATCTGAATCGACAGGTGTCTGCCGACGATGCCATCTATGTGCCGAGAGCGCCGGTTTTCTATATCTACGGCGAGGTTCAGCATCCCGGTGCGTTCCGTCTGGAACAGGACATGAATGTCATGCAGGCCATCTCCCTGGGTGGAGGCATTACTCCGCGCGGCACGCAAAAAGGCATCCAGATACGCAGGCGCGGCCCCGCTGGCAAGGTGGCCACGTTGAATGCCGCGCTGACGGACCCGGTGCTTCCGGATGATGTGGTTTACGTCAAGGAAAGCCTGTTTTAAATAAATCAGGTGAGGGAATTATGAACGCGATGAGTTTTTTACGGCTATTGTGGGCGCGCAAATGGATTGCCCTCACCATCCTGGGTATCACTGTGATTGCGACAATAGTCGCCACCAGCATGATGCCTTCAAAATATACCGCAGTAGCCAGCGTGGTGGTTGATCCAAAAGGGAAAGATGCGGCGGCAGGAACGGCGGTACAGCCTGATGCCATGTCGGGTTATATGGCGACCCAGGCGGATATCCTCGGCAGCCGCAATGTGGCCCTGAAAGTGGTGGATAAGCTCAACCTGACGCAGGATCCCTTCGTGCGTCAGCACTTCATGCACAACAGCAAGGCGAAGATAGACCGCGACCGGCTGGCGGATGCCTTGCTCCGGACGCTGGACGTCAAATTGTCGCGCGAGAGTAACGTATTCAATGTTTCATATACTGCAGATGATTCGAAGTTCGCCCAGCTTATTGCCAACGCTTTTGTCCAGGCATACATCCAGACCAATCTGGACATGCGTACCGGCCCGGCGCTGGAGTCCAATAAGTGGTATGAAGGCCAGATCCAGGATATCCGGGACCATTTGGAGACCGCGCAGAAGCGCCTGTCGGATTACCAGCGCAGCAAAGGCATTGTGGCTGTGGATGAGCGCCTTGATGTCGAGACACAGCGCCTGGCCGACCTGTCCCATCAATTGGTGGCCGCCCAAGGGCAGACTTTTGACAGCCAGTCGCGTAACCGCCGTTCGGGAGACCAGCTGGCGGAAGTGATCAATAACCCGCTCATTCAGTCCATTAAATCCGATTTGCTCAAGGCCGAAGCGAAGCGTGTACAGCTCTCCAATAGCCTGGGCGTAAATCACCCGGATTATCAACGGGCTCAGGCCGAGGTGGATACCCTGCGCCAAAAACTCGCACAGGAAACCCGGAACGCCGAGACCAGTGTCAACACCAGCCTGCGTGTTGCCCAGCAACGGGAGTCAGAGTTAAGCGCAGCTGTGGCGGCCCAAAAAGCCAAGATTATGGCTTTCAAGCAGCAGCGCGATGAGGGTGCCGTGCTGACCCAGGACGTAACGAACATACAGAAAGCGTACGATCAGGCATTGCAACGCGCCACCCAGACCAGGATGGAAAGCCAGGCAAATCAAACGGACGTCAGTGTCCTCAACCCCGCCATTGCACCGCTCAAGCCATCAGGCCCTAATCTGTTACTGAATGTGGCATTGGCTATTGTATTCGGCGCCACGCTTGGGATAGCCAGTGCTTGGTTAGCTGAAATGCGTGATCGCCGGGTTCGGTCCGAAGATGATTTGCTGCAGGCGCTTGGCGTGCCGGTGCTGGTAACGCTGGGATCAGTTGAGCTACCCAGGCAAGCAAGGCGATTGTCTGGCCACTCCGGGCTATTGCCGAATCAGGCGGGAGCACATTCATGACCTTTCCCCATGAGAAACTTATCGGTAAGACGCAGACCTATCTACCGGCAAATTCCAATGATGTCATCGGCAAACTGCTGTTGCAGGCCGGCAAGCTCAAGCAATCCGATGTACCCAAGGTACTGGCGCTGCAAACGGACGAATCATTGCGCTTCGGAGAGGCGGCAATGCGCCTCGGTCTGGTTACCGAAGAAGATATCAGCCGCGCACTTGCCAGCCAGTTTGATTACACCTATCTGCTGCCGGGCGAAGGCGGGTTCAGCGATGAATTGGTTTCCGCCTATTTTCCCTATACCCAGCCTGCTGAAAAGCTGCGGATATTGCGCAATCAGCTGATAAGCCGATGGTTTGGATGCGGGCAAAAAAATCTTAGCGTGCTGGGTGCAAATGCCGGAGTGGGAACCAGTTATGTGGCAGCCAATCTGGCAGTTTCTTTTTCTCAGTTGGGGCAGCGCACCCTGCTGGTTGACGCGAATATGCACGCCCCGCGCCAGCATAAGATTTTTCGCCTGGAAAACCATGTCGGCCTGTCCAATGTTCTGGCGGGTCGCGCGGATTTGTCTGCCATTGTTCCCGTGGAGGCGCTGGTCGGATTATCCATCCTGCCGAGCGGCACGCTGGTGCCAAACCCGGCCGAAATTATCGGACGTTCCAGCACGCGTAAATTGATGGAGCTGCTTGGCCAGAATTTTGATGTGGTGTTGTTCGACACTCCGCCGTTTAACGACCACGCGGAAGTTGCCAGTCTGGCTGTCATGACGGGTGGCAGTCTGCTGGTGGCAAACCGGCATAAAACTCGCTACGAGGATGTGAAGAATATTCGGGATGCACTGCACGGTACGGGTGCCCAGATCGTGGGCAGTCTGTTGAACCGCGACTAACCATGCCGGAAAACGAACGGAAAATAACTTGATGGCTCATTTGGAAAATCTAGGCGGCAAGGCATTTCAAGGGCTGTGTTGGTCGTTGGCACAGAGTTGGGGGGGCAAGGCTTTGAACCTGCTTCTCTACCTCATACTTGCGCGCCTGTTGAGCCCGGCTGAGTTCGGAATTGCTGCGGCCGTCTCGCTTGTCTTGATGCTCCAGCATCTGGTTGCGGAATTTGGATTCGGGGATGCGCTGATTCAGCGTGCACAGCTGTCAAGGCAAGATATTACGCTCCCGTTTCTGGCAGGTGTAAGTGCATCCCTTGTTTTGTCTCTCACTATTGCATTATTCGCGCATCAGATTGAGCGTCTGATTAACGTACCTGATCTGGCCCCGTATCTCATTGTGGCAAGCCTGTTCGCACCTCTGGCTGCGGCGACTGCATTTCAGGAAGCACTGTACAAGCGCGATCTTGACTTTATGCCGCTCGCGATCCGGCAGTTCGTCGCATTGGCTGTTTCTGGCGTAATCGGAGTGAGCTGCGCATTCTCCGGGATAGGGGCCTGGAGTCTGATTGTGCAGTCAGTGGTTTATACGGTCGTAAGCTCAATCTGGCTGTGGCGTAAACCTCGCTGGGTGCCGGTTCGTCAGTACGATTTGGCTTCCTTTCGTTCGATCGGTGCGTTTGGAGCGAGCATTTTTTCCACTCGATTGATTGATTTTTTTGCGACCAGAACAATCGATTTCGTGATTGTGACTTTGCACGGAGCGGCGGCACTTGGGCTCTACACCATAGGAGCAAAGCTGTATCAGACGGCTATGGAATTGCTGTTCCGTGCAGTCATGGATGTCTCTCTGAGCGCGCTGTCGAAAATAGCATACGATCGGACCCGGCTGGCGGCGACATATCAGCGCGTGGTATCCGCAAGCTCATTGTTTGGTACGCCCGTATTTTTTGCCATGGCGGCGTTGAGTCCGGAAATTACTTACATTCTGTTTGGGGGGAAATGGGCGGGTAGCGAACTGATCATGACGCCTCTGATGCTGATCGGAGGCGTGCAGTGCATCCAGTTCGTCAATGGCCCGTATCTGACAGCGATCGGCAGGCCTCATCTTACGCTCTGGCTGACACTGATCAAACTCGCCGCGGTACTGCCTGCAATCATCCTTATCCCGTCCGGGAACGTGGGCAAATTAGTGGATATATATGTTCTTGCTCTTCTCGTTGTTACTCCATTCAGTTTTGGCCTGGTGGCAAAGGAATTGGACATCAGGCTGCGAGATATCGTGAATTGGATTGCACCGGGACTGATGAGTGGCGGAATTGCATACTTGAGTGTCTGGTTGGCGCGCGGAATGGTGGGTGCTTACAGCATGAATGCGGTAGCGCAGCTATTTGTTTTGGGGTTGCTGTTTTCAATTGTGTATTTGCTGTTGGTCATAGTGATTGCAAGAACGCCTGTCCATGAAACCGTCAGGTTTTTGCGGAGACGTACTTGATGCCGGCTACGCCTGATCGATTGCGGCCGTTTGGCGCGAATGACTAAAGAGGGAGATTGCCACATGGGGCTGGGACTCAGATCGAAGTGGGATAGGTTGAATCGCTATGGCTATCTTCGCAGGACTGAAGATTACCGCGCCGCATTTCTGCGCGCCAAACCTTTGCTCACTTATATCGGTTGGCTCGGCTATCGGAATGTGGGTGACGAAGCGCTGTATCTGGCATTCAGGGATGAATTATTCCGGGATGCGCTGTTGTTGCCGCACGACGACTTTTCAGCATTGAGTTGCCTGTCCGGATTTGCAAATGAGCGATTGATCATTCTCGGTGGAGGCACCTTGATCAACGTTGATCCGTATTTGTCAGCGCTGGAGAAATTTCGGGCGCGAGACGAACGCTATGTCGTGTGGGGCACGGGCGTTGCCGATCTTGATTACTGGTCCAGACATCCTGAACATTCGGATCGAGGCAATTCAGGGCGCTGGCTGAGTATCCTGCGAGACGCCCGCTATATCGGCGTTCGCGGGCCTCGATCAGCCGCCTGGTTGACTGAAAACGGGATCAATGGCGTAGAGGTGATCGGTGACCCGGCGTTGTCGATTCGGCCAGCCCCGAGGAAAGCGCAAACAGGTACAAGTGTTCTCGGAATTAATCTGGGAAGCCATGATCCGGTTTCGGGGGGAGGGGAAGGTGTTTTTGACTCCGTCATTTCGCTCACCCGTCATGCGTTACGGCAGGGATTCAAAGTGCAGTACTTTGCGCTACATGCCATTGACGCAGAGATCGGGCGCGCGCTGAAAGCTGCGGTTCCATCGGATGGATTCGAGTTGTTGCCTTTCAACGCCTCGGTGGACGAGACGATGCATCAGTTGGCCGGGTTCGACTATGTGGTCGGGCAACGCTTGCATGCCACGATCCTGGCCTGTGCGCAGGGTGTGCCTAATTTGTCGCTGAGCTATCAGCCGAAATGCCTCGATTTCCTTGAGTCGATCGGACAACCGGAGCTTGCATTGCCTACCGAGGAGATAACGTCGGTTGGTTTGATCGAACGTTTCGACTGGCTCGTTCAATCCGGAACGGTAGTGCGTAACGCGATTGTTTCCGAATGTGACCGTTTCAGAAATCTGCAGCGCGCGAACGCATCCGCACTGCTCGCACGACACAAATTATTAATCCTCCAAGGAGTGACGCCATGACCGAGACCAGAAAAATCGGGGCTCTGGATGGTTTGCGCGGGTATATGGCACTCTGGGTGTTTGTCACGCATGTCACCACGATGGCAACGATTCAGGTGCAGAAGCATGACGGATTGGGGATGTTGTTTGCCAATGGTGAGTTCGCGGTCGGGGTATTCATCGTTTTAAGCGGGTTTGTCATTACCCTTAATTTGCAAAAGGAGAGAAATGCAGGTGATTTCTATATCCGACGGGTGCTGCGATTATTTCCGGTTTACTGGGTCTGCTTGATCGCAAGTGTTTTGATTCTTGATTTATCGATTCGCGTTTTGACCGAATTTCCATGGAGTGCCCCACGCTTGATGGACAGGATTAATTATCTGCAAAATAGTAAAGAATATTTGATGCCACATTTATTGGCACATATTTTTCTTCTTCATGGGTTGATCCCGGATCGAATACTTCCCTCCTCTTCGTATGCCTTTATGGGGCAAGCCTGGAGTTTGACGCTCGAATGGCAATACTATCTCGTGGCACCGCTGCTATTCTGGTTTATGGCGCGGATCAAGTCTGGCTTTTTGCCTAAAGCCCTCGTCGTGCTCGCCTTGATCGTAGTGTCACGCAGGTCTCCGCAATCATCATTTTTGCTGTCATATCTCTGGCTATTTGCAGTCGGGGGCGTGCTCGCACAGATTTATCAGCAGGTCTCAGAGGGGAGTGCTTCCCGGCAACGTTTACTGGAGGCGATTGTGCTCCTGGCAGCCATCACCGCAGCAATGAAAGGGGTGATGATGGTCTCGGTGGCTTTATTTGGAATTTCCTTGTGGGCGATTACCAGTCCATCCGGCAGTTTTTCTCATGGATTCTCCCACCAGGTTCTCGCCAATCGCATTGCGATGTGGCTGGGGAAAATTTCGTATGGATTTTACTGTAGCCACATGGTGGCGATATTTTTGTGCGCGTGGCTGCTCGTCGAGGTGCTGGAAGTGCAAAACCGCCTTTATTTTATACCCGAATTAATTCTTGGCAGTCTTGGCCTTGCACTTATATTTTCTGCGCTCTTGTCGCGCTACATTGAAATTCCGGCGATAGAGCTTGGCCGTCAGCTTGTGCGTAAACGCAAACTTGTGAGAGCAGCGTTAGTTGCAAGGACTGCATCATGAATAATTGGCCCAGGCGACTATGACTCATTTTGGCGAGGGCTTCGCTACGCTGATGCGTCGCCTGCACCAATCATTCTGTAGTGTGCCGTCGCACAGTATCGAACAGGGAAATCATGGCTAAAGGTTCGACGATAGAGGGTATTCAGTACTTACGCGGGATTGCCGCGATGATGGTTGTCTTTCATCACGTGCGGCATGTGTTCGGAGATGTATCCGGCTGGACGACATTCGGCGGTACCGGCGTGGATATTTTCTTTGTCATCAGCGGTTTTATCATGGTGTACATGACGCCATTGTCACGCTGTACGATGTCTGAACGTCTGTCCAACATGAGCCGCTTCTGGCTAAAGCGTGTGGTTCGCATTGTGCCGCTTTACTGGATAGCGCTGCCGCTGTCAGTGGTCGTATTTAAAATTAATTTGACCGATCCACGTCTCATCAATGATTTCCTGTTTTTCCCGCGTTTCAATTCGCAGTTCCCTGCAGAAATCTGGCCGGCTCTGATACCTGGCTGGAGCATCAATTACGAAATGTTTTTTTACTTGATATTCGGCTTGTCGATTCTGTTCAGTAGCCGAAGGTTGCTGGTGGCCGCGCTCATTATCATGACATTGGGTATTGTGGGCAGCTATCGGCAATTCGACTCGGCGGCCATGCGTTTTTACACGTCGACCATCATGTTCGAGTTCCTCTTCGGGATGCTGCTTTTTTCGCTATGGCGTTATCTGAGCGCCGCGGGCGCCGTGCGCTATCGCTGGGTCTGGTGGGTTTCTCTGCTGGCGGGCTTTGCAATGCTTGCGGTGAATCTTCCCGGACCAGGATTTCTGGTGCATGGATTGCCCGCTGTATTCATAGTGCTGGGTGCCATATTCGCCTTCGAGGGTATACACATACCGCCTCTGCGTATTCTTGGGGATGCCTCCTATTCCATCTATCTGTTCCATTTGCTTTCTTTTGCTATCTCCTGGCATGTGGTCAGCAAATTAAGGTTGTCTGCGACTGATCCGCATGACCTGATCCCGGTGTTCGCCATTTATGTGGTGGTCGCAGCCGGTGCCGGAATTGTGCTGCACCATTTACTCGAGAAGCCCCTGGTGCGCACGGGTAACGCGTTGATCAAGCGCTTCGATCGTCCGCACAAGGAAGGCGCCACTATGCAGCAAGCGACAGGCAACGCGACATCATGAAAATCCTCATGCTCTCACCCGTCCCAACCCATCCCCCGATTGCCGGCAACCGGGCGCGTATTCTCACGCTGGCGGATAGCCTGATTGCAGCGGGACATGCGCTGCATTTTGCCTGGGCCGCGCTGGAAGAAGGTGACCGGATTGCGATGATGAAGCATTTCGATAGCCAATTCACCGAATTGAAGTATCAGGTACCGAAGGCTGTCAGCAGTGTATCGGCACGGTTGCGACGCAGTGTGCTGCGGCGGATGGGGCAGGCGTCGGCGCATGTGTGGAGTGTGGATGATTGGTACGACCGGGGATTGACGGATCAACTGAAGGCACTGCAGGCGCAATACGGGTTTGAGGCGGTATTTGTGGAATATGTTTTCATGTCCAAGGCATTGGAAGCTTTCCCAGCAAAAGTGGTGAAAGTCATCGATACCCATGACCGCTTTGCCGATCGCCATCTGCACTACCTGCGGGCAGGCAAGCAGCCGGAGTGGTTTGCCACCACGCAAGCGGGCGAACGCAAAGGCCTGGCGCGTGCGGACGTGGTGGTGGCAATACAGGACAGTGAAGCGCGCTTGTTTGCGGCGGCGTTGCATGGACGTGCGCGAGTGACGACGGTGGGTCATTTGCTGGATATGTCGCAGTCTGTTTTGTTGGCGAATGTACAGCGGGCGATCTTTGTCGCTTCGGCTAACAGCATCAATGTGGATGCTGCCAATGCCTTCATTACCGGCGTATTGCCTTTGATTCGCGCAGACATGCCTGGTTTTGAGTTCTGGCTCGCGGGTGACGTCTGTCAGGATGCGCTTGACGCGCCCGGAGTACACAAGTTGGGACGGGTGGACTCAGTAGCGCAGACCTATGCGCAGGGAGCGTTGGCGGTGAACCCGGTACGTATGGGCACGGGCTTGAATATTAAAACCATGGAATGTCTGGCCCTGGGCGTGCCGCTGGTGGTAACCGAATCGGGCAGCCGCGGACTGGAAAATCTGCGCGGGCGTGCCTTTTTGACTGTGGCGGATGACGACGCAGCGGCCATGGCTGCGGGGGTAGTGCGGATGCTGCGCGATCCGGAGCTGCGTTCCAGACTGGTACGCGAAGCACTTGCCGCCGCCCGTGCGTGGAACGCCACGCAACTTGCCAACCTTGCTGACGTATTGCGATCGCCAGCGTCGCCAACAACCCGGAAAGCCGCCCGCGTATGACAACGAGACCAGATGAGATATTGGCTGTACGCCACACCGATAAATACGGCCTGCCACTGCGGGCCGACTGGGCGCAATTTTATCGCCTGTGCGAAGGCTCACGGGCACGGCGCATGTTTGATTGCCTGCGCGCACCCGGCATACACGCGGTGACGGTATTGCGATTTGGTCAGTGGGCGGCACGTCAGCGGGCTCCGCTTAACTGGTTGCTGGCTCCGGTGTATATGTTGCTCAACGAGCTCATCAAGATACTCTGGGGGATCGATATTCCGCGCAGCGCGCGTATTGGACCGGGGCTGTATATCGGCCACTTCAGCGGCATTTTTGTCAGTCCAAAGGCGGTCATCGGGCGCAACTGTTTTATTTCGCAAGGCGTCACTATCGGGGTTGGCGGATCCGGGGATAAACGCGGCGTGCCGGTGCTCGGCGACAATATATATCTCGGCGCCGGATGCAAATTGTTCGGCCGCATTACGCTGGGTGACGGGGTCAAAGTGGGAGCCAACGCGGTAGTGCATCGCAGTCTGGCGACGGGTGCCAAGGTCGCCGCGCCGGGGTTCATTTATGTGGGCGGTACAGCGCCGCCAAATACGAATACCGGCGTGGTTGGCGCCAATGATGTAGGGACGGATACAACCGGATCGGGCTGCGCTGTTGCAGCAGTTTTGATTCAGGAGTCATCAGCTCAATGACCATACGACAAAAATTATTGCTGGTAAGCGCGCGCTGGGATCATCTGGGCGGTCATAGCGGTCTGGCGCCTCTGGGCGAACAACTGAACAAGCACTTTGAAGTACAGCGCGTGGTGCCGTCGCTAGGCGACAAACTTCGGGTTGGCGCGCGGCTGGTTTGGGGGATGTTGCGCGAGCGCCTGTTGGGAGTGCCGAAGAAGCAGGGCTGGAGCCCTTTCTATAACCGTAACGGGCTACTGCTGGAGACAGCTGCGCTGCGCATGTTGCGGGCGCAGCATTTTGACATGGTGTTTTTCGAGGCGCTGGAGGATCACTTCGATGCTTTTGCGCATGCAGACGGGCGCATGCCCGGCATCAGGATAGCCGGCGTATCGCATCAGCCGCCGGCGTGGTGGCGCATGTACGGGGTGGATGGCAAGGTATTTTCCGGAGTGGATCTGGTCATTGCGTTGTCGCGGCAGGCACAGCGTTTCCTGCAGGGGCAGACAGGGCACGCCAATGTGCATTTCGTGCCGCATGGCGTGGATGTGGATTTTTTCTCGCCCGGCGAAGCGTTGCGCTCGCTGCCGGATGACGGACCGATCGAGGTGCTGTTCTGCGGCCAATGGCTGCGCGATTTCAGGCAACTGACCGACACTTTGGCACTGCTGGAATACGCGCCGCAGCGCTTCGAGTTTCATCTTGTCGTGCCGAAATTTGCGCGTAACTTCGAGCAGCATTACCGGCTGGCACAACACAGCAATGTGCATTGGCACGCCGGTTTGTCGGACGCTGAATTGCGCATGCGATATCGAAGCGCGCAAGTGATGTTTCTGCCGTTGATCGATGCCACGGCCAATAATTCGGTACTGGAAGCAATGTCCTCCGGGCTGCCGCTCCTGGTATCGAAGGTAGGCGGGGTGTGCGACTACGTGGAGGAGGGAAATGGCACATTCCTGACCGCTACGGGCGGCGAGCATGCGGCTGAACGGCTGGTGTGGTGTGCCGAACATTACGCGGCCTGCCTTGAGATGGCGCAACGCGCACGGGCGCGGGCGGTGGAGGCATTGTCCTGGGACATCGTGGCAGCGCGGGTGGCGGCCCTGGCACAGTCGGTGTGAGTGATGTTAGATAAGGAAACAGATACTGTGATCAACGCGAATTTTTTCTGGCACGGCCCGGCGCTCAGTCTGTATGAGATGGCCTGCCTGTCTTCTTTTGTAAACCACAATTGCCGGGTACTGCTGCATACCTTCAACAAGGAGCTGCGGGTTCCGGAAGGCGTGGAACTGTGTGATGCGTCCGAGCTTGCCGATGTGGATGAGGTTTTCGCATACACGCAAGGCGGGCACAAGAATTCGGTGGCTGCCTTCACCGATATTTTCCGCTATCGGGTGCTGTCCCGGGAGCCAGGCTGGTGGTTTGATACGGATGTGTTTTGCCTGAAAGACGCAAGCTTCTATGTCGAACTCCAGTCCCGATCAAAAGGCATCCTGCTGGGGTTTGAAGAGCCAGGGAAAGTCAATGGCGCAGTTTTTTATGTATCGAATCCCGACCTGGCAAAAGAGCTGGAGCGGCGAGCGAATTTGAAAGGGAAGGTTCTGGACGCATGGGGTGCGATCGGCCCGCAGCTGGTGACGCAATTTATTCTGGAATTTCCGGAATTGGTGACTGTGCTTCCACAGGAGTATTTTTATCCGATCCATTATCTGGAGGTTGCCAGGTTCTTTCGTCCCCAGGAATTGGCTGGCTGTGTGGAAGCCGCCGAGGAAGCCGTTTGTGTGCATTTGTGGAACGAATTTCTGCGCAGGTGGCGCATCCCCAAGAATATCCTCCCTTGCGAAGGCAGTTATCTGGGGCATCTCTTCTCGGGCATCGGGGTTTCAGTGGCGCCTTCGGCCACCTTGCCCAACGATTCATTCGAGGCGCTTTTGCATAATGGCCAAATCGGCAGGTTGGGGATAAAAGCACTGAATTCAATCCGTGCAATCAAGCGCTTTAAAGAGTCCACGTTAGGGAGATAGGGATGCATTGGAACGGGTTATCGATTCGGGAAGTTTTAGGCTAGCGCAATGAATGCTCCAGCGATTCCTGTTTTCGCACTGACGAAAGAGACAGCTACGGATGTGTGGCTAGGGCGGCTATTTATCGCAGGCCTGCTACTGCTGCCGTTGCAGTTCATTCAGGTCGGCATGGCGCAACCGGCCCATCTATGGGCAATACTGGTGATCGGGGTGATGGTTTACACCCGGTCTTTTCGGGTCAGCGGACTGGAAATAGGCGCCTATCTGTTTTTTATCGCCATCGCGCTGGTGGACACCTTATTGGCTCAATATTTTCGCATCAAGGCATTGGAACAGATAATAAAGTTTGTCGCGGTGTACCCGGCGTTCTATCTGATCGGAAGAATGTACGGGGTAAAATATTTCAACCAAAAACTGCCCTACGGCTATGTTTTCATATTCGTATTTATTGCCGTCCAATTTCTTCTCCAGTTTTATCGGGTGCCGGTGGTTTACCAGGCTGTGGGTTTCATGCAAAACGCCATCCATGGCACTTTCAAAGAAAGAAACTGGTTTGCCATCTACTTTTTCTTGCTTATTTATCTGCTTTTTTTGAGATCTGATTTCCGCTTTTCCTCTTTGGCGAAATTCTTCGGGGCCAGCCTATTGATTGCCCTGCTTAGCGAATCGAAAACAGTGTTGATTGCTTGCGGCATCGCTTTTATGTTGCACCATCGCGGGCATTTCTGGCTGAAGATTTTAGCGATTGCCGCAGGCTCAGCGTTTTACATGCAGCATTTCGGCTGGGAATTATCCGGAGACCTGTTGCAGGTACGGCTTCAGAATGAACGCGGACTCGCTTTTGAACAAAGCATAAAACTGATCGGTGAAAACTGGACCGGATACGGTTTCGGTTTTGTCGAAGGATACTTTTCGCAGCTGTGGTTCACCGTCATGGGCCTGGGTTTGGGCACGAATTCCATTTTCTCTTCGCCACTCGATTTCATGGTGATTGCCGGGTTTGCCGGACTGGCGTTCTGGTTTGTTTTCTTTGCCGGCGTCGGCACTTCATCTGTTTTTCTGCTGGCCCCGGTGGCGGCCTGGTCGTTGGTGAACCCATTGCATCAATCGGAGATTGTTTACCTGTTTGCCGGTTTTCTGGCGTCCTGGGGCCTGCAGCGCCGGGCTGCGGCCCGTGCCAAATGAGGGGGCGCCGCGGTTGTTGGTCAGGCCTTTGTCAGCGATGCCAAGGTTATTTACAGGATGGATAAATTGATGAAATTCTCACTTGTGATGGCGACGCGGGGACGCAGCATGGAAATTGAGCGCCCGTTCAACTCGCGCGCAAACCAGATGTATAAAAATTTCGAAGCGATCGTGGTTGACCGGAATGAGGATGACCGGCAGCTGGATAGCGTAAACGTCTACGGAGACATGCGATGACCGCACCTGCCTTCTACCCGGTATACGCCGATTTGCGCTGGCCGCGTATGACCGGCATCGCCAAAGTTCAGGCGGCGTGCTGCGCCGCGGCGCCGCCGCATGTCCGCCTGGTCGATCTGCATCTGAGCGGCAGTCTCGGCAGCCCGGGGGCACCGCTGACATTGACCCGCGCCCTGCAGCGCATGCGCGACGGCGTATTCTGGAACCCTGGCTTCCTGCCCCCCTTGTGGGCACGCATACCCTCGGTCGTCACCGTGCACGATCTGACGCATCGTCTGTTTTATAGCCGCCTGCACCGCGCCTATTACGATATCGTCCTGAAGCCGCTTTACCGGCGCTGCGCTGCGATCATCTGCGTGTCGGAGTTCACCCGCGCCACTTTCCTGTCCTGGTCGAAAATGGCGCCGCACAAGGTGCACGTGGTTCTGAACGGCGTCTGCCCGGATTACGCGGCCAACACTGAAACACTGGATCTGCCCTACCCCTATGTGCTCTATCCCGGCAATCATCGCCCCTACAAGAACCTGGCGCGTCTGCTGGAGGCGTATGCCCGCTCGCGGCTGCCACAGCATGACATTCATCTCGTATTGACTGGAGAGCTCCACGCCGGCTTGCAATCCCAAGCGGCGGAGTTGGGAATTGCGGATCGGGTACATTTTTGCGGATGGCTGGATGTCCCCGACCTGCCGAAACTCTACCGGGGGGCGTTGGCTGTAGCTTATATCTCGCTGTATGAGGGCTTTGGTCTGCCTATTGTCGAAGCCATGGCATCGGGGGTGCCGGTAATGACCTCCAACGTCTCCTCGATGCCTGAAATCGCCGGCGATGCGGCACTGCTCGTCGATCCCTATTCGATAGAAGAAATTACCAAAGGGCTCAATACCCTGGCGCTGGACGAAGCTGCGCGTCACCAACTGATCGCGTGCGGTGCCGAGCGTGTCCTCCAATTCGACTGGAAAAAATCCGCGGCGCAATTGTGGAACATCGTCGATTCGGTCGCCGATGGTGGAGCAAGGTCATGAAATTCTCTCTGGTGATGGCAACGCTGGGACGCAGCGTGGAAATTGAACGCCTGTTCAACTCGCTCGCGAACCAGACATACAAGCACTTTGAAGTGATCGTGGTGGATCAGAACGAGGATGACCGCGTGGTGAAGCTGGTGGATGAGTTTCGCGACCGTCTTGAGTTTGTTTATCTGCGTTCGGAAAAAGGCCTGTCGCGTGCAAGGAATGTTGGCCTGAAACACATTCACGGCGACCTGGTTGCCTTTCCGGACGATGACTGCTGGTACCGTCCGGACGTGCTGGAGTTTGTGGTCAAACAATTCCAGGCCGATCCGCGCCTGCAGGGTTTGACCGGGCGCAGCGTGGACGGAAATGGCATCGCGTCACAAGGGCGCTGGTCGGATCAGAGATTGACGGTCGACAGATACAACGTCTGGACTTGCGCCACGTCTTACACCATTTTCCTGCGCACCGAGGCGGTTATTCGCGCCGGGCAGTTCAATGAAGCGCTGGGAGTGGGTTCCGGTACGCGCTGGGGAGCGGGCGAGGAAGTGAATTTTCTGCTGCGTGTCATTCAGGCGTCCATGTATGTGCGTTATGACCCGGACCTGCGGATATTCCATCCCGAGCCGCTGACGGTGATGGACGACAAGGCGTTTTCACGGGCGCGCCTGTATAACCGCGGGTTCGGCCGTGTTCTGGGGTTGTCGAGCTATCCGGCGTATTTTGTCTTGTATCTGATCTTCAGGTCGATGGCAGGAGGCATGCTGTCCCTGCTCAGGCTGGATTACAAGCGCGCCAGGTATTACTGGATTGCTGCCTCCCAGCGTTTTCTCGGCTGGATCGACTGAGGGCGGAATGATGAAGGCGAGTTTATATAACGAGCATCGTCTAAGCGTTTATTCAGACATGCGCTGGCCCCTGAAGACCGGGATTGGCAATGTCATGGCCGCCATGGTGGAACGTAAACCGTCGCGCATGAATCTGGTAGGTCTTGAGGTGAAGGGAAGTATCGGCAGCCCGTTTTCGCCGTTTGCGATAAGCCGCGCCTTGCGGCGTTCGGCGACGGATCGCGATGGCGTGTACTGGAGTGCGGGATTTGTACCGCCGGCAGTGATGGACATTCCCAGTGTGGTGACTGTGCATGACCTGACCCACTTGCGTTTCTATAGCCGTTTCCATGCAGCGTATTACAACCACTATCTCAAGCCCCTGTATCGGCTGTGCAGCGCCATCGTTTGCGTTTCCGATTACACGCGTCGCGAGTTTCTTGAATGGTCCGGTATGCCCCCGAACAAAGTGTCTGTTGTTTATAACAGCGTGGACAGCATTTATCTGGAAAACCAGGAATCGGCCAAGATGCCGTATCGCTATGTTCTGTATCCGGGCAATCATCGCAGTTACAAAAATCTGCAGCGTCTGATCTCGGCCTACGCAGCTTCTGCGTTGCCGCAACGGGATATTCATCTGGCGATGACCGGCAATGTCAATCAGGCACTGGTCGGACACGCCAGGCGCGCGGGGGTGGAATCCAGGCTGCATTTTCTGGGGCGGGTCAATGACGAGGACTTGCCGAAGCTGTATAAAGGCGCGCTGTTCGTAGCTTTCGTTTCGCTATACGAGGGCTTCGGGTTGCCGATCGTGGAGGCAATGGCCTCGGGGGTGCCGGTGGTGACGTCGAACGTTTCGGCCATGCCGGAAGTGGCGGGAAATGCCGCCTTGATTGTCGATCCGTATTCGATAAAAGACATTGCCAAAGGGCTGAACCGTCTGGCCTGCGATGATGGGTTCTGCAGCGAACTGGTGGCCAGGGGGAGGGAACAAGTGGCGCGTTTCGACTGGGATCGTTCGGCACAAGAGCTCTGGGGTATTGTCGAACATGTATATGAGTCGGCGTGAGGTTCGCATGAGCATGATTTCGCCAAGACTAAGCTCGGCAATACGCTATCTGGGCTGGGCAGACACCCCGTATAAATGGAGGGTCTCGAAAGGCGAGTGTCCGCTTTGCAATAAAAGCTTTTTCCTGTCATTCAGGAAAGACCCCTTCATGACAAGATGCCTGAAATGCAGGACGAACATCACCAATCTCTCGCTGGTCGCAGCCATTAAAAATTATTTCAAGGAACCCTATACGGGAAAGTCTGCATACGAGCTTTCCAGCTATGGATGCACGCTTGCCTGGTTAAAAGCCAATTGGCCCACAGTCGTTGACAGCGAATTTTTCCCGGAAGAAAAGCCAGGCAGCGTTATTGATGGCGTCCTGAATCAGGACGTCCAGCAGCTAACCTTTGATAATGAGAGTTTTGATCTGGTCACCTCGAATCAGGTTTTTGAGCATGTGCCGGACGATATCCGGGGATATGCCGAATGTTTCCGGGTACTGCGCAAGGGTGGCGCACTTATTTTCAGCGTGCCCCTCTACGATACCGATTGCACTGAAAGAATCGCCTTTCTCGATAATGGCAATATCGTTTTTACCGGCATTCCCGAATACCACGATAGCCGGCTGGCTGGCGCAAAATCAGTGCCGGTGTTTTGGCGTCATTCTTCAAGGGATATTGCAGGGCGGGTTAAAACAGCCGGTTTCAGGAAGGTTGAACTAATGGATGTTTTTCTTGCAGATGCGCAACACATCCCCTCGAAAGTCGTTTGCGCATGGAAATGATAGCCGTCGCCAGGGAAAGCTCTCGGCGCGTTGCAGACAGCGACAGCGCATTGGTTTGAAGGAGAATTGCAATGTCAACCAGCTTATTGGGCGCTATTAATCCGGTCGTCGTCAATTTCCGCACACCTGATCTCACATTGAAGTGTGTAGAGTCGATCGTGCGTCTGGGTATCGCTGCTCCGCAAGATATCGTGGTGGTGGAAAATGCCTCGCCGGACGACTCCTTCGAGCGCCTCAGTCGGGAATTGCTGCAAGGCGTCCGCCTGGTGCGCTCGGCAACCAATAGCGGGTTCGGCGCCGGCGTGAATCTTGGCGCAGCGGCCTGTGATCGCGAGTTCATCCTGGTATTGAACCCGGACACATACTTTGAAGATCTCAGCATTCAGCAGGCAATCCGGCTGTTTGAGCGTGAACCCGATGTCGGGATTGTCGGCCTCGACCTGGTTTATCCCGGGGGTGCACGGCAATTTTCTGCAAGGCGCTTCTACAGCCTGCTGGATGTTGTCGGGCGCAGGCTGCCGATCGGGCGATACTGGCCATTCAAGCCGCGTATTGACCGGCACATGATGCTGTCGGCGTGGGACGCCGATCAGCCGTTCGACGCCGAATGGGTAATGGGGACAGGTTTTATCGTCCGGCGCGCGTTGTTTAACAGCATTGGCGGCATGGATGAAGCCTATTTCCTGTATATGGAGGATGTTGACCTGTGTGCCAGGGTTTGGCAGGCCGGTTTCCGCGTAGTATGCGTCCCGGGTGTGCGGCTGGTGCACGATCATCAGCGAACCAGTGCGGCCGGGCCATTCAGCTGGGCCGGCCGTCTGCACCTGCAAAGTTTGATGCGGTTCAGGAAGAAATTTCGCGTGCCGCTGTTCCGCCAACCGGGAATTCCCGGGCTTTGGCGCTGAGCATGTGTGGTGGAGAGCCCTGTATGAGCGCATGTAATTCTGCAGCGCAGAACATGAGCCGGCTGTTCTGTTTGTTTGCGATGGGATTGTTTGCGCTGCTTTTCTGCGCGCGGGCAATGGCTATTCAAGGCGAGCCTGTGCCTGTCGCCGATGGCGGATTCGAGGATGGAAAAAGCGTCTGGGTGGGCGGAAGCATCGTGGATGGCGAGCGGCATGGGGGCACGAGATCGCTGGCGCTCGCATCCGGTTTTGCCTATCAGGCGCCCGCGGGCATGGTACCGATCAAGCCGGGTTTTGATTATCGAATCCATCTCTGGGTCAAGTGCGATGCCTGTAATGCCCGTGATGTGGCAGTGAGCGCGCTGCTACGGGGGGAGGGCTCCAATGCCGCGAGCGGGACGTTCGGCCCGGTTGTCGGTGGCTGGCTGGAAGGTGCGGCGCCGGCTTTCGTGCTGGATGGTGGTAAATCACCGGCGTTGCTGTCGGTTGGGGGGACATCAGGCTGGAAGGAATATTCGGCAGTGATTCCCGCCACGCAGATTCCGCCCGCTGCCAGAGCGTTGCAGATTTACCTGCGTCATGACGCCCAGCCTGAACCCCGGGGAACGGCCTATTTCGATGACCTGTCCATCGAACGGCTGACGGCGGGAACCCTTGCGCCGATCCGGATTATCCGGAACGGCGGGTTTGAAACAGGCAAGGCGCCCTGGTGGGGTGATGGGGGCATCATCAAGGGTAGTGCAGCTGAAGGCCGGTCGGCCCTGAGAATCACCGGGGGATTTGCCGCCCAGGACAAGCGGCCTGTGGTGGGCGGCAAGCACTATCGGGTGAGCATGCAGATCCGCTCCAAGGATGCGGCCGACGGCTCGGTATTTGTCCAGTTGAGTTTTCGCGGCAGCGGAGTCGATGCCGGGTGGCGAGGGCCGCAGCAAGTCAAGCTGGCTTCGGGGGCCGAGCCGGCACTGTTTGTGACCGGCGGGACGCATGCATGGAAATCGTATTCGGTGGTGGTAAAAGCGCCGCCCGGCGCCAACGAGCTGTTGCTTTATCTGCGCAAGAAGGCAGCTACGCCTGGTGCGGCCGACTTTGATGCGGTTGCGGTGAGCCCGACAGACGATCCGGTCACTACGGCGGCTATCTTGAAGCAGACGGAGATGGCGGCGGCCATGTTTGCACCGGCGGTAAAAACCGGCAACGTCGAAAAAACCATCGCTGCCGCGATTGCCGCGGGCGCTGGCAAGTCTCCCGGCACCTTGGTTCTGGCGGATAACGGTCACGCGCGTTATCACATCCATGTGGCTCGAAATGCCGATGCCATCACCCTGGGTGCAGCCGCCACGCTTGCCGATTATCTGAAGCAGATCAGCGGTGCCAGCTTTGCGTCATTTTCCTCCGATGACAATCCGCAGACCGGCCCGCTGCTGGTGGTCGGGCGTGACAATGCCCTGACGCAACGGTTGTGCCCGGACATTCCCTATGACAAGTTGGGCGAGGACGGCTTCGTCATCCGCACCGTGGGGCCGCATCTGGTGATAGCCGGCGCCACACCGCGCGGCACCATGTATGGCGTCAACTGGTTTCTGGATCGCAAGCTCGGGGTCAAGTGGCTTAGCCCTTCCTACACTTATGTGCCGGAGGAAAGTAAGCTGCAGGTTGCGCGTCTGGATGAGCTGCAGGTGCCGCGCTTCGGCTATCGGGAAGTGCTCAGCTATGAAGGGCAGGACAAGCCTTATCGCGCCCATAATCTGCTCAACGGCGAATCGCACGGGCCGTCGTTCAGCGCGTCGCCACCGGAAATCGACAGCTGGAATCACAGCTGGGGGGCGAAAGGCGGAGAAGCCACTTTCTGGGAGCTGATGCCGCAGGATAAATATGCCAAGGCACATCCTGACTGGTATGCCGGTGGCCAGGTGGCGATGATGAATCCGCAAGTGCGCCAGGTCATGGCCGAGGCCATCATCAACCGATTGAAGCAGCTGCCGGACTACAGAAAAGTCTGGTTCGATCTTCACGACATGGACTGGGGCTGGGATATGGATCCGGCCAGCAAAGCCTTTGCCGACAAGCATGGCGGCGAGCCATCCGCACCCCGGCTGGACATGGTGATCGATATCGCCAACCGCGTGCGCAAGGTTCTACCCGGCGCACGTCTGGCTTTCAACGCCTATCACTGGAGTTTTACGCCACCCAAGGGCATGACGGTGCCCGACTATGTGCTGGTATTTCCGATGACGATACAGGTGGATTACAGCTCACCGCTGAACCAGGGGAGAAACAAGAAACTGGGCCAGGACATCGCAGGCTGGAATGCCATCGCGAAACACATCCTGGTATGGGATCACATTACCAACTTCAGCGGCTTCCTTCAGCCCACGCCCAACATTTATCCGATCGGCCATAGCCTGCAATGGCTGGCTACGCTGCCGAATGTGCATGGTTATTTTGCCGAAGGCAGCTGGGATACGCCGGCTGCCGAGTTTGCCAGCTTGCGTGCGTGGATGATCGCGCGGCTGTTGTGGAACCCGAAGCAGGACGTCAGGGCGCTGGTCGCCGAATATTGCCGGTATTATTTCGGTGCGGCCAGCCCCTACGTGCTCCAGTACATCGATCTGATGCACGCGGCGATTGCCAGGAGCGGCGACATGCTTGGCGAGAAAACCCAGGTCGATCTGGCCATGCTGAATCTGGACTTCGTGCGTGCTGCAGACCAGTTGTTCGAGCAAGCGCAGGCGGCAGTGGCAAACAACCCGGTGTTGCTGGAGCACGTGAAAGAAGCGCGCATGCCTGTGGATTACGTCATTCTGGTACGACGTAAAGAGTATGCGGACGAGGCCGCCCGCCGTGACCTCGACTGGCAGCCGGGCACCGCGCAGCGCCTGGCGCGTTTCAAGCAGACGCTGCGCACGGCGAAAGTGACGCAGTACCGTCAGGGGGGGAATATCCAGGAACTGGAGGAATTGCTGGCAGTCGAGCGGCACACACCGGCGGTTCCTGCGATGGTGCGCGATTTGCCCGGATCGGACTGGAGGGATTTTCAGGATTTGAGTTTCAATCGCTATGAATCGGCGCAAATCGTTCAGGATAAGGCGGCGTCCGATGGCGCCGCAGCCAGGATGAAAGGCGACTCCTCCACCTGGGCGGTGCAGTTCAAGCTGGATAAGCTGCCCAAGGAGGGTCAATGGGAGCTTTATGCGAGTATCCGCACTGACGCTGCTGCAAATCATGACAAGGATGTGGGTGCAAAAGTCGGATATTCCCCGCCGATGGGTTTGTTCAATCCGGGATTGATAGGCAATTTGAATGATGGCCAGTACCATCTGATCAAGGTTCCGGGCGGCCCGTTCCGTTACGATACAGACCAGGGCAAAGGCATCTATGTCCAGGCACCGAGTGCAAAATATGTGAAATATGTATATGTGGATCGACTCATTGCAGTCCGGGTGCCGGATAAACATTGAAACGAGTGTTCCGGCAGTAGAAGCCAGCGCGCGATTACCTTTTATATCAATAGAGAAAACAAGATGACAACAATTCTGATTACCGGCGGGGCTGGCTACATTGGTTCCCATACCTGCGTGGAGATGCTCAACGCAGGATTCGAGGTGGTGGTGGTCGATAATCTGAGCAACAGCAGGTTAACCGCGCTGAAACGGGTGGAGGATATTACCGGCAAAAAGCCGATTTTCTACCAAGTGGATGTACGCGATCGCGAGGCCTTGGCGACAGTTTTCGCGCAGCACTCAATTCAGTCGGTGATCCACTTTGCCGGGCTCAAGGCGGTGGGCGAGTCGGTAGAACAGCCCTTGCGTTACTATGAAAACAACGTGGCGGGCACACTCACCTTGTGCCAGGTTATGGCCGAGGCAGGTGTCAAGCGCATCGTGTTCAGTTCCTCAGCGACGGTATACGGCGACCCTCATACAGTGCCGATTCATGAGGATTTCCCGGTAGGTGCCACCACCAATCCCTATGGCCGCAGCAAGTTCATGGTCGAAGAAATCCTGCGCGACCTGTATCGCGCCGACCCGTCCTGGCGCATCGCCCTGCTGCGTTATTTCAACCCGGTAGGTGCGCATGAGAGTGGTCTGATTGGTGAAGACCCGAATGGCATACCCAATAATCTGATGCCATACATTGCCCAGGTGGCGGTGGGCCGGCTGCCTTTTTTAAGGGCTTTCGGCGGCGACTATCCGACGCCGGACGGCACCGGCGTGCGGGACTACATTCACGTGGTGGATTTGGCTCAGGGCCATGTGGCGGCACTGCGTTATCTGGAAAGTCACGACGGTCTGGCAACGGTAAATCTGGGAACCGGCCGCGGCTACAGCGTGCTGGAAATGGTACAGGCTTTTGCCCAGGCAAGCGGACGTGAAATACCCTACCAGATTGTAGAGCGAAGGGCAGGGGACATTGCCAGTTGCTATGCCGATCCCACGCTCGCGGAGGGTCTGTTCGGCTGGCGCGCGCAGCGGGACGTGCACGTCATGTGTGCAGATGCCTGGCGCTGGCAGTCACAGAATCCACAGGGGTACGGGGAAGCATAGGAGCAAAAGCGCCATGGTTCCCGGAAGGGAATGTTCAATTCAATTCTTCGAGTAACCTAGTCGCCCAGCAATTCTGCAACAGGATGCAATTGCTCGATGTGTTGGGACACAACCCGCACGATGACGATGATGGGTATGCTGAGCAGCATGCCCCATATACCCCACAGCCAGGTCCAGAACAGCAGGGAAATAAATACGGCCGCAGTATTCATTTTCGCAAATCTACCCGTCATCCAGGTGGTGACCAGGGTACCGATGATCGTGGCTATCAGCAATGATGCACCTGCCACCTGTAGTGCAGATGAAATTGAATCGAATTGAATGAACGCCGCCATTCCGGTCACGCCGGCAGTAATGGCGGGGCCGAAATACGGAATGATGTGTAACAGGCTCGCCGCTACCGCCCAGGCGCCCGCATTTTCCAGGCCCAGCCAGGTGAAAGCCGCCCAGGTCAGCACGCCCACCAGGGCATTGGTGATCAACAGCATGAACATGTAATTCTGGATGGAGTTGTTAATGTCATCCAGAATATGGACTGTAATTTTCTTTCTGGTCAGCGTCGGCCCGGCCAGTCGCACCAGCTTGCGCTTGAAGGTATCACCCGACAGCAGCAGGAAATAGGTAAGGAAAGCCACCATGATGGCTTGTCCGATAAACGCCAGCACACCTGTCGACCCCGTCCACAATAAGGTATTGAGCTTGAATGCAGGCGGCTCAACGACCACGTAGGTAGTCGCGCGTTTGTTGGGCGCTGATGTAGCGGCAACCTGATTGGTCGCTTTTTCAATTTCGTTTGCGGCGATTTGTACTTTTTGCATGTTGCCAAGCTGGCCGTGCCGCCAATGAATGGCTGCGGACGAGAGCTTGCTGGCGGCCTTGGGCAACTGATCGACTATGGTTTGCATTTGTCCGCGCAAGGCGTAGGTACTCAGCAATACCATGCTCACCACGGCCAGCATTACCATGCTGGCGCCAATCACACGCGGTATCTTGATGAATTCCAGCCATGCCACCAACGGATTCAGTGTGTAAGCGAACAAAATGCCGAGCAGCAAGGAAATGACAAAGATCTGCGCCCAATCGAGGACGAATATCAGGGCGATGACAGCGAGGATGGCAAGCGCCGTGCTGTGCGCTTCCACCGTCTCATGCGTGGGTGGCAGCGTCAGGTTATCGGTATCGGAAGCGCTGATCGTGTTATTTGCAGTTTTTGCCGATTCGGACTGAGGTGCTGTTTCCATGGTCGCGTTATCCGGGAGACGACATAAATGTCTTTGTTATGATCCGGCTGGTTATTTATTGATTAACAGCCGGCTTGCTTTGATGTGGATTGAATAGGCCATGGTTTATGGCAATTCGATGCGTGTTATTAAAAAATTAATTGTTTGTGCATAGCAAAAAAGAGCTCCTGGTAGAAGCCCTTTTCGCTTACTTACCAAAATTGCATTTTAGTTTTCTTGCTGCACATCTCTGGCTTTGTCGTGAATCGCATCCCCTGCTTGTTCGACGTCCTTGCCTGCGCCAGCCACGGTGTTGCAGGCGCTGACGCTGAGCAACATGCCCAGGGTGCCTGCCATTACTAATGCACTAATGCGGATAGGATTTTCTTGGTCATGATTAATCTCCTGAATGTTAAGTGCTGATTAAAAAGCCTGAACTCCGGAAGCAGAGATTTGCAAGCTTGTAACCAGTTTATTAAGCATGACAAAAACCGTCTGTACGCTGTCGTACATACACCTGATCATCAATGCTTTTTGGCAGGCGGTGTTTTAGAGCGGTTTTCCGCGGCAAAATTTACCAGTAAATCGGCCATTTCATCTGCATGCTCTTCTTCCATGGCGAGTATGCCTTCCAGCATGCGGCGGGTAGTGGGATCCTTATCGCCGATGTACTGGATAATCTCGCGGTAAGTATCAATGGCAATGCGTTCAGCCACTACGTTTTCCTTGATCATATCCACCAGTGATATAGCTTCTACATATTCCGAGTGGCTGCGTCCGGTCATTCCGTCTGGCGAGAAGTCGGGCGCTCCACCGAGTTGCACGATGCGCTCGGCTATCAGGTCGGCATGATTCTGTTCCTCGTTAGAGTGAACCAGAAATTCATCAGCAATGCTTTTTGACTGAATTCCTTTTGCCATGAAGTGATGACGCCGATAACGCAGAACACAAATTATTTCGGTGGCGAGCGAGTCATTCAGCAATTTGAGTACCATTGTGCGATCCGCATCATAACCAGCGGTTACTGCACCTTCTTCAATATGCTGGCGTGCGCGTTTGCGCAGGGTGGCAATGTCGGTAAGAGCTGTTTTCTGTGACATTTTAATCTCCGTAGTATGAGGTGATGATGGAAATGAACATTTGTCCAGCGGCAATGCGCGCTACCAACGATTCACAACCTGTCGTTAGGCCTGATCTCGCTGTTGGCGACACCACACGGTCTCTGTCACGCCGGGGGGGCAAAGTTCGGGACTACTGCCACAGACAGATTAAGTTAAATAGTGATTGTTATCTGTGCGCCGGCGCACACAAGACGCCGCCTGAAGGTCTACTTAACGATAGGGATTTGCATGCAAGGGACGGCTTACAGCCAGTATTCCGGCAGCCGGGACAGCCATTCCTTGAAGCGCGAAGTGATTGGCCGGCGCTGCCATTGCTTCAGCTCAATCTGATCGGATTGCGCCAGGTCATTGGCAAACATGGCTTCCATCTGATTGGCAAAATCGCTACCCAGGATGACTGCATTGATCTCGTCATTATGCAGAAAACTGCGCCAATCCAGATTGGTTGAACCGATGGTCGACCAGACACCATCGATCGTGGCAGTTTTGGCGTGCATCACGGCTCCGCGGCGCTCGTAGATTTTTACTCCCGCGCGCAATAGCTTGGTGTAATGCGAACGTCCGGCATTGAAGACTATCCACGAATCGCTATGGCTCGGTAGTATCAGCTTCACATCCACGCCCCGTCGCGCTGCATCTATCAAGGCTTTAATCAGTTGCGGATCGGGCACAAAATAGGCATTAGTCAGGTGCACCTGTCGTTCTGCGTGATTGATGACTGACAGCAACGTCAGATAAATCGGACTGGCGGGATCATTGGCCACGCTACCGATGGCGCGCACGATTTCATCGCCCTGTTTGCTGAGTTGAGGAAAATAGTCGCGCCGGGCAAGCGGCGCGCCACTTTGCTTTTGCCAGGTATCCAGGAACAGCTTCTGGAATTCGGCAACCGCGGGTCCGGCAATTTCGACATGGGTGTCACGCCAGCCGAATGATGAACCACCCGTTTTTGTCCTGTGACGTAAAATAGATCCACTGGAGTAGGCATTACTGATATTAATGCCACCGACAAAAGCAATTCGGCCATCCACAACCAGCAGCTTGCGATGGTCACGGTTATTCAGCAGCCATGTTTTTGAGTTGTGCGCCAACGGATTGACCGGGTTGAATTCCACGACATGGATGCCGCTGTCGGCCATGAATTGAAAAAAATCCTTCGGTGTGCCGAGCGAGCCGACGCTGTCATAAATCAGGTTTACCTGCACCCCGTGTGCTTGCTTATCCAGCAGCAATTCTGCAAATTCATCACCTACCTGGCCGTCTTCGAAGATATAGGTCTCCAGGTTGATCGTACTGCGTGCGTTGCGGATGGCAGAAAACATGGCTTTATAAGTGGACGGGCCATCCTTCAGCAAGGTAACCTTGTTGCCTAATACCAGTGGATTTTCAGGATTGATTGCCTGCTCCAGCGCGAGGTGTTTTTGCAAAATATCCAGGTTGCCTACCTCCTGCTTCAATTGCTTGAGGATGACCTGGCTTTTTTTTGCCGGCAAGGCCCCTTGGGCACTGTCAAATTGCACCTTATGCGATGCAGGTGTCTCCAGCGCAGCTTTGGCATTGGGCAGGCTCGCGCATCCGGTCAGCATCAGCAGGCATAACATGGTGGCGGTCATGAATCTCGTACACCATCGCCGGACCAGGAATTCTGGATGGCGTCGCAATTGCAAGGAGATTGCCATGAGCGAACTCACCTTTTGATTGGTATATGTATCGAGTCCTACAGGCTTCCAGCCAATTCCCGTCACTGATTTTGCAGCAATCTTCATTGCTCGCAATGTAAGCCAGAAAGGATATATAGCGTAGGCGATCTTAACGCCTGCAGTTATTTCCTGAATTTTTTCATCGGGGGAAGATTTCCCTCCCAGCCACACCCCATGGCGAGACAGCGGTAACGATGACGCAAAACCACCAGACTGATTAAACGGTCGATCAGTCTGCGGTGTATGCGTGCCACAGTACCGCCGCATACCGGACAGGTGAGCAGCCGGAGCTGGGGAGATGGCGTTACCGGGTTCTGGGGCATGTGTTAATCCCGGCTGTTTGCGGTCTGTATGCAAAGCTGACAGACCGACTATTTGGCCCTGGGGTCCGGTGGTCTGTCGTGGCTGTCCACAAATTGTGCAACATCCCAAGCCTCCTGCAGCGAGAGGGAATTACCCTTGCCCAGCGGCATATTTGCCTTGATGAAGGCAGCTGCATTTTTTACGGAGTGCATGCCAGCGCCGGCATTATAGGAATCCTTGCCCCATAGCGGTGGGAATGCGTATTGCCCGTTTACTTTTGTACCCAGGCCACCTGTGCCGTGGCAAATGGCGCAATTGGCCTTGAATACGGCAGCGCCGCGTTGTACATCAGGTGGCAGCGGCGGATTTTCCAGCTTTGGAAAACCGCGCCCCGGCAGTTCCACACCGGTGGGGGCGCCTTTCGCAAGCCAGTAGCTATAGCTGGTCAAGGCAATCATTTCCTTGCTGTTATATTCCGGCGCGGTGCCGTTCATGCTGAAGCGGAAACAGCCGGCCAGGCGATCTTCGAAACTGTTGACCTTGTGATTTTTGCTGCGATAAGCCGGGAACATGACATAGGCGGCCCATAACGGTGCTGAATCCGCCTTGCGTCCCGCGTCCAGGTGGCAGTTGACGCAATTGAGGCCATTACCGACCAGTCCTTTGGCGTAGATCTGCGTATGCACGAAAATATTCCTGCCCAACTTGACCATGTCACCAAACTCACCGGCAGGCATGTCGCTCTCCGAGGGCGGCTTGAAATGCGCTGTTGGAACGCTTTGCGGATCTTTCGGCAAATCGTGCTGCCCTGAATCAGGCTCTGGCAAGTTGGCTGCGGCTACGGATTTCGTGGTGGCTGTTACAACATTTTGCCTGGGTTCTTTCGCGCCCTCATACAAGGCTGGGACAAGGACAATACCCCCTACGAGCAACACCCCCGTGACCGCCAGCACAATCCACATGGGGTGAAATTTTCCATTTTGTGTAAGCTGATTAATCCATCGAATCATGGTACGCCTCCAGATTAATCGTCATTTTGGGTTCTCCAGATAGGCGCTGACCGCGCTGATATCCTCCGCGCTGAGTTTGTCGGCAACTGCCTTCATCAATCCCTGCGGGTCATTCAGGCGTGCTCCGGTTTGCCAGTTTTTGAGCTGGTTCGCTATGTAAACGGAATTTTGCCCGGCAATGCTCGGGAAATGCGGCGCGATACCAGCGCCGCTTTCGCCGTGACAGGTAAAACAGGCAGGCATGCCTTCGTCCCAATTGCCTTGATGTGCCAGTTGCGCGCCGCGTGCTGTTTGCGCAGTACTGGGTGCAGCATTGAGTTCAGGTTTCCAGGCTGGCAAACCGGCGTAGTAATCTGCAACATCTTTCATCTGCGTAGTGCTCAGTGCACTAGCAATGGGCCCCATCAGGGGATTGGTGCGCAATTTTGCCTTGAAATCCGTCAGCTGCTTGACCAGGTAATCCCTGTTTTGTCCTGCCAGACGCGGGAACCCGGCTGCGGCCTGTCCCTCTCCGTTTGCCCCATGGCACTGCATGCAGGCTGAACCTGCACCCGTACCATTCTTGGCTATTGCAGCACCCGCCTGCGCATCGGCATGGCTCAAGCTTGCCTGGCCTGCCACGAGCAGGGTGAGTATGATTTCTACCGAAGTGTGGTGCGAGAAATTCATTCTATTGATCTCTATTGGTTTGCGTTCATTCCGGCATCATGTAGGCGGATTCCGACCATAAGATTCATCATTACACAGATGGCGGAATTGCCACTCCGGCCATGAAGCAGTTCGGCTACGTACATGATGCCTCCACTGACAGTAGTGGCTATACCGGAGGCCTGCCGCTGATTACCCTGAGCAGGATAACCACTATCGCAATGACCAGAAGAATGTGAATGAACCCCCCCAAAGTGTAGGAGGTGACCATGCCCAGCAACCAGAGAATGATCAAAATAACCGCGATTGTATATAGCATGACAGTACCCCTCTCAAAGATTTGTAATTGATTTACGCCGATCCATAGTCCTTATCCGGTGCGGAATCATTCACCAATATAGAACGCCGTTTACCGGATAATTGGTACGGTTTTCAAACTGTCATTCACATTCCAAACTGGGCTTTTGCCTGATTGATGCAACGCTCCTTGGTATCGCCAGAGTAGGTCTCGCATTTTTCCTTGGCAACAGCGAAATCTGCGGCACGCTTGTCCTTGGCAGCCTGATGCTGCGCATCAGAGGTTTTTTCCTTGGCTTTCATGTTGGCTTCTGCGGATGCGTTATCGGCTTTTTCATCAGCCTGCAGGCTCTTCATCTGGACTTTTGCATTGGCTTTCGCATGTACATAAGCTGCCTTGGCTTCTTTCATGCACACGTCTTTGGCATTGCCCGCTTTGTCGTCGCAACGTTCTTTGGCCACTTTGTAATTGGCATCTGCTTTCGCCATCAAAGCTTTGTAACGTGCTTTTTCGCTGGGCTCATACTTCGCTTCCAACTCAGCCTTGGCGACGTTTTCGTTGCCTTTGGCTTCGGCTTTGCAAATGTCCTTGGCATTGCCTGACAGCGAATCGCATTTTTGTTTAGCGGCTTTGTATTCAGAGCTAATGCTGTCCTTGCTGGCCTTGTAATCGGTCTTGGACATGGTTTCGGCCATGGCGCCAACGCTAAAAGTCAACAGGATGGCTGTAGCAAGTGCGGTAAGATTGGTTTTTTTCATGATTTTTCCTTTATGAATAAGTGGGTTAATCAATTACTTTGACGTTTAAATCTTCCTGGGTCTTGGCCAGGTCGTTGGCATACTTCTTGGCATCTTCCGGGCTGTCGAAGGATGCCAGCGGCTTGTCAAAACCTTCTTCGCTTACTTCCCATTGCCCGGATTTACCATGTTTCACACAAAAAACTGTGGATCCTTTTTGATCAAATCCCATGATTTCACTCCTTGGATATTTGCCTGGTTCAGACTTCAAGTCCGAACCGGGTGATGAACGGGTGATGAATGCTGTATCCAGCACGCTTCAAGGTGCACGGAAATCTTTGTTACGCTCCTCAAATTCCTTGATCTGCTTTTCAGCTTCATCCTTGCTTACGCCATAAGCTTCCTGAATCTTGCCGGCCAACTGGTCACGTTTGCCAGCGATTTGATCCAGATGATCATCAGTAAGCTTGCCCCATTGTTGCTTAACATTACCTTTGAATTGTTTCCAGTTTCCTTGAACGATGTCCCAGTTCATATTTTCTCCTTTGCAGTTGATTCGAAAGGCGGGATTGCCCATCGAGGATTGTTGCCCTCGCCTTAATGAATGCAAGGACAAGTCAATGCGGCTTCAATAGCGGGTGACGCGGCCATTGTCGATACGCACCCGGTCGCCTACGCGCATATCGCCAATATCGTCTTGCGTGAAGCTTTCATAGCCGCCGTTATCAAGACGGACGCCGATACGATAGGCATTGGAATTCGAATTGTTCTGGTTCTTTTCGATCTCGTGGCCGACAACGGCGCCACCGACTGCGCCTGCCGCCGTTGCGACGGTTCTGCCGGTACCGCCCCCAACCTGATTGCCCAATACGCCGCCAACGACACCACCGATGACGGTACCGATGCCTATCGGGCTGCCATTGCTGTCCGTCTGCACTGCGTTGATGGAATCAACAATCCCATAGGCGCTGCTGTAACGCGTAGAATTACCGGATTGATTGTCAGGATATGGATTGCTATTGGCGCAACCTCCCAGCAACATGGTTGCCATCCCTGCAACCGCTAATGCTTTGTGGACTGTTTTCATGAAATCTCCTTTAATCGAGGCTTCAGATTAGGAGTTAAGCGGACTGCGGTCTGTACGCTGTCGCACATTCAAGGTTTTTGATCACGAACGAAATCAGGATGGCTTGATCTGGCCTGGATCCCAACAGCGTGTTGGGTCTAAGCTGATGCTCGTCTTGTCGAAACATGATGAAGCTGTGGAAAATTCGCTGTATCAGGGCTGATTGATTGTTCATCCATCGCTAGGCGCAACAAAGCAGCTTTTACCGGTTTTTTTCACCTTTGAATTCCTGATGCAAAATCTCCCCTACTGGCGCCTGTCGGGTTTCTATTTTTTCTATTTCGCCTTTGTCGGGGCGATATCGCCGTTCTGGGCGCTTTACCTAGAGTCGCTGACGTTCAGTGCATTCCAGATCGGTGTGCTGATGTCGCTGTTGCAGGTAATGCGGATTTTCGCGCCGAATATCTGGGGCTGGATGGCAGATCGCAGCGGCAAGCGCGTGATGATCGTGCAGATCGCGGCATTGGGGAGTCTGTTGTGCTATCTCGGCGTATTTTTTGGCAGCAGCTTTGCCTGGCTGTTTGCGGTGATGGCGAGCATGAGTTTCTTCTGGAGCGCGTCGCTGCCGCTGGTGGAGGCCACCACGCTGTCGCACCTGGGCGAGCATAGCCACCGCTACGGGCGCATCCGCTTATGGGGTTCGGTGGGGTTTATCGTGGCGGTGCTGGGGCTGGGTTACTGGTTCGACGTGCGGCCAATCGGCGATTTGCCTTGGGCGGTGCTGGGCTTCATGGCCGGCATTGCGCTGCTGGCACGACATATCCCGGAGGCAGTGATCGAAGTGCATGTGGCCGATCACCTGCCGGTGTGGCATATCGTGCGCCGCCCCGAAGTCATGGCGCTGATCGTGGCGTGCTTCCTGATGGCAGTAGCGCATGGGCCGTATTACACTTTCTATTCCATTTATCTGGTGGACCATGGCTATAGCAAAAGCGCGGTGGGCTGGCTGTGGGCGTTGGGGGTGATCTGCGAAATCGCTGTATTTATGTGGCTGCCGCGTCTGTTGCCGGGGGTGTCCATGGCGCGCATTCTGTTGGCGACTTTTGCCATCGCGGTGCTGCGCTTCCTCATCATTGCCTGGAGGGTGGATTACCCGGCCTGGGTGATTTTTGCCCAGGTGCTGCACGCGGCGACTTTCGGCGCTTTCCACGCGTCTGCGGTGGCGCTGATTCACCGTTATTTCCGCGGCAGGCATCAGGCGCGCGGGCAGGGCATCTACAACAGCATGGCGTTCGGCGCGGGCGGTACGCTGGGCGGCCTCTACGCTGGGGCAATCTGGGACAGGCTGGGCGCACACTGGACTTTTAGCATCGCGGCGGGATTTGCCCTGCTGGGATTTGTGCTGGTGGCATGGAAACTCAAGGCAATGGAGGCCTGATTCAGTGCATGGTTGCGACAGCCTGTGTATAATTTTCGGTTCAACTATTGAGTGGCTGCATTCATGAGCGCGCAAACCCTTTACGACAAACTTTGGCAGTCCCATCTGGTTCACGAGGAGCCGGACGGCGCCACGCTGCTCTATATCGACCGTCATTTGGTGCACGAGGTAACCAGCCCGCAGGCATTCGAGGGCCTGCGTCTGGCTGGACGCCAACCCCGGCGACCTGCGGCGGCAGTGGCGGTGCCCGACCACAACGTACCTACCACCAACCGCGCCGGCGGGATTGCGGATCCGATTTCGCGTCTGCAGGTGGAAACGCTGGATCAGAATTGCGCCGATTTCGGCATTGTCGAATTCAAAATGAATGATGTGCGTCAGGGCATCGTGCATGTGATCGGGCCGGAAGAAGGGCTCACCCTGCCCGGCATGACCGTGGTATGCGGCGATTCCCACACCAGCACCCACGGGGCGTTCGGTGCGCTGGCGTTTGGTATCGGAACATCTGAAGTGGAACACGTGCTTGCCACGCAATGCCTGGTCACCAAAAAATCCATGGCCATGCGCGTCAATGTGGAAGGCGGGCTGGGGTACGGTGTGACCGCCAAGGATGTGGCGCTCGCCATTATCGGCAAAATCGGCACTGCCGGCGGTAGCGGCTACGCCATCGAGTTTGCCGGTTCAGCAATTCGCGGGCTGTCCATGGAAGGGCGCATGACCTTGTGCAACATGGCTATCGAGGCGGGTGCGCGCGCCGGCATGGTGGCGGTTGACGACAAGACCATAGCCTATGTGAAAGGGCGCCCCTACGCACCCACGGGTAAGCAGTGGGATCAGGCCGTGAGCTGGTGGCGCACGCTGGTATCGGATGCGGAAGCGGTGTTTGACCAGGAAGTGCAACTGGACGCCGCTACCATCGTCCCCCAAGTAACCTGGGGCACTTCGCCGGAGATGGTGACCAGCGTGGATGGGCGCGTGCCTGACCCGGCCGATGCGTCCTCCGCAGTCAAACGCAACGACTGGGAGCGTGCATTGGCCTATATGGGGCTCACAGCCAATACGCCGATCGAGGAAATCGCCGTGGACAAGGTGTTCATCGGCTCTTGCACCAATTCCCGCATCGAAGACCTGCGCGCCGCCGCCGCGGTGGTGAAAGGCCGGCAAAAAGCCGCCAGTGTGAAGCTGGCGATGGTGGTGCCCGGGTCCGGCCTGGTCAAGCAGCAGGCGGAACAGGAAGGCCTGGACAAGGTCTTTATCGAAGCCGGTTTTGAATGGCGCGACCCGGGCTGCTCGATGTGTCTGGCGATGAATGCCGACCGGCTGGAACCGGGCGAGCGCTGCGCCTCCACCTCCAACCGCAATTTCGAAGGCCGTCAAGGGCAGGGCGGGCGCACCCATTTGGTGAGTCCGGCCATGGCTGCCGCCGCCGCCGTGGCGGGACACTTTGTCGATGTCCGTAATTTTAAATTTGAAAAGGAGTGAAATCATGCGCATCCTTGCTCTCATCTCCACCCCGTTTTCCGTTCTCGGTCTCTCTGCCTGCAATACCGTGCATGGCTTCGGCCAGGATCTGGAAAAAGTCGGCGACTCCATTCAGAAAAAATCGGAAAAATAATGCGCGCATTTACACAGCTGAATGGTTTGGTGGTGCCGCTTGACCGCGCCAACGTGGATACCGACGCCATCATCCCCAAGCAGTACCTGAAATCCATCAAGCGCAGCGGTTTCGGCCCCAACCTGTTCGACGAGTGGCGTTATCTCGACCACGGCGAGCCTGGGCAGGACGCCAGCAAGCGCCCGAAGAATCCGGATTTCGTGCTCAACCAGCCGCGCTATCAGGGCGCGCAGGTGCTGCTCGCGCGCGAGAACTTCGGCTGCGGATCGAGCCGCGAACACGCGCCCTGGGCGCTGGAAGATTTTGGCTTGCGCGCCCTCATCGCCCCCAGCTTCGCGGATATTTTCTATAACAACTGCTTCAAGAACGGCTTGCTGCCCATCGTGCTGGACGCCGCTATCGTCGATCAGCTGTTCCGCGAAACCGAAGCCTCGCCCGGCTACACCCTGCATGTGGATCTGGAACAGCAGACCGTGACCACACCCGGTGGCGAGACCTTCGGCTTCGAAGTGGACGCGCATCGCAAGTATTGCCTGCTCAACGGCCTCGACGACATCGGTCTGACCCTGCAACAGGCGGACAGGATCAAGGCTTATGAAGAGCGGCGCAAGCTGGAAGCGCCGTGGCTGTTTGTATAGTTTTTTCTGATTTTGAATTGAAAGAATCCTCATGAAAATCGCAGTATTGCCCGGTGACGGCATCGGCCCGGAAGTGACTGCACAGGCAGTGAAAGTATTGCAGGCGCTGAACAGCGACGGCTTCAGGATCGAGATGGAACACGCCGCTATCGGTGGCGCAGGTTACGATGCAGCTGGCGATCCGTTACCGGAAGCCACGTTGAGTCTGGCGCGTGCAGCCGATGCGATCCTGCTCGGCGCGGTGGGCGGCTATCAGTACGATACGTTGCCGCGCCCGATGCGCCCGGAGCAGGGGCTGCTGCGCATCCGCAAGGAACTTAATCTGTTCGCCAACCTGCGCCCGGCCACGCTCTATCCGGAGCTGGCCGACGCGTCCACGCTCAAGCCGGAAGTGGTGGCGGGGCTGGATCTGATGATCGTGCGCGAGCTTACCGGCGACCTCTACTTCGGCCAGCCGCGCGGCATTCATGTCAACGAGGCGGGCGAGCGCGAGGGTTACAACACCATGCGCTACAGTGAGTCGGAAGTGCGGCGCGTGGCGCACATCGGCTTTCAGATCGCCATGAAGCGCGGCAAGAAACTGTGCTCGGTGGAAAAGGCCAACGTGCTGGAAACCAGCGAGCTGTGGCGCGAAGTGGTGATCGAGACCGCCGGACAATATCCCGAGGTGGCGCTGTCGCACATGTACGTGGACAACGCAGCGATGCAGCTGGTGCGCAACCCCAAGCAGTTCGACGTGATCCTTACCGGCAACATCTTCGGCGACATCCTCTCCGACGAAGCCTCCATGCTCACCGGCTCCATCGGCATGCTCGGTTCGGCCTCACTGGATGAGCACCGCAAGGGCATGTACGAGCCCATCCACGGTTCGGCGCCGGACATTGCCGGCAAGGACATCGCCAATCCGCTCGCCACGATTCTTTCTGCCGCGATGATGATGCGCTATACCTTCGGCCACGACGGCATGGCCGACCGCATTGAAAACGCGGTGAAAAAAGTGATCAGCCAGGGGCTGCGCACCGCTGATATTTACACGCCCGGCACCACCAGGGTGGGTTGCGCGGCCATGGGCGATGCGGTGCTAGCCGCGCTTTGACCAAATAAAGAACAAAGGAGACACAGAAATGATGCGAGTAGGCCTGGTTGGCTGGCGCGGCATGGTAGGTTCGGTGCTGATGCAGCGCATGCGCGAGGAGCGCGATTTCGACGTGATCGAGCCGGTGTTTTTCACCACCTCGCAGGTGGGCGGCAAAGGCCCCGATATCGGCAAGGACGTTCCCGCATTGAAAGATGCCCGCAATCTGGATGAGCTGCGCGCGATGGACGCCATCATTTCCACTCAGGGCGGCGATTACACCAGCGAAATCTTCGGAAAGCTGCGCGCCGCCGGCTGGAAAGGTTACTGGATCGACGCCGCCTCCACGCTGCGCATGGAAGCAGACAGCGTCATCATCCTCGACCCGGTGAACAAGCACGTTATCCAGGATGCGCTGGCCAAAGGCGGCAAGGATTTCATCGGCGGCAACTGCACGGTCTCGCTGATGCTGATGGCAATGGGAGGACTGTTCCGCGAAGACCTGGTGGACTGGATCAGCGCGATGACCTATCAGGCTGCCTCGGGTGCAGGTGCGCAGAACATGCGCGAATTGCTCAGCCAGATGGGCGAAGTGCATCGCGTGGCGAAGAATCTGCTGGACGACCCGGCTTCCGCCATCCTCGAAATTGACCGAGAGGTGGCCGGCATCTTGCGCGACAACAGCTTCCCTGCCGCCAATTTCGGCGTGCCGCTGGCGGGCAGTCTGATCCCCTGGATAGATAAGGATCTGGACAATGGCCAGAGCAAGGAAGAATGGAAAGCACGTGCCGAGACCAACAAGATACTGGGCCGCAGCGACGACGCGATTGCCATAGACGGCCTGTGCGTGCGCATTGGCGCGATGCGCTGCCATAGCCAGGCGTTGACCGTAAAGCTGAAGAAAGACGTGCCGATGGATGAGATAGAAGCCATCGTTGCTTCCCATAACGACTGGGTGAAAGTCGTGCCCAACCAGCGCCAGGCGAGCATGACCGACCTTACCCCCACCGCCGTGACTGGCACGCTTAGCGTGCCGGTAGGCCGCATGCGCAAGCTCTACATGGGCGGCGAATACCTGTCAGCCTTCACTGTGGGCGACCAGTTACTGTGGGGTGCCGCCGAACCGTTGCGGCGCATGTTGCGCATACTGGTAGAAGCTTGATGTCCAAAAAAGTTGATGTAGCCATCCTTGGCGCGACCAGCTTGGTCGGTGAGGCAATACTGGAACATTTGTCGGAACGCGATTTCCCATTGGGCAAGTTGTATTTGCTCTCGCCCAGCCTGTCCGTAGGGGAGGAAATCAGCTTTGCCGGACGCGATATCGTAATTCAGGATGCAGAGCAGTTTGATTTTTCCCAGGTGAATATTGCGCTGTTTGCGGCAGGAGCCGAGGCAGCAGTGCATTATGCTGCCAAAGCTGCAGCAGCGGGCTGCGTGGTGATCGACAGCAGCCCGCAGTTCCGCATGGATGCAGCGGTGCCGCTAGTGGTGGCAGAGGTGAATCCTGAATGCATTGCGGATTATTTTCCGCGTAAGCTGATCGCCAGTCCCAATGCTGCAACCACGTATTTGCTGAAAGCACTCAAACCGATTCACGACGCGGTGGGCATCAGCCGCATCAATGTGATTTCTTTCCAGTCTGTATCGGGTAGCGGTAAAGAGGCGATCAATGAACTGGCTGACCAGACCCGCGCCATTTTTAATCTGTCGGAAACCGAGAATACGGTTTACCCCAAACGCATTGCATTCAATCTCCTGCCGCAGATCGGTGCATTTACAGACAATGGTTACACCGCTGAAGAAATGAAAATAGTGAATGAAACGCGTCGCGTGCTGGCCGATGAAACGCTGGCAATCAACCCGACTACAGTGCGTGTGCCGGTGTTTTACGGCCATGCTCAGGCCCTGCATATTGAGACGCGCAACAGGATAGACGCAGCGGCCGCGCGTGATTTACTAAAGAATACCCGGGGTGTGACCGTAATAGACGAACACGAGGATGGCAGTTATCCCACGCCGCTTGACGCAGCGGCGCAAGATGATGTGCTGGTAGGACGTATTCGCACGGATATTTCTCATCCAAACGGTTTGGATATGTGGATTGTTGCAGACAATGTGCGAGCTGGTACCGCCCTGAATTGTGTCAATATTGCAGAAATTTTTATTGAAAAATATCTGAAATAAGCGTATTGATATTATCGGCTTTAAAATCACAATATAACTACATGAAGTACTTGATAAAAGTCTTCAGTATCGAGGGGTTGGCATGATGCGAAAAAAGATCATTGCGAGTTATCTGTCGGCAGGCGTGCTGATGCTGCTGCCGTTGGCTGGACATGCAGCGGGACTGGGGAAACTTTCCGTCAAGTCGGCGCTGGGGCAGCCTCTCAATGCAGAAATTGAATTGCTGGCCGAGGACAAGGCTGAACTGGCGGCACTGTCCGCGCGTCTCGCCGGTAATGATGCGTTCCGCGAAGCCAAAATTGACCCCGTTGCGGTGTTATACAGCCTCAAATTTGTCGTTGACAAAAAACCCGATGGCCGCGCTGTGTTGAAAATCACCTCGAGCAAGCCGATCAACGATCCTTTTCTGGACATGTTGATCGAACTCGACTGGGCGACCGGCCGAATGGTACGCGAATATACGGTTTTGCTTGATCCACCAGGCGCAGCTGCGATGCAAACAGCGGTACCGCCATTGGAGGTCACGCCAGCCACCGCCAACGGTAATGCGGGTGCCAAACCCAGAAAATCCGCAGCAGAGTCAAAACCGTCGGCGGAATCCAGGACGGCAGGCGGAGCTACAGCGACGCGCAAATCGACCAAAACAGTCGAGACTGCCCCTACCGACAACGCTGAAAAATCCACTGCGCAAACTTATGGCCCGGTCAAACGGGGTGACACGCTGGCCGCCATCGCTGGCCAAACCAGGCCAGAGGGGGTCAACCTCGAACAGATGCTGGTTGGTTTGTTCCGCGAAAATCGCCAGGCGTTCGATGGCAACAATATGAACCGGCTCAAAACCGGCAAGATTCTCAAGCTGCCGAGCAAGGAGCAGGCTGCTGCAATTCCTGCGGCAGAAGCCGCGCGCGACATCAAGCTGCAATCCGCTGACTGGCAAAGCTATCGCCAGAAACTGGCTGGAGAAGTCGTCAAGTCAACGGCAATGCCGGAGAAATCCGCGCAGGCAGTTGGCAAGATCATGCCGAAGGTGGAAGACAAAGCTGCTCAAACACAAGCGGGCAAGGACGTGCTTACATTGTCTAAAGGCGAAGCTCCTGCCACCGGCAAACAGTCGGCGGCCGGCAAGGATGCCAAGCTGGCAGCGGCTACACAGGATAAACTGAACGCGCTCCAGGAAGATGCTGTCGCCAAGCAAAAAGCCTTGCAGGATGCCAACAACCGTGTGGCTGCATTGGAGAAAAGTATCCAGGACATGCAACGGCTGCTGGATATCAAGAGCCAAGCGCTGGCAGAGTTACAAAAGAATGCCACCAAGGCTACCCCTGATGCCACGCAAGCCGCGAGCGCCAAGGCAGCAGCGCCTGCCGCTCCGACAGCATCCGCCAAGCCTGCAAGTCCGCCGGTACAGCCTGTTGCGGTACCCAAGCCGGTTGCACCTACACCAGCACCGGCAGATGAAGGTGGCCACTGGTATGACAGTATCAATCCGATCTATCTAGGCGGTGCAGCATTGGCAGCCCTGCTTTTCGCATTGCTCGCGTTCATGATGCATGGCAAACGGCGGCGCAATGGGCTGTCGAATTTTGAAGACAGCATCATGGCCGGCACTGACATCAGGGCCAATACCGTCTACGGCACCCAGGGTGGCGGCGCGGTGAATACCAACAACACTTCGTTCCTGACTGACTTCAGTCAGGCGGGCCTGGGCACAATTGACACCCATGACGTGGATCCGATTGCCGAAGCCGAGGTTTACATGGCCTACGGACGTGACGCACAGGCCGAGGAAATCCTCAAGGAGGCGCTGACCAAAGATCCGGGGCGGCACGAAATTCATCTCAAGCTGCTGGAAATTTACGCAGCGCGCAAAAACCTGCCCGCGTTTGAATCTGTGGCCACCGAGCTGTATGCGGCACTGGGTGGCGAGATGACACCAGTGTGGGCTAAGGCGGCCGAACTCGGACACAGGCTGGATCCCAATAATCCGCTGTATAACAACACTGGCGAAGGCAACCAGGTTGCCGCAGCACAACAACCGGCGGGTACGGACGGCGCAGCTGCTGCAGTGGTTGCAGCAGCAGGCATGGCGACGGTTGCCCTGGCTTCGCGCAGACGCACAGATACGGGTGAGGCTGACCCTGCGCAAGCTGCAAGCGAGGCGTCTCAAGGTGATGCCACACTGGATTTTTCACACCTGCCAAGCACTGCAGAAGCTGAGCATCAGGATGAGCACACTTCAGATACTCCGGTGGACAGCGGCCTGGATTTCACGTCCGGTGCAGAGCAAGGCATCATCGCAGATGCGGTCGAAAAACATGCTGCGCACGAGGATTCCGTATTCCACGAGCTGGATTCGATGTTGGCGCCGGATGCGCACGACGATACACGCTCAGGCACTTTTGCCCATGATGAACTGAGTTTCCCGGATCTTGACTTCGCTGCGCATGATTTGGACAGCAACACGGCCGCTGCATCGCTTGAATCAGGACCGGCGGACGATACCGGGCTGGATTTTGATTTCGACCTGCCCGAAACGGAGGCACCGATGACAGCCTCCGATACAGCACCGGCCCTGGATTTTTCGGATATCAGTCTGGATCTGAACGATATCGGTGACATGAGCCAAGCTGCGGGCGAGACTGATGAAGCCTTCCAGGAAGTGGCAACCAAGCTTGATCTGGCACGCGTCTACCAGGAAATGGGTGACAAGGAAAATGCCCGCGAAATTCTGGAGGAAGTAATACAGGAAGGTAACGCAACGCAACAAGAGGACGCACAGATGCTCCTTGCCCAGATGGGTTGATGCACAGTTCCATTTTATCCATTCGTTGCAAGCTGCATCCAGCCACAGCCATCGTGCTGTGGCTGTTTTTTGTGGTGTGGCTTGAATTCGTCCGTCCGCCAGCGCTTGGCCTGGCTGCTCTGGCATTGCTGCCCTGGCTGCAGGGCGCCACGTTAACGCAGTTTTTTCGCTACTTGCGTCGCACGCGCTGGCTGCTGCTCTCGTTGCTGATGATCTATGCCTACACGCTGCCGGGTGAACATGTGTCCAGCATGCTGGGCAGTCTCAGTCCGAGCGTGCAAGGTCTGCAGCACGGTGTGCTGCGTATCGCGCGCATGACATTGCTGCTTGCCGCCCTTTCTATCCTGATGATGCGCATTCCGCGCACCGCTTTGCTATTAGGCATATACCGGATATTGCATCCGCTGCAGTGGCTGGGAGTGGATGTGGAGCGCATCGCCGTGCGTCTCTGGCTTACCCTGCACTATGCCGAGGCCGCCTTGGGGAATCAGCAAAAAATAAACATGAAGCAGCGTCTTGGCGCACTGCAGTTAAATGAGGCGTTGCCCAATGTGCAATCGCACATCGAGTTGCCGGATCTGCCAATGGGTTGGACCGATTATCTATGTTTGCTGCTGGCGATAGGCGTCGCCACCGTCACGCTGTGGTAGGCATCTCGCCATGGTAAGAATTGCACTTGGGCTGGAGTATGACGGCCGGCGTTTTTGCGGCTGGCAGACGCAACCCGATGGCTGCAGCGTGCAGGATGCGTTGCAGCAGGCATTGACGAGTATTGCCGGTCACCCGGTTGAGGTTGTCGCTGCCGGACGTACCGATGCCGGTGTCCACGCCGCCATGCAGGTGGTGCATTTCGAGGCGCACTTCGAGCGCCCTGAAAGCGCCTGGGTGCGCGGCGTCAACAGCTTTCTTCCGGACAGCGTGGCGGTGCTGTGGGCGCGCACGGTGCCGCAGGACTTCCACGCCCGTTTCAGCGCATTGTCCCGCAGCTACCGCTATGTGCTGCTCAACCATCCGGTGCGCCCGGCATTGCAGGCCGGCCGGGTAGGCTGGTTTCATGCCCCGCTGGCGCTCGAACCCATGCGCGAAGCGGCGCAACTGCTGGTTGGCGCGCATGATTTCAGTGCTTTTCGCGCTGCCGCCTGCCAGGCGAAATCCCCGGTGCGCGAGCTACGCCATCTTGAAGTCACGCGCCACGGCGACCGCATCGTATTCGACCTCAGCGCCAACGCCTTCCTGCATCACATGGTGCGCAATATTGTGAGTGCCCTGGTGTACGTGGGCAAGGGCCGGTATCCGCCGTACTGGGTGGCCGAGCTGCTGCAACAGCGCGACCGCAAGCTTGCCGCGCCGACCTTCGCGCCGGATGGGTTATACTTGAGCGCTGTGCAATATGCTGAAGAATGGGGCTTGCCAACAGCACAACGCCTTGATTTCTGAACTGATTTTTCCATGCGAACCCGAATCAAAATCTGCGGCCTGACCCGCGTGACCGATGCTTTGCACGCTGCCCGCTGCGGCGCGGATGCCATCGGCCTGGTGTTCTATCCACCCAGTCCGCGTAACGTCACGCTGGGGCAGGCTCGCGCCATTAGCCGTGCGCTGCCTGCGTTTGTTACCAGCGTCGCGTTGTTTGTGGACGCCGACCCGGCACAAGTGGAAACAGTACTGACGGATGTACGCCCCGACCTGCTGCAATTCCACGGCGACGAATCGCCCGCATACTGTCGCCAGTTTGGTGTGCCTTATATCAAGGCAGCGCGGGTCAGGGCGGGCCTGAATTTGGTACAATACGCGACCCTATATGCAGATGCGCAGGGCTTGCTGCTGGATGCCTTCGTGCCCGGTCAGGCTGGTGGTACGGGTCAATCGTTCGATTGGGCGCTGATTCCGGAAAACCTGCCGCTACCGCTGATACTCTCCGGCGGGCTGGAGCCGGAAAACGTGCGCCACGCCGTGCACCGTGTGCACCCGTGGGCAGTCGATGTTTCCAGTGGCGTCGAGATAAGCAAAGGCATCAAGGACGCGGCAAAGGTCGCACAATTTATTCAAGAGGTGAGCAATGCGGATCGGTGAACTTCCGGACGAACGCGGACATTTTGGCCCTTACGGCGGCATTTTCGTGGCAGAGACGCTGATCGCCGCGCTCGACGAGCTGCGCCGCGAGTACGAGCTGGCGCGCAAGGATGCCGCTTTCATGGCTGAATTCCGCTACGAATTAAAGCACTATGTTGGCCGCCCCAGTCCGATTTATCATGCCAAGCGCTGGTCGGAGCACCTGGGCGGCGCGCAGCTTTATCTCAAGCGCGAAGACCTTAACCACACCGGCGCTCACAAAATAAACAATACCATCGGCCAAGCACTGTTGGCACGGCGCATGGGCAAGAAGCGCGTCATCGCCGAAACTGGCGCGGGCCAGCATGGCGTTGCCTCCGCCACCGTCGCTGCACGCTACGGCATGGAATGTGTCGTCTACATGGGCGCCGATGATGTGGTGCGGCAGTCGCCCAATGTGTATCGCATGAAACTCCTCGGCGCCACCGTCGTGCCGGTGTCTTCCGGTTCAAAAACCTTGAAAGACGCACTCAACGAAGCCATGCGCGACTGGGTTACCAACGTCGAATCCACCTTCTACATTCTGGGTACTGCCGCCGGTCCGCACCCTTACCCCATGCTGGTGCGCGATTTCCAGTCGGTCATTGGTGATGAATGCCTAACCCAGATGCCTGACATGATTGGGCGCCAGCCCGATGCAATCATCGCCTGCGTCGGCGGCGGCTCCAACGCCATCGGCATTTTCCATCCTTATATCGAATATGAAAAGGTGCGTCTGATCGGCGTCGAAGCCGGCGGTGACGGTGTTGCCACAGGCCGCCACGCAGCGCCCCTGTCTGCCGGTACTCCCGGCGTGCTGCACGGCTTCCGCAGCTATCTGATGCAGGACGAAAACGGCCAGATCATCGAAACCCACTCCATCTCCGCCGGCCTTGACTACCCCGGCGTCGGCCCCGAACACGCCTGGCTCAAAGACAGCGGCCGCGCCGAGTACGTTGCCATCAACGACGACGAAGCCCTGCGTGCCTTCCATGATTTATGCCGGTTTGAAGGCATCATCCCGGCGCTGGAATCCAGCCATGCACTCGCTCACGCGGCCAAGATTGCGCCTGGCATGAGCAAGGATCAGGTGCTGCTGGTCAACCTGTCCGGGCGCGGGGATAAGGACATCAATACCGTGGCGCGTTTGTCCGGTATCGAACTATAAAACAAGCTGGAAATTTTTATGTCTCGTATTTCATCCATTTTTGAGCAACTCAAAGCGCAACACAAAACCGCGCTGATTCCTTTCGTCACAGCTGGCGACCCTGACCCGCAGCTCACGGTGCCGATTCTGCATGCACTGGCGGCGGCCGGGGCGGACATCATCGAGCTGGGGGTGCCGTTTTCCGACCCGATGGCGGATGGACCGACCATCCAGCGCGCGTCCGAGCGTGCGCTGAAGCACCATGTCGGGTTGAAGGATGTGCTGGCGATGGTGGCGGAATTCCGTAAAACCAATGCCGTCACGCCTATTGTGCTGATGGGCTACGCCAATCCGGTGGAGCACATGGGGTATGAGACATTTGCCCGCAACGCTGCAGCTGCCGGCGTGGACGGTGTGTTGACGGTGGATATTCCGCCCGAGGAAAGCACGGGTGTAGCCGATGTGTTTGCCGCCCGTGGCGTGGACATGATTTTTCTGCTCTCGCCGACCACGCCGGAGGCGCGCATCAACGTGGTGGCGCAGAAGGCCAGCGGTTTTGTGTATTACGTTTCGCTCAAGGGAGTGACCGGTTCGGCCAGTCTGGATCTGGCCGAGGTAGCGTCGCATATTCCCGCCATCCGAGAGCATTGTGGACTGCCGGTGGGTGTGGGATTCGGTGTTCGTGATGGTGAAACCGCCCACGCTATCGCCCAGTTTGCCGATGCCGTGGTGATTGGCAGCCGTATCGTGCAGGAAATAGAAAATTCCCCGCGCGAGCAAGTTATTGAAAATCTCGGTACCTTCGTGCGCGGCATCCGCGCTGCGATGGACGCACAATAAGGAAATCCCATGAGCTGGTTCCAGAAAATCCTGCGCCCCAAGATTAATCGCAGAGAAGCCGATGGTGCGGTCAAGAAAGTCATGCCGGAAGGGTTGTGGAGCAAGTGTCCGGCGTGTGAAACGGTGCTGTACCGCGCTGATCTGGAAAACAATCTGGAAGTCTGCCCCAAGTGTGGCCACCATCATCGTATTGATGCGCGTGCCCGGCTGGAGATGTTGCTGGATGCGGAGGGGCGGCACGAGATCGGCGCCGAGGTGACACCGCTGGATACGCTGAAATTCAAGGACAGCAAGCGCTACATCGATCGTTTGACCGAGGCCCAGCGCGCCACCGAGGAAAAAGACGCGCTGATTGTCATACAGGGCAGCGTGCTGACGGTACCGGTGGTGGTGGCGGCGTTTGAATTCAAGTTCATGGGCGGCTCCATGGGCGCGGTGGTGGGCGAGCGTTTTGTGCGCGGTGTCGAAGCGTGTGTGGAGCACAAGTTGCCGTTCGTCTGTTATGCCGCCAGCGGCGGAGCGCGCATGCAGGAGGGGCTGTTCTCGCTGATGCAGATGGCCAAGACCAGCGCGGCGCTTACCAGGCTGGCCGAGGCGAAATTACCGTTCATTTCGGTGCTGACCGATCCAACCATGGGTGGGGTGTCGGCCAGCTTTGCCATGCTTGGAGATATCATCATCGCTGAGCCGAAAGCCCTGATTGGCTTTGCCGGGCCGCGTGTGATTGAGCAGACGGTGCGGGAAACCCTGCCGGAGGGCTTCCAGCGTTCCGAGTTCCTGCAGCAGCACGGTGCGATTGACCTGATTATTGACCGCCGCGAAATGCGCGAGCGGCTGGCCAGCCTGCTCACCATGATGCTGCGGCTGCCTGCTGCTGCCTGAATGGCGGAGCATCATCCGGTCAATCTGGCGGACTGGCTTGGCCACCTTGAGTCCCTGCATCACAAAACCATCGAACTGGGACTGGCGCGTGTCCACGCGGTCAAGACCGCGCTGCAGCTCGCACCGTCCTTGCCTGTCATCATCGTCGGGGGTACCAACGGCAAAGGATCGACTTGCGCCTATCTGGAAGCCATGCTCACGGCAGCAGGGTATCGGGTGGGACTGTACACCTCGCCGCATCTGCTGCGCTATAACGAGCGTGTGCGCATCGATAATCGCGAAGTGGATGACGCAGCGCTGTGCGCGGCTTTTTCTGCAGTCGAGACCGCACGCGGTCCGGTGTCGCTGAGTTATTTCGAGTTTGGCACGCTGGCCGCCGTGTGGCTGTTTGCCCGTGCCGAAGTCGATGTGGCGGTGCTGGAGGTAGGACTGGGCGGGCGGCTGGATGCAGTCAATGCGTTCGACCCGGAATGCGCGATTGTCACCAGCGTGGACATCGATCACACCGATTATCTGGGCGATACGCGCGAGAAAATCGGGTTTGAAAAAGCCGGTATTTTTCGCGCCGGACGTCCGGCAATTTGTGGAGATGACCACCCGCCGCAATCGTTGTTGCAACATGCCGCTAACATCGGCGCGGATTTGCGCGTCATGGCTGAAGCGTTCAGCGTTGCGCCAGAAGCAAGCGACTGGCATTACAGCGGGCAGCATGAATACCGGAATTTACCCAACCCAGTCATGCCGGGTCGGTATCAATTCAACAATGCCGCCTGCGCGATTGCTGCGCTGGAAACCCTCCACGAGCGCCTGCCGGTGACCGAGGCGGCGATTCGCCTGGGCTTGCAGACGACGCACGCGGCGGGGCGCTTCCAGGTATTGCCGGGGCAGCCCGAAGTGGTGCTCGATGTGGCGCACAATCCCCATGCCGCTCGTGCGCTGGCAGCTAATTTGCAAGCCCGACCCGGCAGCGGCAAAACGCTGGCACTGTGTGCGATGCTGGCAGACAAGGATATCGCCGGTGTGGTGCAGGCCATGCAGCACGAGGTAGACGAATGGCTGCTGGCCAGCCTGGATGTGGCGCGTGGCGCTACTGCACAGGTGCTTCACGATGCGCTGCATGAAGCAGGCGTCAGCGCACCGATAACGTGCAGCGATAGTGTGGCAGAGGCGTGGCGGCTTGCCTGTGAACGGGCCCGCGAAAATGATAGAATCTGCGTCTTTGGTTCCTTCTACACTGTCGCGCGCGTGTTGCAGCTTACCGGCGGATAAACAGGAAAATATTGCATCATGGCCATTCAAGCCACTTCTGAAGAACAACTGCGGATGCGCCGCCGGGCGCGCCGCCGCTTGCTTGGCGCAGCTACGCTGCTGTTGCTGGCGGCGATCGTTCTGCCCATGTTGCTTGACAAGCAGCCGCGTCCGCTGGATCGCGATATTGAAATCCGCATTCCTTCGCAAACAACAGCGCCACTGGCCGCCGCGCCGCAGGTGGCGGCCAGCGCACCGCCTGCCCCGGTAGCCGTTCCGCAACCAGAGCCGATTGCAGCAGATAAACCTGACACGCCATCCCCTGCGGAGGCTGTCGGCCAGACTGAACCGACCGCCACCCAATCCAGGACAGCTGCAGGCGCCGATACCCAGCACAAGCAGGTTGTACCCAAACCCGTTGCTGCACACAAGCCGGAGCAGGCCGCCGGCAAAGTCGCGGAAAAGCCTTTGCCAAAAGCCGAAGCTGCTCACAAATCAGCCGAAACGGCGCTTGAAAAATCCACCCCCCCCACCCATTTTGTTGTCCAGCTGGGGGCATTCAGCAATGCTGAAAATGTGCGCCAACTGCGCGACAAGCTGTTGGCGGGAGGGATTCATACTTATACTGAAACGCTACCGAGTGGCGCAACCAGAGTACGCGCGGGACCATTCAAAACCCGCGAGCAAGCGGATCGCACCCAGGCCAGCATTGCGCTGCTCGGAGTGCAAGCCAAAGTGGTGGGCATAGACAAGCCGTGACCGGTTTCGATTATGTTGTAATCGGCATCGTCACTCTGTCAGTACTGCTTGGACTGATGCGGGGTGCAGTCAAGGAGATACTGTCGCTGGCAGCCTGGGTACTGGCCTTTGTTGTAGCAAAAACATTCGCCAGCAGCGCCGCTGGCGTGATGCCGGATTTTATAGGCAACCCGGCGTTACGTTACCTGGCCGGATTTATCCTGGTATTCATCGTGGTGATGGCGCTGGCAATGTTATTGAGCCTGCTGTTGTCCGAATCATTGAAAGCGCTCGGCTTGGGTGCGGTGGATCGCATGCTGGGTGTGGTGTTCGGCTTTTTACGTGGCATGGTGATTGTGACCATCCTGGTGTTGCTGGCCGGGCTGACCCAGCTGCCGAAAACCCAGGCGTGGCGACAGTCATCGCTTTCCGGGGTGTTTGAACCCCTGGCCATTATGGTTAAACCGTGGTTGCCGATTGATCTGGCCAATCATATTCATTACAGGTAATTATCATGTGCGGCATACTCGGCATCGTTTCCCATAATCCCGTCAACCAGCTGCTCTACGATGGCCTGCTGGTGTTGCAGCACCGTGGCCAGGATGCGGCAGGCATTGTTACCGCAGAAGGCAACACTTTCCATATGCACAAGGCCAACGGGCTGGTGCGCGATGTATTCCGTACCCGTGACATGCGCAATCTGCTGGGCAATGCCGGCATCGGTCATGTGCGTTATCCGACTGCCGGCGATGCCGCCAGCAGCGCAGAAGCGCAGCCGTTTTATGTCAATTCGCCGTATGGCATCGTGCTTGGCCACAATGGCAATCTCACCAATGTGGATCAGCTCAAGGAAGACCTGTTCCGTCTCGATCTGCGCCACGTCAATACCAGTTCCGATTCGGAGGTGCTGCTGAATGTGCTGGCGCACGAACTGGTCGAGGTGGGCAACAGCCAGCGCCTGAGCCCGGAGCGTATTTTCAAGGCGGTATCAGGTGTGCATCGCCGCTGCAAGGGCGCCTATGCCGTGGTGGCGATGATCGCCGGGCATGGCCTGCTGGCGTTTCGTGACACTTACGGCATCCGCCCGCTGATCATCGGCAGCCGTCAGAGCGCGGAAGGCATCGAATACATGGTGGCCTCGGAAAGCGTGGCGATCGACGCGCTGGATTTCAAGATCATGCGCGACGTGGCGCCCGGCGAAGCGATCTATATTGACGCAGCCGGGCAGTTTCACAGCATGCAGTGCGCTCAACAGACCAAATACTATCCGTGCATTTTCGAATACGTTTACTTGGCGCGCCCGGATTCGGTGATCGATGGCGTGTCCGTCTACGAGAGCCGCCTGCGCATGGGCGAGAGCCTGGCGGAAAAGATTCGCCGTGACTGGAGCCACCTGCACATTGACGTGGTCATTCCGATTCCCGATACCAGTCGTCCCAGCGCCCTGCAACTGGCGAATCAGCTGGGTTTGGCATATCGCGAAGGGTTTATCAAGAATCGCTACATTGGTCGCACGTTCATCATGCCGGGGCAGGCCATGCGCAAGAAATCAGTGCGCCAGAAGCTCAATGCCATCGGCATCGAATTCAAAGGCAAGAACGTGCTGTTGGTGGACGATTCCATCGTGCGCGGCACCACCAGCCGCGAGATTGTGCAGATGGCACGCGATGCCGGCGCGCGTCAGGTATTCTTTGCTTCCGCCGCGCCGCCGGTGCGTTTCCCCAACGTGTACGGCATCGATATGCCGACGCGTCAGGAGTTGCTCGCCACCGGCCGCAACGACGCGGAAATCGCACGCGAAATCGGCGCAGATGCGCTGATTTATCAGGACATTGAGGCGCTGATCGAGGCTGTGCGCGAGCTCAACCCGGCCTTGCAGCACTTCGACGCATCCTGTTTCAACGGCGAATACGTGACCGGCGATATCACCCAGGAATATCTGGCGCTGATCGAGTCCCTGCGTTGCAATCCAGGCAAGAAAGACGGTAACGGTATGGATACCTTGCAACTCGACCTTAATCTGGTTGCTGGCGGGCACGGTAGTTGACAGCCAGGCTTTGCAGATATAAATTGAATATGCGCCGATTTGATACAGCTTGCGGGCGCTTAATAAATTCAGCTAAAGCGGAACGGCCCGTTCCAGCTTTCCTGCTGAACGGGCTTTTTATTTTGGAGTGGACATGAATCACGACAACGATCAATACGACATCGAAACCCTGGGGGTGCGTGCCGGTACAGTGCGCAGCCAGTTCAACGAGCACAGCGAGGCGCTGTTCCTCACTTCCAGCTTCGTGTTCAACAGTGCAGCACAGGCCGCGGCGCGTTTCAAAGGCGAGGAACCGGGCAATATCTACGCGCGTTTCACCAACCCCACCGTGACCATGTTCGAACAGCGCCTGGCCGCGTTGGAGGGCGCAGAGCGCTGTGTTGCCACGGCCTCCGGCATGTCCGCGATCCTGGCTACGGTGATGGGGCTGCTGTCGGCTGGCGATCATATCGTTGCCTCGCGTTCCATCTTTGGCGCCACAGTGCAATTGTTCAATAACATCATGGCGCGCTTTGGGGTCGAGACCACGCTGGTGTCGGCGACGGATGTGGACGAATGGCGCCGCGCGCTACGCCCCAACACCAAGCTGTTTTTCGTTGAATCGCCTTCCAATCCGCTGACCGAAGTCAGCGACATCGGCGCGCTCGCCGCCCTGGCCGGGGAAAGCGGCGCCAGGCTTGCAGTAGACAACTGCTTCTGCTCACCGGCGCTGCAACGCCCGCTGGAATTGGGCGCGGATATCGTGATTCATTCCGCCACCAAATATCTGGACGGCCAGGGCAGGGTGCTGGGAGGGGCGGTGCTGGGCAGCAAGGAGCTGATGGAGGGCGTATTCACCTTTTTGCGTACCGCCGGCCCCACCCTCAGTGCATTCAATGCCTGGGTGTTCCTGAAGGGGCTGGAAACGCTCAAGTTGCGCATGGACGCGCATTCGGCCTCGGCGCTGCAACTGGCGACCTGGCTGGAGCAGCATCCTGGCGTGGAGCGGGTATATTATCCGGGCCTGCCATCGCACCCGCAGCATGCGCTTGCCATGCGTCAGCAGCGCAGCGGCGGCGGCATTGTTGCGTTCGATGTGAAAGGCGGCAAGGAAGCGGCATGGAAAGTGGTGGACGCAACCCGCATGATCTCGATCACCGCAAACCTGGGCGATGCTAAAACCACCATCACGCATCCTGCTACGACGACCCATGGCCGATTGACCGCGGAACAGCGTGGCGCGGCCAGTATCGGTGACGGCCTGTTGCGCGTGGCCGTCGGACTGGAATCGGTGCGTGACATTCAGGCTGATCTGGCAAGAGGATTGGACGCGTTATGAACAGCCTGACTAAAAAATTGCTCTGGCTGGTTCTGCTATGGCCAATATTGGGGTTTGCCGAGAGCATGACCGAGCTTGACTATCTCGATCATGATCCCGGTACGGCGGCTTATCCCACCCGCATCCTGGTGAACAAGAATTTCATGCGCATGGATTCGGGCAAGGATGCAGACGATTTCATTTTGATGGATCGCCACGCGGGCACCATTTACAACGTGGTGCAGAGTGAGGCCAGTGTGTATCGCTACAACCCGCATCCGCTGACGCTGGCGCGACCCATTCCCTGGAAAATCCAGGAGCAGGTCAAACAGCTGCCGGGCAATACGCGTAAATTCACCCTTGGCATCAATGGCAAGCCCTGCATGGAGATCACGGCCGCAGACAAGTTGTTGCCGGATGTGGTGTCGGCGCTGGCCACCTATCGGCAAACGCTGGCATCGGTGGAGGCGCTAACCTGGCAGCGCACACCCCCGGAAATGCGTGACGAATGCGATCTGGTACAACATGTTTTCGAGATTCGGCGCACCCTGCAATACGGTCTGCCGATTGAAGAGGTGTACGCCAATGGCCGCAGCCGCCGCTATGTTTCGCATGGCACGCGGACATTGCAAGCGGCATTGTTCCAGTTGCCGCCAACGTACAAAATGATCAACGCGGACCAGCTTCAGGGCAAGTGAGCGGATGCGCGCTGCATCCTGTTGCATCGCAGCGCAGATAGCTGCCGCTGTCGTACCAGTCCGGCAATACCCAGCGCTCGCAGGCATGTCCGTCCACCTGTAATTCGTGGTGTGCAGGGCGGTGGGTATGACCATGAATCAGGCGCGGATAGGCGTATTCGCGCAGGATTTCGATCACAGCCTGCTGATTGACGTCCATGATCGCGGCGGATTTTTCCTGTTTGTCGTGTTCGCTCTGGCTGCGTGCCTGCTGTGCCATGGTGCGGCGCACGGCGAGCGGCAGGGCCAGGAAGCCGGTCTGCCAGGCAGCATCGCGCACCTGCGCGCGGAAGGCCAGATAGGCTTTGTCATCGGTGCACAGCGTGTCGCCATGCATCAGCAAGGTCGGCTGACCGTACAGGTCCAGCAGCGTGGGATCAGCGAGCAGATGCGCGCCACTGGCATCGGCAAATTGCTGCGCCAGCAAAAAATCGCGATTGCCGTGCATCAAGTACACCGCTACGCCACAGTCGGAGAGACGGCGTAATCCATCGGCAACGCTGCGGCTCAACGGTGTGTCCTCATCATCGCCCACCCAGGACTCGAACAGATCCCCGAGAATGTACAGAGCTTCGGCGCTACGCGCGTGCGTTTCCAGGAATTCAAAAAACAGCCGGCTGATTTGCGGCCGGCTGTCGCACAGATGCAGGTCGGAAATGAACAGGCTGTGAGCGCACTCGCCCATGGGATCAGGCTACTTCGGCACGCTCGATGATGATGTCTTCAACTGGCACGTCCTGATGGCCGGCGCGGTTTCCAGTTTTGACTTTCTTGATTTTATCCACCACCTCCTGGCCTTCCACTACCTTGCCGAATACGCAGTAGCCAAAACCCTGCGGCGTGGCCGAAGTGAAATTGAGGAAGCTGTTGTTGGCGACATTGATGAAGAACTGCGCAGTGGCTGAGTGCGGGTCTCCGGTGCGCGCCATGGCAACGGTATAGGCCTCGTTTTTGAGGCCATTGCCGGCTTCGTTTTCAACCGGGGCATTGGTCGGCTTCTGGCTCATGCCGGGTTCGAACCCGCCGCCCTGCACCATGAAGCCGTCAATCACGCGATGAAAAATGGTGTTGTTATAAGCGCCGCTATTTACATAGTCGAGGAAGTTGGCGACGGTTTTGGGCGCCTTGTCAGCGTAAAGGTCGAGCGTGATGACGCCGTAGTTGGTATGCAGTTTGACCATGGGGTATATCTCCTGATTGAGTTAGGCATTGCTCTGGCTACGATTTCCACTGGCCGTGTTGTTGCATCCAGTATTATCTTTGACGGGTGCGGCTTGATGAAGATATGGCTACGGTTTATGGAGCGCGTTGATGGCATGAACGCTGATCGGCAAAGCCGAACAGGATGCAGACAACGGTACGAAAATGGGGGTGCGCTTCATTATGATATACTCGGGCGGACTCAGCCTGGAGGCCAATTCTAGCAAGAACTCCCACTGATTCAAAATCGTAACTTGCAGTCTTGCCTTTATTCCCGCACGTTTTGTCTGAACATGCCATGTTGACCATCTACAATTCCCTGGGCCGCGAGAAGCAGGTCTTTGTTCCGATCAACCCTGGCCGTGTGCGCATGTATGTGTGCGGCATGACGGTATACGACTATTGCCATCTGGGCCATGCACGCGTGCTGGTGGTATTCGATATGGTGACGCGCTGGCTGCGCGCGTCGGGCTATGCAGTCGAGTACGTGCGCAACGTGACTGACATCGACGACAAAATCATCAAGCGTGCCGCCGAGAACAAGGAATCAATCAATGAACTCACCGCGCGCTTCATCGCCGCGATGAACCAGGACGCCGCTGCGCTGGGCGTGCTGCCGCCCACCCACGAGCCGCGCGCCACCGAATTTGTCGCGCCCATGCTGCACATGATCGAAACCCTGATCGCGCGTGGCCTGGCTTATCCTGCCGCCAATGGTGATGTGTACTATGCCGTGCATGCTTTTCCCGGTTACGGCAAGTTGTCCGGGAAATCGCTGGACGAATTGCATGCAGGCGAGCGCGTCGAGGTGGACAGGAACAAGCGCGACCCGCTCGATTTCGTGCTGTGGAAAGCCGCCAAAGCAGGCGAACCCGCGTGGGATTCGCCGTGGGGAGCAGGGCGCCCGGGCTGGCATATCGAATGTTCGGCAATGAGCGAGCATTACTTCGGCGCACATTTCGACATCCACGGCGGCGGGCAGGATTTGCAGTTCCCGCACCATGAAAACGAGATCGCGCAGTCCGAGGGCGCACACGGCTGCACCTTTGTGAATTACTGGATGCACAACGGTTTTGTGCGCGTGGATAACGAAAAGATGTCCAAGTCGCTGGGCAATTTCTTCACCATCCGCGAAGTGCTGACCCGCTACGATGCCGAAACCGTGCGCTTCTTTATCCTGCGTGCGCATTACCGCAGCCCGCTGAATTATTCCGACCAGCATCTGGATGACGCCAGGCAGTCGCTGACCCGGCTGTACACCGCGTTGCGGGATATTTCGCCGCTGGACATCCAGATCGATTGGGCGCACCCGCAGGCGGCGCGCTTCAAGGCGGCGATGGACGACGACTTCAATACTGCCGAGGCCATGGCGGTGCTGTTCGAACTGGCGGGCGAGACCAACAAGTCGCGTTCGGCGCAGGATGCAGCACTGCTGCGGGCGCTTGGCGGCGTGCTGGGTTTGCTGCAAAACAACCCGGCGACCTATCTGCAAACGCTGGCCGGCAGCGATTATTCGGCACAACAGATAGAACAGCTGATTGCTGACCGCGCCAGCGCACGCAAGGTGAAAAACTTTGCCGAGGGAGATCGTATTCGCAAGCAATTGCTGGATGCAGGCATCGTGCTGGAAGACGGCGCTCAAGGCACCAGCTGGCGGCGCGACTAATTTAGCGCGTCAGCATATCCCGGCTGGTGTGCAGCGGACGCCAGCCGAGTTCATTGCGAGCGCGGCCGCAGTCCAATGTAAGGCTCCGGTGCACACCCTCCATCCAGCCGGGTTCACCGCCTGCTCCGGTCAATTTCCAGACAAGATTCAATGCCGCGCCGGCAAGTTTTGGTGCAATCGGCACCGCCACGCGGCTACGTGCGCGAATCGCGTCGCGGAAGCTGAAGCTGTCGTCCGCAGCCAGATTGTATGCACCGTTTGCTGGATGCTCCAGCGCCAGCATAATCGCCGCGGCCACGTCGTCTTCGTGCACGCATTGCAGCAGCGGCTGCGGATCGGGCAGGCGTACATAGAACGGCTGACGCAGCAGAGTCTTCAGCAGCGGCTGGGCATGGGCGCCGAGGATGATGTGCGGGCGCAGACGCACTACATTCGGACAGTGCGCTGCGAGCCAGTGTTCCAGTTCGGCTTTGTGCTCGCCATACAGAAACCCCGGGATAGGCTTGAGCGGTGCGGCTTCATTGACCAGCACGCCGCTGCCGTACACTGCCGCGCTGGACAGGTGCACCTGCCGGGCCACACCCGTCGCGCTGGCCGCAGCAAACAATCGCTGCGAGGCATCCAGGTTGATCGCGCGCATGGCGTGCGCCGGGGTCTTGCCGCGCAGCACCACAAAAGCCAGGTGCACCAGGCCGTCGCTGCCTTGCAGCAGCGGGGCGAGACCGACATCGCGCAGATCCGCCTGGACGTGGCGATATTTCCGGTGCTCAAACCATCCCGGCCGGATATCCAGGCCGAGCACCGATTCGATTGCCGGGTCACCGCACAGGCGCGGCAACAGGGCGCGGGCAAGGTGGCTGGCGCTACCGCTAATGAATATACGCATGGCGTTCAGATGCGCAAAGCAGGCATGACGTCCTCTGCAATGCAGTGCATGGATTCCTGGATGACCTCGGTCGGGAGCGCGCCGGCACCTACCGCGCAGAGCAGGTTGGTCACCCCGGCCTCACGATATTTTTGCAGTTTCTCGATACATTCTGCGGGCGTGCCCACGACGGCCATGCCGAATGTTTCCAGCAGCTTGAGATTGATGCCGAGCTTCATCAGGCTGCGAAAGCGTCCTAGATCGTGAAAGTGCTCATAACTGGGGTAGAGTTTTTCCAGCACCGGCAGCGTGGTCGCGAAGAGCGCATTGTAAAACCACGTCAGCGCCGGTTTGGCGAGCTCGCGGGCACGCTTGCCGTCGGGCAGGCAGACGATGCCGACGGTCATGCCGGCACGCGGCGCAGGCGCGGCAGCCGCGCTGTCGAGATAGTTGCGGATGTCGTGTTTCACCATCATCCACGGCTTGAACGGGCCGGCCAGCATTCCGAGCTGTTGCTGCGCCGCCCAGGTGAAAGTGTCCGGGCTGACTGCTGCGGTCCACAGCGGCGGATGCGGGGATTGCACCGGGTAGGGCAGGATATCCAGCGCATCCAGTTGATAATGTTCGCCATGAAAGGTGACCGGGCGGCGCAAGAATGACTGGCGCAGGATCGCCAGCGACTCCGCCGTGCGGCTGCGGCTGTCGCTCATGGCGGCACCGAACACACCATACTCCTGGGGCGAGAAGCCGCGTCCGATGCCCAGTTCCAGGCGGCCGCCGGTGAGGATGTCCAGGGTGGCAACGCGCTCGGCAACATGCACGGGGTGGTGGTAGGGCAGCGGTACCACACTCAAGCCCAGGCGGATGCGCCGGGTGCGCTGGCTGGCCGCGGCCAGCACCAGATCAGGCTTGGAAGAATGCGAGTAGCCGCGCATGAAATGATGCTCGACCAGCCACGCACAACCGAAACCGAGACGGTCGGCCAGCTCGATTTCGGCCAGGGTATCGGCGAATGCCTGCGCCTCGCTGCGTGCCAGGTGCGGTGGCTGGGAAATCTCGTAAAACAGGTCGAATTGCATGGCCGGAGCGGGTCACAGGGGGCTGTTATAATGCCAGTATCATGACGAATTCGCCAAACTATACGTGTTATGTGGGCGCGCGCGGCTGGGAGCACGAGGACTGGGCGGGGAACTTCTACCCGGACGATCTTCCGGCGGACTGGCGGCTTACTTACTACAATAATTTCTTTACTTGCTGTTATCTCGGCTACAGTGCCTGGGCGCAACAGCCCGAGGCAACGCTGGTGCAGTGGCTGGACGACACCCTGCCGCGTTTTCGTTTTGTGCTGGAGACGCCAGCCAGCTTGTCGGAAGCCGATCGCGTGCGCCTGGCGATACTCGCGCCGCGCACCGGCCTGGCTGACACCGCGGCAGCCTTGCAGGCGTCTTGTATGTGGCTGCCCGCCGTGCCGGATTGGCGCGCGCTGTCGACGCAAATTCAGCAACGTGTACAAACGCCTGGAACGCCGTGTTACCTGATCAGTCAGACGCAGGCTGTGGCCGATTTGCAACAGGCCGTCACATTGCTGGAAATTCTGGGTTATTAAATTGTTCGCGCCGTCCAGCCGTTATAAAATCCGTTCAACTTAAATTTAAGGCGTAGCCGTGTCGACAGATAATCTGGTCGAAATTCGTAATCTTTCTTTCGCCTATGGCAAGCGCCCGATTCTGCAAGGGATCAATCTTGTTGCGCCGCGTGGCAAGGTGATCGCCATCATGGGTGGCAGTGGTTGTGGTAAAACCACGCTGTTACGACTGATCGGTGGGCAACTGCGCCCCAGCAAGGGCGAGGTGAGTGTGGCTGGGCAGCTGGTGCATGATCTTGACCAGCAGGCGCTGTATCAGTTGCGCCGCAAAATGGGCATGCTATTTCAGTTTGGTGCGCTGTTTACCGACATGTCGGTGTTCGACAACGTCGCTTTCCAGATGCGTGAACATACCGATTTGTCTGAAGCCGTCATCCGTGATCTGGTGTTGATGAAACTGCACGCAGTGGGCTTGCGCGGTGCCAGCAAGCTGATGCCCGCCGAGCTGTCCGGCGGCATGGCACGGCGCGTCGCACTGGCGCGGGCGGTGGCGCTCGACCCGATGCTGATCATGTACGATGAACCGTTCGCCGGACTTGATCCGATTTCGCTGGGTGTGGTGGGCAATTTGATCCGCAGGTTGACCGATACGCTCGGGCTGACCTCTATTGTAGTCACCCACGACGTGCATGAATCCCTCAAGATTGTCGATTATGTCTATTTCGTCTCCGAGGGGGCGATCGAGGCTGAAGGCACACCGGATCAGATTCGTGCATCAGGCTTGCCTTTCGTGCACCAGTTTGTGCATGGCGAGGAGGATGGCCCGGTGCCGTTCCATTACCCTGCCGCAGACTACGGCAAAGACCTGGGTTTAGGGGCGCACAAATGATGCGTCTGGGTGGGCGTTTGTTTTCCAGAATCGGCCATCGGGTCATCGATAGCATCTGGCGTTTGGGTTATGCATCACGTTTTCTGGCGCTGACGCTGATGCGCTCGGGAACGAGCTTTGCACGTTTCAATCTGGTTATCCGCGAAATTTATTCCAGTGGGGTGCTGTCGCTCATCATTATAGTGGTTTCCGGCTTATTCGTCGGCATGGTGCTGGGCTTGCAGGGTTACGAGACTTTGAAAACCTATGGCTCGGAACAGGCTCTGGGGGTACTGGTTGCATTGTCACTGGTGCGCGAACTGGGGCCGGTAGTGGCGGCACTGTTATTTGCCAGTCGCGCCGGCTCCGCGATTACCGCAGAAATCGGCCTGATGAAAGCGACTGAACAATTAAATGCGCTGGAAATGATGGCTGTGGATCCCATCGCTCGCGTAGTGGCGCCGCGTTTTTGGGCAGGCGTGATCTCGATGCCTCTGCTGGCGGCCATTTTTTCTGCCATGGGTGTGTTCGGCGGCTATCTGGTGGGCGTGGTGCTGATCGGCGTTGACGAGGGCTCATTCTGGTCGCAGATGCAGGCGGCGGTGGATGTGCGCCACGATGTAATTAACGGCGTCATCAAAAGTGTTGTGTTTGGTTTCGCGGTTACGGCAATTGCGTTATTTGAAGGTTACGACGCGCCGCCCACGGCAGAGGGCGTGTCGCGCGCGACCACGCGTACGGTGGTGACTTCCTCGCTGGCGATTCTGGCGCTGGATTTCGTGCTCACCGCATTCATGTTCAAAGGGGTATAGGCAAATGGAAAGAACCGCACTCGATTTGTGGGTGGGCGTATTTGTGGCGGCGGGGCTGGCGGCTTTGCTGGTACTAGCGTTCAAGGTGGGGAACATGAGCAGTTTTAGTATGTCCGACGGCTATACTGTAACGGCACAGTTCGACAATATCGGCGGGCTCAAGCCACGTGCAGCGGTAAAAAGCGCGGGCGTGGTGGTTGGGCGGGTGAGCCAGATCGCGTTTGACGACAAGACTTACGAGGCAACAGTTACCCTGAGTCTGGACAAACGCTACACTTTCCCCAAGGACACCATCGCGGCGATTCTGACTTCCGGGCTGCTGGGGGAACAATACATCGGGCTGGATGCAGGCGGCAGTGACAAAAAACTGGCCAATGGCGATAAAATCCAGATCACCCAGTCGGCTGTGGTGCTGGAAAATCTGATTGGCCAATTTCTTTACGACAAGGCTGCGGGTGGATCGGCCAAACCCCCGGCACCTGCCCCGGCAGGCGCTCCCGCAACACAAGGAATTCAACAATGAAAATGAAAAAAATGAGTGCATTATCCCGCTTCATGCTGGTGCTGGTAGTTGCGTTGCCAACAACGGGCTTGGCGCAAACCGTTAACCTGCAGCAGGCTGTGCAAATGAGTCTGAACGCCGATCCGCGGGTCAAGGAGCGCGAGCAGCTGGTGGAATCGGCGCGCGCCCTGCTCGAACAAGCCCAGGCCAAGGATGGCTGGCGTGTTAACGCCAATCTGTTTGTGGGGCTGGCACCCGAGGTGAAGGGTGGCTTTTATCAGGGCGGCGCCACCTCCGGTACGACGCCGCGTACCGACGGTCCGTTTCCGGGTGGCCTGTCCGACTGGACCTCGTTGCAGGTTGCGCTGATCAAGCCGCTGTTTACGTTTGGAAAAATCCAGCATTACAGCGAGGCTGCGCAGGGCAATATCGATGTCAAGCGCGGCGATGTGCGCATCAGCAAGGCGGACACGGTGCTGGACGTCAAGCGCGCTTACTATGGCTATCTTGCCGCGCGGGATTCGCGCCGCCTGCTGGAAGACGTGCAGAGCCGGCTGGACAGTGCGGTGAACCGCGTTAGCCACAACCTGAAGGACGACAATGGCGAATCCAAGCAATCGGATTTGTATGCGCTGCAGGCGGCGCGCGGCATGCTGGGCAAATACATGAGCCAGGCCAAAGCCATCGAAAAAATCAGCCTGGATGGCCTGAAGGTGCTCACCGGCGTGGGCATGGATGCCGATCTGCAGGTGGCCGACGACAGCCTGACGCCGGTGGCGTTGCCCAAGGATAACCTGGCAGATTTGCAGTCGCGTGCGCTGCTGGATCGCCCGGAAATGGCGCAACTGGAAGCGGGGCTGCGTGCCCGCCGTGCGCTGGTGGCAGCGAAAAAATCGGAAAAATATCCGGACGTCTATGCGGGTATCGTAGGCACGGCAAATTACGCATCGCGCCGCGATCGCCTCAACAATCCCTATGTCTATGACCCCTTCAACAACGCCGGCCTGACCCCGGTGGTCGGGGTGAAATGGGACATGGAATTTGACGTGGTACCGGCCAAGGTGGCGCAGGAGCAGGCCGAGCTGGAAGCGCTCAATTATAAAAACCAGTACGCGCAGGCCGGGATTCCGTTCCAGGTGTCCGCGGCGTATCAGCAGGTTCGGGCCAACTACGACGCGCAGCGCGATCTGGCCGAGGGCGCCAGGGCGGCGCGGCGCTGGATGATTTCCTCGCTGGCGGATTTCAACGCCGGTCTGGAGCAGGCCGATAAAGTCGCCGAGGCACTGAAAACCTATGCGCTTACCCAGGCCGAGTACCTGAAAACGGTGAACGATTACAACATGGATGTTGCCCAAATGTACCGCGCTGTCGGTGAACTCAAATAAACAACCCCTAAAGGTCGATACAAATCATGACGCATGAACCCCGGTTGAAATCATTCACGCATGCAACAAAATGGCTGCTCGCCAGCCTGGCTGCGCTGACCCTGCTGGTTGTCGCACAGGGACAGGCTGCGGCCGCCGATGTGGCGCCCGATGTGCTGGTCAGGACCACTACCCAGGAAGTGGTTGCCATCCTTAAAAAGGACAAGGACATTCAATCCGGTGACTCCCACAAGGTATACGAACTGGTGGACGCCAAGATCCTGCCCAATTTCGACTTCAACCATATGACCATGCTTGCGGTGGGCAAGTATTGGCCGCGCGCCACGCCAGCCCAGCGCCAGTCGCTGATTCAGGAATTTCGTACCCTGCTGGTGCGTACCTATGCCAGCTCGCTGACTGCTTTCAATAACCAGACAATCGAATTCAAACCGTTCAGCATGACGCCAGGTGCGACCGACGTGACCGTGCAGACCCAGGTAAAGCAGCCCGGCGCACAGCCCATTCCGATCGACTACAGCATGGAAAAAACACCTTTCGGCTGGAAAGTCTACGATGTGGCGATTGATGGCGTGAGCCTGGTGACCAACTATCGCAGTTCGTTTGGCAGCGAAATCCGCCAGTCCGGCATTGATGGACTGATTCGCACGCTCGCCAATCGCAATCAGCAGAATGGAGCCAACCAGCAGGAAGCACCGGCGGCTGCGCCAACCAAAAAGTCGCATAGCACACACAAATGACTGCAGCCGAAAACGCTATCTGCGTCGTCGGTGCGACGGTGACCATGTCTACCGCCGCCGGCGTGCTCAAGACCTGCACCGATGCCATCAGGCAGGGTGCGCGCATCATCGATTTTCACCAGGTGAATGAGATGGACTCGGCTGTGCTTGGTCTGATGATTGAATGCCGGCGTGAGGCCGAACGCGCCGGGGTTGCACTGCGTTGCATCAATCTGCCGGCCAATCTGAAAAGCCTCGCCACGCTTTATGGCGTGCTGGATCTGCTTCCGCAATAAATGGGCGCCACGCCTGCCATTCTGGTGCGCCATCTGCACAAGCATTTCGGCAGCCTGCATGCGTTGCAGGGGGTTGATCTGGAGGTGCAGCAGGGCGAGTTTTTTGCACTGCTGGGTCCTAACGGTGCGGGCAAAACCACGCTCATCAGCATACTCGCCGGACTCACCCGCGCCAGCAGCGGCAGCGCGGCAGTGATGGGGCACGACGTGGTGCGCGACTACCGCGCCACGCGCAAGGCGCTCGGCGTGGTGCCGCAGGAACTGGTGTACGACCCGTTTTTCACCGTGCGCGAAGGGCTGCGCATTCAATCCGGCTATTTTGGCCTGCGCCGCAACGACGACTGGATCGACGAGGTCATGGCCAATCTCGATCTGCTCGACAAGGCTGACCGCAACATGCGTACCCTCTCCGGCGGCATGAAACGGCGCGTGCTGGTAGCCCAGGCGCTGGTGCACAAGCCGCCGGTGATCATCCTCGACGAGCCTACCGCCGGAGTGGACGTGGAATTGCGTCAGTCGCTGTGGGCATTCATCCGCAAGCTCAATGAGGGCGGCCACACCATCGTCCTCACCACGCATTATCTGGAAGAGGCGCAAGCCCTGTGCAATCGTGTCGCCATGCTCAAGCAGGGGCGTGTCGTGGCGCTGGACAGTACCGCCAACCTGCTCAAAAGCATTGCCGAGCGCCATCTGTGCCTGAGGATTACGCCCGACACCCTGCCTGCCGGACTGGCCGCGCGCGTGGTCAGCCATATTGATGGTTTGCATGTGCTGGCGCTGGATCATTACGCAGATATGGAAGGCGTGCTGGCCCAGTTGCGCGAGGCGGGTGTCTGCATTCAGGATATGGAACTCACCCAGCCCGATCTGGAAGATGTCTTCGTCCAGGTCATGGGGGCATCCTGATGATCGGCTTCTACACGCTGCTGTACAAGGAGCTGCTGCGCTTCTGGAAAGTGTCGTTCCAGACGGTGCTGGCGCCGGTGATTACCGCGCTGCTCTACCTGCTGATTTTTTCACACGTGCTGGAAGCGCACGTGCAGGTCTATCTGGGCGTTCGCTACACTGCGTTTCTGGTACCCGGCCTGGTAATGATGTCGATGCTGCAGAATGCCTTTGCCAACAGTTCGTCCAGCCTGATTCAGTCCAAGATTACCGGCAATATCGTCTTCATGCTGTTGCCGCCGCTGTCCTATCTGGAATTTTTTTCCGCCTATCTGCTCGCCTCGGTGGCGCGTGGTGTGGTGGTCGGACTGGGCGTATTTGTAGTGACGCTGGTGTTTACCCGGCTCACCATTCTGCATCCGCTGTGGCTGATTGTTTTTGCGTTTTTGGGCACGGGCATGCTCGGCACGCTGGGAATCATCGCCGGCATCTGGGCAGAAAAATTCGACCAGCTGGCCGCGTTTCAGAATTTCCTCATCATGCCGCTGACGTTTCTCTCGGGCGTGTTCTACTCCATCCACTCGTTGCCCGCGTTCTGGCAGGCAGTGTCGCGTTTTAACCCGGTTTTCTACATGATAGACGGGTTCCGCTACGGTTTCTTCGGCGTCGCCGACGTGGCACCGCAATTGAGCCTGCTGGTCGTGGGGGTGTGCTTTGTGGCATTATCCGCACTCACACTGATTCTGCTCAAAAGCGGCTACAAACTCCGGCATTAACATACATGGTTACTCCCGAAAACATCCAGCAATACATCGAGCAGGGCATGCCCTGCGAACTCGTGCGCGTGGCCGGCGATGGTCAGCACTTTGAAGCGCTCATCGTCAGCGCCGAATTTCGCGGCAAAAATCGTGTGCAGCAGCACCAGATCGTGTACCGCGCCCTGGGCGATCGCATGAAGGCGGAAATTCACGCGCTCTCCATGAAAACCCTGACCCCGGAAGAATGGGCGGCAGGGAATAGCTGATGGATAAACTGGCAATACAGGGCGGCGTGCGACTGTCCGGAGAAGTGCGCATCTCGGGTGCCAAAAATGCCGCGCTGCCGATACTCTGCGCCGGTTTGCTCAGCGCCGACATTCTGCGCCTGGAAAACCTGCCCAAACTCAAGGACATCAGCACCAGCCTGACCCTGCTGGGTCATATCGGCATGCAGGTCTCGCTCGACGACCAGGGCGGCGTGGAGTTACAGGCTGCGCATCTGGACCGGCTCGAAGCGCCCTATGAGCTGGTCAAAACCATGCGCGCCTCGATTCTGGTGCTCGGCCCCATCCTCGCGCGCTATGGCGAAGCCAGGGTGTCGCTGCCCGGCGGCTGCGCCATTGGTTCGCGTCCGGTGGACCTGCACATCAAGGGCTTGCAGGCGATGGGGGCGGAAATCCACATCGAGCACGGCTATATACACGCCAAGGCCAGCCGCCTCCAGGGGGCGCGCATTTTCATGGATACCGTGACCGTGACCGGCACCGAAAACCTGATGATGGCGGCCACCCTGGCCGATGGCATGACCGTGCTGGAAAATGCGGCGCGCGAGCCGGAGGTGGTGGATCTGGCCAATTGCCTGATTGCCATGGGTGCCAGAATCGAAGGCGCGGGTAGCGATGTCATCTTCATTCATGGTGTGGACAGGCTGCACGGCGCAACCCATAAAATCATGCCGGACCGGATTGAAACCGGCACCTACCTGGTGGCCGCCGCGATCACGCAGGGGCAGGTCAGGGTGCTGAATACACGCGCCGATATTATCGAATCGGTGCTGGACAAGCTGCGCGAAGCCGGTGCTCATATCGATGTGGGTAACGACTGGATCAGCCTGGAAATGCACGCCCGCCCCAAGGCGGTGAACCTCAAAACTGCGCCTTATCCGGCATTCCCTACCGACATGCAGGCACAGTTCATGGCGCTCAACTGTATTGCCGAAGGCGTGGGCACGGTCACCGAAACCATTTTCGAAAACCGCTTCATGCACGTGCAGGAGATGCAGCGCCTGGGCGCCGATATCTCTGTGGAAGGTAACACTGCCCTGGTACGCGGCGTGGACAAGCTGGAAGGCGCGGTGGTCATGGCTACCGATCTGCGCGCTTCGGCGTCATTAGTGCTGGCAGCCCTGGTGGCTGAGGGTGAAACCATCATCGAACGTATTTACCATATCGATCGCGGCTACGAATGCATCGAGGAAAAATTCGCACAATTGGGCGCGCGCATTCGCCGCGTAAAATGACCTGAGGTACCCATGATTACCATAGCTCTGTCCAAAGGCCGCATCTTCCAGGAAACCCTGCCGTTGCTTGAAGCCGCAGGCATCGTCCCGCGCGAGGATCCGGAAAAATCGCGCAAGCTGATTATCGCCACCAACCAGCCCGGTGTGCGCCTCATCATCATCCGTGCCACCGACGTGCCCACCTACGTGCAATATGGCGCGGCAGATATGGGTGTGGCAGGCAAGGACGTGTTGATCGAACACGGCGGCGAGGGCATGTACCAGCCGCTGGATCTGAACATCGCACGCTGCAAGATGATGGTGGCGGCACACCCGGCCTTCGACTACGAACAGGCCGTGCATCAGGGTGCGCGTCTGCGCGTGGCCACCAAGTACCTCAAGACAGCACGCGAATACTTCGCCGCCAAGGGGATGCATGTCGACCTCATCAAGCTGTATGGCTCGATGGAACTGGCACCGCTGGTCAAGCTCGCCGACGTGATTGTGGACCTGGTGAGCAGCGGCAGTACCCTCAAGGCCAACGGTCTCGTGGCTGTGGAAGAGATCATGGACATCAGCTCGCGCCTGGTGGTCAATCAGGCATCGCTCAAGTTGAAGCGCGCGGAAATCCGGCCCATGCTGGACAGCTTCGCCTCGGCCATCAAGGCGGACTGACGTCAGTTGTCGGCGACGCCCGTCAGTCTGCCAGCTGATTCATCCATCCGGCGCATTCTGGTCATCAAATGGAGTGCACTCGGCGATCTGGTGATGGCCAGCGCATTGTTTGAAGACATCCGCCGCGCCTTTCCCCATGCCGAGATACATCTAAATACTCTGCCGGCTAATCAGAAGCTGTTTGCCGCCGACACGCGCTTTGCCAAAATCATTGCGCTGGATACGCGTGCCCGATCAGGCAAACTCGGCGCCATGCTGGACTGGCTGCGCAGCATACGTGCGGGGCGCTACGACCTGGTGGTCGATCTGCAGACCAGCGACCGCAGCCGTTTATTGCTTGGCGCGTTGCAACTCACCGGTAAGGGTATCCGCCATCGTGTCGGCAATCATGGCTTCTGGCCATACACCATCGGGCCGGACGATCTGCCGCTGGACATCAACCCGGTGTTGCGCATGCGCGCCGCGCTGAAGCTGGCAGGCATTCCCGCAACTACCAGCCATCCGGTGCTGGCGGTGCCGGAACGCAACCGTGAGCGTGTGCAACATCTGCTTACCCAACACGGCATCGCAGATGGAAGCTACGCGCTGCTGTTCCCTGGTTGCCATCCGCGCGGTTACCTGAAACGCTGGGGAGAGCAAAACTACGCCGAGTTGGGCCGCTTGCTGCTGGCGGAGGGACTGGTCAGGCACGTTGTCATCGCAGGCGGCCCGGATGAAGTCGAACTGGGCAATACCATCGCCAGCCGCATTGGCGCGACGGCAGTGAATCTGTGCGGCGCCACCGAAATGCTGGACATCATTCCGCTGGCTGAGCACGCCCGCTACATCGTCGGCAATGACACCGGCACCTCGCATCTGGCTGCCTGCAGCGAACGTCCGCAAGTGGTGATTTGCGGTCCTACCGATCCTACCCGCGTCAAACCGCTGGGCGACCAGGTCATCGCCATTCAGGCCGACTTGCCGTGCAGCAATTGCTATCGCAAGCATTGCGCGCATCACTCGTGCATGCGCGAGGTGCACCCGGCGCAGGTGCTGGCATTGCTCACAGTGCCGCCGGCGCAGGCCATCGTCCGGGTGCCGGCCAGAATCCTAGGAGCCTGTCGGACTTGAAGAATCGCAGCGAAAAGATTCACGCAGGCAATCCGCACAGCGGATGCTCGCAAAATTCGGCTGGGCGAGGGCAGATTTTGCCGGTTTTGCAGGTCAATAGTCGTTCTATTGACCAAAAAAGCGGTGAAATATGCACCGGCCAGGCGGATTTGCAGCAGATTTCCTTTAGGTCCGGCAGGCTCCTTAAGGCGCTTCCCCATGCCTGATCCGCGCCACATTCTGTTTGTCACCCTGAGCAACATCGGTGACGCGGTCATGACCACCCCGGTGCTGGCGGCATTGCGCGCACGCTATCCCCAGGCGCGTTTTGACATCGTTGCCGATGCGCGTTCGGCTGCACTGTTCGAACACTTCGATGCACTGGACGAGATTATCCTCAAGCACAAAAATGCGCGCTGGCGCGACAAGCTGGCCTTTGTCAGGCAACTGCGACGCAAGCGCTACGACCTCATCGTGGACCTGCGCACCGATGGCCTGGGCTGGCTGCTACGGGCCAGACGGCGCTTGCATAAAGTCAGACAGCACCCGCCCGAACGCCACAGCGTGGTGCGGCATTTCATGGCCATTGCGCCGCTGCTGGGCCCCACCCAGCCACCGCCGGCTGAGTTATGGATAGCGCCGGCGATCCATGCCCGCGTGGCAGCCTGGCTGCAAGTGCTGCCCGGCAAGCGCTGGCTGGCACTGGGGCCGGGCGCCAACTGGGAAGGCAAAATCTGGCCTGCGCGGCACTTTGCCGAGCTGGCGCAGCACTGCGCCGGACAATTCGACGCCGTGATTTTTCTGGGTAGCGCCGCCGACAGCGCACGCGTGGCAGACATCGTCCGCACGCTGTCCTTGCCCTGCCTCGATCTAACGGGTAAGAGCAGTCTGCTGGAGGCCGCTGCCGTGTTGCAACGCGCAACGGTGTTTGTGGGGAATGACTCCGGCCTTGGCCACCTCGCCAGCGCGGTCGGCACGCCCACGCTCACCGTATTCGGTCCCGGCGATCCGCTGCGCTATCATCCCTGGGGCGCCCGTGCGCGCTGGCTGATTGCGCCGGGCAACGACCTTGCCCGGCTCGATGTGGCACGGGTAGCCGAACAATTGAACGATCTGCTGAACTCGCCATGAACATCCATTCCCTGCACATTATCGGCAGCAAGCAATCCGGCGGCGCCGAGCGTTTCTATGCGCGCCTGGTGAACGCGCTGGCGCAGCGTGGCGAGCGTGTCACCAGCATCACGCCGCCGGGCAGTGCGATCAATGCCGAACTGAATGCCAGCGTAGAACAGCGGCATCTGCCGCTGCGCAGTGTGTGGGACTTGGCTTCACGCTGGAAAATCGGCATGACTGCCCGCGCCGAAGGCGCTGACATCGTGCAGACCTACATGGGGCGAGCCACGCGCCTCACCCATTTCAAGCTCGGGAAAAAGCCGGTGCACGTGGCGCGTCTGGGCGGTTATTACGACCTCAAAGGCTACCGCCACGCCCACGCCTGGGTAGGGAATACGCGCGGCATTTGCGATTACCTTGTCCAGCATGGACTGCCTGCGAAACGGGTGTTCCATATCGGCAATTTCGTCGAACCGGGCGCGCCGCTCAGTATTGCGGAGCAGGCTATACACCGCCGCACGCTGGGCTTGCCGCACGCTGCCTGGGTCGTGTCGGCGGTAGGGCGTTTGCATCCGAACAAAGGCATGGCGGATTTGCTCGACGCTTTTCATCTGCTGCCTGCGCAGCTGGCAGGCCGCCCATTGCACCTGGCGATTGCGGGCGACGGCCCGTTGCGCGCTGCACTGCACCAGCACGCGGCGCAGCTGGGCATCAGTGACCGCGTACACTGGCTGGGCTGGCAGGCCGACCCCGCGCCGGTATATCGCAGCGCTGATGTGTTCGTCTGCCCATCGCGGCATGAGCCGCTGGGCAACGTGATCCTGGAAGCCTGGGCACAGGGCGTGGCGGTGGTGTCCACGTGCAGCCAGGGCGCGCAGGAACTGATCGAGGATGGCGTGGACGGCGTGCTCACCCCGCTGGCGGATGCGAATGCCTTGGCCGGCGCGATCCGCGCGCTGATCGGGGAGGAAACCACTTGCGCCAGGCTGGTCGTGCAAGCGCGCCATAAGCTGGAGCAGCAGTTTTCGGAGGCCAGAATCGTGGGCGAATATACTGCGCTGTATCAACACCTGCTGACGGCGTTGCGCTGATGTGCGGCATTGCGGGCATTTATTCGGTATCGGCAGCGGTGCCGCAAGCCGCGCTCACGCAATTGGCTGCCGCGCTGCACCACCGCGGACCGGATGCGACCGGCTATCACCAGACCGCCAGGCTGGGCCTGGTGCACACCCGGCTGTCCATCATCGATCTGGCTGGCGGCAACCAGCCGCTGTATACCCGGGATCGCCAGCTGTGCGTGGTGGCCAACGGCGAAATCTACAACCACATCGAGTTGCGCGCCACGCTGGAAGCGCGCGGCCATGTATTCAGCACGCACTCCGACTGCGAAACCATCCTCCACGCCTACCGCGAGTACGGCGATGATTTTGTCCGCCACCTGTTCGGCATGTTTGCCTTTGCGCTGTATGACGTGACCCGCGACCGCCTGTTGCTGGCGCGCGACCGGCTCGGCATCAAGCCGCTGTTCATCAGGGCGGATAGTGCGGGTGTCGTGTTTGCCTCCGAAATCAAATCGCTGTTGCCGGCAGGCGAACCCGCACGCATCGAGCCCGACGCGCTGCTGCAATATTTCCAGAGCAATTTCATCAGCGGTGCGCGCAGCATCGTCGCCGGCGTCGAAAAAGTATTGCCCGGCGAGCTGGTGGAAGTGCGCGACGGCCGCATTGCCTCGCGCAACCGCTACTGGCAATTAAGCGATGTCGAGCCGCTGGAAATTTCCCACGCGGAGGCGGCACGCCGTTTCGACGATCTGATGGCGACCGTGGTGCAGCAGCATTTGCGCGCCGACGTGCCGTTTGGCGTGTTCCTCTCCGGCGGCGTGGATTCTTCCACGCTGGTGGCGCTGATCCGCCGTTACAGCGACCAGCCGCTGCATACTTATTCGGTGGGGTTTCCCGGCGCGGCGGTGAATAACGAACTCGCCACGGCGCGCCGCATTGCCGAACAGTTTCACACCCGGCATACCGAGCTGGCACTCAGCGAGCGCGAGCTGCTGGCGGTGTTGCCCGACACCATCGCCGTCTCCGGCGAACTGATGGCCGACTACGCCAATCTGCCCACCTGGCTGCTCGCCCGGCGCGCCAGCGAGGACGTCAAAGTGGTGCTGTCGGGCGAAGGCGGCGACGAAGTCTTTGCAGGCTACGGGCGCTACCGCGCGCCCCGCATCAAACGACTGTGGCATGCGCTGCAACACCCTGGCAGCGGCGGTTACCGCACCCGCGGGTTGGCAAAATCAGCGTCTGTTGCGGATCTGTTCGATGGCGGTGACGCGGAACGCATCGCCCGCGCGCCATTCATACAGGCCTGGCACGAAGCCAACCCGCGCTGGAGCAATCTGGCGCGGATGCAATACACCGACATTGCCACCTGGCTCGCCGACGACCTGCTGGTGAAGGCCGATCGCATGATGATGGCGCATGGCGTGGAAGGGCGCGTGCCATTCCTCGATCATCGCGTGGTGGAATTCGGTCTGGCGCTGCCGGACCGGCTCAAGGTGGAAGGCCGCACCGGCAAGGTGTTCCTGCGCCGCTGGGCCGAGCAGTTTTTGCCGAAAGACCACCTATGGAGCAAGAAGAAAGGCTTTACCGTGCCGGTCGGGGAATGGCTGCGCGGCGAGCGTATGACGCAGCTAGGTGTGGCCTGTCGTGGTCATGCGGCGTTCCAGGCGATGCGCGCCGAGCCATTGGCGCGGCTGATTGACCGTCAATCCCGCAGCGGAGATGAAACCACCTTTGTCTGGGCCTTGTTGCAGTATGGGTTGTGGTACGAGCGTTTTATGGAAGGCCGAGCTGGGGCGCTGCATGATTGGGTGGGCGCTGCTGCGATCTGACTTTGACCTGAAAACGGCATTTAGGCACAGAGAACACAAAGGCCACAGAGTGTCGCGCAGGCTTTGAGGTGAATCGTTTTTTTGACAAGTGATTCCTGAAAAGCCGCCAATACATTTTTCTCTGTGTTGTCTGCGGCTTCGACCGCTTTTTCCGGCTTTAATTGTCTGGCTGGATCAACGTCGCGCAATACAACGCAACCAGCCACCACACCAGCGCCGACAAAATGCTGCCATAAAATGCGATGCCTGCATTAACCGGCAGGGTCGCCACCAGCACCGATAGTCCCAGTGGTACGGCGTAGGTATTGCCGGCGCGCATCGCCTGCCAGGTGCGGCGTAGCATCAGAACCAGAAACGCCGCGAAGCCCAGCAGGCCGATCACACCGGTTTCCACCAGAATTTCCAGTGTGATCTGGTGCGGATGGGTGGGGCCGGAGGTCGGGTTGAGCTTCATGAAAGGGTCATCCGATGCCGCGTATTGCGGATAGACGTAACGGAACCCGCGCGCGCCGATACCGTTCAGCCAGTGATCTTTGACAATGTTTATTCCGGTTTTCCAGATCGGCAAGCGGATGCTTGTTGCCTCGTCCATTTTTTCATAATTGCCGCTGAACAGACCGGCTGTGACACGCAGCTTGTCTTGCAGGGGCGGGGAGACAGCAATCAGTGCTCCGATTGACGCGGCGCACAGCAAAACTATCAGGATTGCCCGGCCCAAATGGCGGCTGGGTGCAGTGAAATAGGCATACACGGCGAACCCTACCATCCCTGCTGCGTACATTCCCCACGCGGCGCGGCTGCCCGACAGCAGGATCACCGCGGTATAAGGCAGCAATGCCAGCCAGTACCAGCCACGTGAGCGTGCCGCGTAACGGCGAATGACTTCAAAATATACCGGTGCCAGCACCGCCAAAATGAGTCCCATGGTGAGCTTGGCGAACGGGCCGGTGATGCGGCCGCCGGCGGGTTGATAGCCGAATACATCATGGCCGATGGCGGCCTGTAGCAGCCCATCGGCAATCCATAAACTGAGCAGCAGCGTGATGGCCACAAACAGCTTGCGGCGACTGGCTTCGTCGCGCAGTGCATACAGCGCAAAGACCCCGGCCAGCGGAAAGCGTACATAAGCCAGTGCCGTGCTGGCAGCCGGCTCGAAGGTGATTGCATCCGGCAAGGCCGTCACCAGCGGCAGCCAGATGCAGGCGAACAGCAATAGCAACCAGCGCATCGAAGGGTGTCGCCAGATGGTGCGTCCATCCTTGAACATCAGTGCAATGCCGCCGAAGGTCATCAGCGCCAGCGGCACCTCGAAGCCTTTGCCCATGGGTGAGGCAAAAACAAACGCGGCGATCAGCCACCAGCCGTGTTGGCGCACAGTGTGTGCAAATGATCCAGCGGGGATAGAGAGAACGACGGGTTCAGAGGAAGTCATGCGTGGTTTCCTGGTGGGCAATTAGCGTGGTAACAAGTTGCCTGCTGGCAGTATTTGCGGATGGCGACAACCAGTCCGCAAGAATCGTGAGCAGGCGGTGGTAATAAGTATGCTCGGCCAGCACGCGCTTGCGTGCGCGCTGCGCCATGCTGACAGCGGTATCTGGATGTGACAGCAGATTGTTTATTCGTTTCACCATGTCTGCGGGCGTATGGCTAATTTGTATCTCGGAGTCGGCCGCGAAATGTCGTGTGAATCCGTCGCGGTAATCGACGACCTGCGGGATGCCGTAAGCCGCACACTCGAAACTGCGCATGTTGGTGCCATGGCGCACGACCTGAGCATGGAGATTGAGCGCGACACGGTAGCGCGCATAGACCTCCCCCATTTTTGCGTTGGCGAGTGCGGGGCGAAACAGCAGCGGGTGCTGCCAGAACAGGCGTGTGCGCAGGAAATAATTGCCGTAAACAATCGGGCGCACGTTGGCGGCAATCAGTCCCTGGAGCCAGACGTCACGCCGACTATCCTTGTTGCCGATGAAACAACATCCAGCCTGGTTCGTGCTGGCTGGCGCGGGGTGGTGGATTTTTGGGTGACAAGCAAAGGCTAATTCTCCACGATAACGCGCTGGCCCGATCGCCTGTAGTAAATCGTCCTCGTAACCGGTGTCCGAGAGATAGATGTGCTCGAACGGCGCGCAATCACCAGTCGATAAGGTCGGCGCATCGGTTAGCCAGAGGATATGCTTGCGGTCAGTGCGCAAATCTCTGAAAGCGGGAATGTGGTTGATGAAAATTGCGCTGTCATAGTCGCTGGCGTTGATGCGCGCCACCCGCTCGCGCAGCCATTTGCGTTTGTCCATCCGGTAGGCCAGATAGTCGGCAAGGCTGTCGGGGTAGGTAGTGATCCACTGTGCCTGTCCGGGGAACAGGTCTTGCAGGGCATCGAACACGTATTGCGCAAGCCCGCCTTTCCAGGGTTTGGCGACCAGCAGGATGCGCACTTCAGTCAGCCTGAGGCGAGGTGCCGGCCAAAGACAGATAAAACACGGCTTGATCGCCTCTTTGCTGCTGATTCAGTTGCTCGGCCTGGCGCTTGAATTCCTTGATTTTTGCCCGCGAGAAGATGCGTTTTTCCTTTTCGCTCGCATTCAATGGGATATCCCGGCAGTAGAGTTCACTATTGATGAATTGCTGAATGGTGGAGTCGTATTCGGTGCGCCATATCTTCAGTCCGGCCTGCTCGGCCAGAATCTGCATACTCTTCCGGGTCAACAAGTACAGATGCCTGGGCGCGTCGAGGGGCATCCAGTTGACGCCATAATGTTCCCAGGCGTAGCAGTCTGCGACCGGAATTCTGACCATGATGGAGCCCTTGCTGGACAGGAGGCGCGCAGCATTTTTCAGCATTTCGCCGGGGTTCTCCATGTGTTCCAGGGAGTGGTGGAACATGATCAGATCGTATTTTTTGCTGCTGGTTGCTGCAAATTCGGTAAGGCTGGTTTTGTGGATGGTCACGCCATTGTCATAGCGAACCGTCTCGGTCAGGAAAGGGTCGACACCGATGCAATCCTGCATGCCACCCAAGCGCATTCTCAGTAGCAGCTTTCCGCGCCCGCAGCCCACATCCAGTATGCTGGCACGCGTATCCAGCCCGGTTTTCTTGAGCCATTCAACATAATTGAGTGGTTTGGCAAATAGACCCGCGAAACGTCCTATCCAGTCTGGCTGTCCCAGACCCTGCATGACCCGATGCCGGTCGAAAAAGCCGCGTAATGGACTTTGCGTGGAACGGCTGAATTTTTTGAAGGAGAAATAGTCGTTCGGGTAGTGGCGTGCGAGGTCGGTGGGGATGTCCGCTATTTGCAGACAGCCGCATTCCCTGCATTGGAAATAATCAAATACTTCGCGTGTGCCGAACATCATTTCCCGAACACGATAGGGAATGTTGCCTTCCACGTTGCCGCAAATCCTGCACACCAGAGTCATAGTACCAATCCAGATAAATGTGCGCGATTATGCGTGCGCTGAGTGCAGATAAACCGCCAGCGTGTCGTCCAGCATCGCCGCCAAAGGGTAAGCGCCAGAATCTTCAACCACAACCGGCTGCTCCAATAATCCAGTGACGCGTTCAACCAGCGCGTCCATATTGCCCAGTTCAACCAGCCCGGCAGGATAGGCGGTCGCGAGTATCTCCCCCACGCCGCCGTGATTATACCCGACCACCGGCGTGCCCAGCCGCAGCGCTTCCAGCACCGTGCGGCCAAACGACTCCGGTTTGCTGGACAGCGAAAGCACGATGTCGGACACCGCAAACACTTCGCGCATGTCGCTGCGATGACCGGTAAAAGTGATGTCGCCAGCCAGCCCGCGCGCTGCCACGGCCTGGTGCAGTTCGCGCGCGTAGGCCAGGCGCTTGGGGTCTTCGCCGCCCACGATCAGCCCGTGTACTGGCAGTCCGCATTGTTTCAGGCGGGCAATCAGTTCGATAAAGGCTTCGTGGCCTTTCAGCCGGGTCAGACGGCCGGGCAGGGTGAGGATGCGTTTACCGGCAAGTTGCGGGTACTGCGTGCGCCATGCGGCCAGCCAGTCTGGTGCAGGCTGGTAGCCGTAGGGAAATTCCGCCGCATCCACGCCTCGATAAATGACCTTGATGCGGCTGGGATCGGTATCCGGATAGTTACGCAGGATGTAGTCGCGGATGGTGTTGGAGACGGCGATGATGCGCTCGCCTTTCAACATCACCTGGCTGTAGCGGTTGACCGAATACAGCCCATGCACCGTGGTGACCAGTCGTGGCCGCGTGGGCGGGTCCATGCCACGCCAGGCCAGGTAAGCCACCCAAGCTGGCATGCGCGAGCGCACATGCAGGATGTCCACCTCGTGCTCAACCAGAAAACGCCGCAGGCGCGGTACCAGACGCAGTGTGAACAGCGATTTTTTGCCCACCGGCCAGGTGAAATGCGTCGCGCCTTCCGCTTCCAGTTGCGCAACCATGCGTCCACCTGCCGACATCACCAGCGCACGATGCCCGTGCTGCACCAGATGGCGCGCCACTTCCAGCGTACCGCGTTCCACCCCGCCGCCCTGGAGTGCAGGAAGAATTTGCAGGACGGTGAGGGGTTTGTTTTTCAAAGGGTCCACTGATAAGGTGCCATATCCAGCGTCGGTTTCCTGCCTGCGATCAACTCTGCCAGCAGGCGCGTACTGGCCGGCGCCATGGTGACGCCGTAGCGGAAATGCCCGGTGTTGGCGTAGAGATTTTCGATCAGCGGGTGACGGGCTATGGTCGGGATGTTATCCGGCGAGCCCGGACGCAGCCCGCTCCAGTGCTGCACCAGCGGCGCCGACCGCAGCGCGGGCAGGATGCCGGTTGCGGCGTTGTAGAGCATTTGCCTGACTGTTTCAGTGGTGCTTTTGTCGAAGCCCACATCTTCCACCGTGCTGCCGGCCAGAATATGCCCGTCCCGGCGCGGGATCAGGTAAATGCCCTGGCGATAGACGATATGCGGCAACAGATCCGGCGCGGCCTTGAACAGCAGCATCTGTCCGCGCATCGGCTTGATCGGCCAGCGCGGCGCAATATTCCCCAGTACGGTCTGGCTCCAGGCTCCCGCTGCCATGATGTAGCGATCCGCTGCCATGCGTCCGCTGCTGGTTTCGATTGCGCCCAGGCGGGTGTCGCAGGCGCGCGTCACAGCAGTGATTTCCACACCTTCCATCAAGCGGATTCCTCGCGCCAGCACCGCAGCGCGCAACGCCTTGATGAGGCGCGGATTGCGCACCTGCGCCACCTCGGGTAGCCAGAGTGCCGTGTCGCTGGTCGCCAGGCCGGGCATCAAGTGGTCGGCGCGCAGCGTGTCCAGCGGCCATGCATATTGCGTACACCAGTCCGCCGCAGCGCGGGCGTCAAACGGCGGCAGCACCAGCATGCCGCAACGCCAGTATTCCGGGTCCACGCCCGCGCTGGACTGCAAATCCGCCACCCAGTCAGGGTAGAGCGCGTTACCCAGATTGCACAGCCGGTTTACCGGTGTCGCGTAATTCCAGGGTAACAGCGGAGACAAGATTCCCCCGCCCGCCCAGGACGATTCACCCCCCGCCACGCCGCGCTCGACCACCGTGACGCGCGCGCCGTCACGCGCCAGTTCGAGCGCAGTGGATAAGCCGATAATGCCGCCGCCGAGGATGAGAAAATCAGGATTCAAGGTGAGCTAATGAAGGTTTGAGGCTCAAGACAAGCCGTTTTTGGCCGTTCATTCTAACAAACCTGCCGCTTGTCGGGTGGCGCTGGTGGCTTGCAGAACTTCTCTCTAGGATTCAGGCTGTGAAAAAAGAAAACATCATGAACGGACAATTCAATCGCGGATTCACGCTGATGGAACTGCTGGTCACCATGGCGGTGGCGGCTATTTTGTTGGCCGTTGCCGTGCCCAGCTTTCAGACTTTTTTCAACCGTAACCGCGTAGCGGCGGTGACCAACGATTACATTACCGCCATTAATTATGCCCGCAGCGAGGCAGTCAAAGGCGGCGCAGTTACCACCATCTGCATGTCCAGCAGCGGTAGCGCGTGCACAGGGAATACGAATTGGAGCCAGGGCTGGATCATCTGGGCTGACCGCAATGCCAACAGCACCCTGGATGCGGGCGAACTCGTGCGCACGCATGGGCCGATCAATGCGGGCAACGTCGCCATCGGCGGCACCCAGACCAGCTTCAGTTTCAACGGCCAGGGCGCATTGACCACGACCACCGGTGGCGATGCGTTCAACATTTGTACCCCAAGCGATCTGACGCTTTCCAACCGCATTACCATCGACCCCTCCGGTCATTTGCGGCGCGTCGCCAACCCCGGTCTTGCAACCTGTCCGTAATGGAGTGAGCAAATGCGGCAACATGGATTTACCTTATTGGAAGTGCTGGTGGCCATGGTCATCGTGTCCATTGGCCTCGTCGGCCTGGCCGGGCTGATGATGACCAGTGCCAAAAACAACCAGAGTGCTTACCAGCGCTCGCAGGCGAGCTGGTTGGCTTATGACATCATGGACCGCATGCGCGCCAACCGTACTTTCGCCCAAAATGGTTTGTACGATATCGCTCTTGGGGTTACACCACCCGGCTGTCCAACGCTCATTATGCCCCCTGCGGATCTGTGTCAATGGAAATCAGAGCTGGCTACGGCGCTTACGACCGGAGATGGATCGGTTCAGGTTCAAGGTAACGTTGCCACCGTCACTGTTAGTTGGGATGACAGACGCGGACTCGGTTTGGCAAATGCTGGTTTTGCTGGCAACCAGACTCAATCTATTACGCTCCAGACGCAGCTATGAACATTGATCGATCCTTATCCTTGCGCCAGACCGGCTTCAGCCTGATGGAGCTGATGATTGCCATTACCATCGGCTTTATCGTGGTGGCGGGCGTAGGCTATCTGTATTTGGGCAGCCGCCAGACTTTCCGCACCCAGGACAACCTGTCGACCATCCAGGAAAACAGCCGCTTTGCACTGGACACGATGAGCCGCGACATCCGCATGGCCGGCTACATCGGGTGCGGCAATTTTTCCAGCATCACATTCAACAACATCACACAAAGCCCGCAAATCACCGTGCCTACCGGCGGCTTGCAAGTATTCCCCGGCGGCGCCGGCTGGACTGCTCCTGCGGGTATAACCAGGGTGGCCGGAGACGTGTTGCGCATCGCAAGGGCCCGCTCAGGCGGCGTGACGCTGACAGGAAATATGGGTACCCTCAATGCCAATATCCAGATAGGTGGCAATCCTAACAACTATCAGGCCGGAGATATTTTAATGGTGAGCGATTGCCAGAACGGAGACGTGTTCGTGGCCAACAACGTGTCGAATTCAGGGGGCACGGTCACCATTGCGCATTCCAACAGTGTCAACACCTCCGATTTTCTTTCCAAGCTCTACGGAACTTCGCCGCCTCCGGCCCAGGTTTACACCTTTCAGCAGACGGATTATTTCCTGGGCTGTCCCACGACATCATGGGCCGGTGGTCAATGCAGCGTGCCCGTCGCCCTCTTTCAGGTCATCAATAACGGCGTTCCACAGCCGCTGGTGGATAACGTGGAAAACATGGGCTTCCTGCTGGGGGTAGCTGCTCCGTCAGCCAAGGTAGTGGGGTCATACGATGACCCCACTACGGTGGCAGCTGCAAACAACTGGGCCAATGTGCTCTCGGTACAGGTGCACTTGCTGATGGTGGGCGGCCCGGCCAATGACACCGGCAGCAATGTTGCCGTAACCTCTCAACCGTACAGTTTCATTGTCAACGGAACCACCTACGCATCCTATCCGGCAGACCGGCGCATGCGCCAGGACGCCACCGCCACCATCGCTATACGCAACCATCTCCTGTAAATCATGGACAAATTGCCTATTTCTTCCTCCAGACAATCCGGCATGGCCTTGATGGTCAGCCTGATCTTTTTAGTGCTGTTGACCCTGCTGGCTGTCTCGGCGATGCATGGCACCATCCTGCAAGAGCGCATGGCGGGGAACACCCGCGATCGGATGCTGGCTTTCCAGTCTGCGGAGGCGGCCTTGCGTACGGCAGAGTCGCTCCTCGGCAATGCCGGCCTGCCCAGCGGCACGGGAATCTACATGGTGCCGAATACCTCGCCCGCTGCGACGTACACTTCCGCGCAGCAATGGGACACCAGCTATCCCTGGACCACCAGTGCGGCGTCGTTGACTGGCGGCAGCATCAGCGGCGTTGCGTCCCAGCCGCTTTACGTGATCGAGCGGCTGACCACCACGCCACCGAGTAGCGGCCCGCAGGTGAAGTTAATCAATTTCGGCCCCACTGCCGGCCAGGGCTACTTCCGTATCACCAGCCGAGGCGTAGGCGCTACGACCAATGCGGCGGTGATCCTCCAGGAATACTTCATTCGTTGACAGGAGAAAAAATGAAATCGCATACCGTATTGCTTGCTGGCATTCTGGGTTTATTGGGCAGCACAGCGCCAGCGGTCGCCATGATGCGCGCACCTGGCAGTGAGGCGACCCCGACACAGCAAAAGCCGCAGCATGAGACTAAAAAACCACCGGCTGGCAAAACACCGCCATCCCAACAGCAAAATTATCAGACAGTACCGTTGACCGTGCCGGTCAGGCAAAACCGATAAATCCACGTTTTACCCTTGAGCAAGGGAGCCACCATGAACCCATCACCCTCACGCGAATATCCGGCAGCTAAGCCTACGCCCGGTTGGCCCCTGTATGCCGCCGTGCTGGCGGCGATGCTGTCCCTGACCGGCCTGGAAACGGCCTGCGCAGTAACCATTTCCAATACGCCGCTGTATCTGGGCACCAGTGCGTTGCCGAATGTGCTCCTGACGCTCTCCAATGCGCAGAACATGGACGAGAACGGCAATCCGGCGAACGGCATTCCCATCGGGGCGGCCATCGGTGGCAGCAGCCCGGACAGCAAATCGGAAATTGCCCGCGGCGTGATTCGCAATCTGAGCGCCAGTTACGCCGGCCAGATTAATCTGGGCCTGATGACATTCAAGCAAAACACGCCTGGCTCCCTGTATCTTTATAATTCCTTGTACGATGCCAGCTACGATCCTGCTAACTATCAGGCATCGCCTACGGTAGCCAAGGATTCACCACTGAAAAATTATCGCATTACCAATCCTGCCGATACCGCCAATTACATTTATTACAACTGGGCGTCGCCTTTTTACGATAGCGGTCTCTATCCCTACAATTTTTGTTATTCCGATACGGCTAAATTCGATAATACGACCAACATTTCCAGCCCCGATTATTACCGCTGTTTTACCAGCAAAACTGGAACGTCTGACACCATTCCCGCGACCCCGGGTTCCAAAAGCGATGCCGTCATCAGTACGGACGAAAGTAATGCTGGTTATTCCGTAGGCAACGCCGGTACTTATACTGGGTTGATATACTGGGGCTCTTCTTGGCCACATTACTACGTGCCATTTGGTCCGACCGATACCGACTATGCCACCAATACCCTGGATTTTGGCGCTCGCATCCCTTCCATTTATACTTCTACAGCATGGTTTTCCTCAGGTTCACCCGGCGGCGGCTACTTGCAGGTGCCCGTTGCACCTTTGACTTCCACTCAGCAGACCACGCTAAACAACAAACTGACTTGCAACGTGCCGACTGCCCCCGGCGGTGCCCCTAATCCTAATCCCACACCCACCTCCGGAGCTTGCAACAGCAATAGCAGTCCCACGGGCAGCAGCATACTCAACGCCGGACTGACCGCTATCGAGGGCACGCTGAAAGCAAACCAGCTCTATTTCTCGGGGGGGACCAGCTCTGCGCAGGGATTTGCAAGCAATACATTGCCTAATTCCTGCAATAAAAATTTTGCCGTGCTGCTAACCAATGGCCTGCCCAGTGTGACGTCCACAGGCACCATACCCAAGTTGTCCAACGGCCAGATAGACATCTGCACGCTGACCAGCCAGGCGGTGGCAGCGGCAGCCAGCCTGAAAAGTTCCGGGGTGAATTTGTACGTCATCGGCTACGCCATGCTGCCGCAAGTGCTGCAGAACTATACGGCCCTTTGCGGCAGCGCCAATCCCAATCCGCTGGATCAACTGGCCAGCGCCGGCGGCACCGGCACATCCTATTCCGCCAGCAACCCGGCCCAGTTGCAAACCGCGCTCAACGGCGTGTTTGCCAACATTGTCCAGTCTGCCGGGTCGTCTTCCGCATTGACGTCCAATTCCACCAGTATCAACAGCAATTCGTATCTGTATCAGGCCAGCTTTAACAGCGCCGACTGGTCGGGCCATTTAAAGGCTTTTCAGGTGACATCGGCAGGGCCGAGCAGCATGCCCACATGGGATGCCGCCAACCTGATGCCTGCTGCCGCATCCCGATCCATATATACCTGGAGCGGCAGCGCTGGCGCAAATTTTTCATGGGCAAATTTAACAGCTAATGAACAGTGCTATCTGGCTTCCCAGGCGTCTGGATGCACGCTGACAGCAGCTCAAGTGACTACCGGTCAGAATGTGCTGAACTATCTGCGCGGTGACGCCAGTCTGCAGCAGAGCAGCGGAGGTGGTTACCGTAACCGTAGCACCCCGCTGGGCGACATCGTGGATTCCAACCCGCTCTACCTCAGCAATGAGGACTACGGGTATTCCATCCTGTCCGGTTCGGAGGGGTCCAGCTACGCAACCTATGTCCAGAACAAGACGAGTAACATTCCCATGCTCTACGTGGGCGCCAACGACGGCATGTTGCATGGCTTCAACGCGAGCACCGGGATGGAAGTATTTGCCTATGTGCCCCGTGCGGTGTATCCCCACCTGGCAGACCTGACCCAGCCCACTTATAACGGCAACCACGAGTTTTTCGTGGATGGATCTCCCGGCAGTGGCGATGCGTATTACGGCAGCGCCTGGCATACGATTTTGCTGGGTACTCTGGGCTCGACTAGTGGCACCAATACAGTGTTTGCCATGGATGTCACCAATCCCGGCAGTATGAGTGCCAGCAAGGCGTTATGGGAATTCAGCGATGCCAACGACTTGGGTAAGACTTGGGGTGAAGCTACGGTAGCGCGCTTCAATGACGGTAACTATTACGCGGTGGTGAACAACGGCTACAACAGCGTAAACAAGCACGCGGTGCTGTTTTTGATTCAGGTAAATAACCCGACAAATGTCATCAAAATCGATACCGGCGTGGGCGGCGGCACTGTGGACAATGGCCTGTCGCAGCCCGCTTTGCTGGATGCGGACAACAATGGCACCATCGATGCGATTTACGCCGGGGATTTGCAGGGGAACGTGTGGAAGTTCGATGTGAGCAATTCCCATGCAAACCAATGGGGAGTGGCATACACCAGCGGCAGCACCAAGTTGCCACTGTTCAAGGCCGTCATCGGTACAACAGTACAGCCGATTACCGCGCCAGTGATACTGGGCAGCGTGCCGAGCGGCGCGGATGGCACGGCGCTGGTTTTCTTTGGCACGGGTCAGTACCTGAATACTGTCGATCTTTCCAATACTGCGACGCAAAGCCTTTATGGTGTGCTGGACAGTAGTGAATTTTCGTCGGGGGCCTTTAGCGGCGGCACCAGCAATTTCAGTCGCACTACACAGGTGAATGGCGCCAATGTGCTGGTGCAGCAGTCCATCGTGTTCGAAAACAGCCAGACCCGCGCGGTGACAACCAATAGTGTGGATTACACAAATGGTAATTTGGGATGGTATATGGATTTGTTGCAACCCCCCAGCGCCACCCAGCAGGGCGAACGGGTGATCAGCAAGGCGCTGATCCGTTCAGGCCGGGTGCTCTTTACCACCCTGATCCCTTCGTCCGGCATCTGCACCTATGGCGGCAGCGGCTGGACCATGGAACTCGACGCCCCCACTGGCGGTGCACCCGGTGCGCCTTTCCTGGATATGAATAATGATGGTCAATACGATAGTTCTGACAATGTCAGCGTGAATGGGTCCAGCGCAGTGGCTGTCGGCGTTAAAATCACGGGTGGTTTTGGTACGACACCGGTGTCTTCGACGAATGGCGGTTCTTATACAACGACAGTAGGCATTTCGTCGGGCGGCATGACAAAAACCCCCAATGCGCAAATCATTCAAGGCAGCCCGCGGGCATCATGGAGCCAGATCAAATGAATAAGCCGACCCGGACACAGAACGGATTTACCCTCATCGAATTGATGATCGCAGTGGCGGTGATCGGGATACTGTCTACCATTGCCTACGCCAGCTACACTTCATACGTGCAGCGCGCACGCCGGACGGAAGCCAAGGCGGTTTTGCTTCAGGATGCGACCATCCTGGAACGGAATTTCACCATGGCGAATCGTTACGACAACGATGGCAGCGGTACTGCCACCAGCGGGTTGATTATTGTGCAAGCACCCACCAGTGGTACAGCCAGCTATAACATTGCTGTGGCTTTTAACACTAACCCTGCCACGGACTTTACGCTGACAGCCACGCCAACTGGCTTCATGGCCGCAGATGCCTGCGGGTCATTTACATTGGATAATGCCGGGGTGCAGGGGGTGACCGGAGGCACGCTATCGGCAACGGAGTGCTGGGGTCGCTAAGCTGATTTTCGCTAGTGGAAGACGCTGGGGTCGAGGGTTTGAATGCCAGCAAGTGTGGCCTCGCGATATATGCAGACACGATCACCGCCTGCAAATGGTCAACGCAAGAGTGCGCAAAGACTCTCTACGTAAGCTGGCTTGGCTGAATCAATCCCTTCGGTAGCGGAAACACCACGCTCTCGGCAGTGCCACCCAACTCCGTAACATTGTCTATGCCTAGCGACTTGAGCCGGGCGATGACTTCCTGCACCAGCACTTCCGGGGCGGAGGCGCCGGCGGTGACGCCAACGCGGGTTTTATCCGCCAGCCATTCAGCTTTCAATTCCGACGCGTTATCCACCATGTAGGCATCCACACCCAGATTCTGCGCCACTTCGCGCAGGCGGTTGGAGTTGGAGCTGTTGGGGGACCCGACCACGATGACCAGATCGCATTGCGCAGCCAGCGCCTTGACTGCGTCCTGGCGATTTTGCGTGGCGTAGCAGATGTCGTCTTTTTTCGGGCCGATGATGGCGTGGAAACGCGCCTTGAGGGCTTCAATCACGCGCGCGGCGTCGTCCACCGAGAGTGTGGTCTGGGTGACGAACGCGAGTTTGTCGGCATTTTTCACTTCCAGCTTGGCCACGTCTTCCGGCGTTTCCACCAGGTACATGCCGCCATTGCTCTGCCCCATGGTGCCTTCCACCTCGGGGTGGCCCTTGTGGCCGATCATGATGATTTCCAGATCCTTCTCGCGCATCTTGGCGACTTCGACGTGAACCTTGGTGACCAGCGGGCAGGTGGCGTCGAATACCTTCAGGCCGCGTGCTTCGGCTTCACGTCGCACTGCCTGGGAGACGCCGTGGGCGCTGTAGATCAGCGTGCTGCCGGCGGGAACTTCCGCCAGGTCTTCAATGAAAATCGCGCCTTTGGCCTTGAGGTCGTCGACCACGAACTTGTTGTGCACGACTTCATGGCGCACGTAGATGGGGGCGCCAAAACGCTCCAGTGCGCGTTCGACGATTTCAATGGCGCGATCCACCCCGGCGCAAAAGCCGCGGGGATTGGCGAGGAGGATTTGGGTTGGCATGGTCATGGTGAAATTCAACAAATTTAATGCATTCAAGGATAAACGGATTCAGAGGATACTCACAACCTCGACCTCGAATTCAATCGGCAAACCCGCCAGCAGGTGATTGAAATCCACGCTGGCGTGGGTATTCGTCAGCGCCATTATACGTCCAGCCAGGGTGCTGCCATTGGGCAGACTGAATTCGACTACGCTGTCCGCTAGCGGCGGTTCATCGGGCGGGAAATCGCTTAGCGGCAGCATCTGCACCAGTTCCGGATTGTGCTCGCCGAAGGCTTGCCAGGGGTCGAGCTGGAACACGTGGCGTTCGCCGGGCGCAATGCCGATCAGCCATTGCTCCAGATTCGGCGTCAGGGTGCCGTCACCGAGCGTGAGGGTGATGGGCGCGGCGCCAAAGCTGCTGTCCACTTCGGCGCCGCCATTGACGCGCAGGGCAAAGTGCAGCGTGAGTGTGTCGCCAGGCTGAACCCGCCGCAGCTCGTCGTTCATGGCTTGCGCGGTTTTTTCAGGCTGTCCCAGACCAGCAGCAACGCACCGATGGTGATGGCGGAATCGGCCACGTTGAATGCCGGCCAGTAGTGCTGCTGGATGTGGAAGGACAGAAAATCCACCACGTAGCCGTGCAGGATGCGGTCGATCAGATTGCCCAAGGCGCCGCCCAGAATCAGGCTGAGCGCGAGTTTGAACAGCACGCTGCCGGATTCGCGCCGCAGCAGATGGATGATGATGGCGGAGGCGATCAGCGCAGTGCTGATGAAAAACGCGCGCTGCCAGCCCGCCTGATCCGCAAACAGGCTGAATGCCGCCCCGGTATTGTGAGCCCGTACCAGGTCGAAGAACGAGGTGACGGTAACGTAATCGCCGAGCATGAATGTCTGCGTGACTGCGTATTTGCTGAGTTGGTCGAGGGCGATGATCAATCCGGCCACAACGAGTCCCTGCTTGAGTCTAGGCATGCTGTCTGTCCTCGCCTTTGCCAAAAAGATTGCTGTAACAACGCCCGCACAGCGCGGGATGGTCGGCGTGGCTGCCGACATCGCTGCGATAGTGCCAGCAGCGCTCGCATTTGACATGGGCGCTGGGTTCGACGCTGATGGAATCGGCTGCGGCCTGCGTCACCGTGGCGGCAGAGGTAATCATCACGAAGCGCAGATCGTCGCCGAGATCGGCCAGCGCCTGGTATTGTTCCCCGCTGGCATGAATCCACACTTCCGCCTGCAGCGAGGAGCCGATGTCGCCCGCTGCGCGCAGGGTTTCCAGATGCTTGCGCACGTCAGCCAGGCTGGCACGGATCAGCGGCCAGCGGGCGGCCAGTTGCGGCGCGTCTGCAGCCACCGGCAGGCTGTGCCAATGATGCAGGAAGATGCTGTCGTTCTCGTCCCGCGCCAGCAGTTGCCATACTTCTTCGCCGGTGAAGCTCAGGAATGGCGCCATCAGCCGCGCCAGCGCGTGGGTGATGTGGTGCAGCGCATTCTGCGCCGAGCGCCGCGCGTGTGAGCCGGCGGCAGTGGTGTAGAGCCGGTCCTTGAGGATGTCGAGGTAGAAACCGCCCAGGTCTTCCGAGCAGAAATGATGCATGCGCTGCACGGCATGGTGGAATTCGTATCTGTCGTAGGCGGCCAGTAATTCGGCCTGGAATTCGCCCAGTATCACCATCGCGTAGCGATCGATTTCCAGCCAGTCGTCCACCGGCAGGGTGTCTTCGATTGGATCGAAGTCGGCCAGGTTGGCGAGCAGGAAGCGCAGCGTGTTGCGGATGCGGCGGTAGGCGTCGGCCACGCGCTTGAGTATCTCGTCGGAGATGGTCAGCTCGCCGGAATAGTCGGTGGAGGCTACCCACAGGCGCAGGATGTCGGCGCCGTAGGTGTCCATCACTTTTTGCGGGGCGACGACATTGCCCTTGGACTTGCTCATCTTGTGGCCCTTGGCATCCACCACGAAGCCGTGCGTGAGCAGGGCATGGTAGGGCGCACGGCCATCGGTTGCGCAGCCGGTGAGCAGGCTGGACTGGAACCAGCCGCGATGCTGGTCCGAGCCTTCCAGGTAGAGATCGGCAGGGTAGGCGAGTTCGGGGCGCTGCTTGAGCACGCAGGCGTGGGTCACGCCGGAGTCGAACCATACGTCCAGCGTGTCGGTGACTTTCTTGTACTGGCTGGCCTCGTCGCCCAGCAGTTCAGCCGGGTCGAGGCTGAACCAGGCTTCGATGCCGGTCTGTTCCACGCGTTGCGCGGCGGCTTCAATCAGTTCGGCGGTACGCGGGTGCAGCTCGCCGCTTTCCTTGTGCACGAACAGCGGCATCGGCACGCCCCAGTTGCGCTGGCGCGATACGCACCAGTCGGGACGGTTTTTCATCATGGCTTCGAGCCGGGCGCGACCCCAGGCCGGGAAGAAGGCGGTGTTGTCGACTGCGCCGATGGCGTGGTTGCGCAGGCTCACGCCATCCGCGCCGGTCTTGTCCATGCCGATGAACCACTGATGCGTGGCGCGGAAGATGATCGGCGTTTTGTGCCGCCAGCAGTGCGGGTAGCTGTGCAGCAGTTTTTCATTGGCGAGCAGCAGGCCGCTGGCGGCCAGGGTTTCGACCACCGTCTTGTTGCCTTGCCACACTGTCTGTCCGCCGACCAGCGGAATGCTGTCGAAGAACTTGCCGTCATCGCCCACCGGGTTGTCCACCGCCAGGTGATACTTCAAGCCGATCTGATAATCGTCCACGCCGTGCGCCGGTGCGGTGTGCACCAGGCCGGTACCGGCTTCCAGGGTGACGTGTTCGCCGCAGATGATCGGCACGCTACGGTCGAGGAAAGGGTGGCGCAGTTGCAGTTGCTCCAGCGCGCTACCCTTGCACTGGCCGAGTACTTCCACCGATTCAAAGCCGTAACGTTTGATCGATGCTTCCGCCAGATCGCGCGCCAGAATCAGGATGCCTTTCGGCGTCTGGATCAGGTCGTAAATGAAATCCGGATGCACCGACACCGCCTGGTTGGCGGGCAGGGTCCACGGCGTGGTGGTCCAGATCACCGCATACACCTGCTCGGAAAGTTGGGGCATGCCCAGCCGCTGCGCGAAATCCGCGTTATCGGCGACCTGAAACGCCACGTCGATGGCGGCCGAGGTCTTGTCCTCGTATTCCACCTCGGCCTCGGCCAGCGCAGAGCCGCAGTCCACGCACCAGTGCACCGGCTTGGCGCCCTGATAGAGATAGCCGTTGGCGAGAATGCGCCCGAGCTCGCGCATGATGCCGGCCTCGAAGGCGAAGTCCATGGTGCGGTAGGGATGATCCCAGTCGCCGAGCACGCCGAGGCGGATGAAGTCAGCCTTCTGGCGCTCGATCTGGGTAGCGGCATATTCGCGGCACAGCTCGCGGAAGCGCGCCGCAGGGATGGCCTTGCCGTGCTGTTTTTCCACCTGCAATTCGATCGGCAGCCCGTGGCAGTCCCAGCCCGGCACATAGGGTGCGTCGAAACCGGCCAGGGTCTTGCTCTTGACGATGATGTCCTTGAGGATTTTGTTCACCGCATGGCCGATGTGAATGTCGCCGTTGGCGTAGGGCGGGCCGTCATGCAGGATGAATTTGGGGCGTCCGGCGGCGGCCTTGCGGATTTGCTGGTAGCGTTGTTTCTCGCGCCACTGGGCCAGCCAGCCCGGCTCGCGTTTGGCGAGATCGCCGCGCATGGGGAAGGGCGTATCGGGCAGGTTCAGGGTGTTTTTATAGTCAGTCATTTTGCTTGGCCGCGAGTAACGACTCGGAATGATTTAGAAAGTATTGTCTGGCATGGTTCACGTCATGGCCAATTTGGGTGACTAGCGTGGGCAGGTCGGGATATTTTTCCTCGTCGCGCAGCCTGGCCAGAAAATCCACGCACACGTGATGACCGTAGATGCTGCGGTCGAAGTCTAACAGGTGTACTTCCAGCACCGGCCAGCCGTTTTCCTTGACCGTTGGGCGCACGCCCAGGCTGGCCACGCCGGGCAGCGCTGTATCGGCCAGTCCGCGCACTTGCACCACGAAAATCCCGGTGAGCGGCGGGCGGTTGTGTTTGAGCTGGATATTGGCGGTGGGAAAACCGATTTCACGCCCCAGTTTGTCGCCGTCGACTACCCGCCCGCTGATGCTGTAAGGACGGCCCAACAGGCGACCGGCCAGATCTAGATCGCCCGCCGCCAGCGCTTCGCGTACCGCGGTGCTGGAGATGCGCAGTGCGTCCAGGGTCACGCTGTCCATTGCGGCCACTTCGAAACCATCCTGTGCGCCACGTGCCTGGAGCAGGGCGAAGTCGCCGCTGCGCCGGGCGCCGAAGCGGAAATCGTCGCCGATCAACAGGAAGCGCGCTTGCAGGCCGGCGACTAGGGTACGCTCGATGAAGGTTTCCGCCGAGAGTTGGGAAAATGCCTGGGTGAAGGCGCAGATATGGACATGGGCAATCCCGCATTCGCCCAGCATCTGCAGCTTTTCGCGCAGGCTGGAGAGGCGGGCAGGGGCTTTGTCCGGCGCGAAGAATTCGCGCGGATGCGGCTCGAAAGTGATCGCACACGGCACCAGACCGCGCTGACTGGCTGCCTCCACCAGGCGACGCAGCATCGCCCGGTGGCCGAGGTGGACACCGTCGAAGTTGCCTATCGTCACCGCACTGGGCTGGCTGACGACGGGTGCTATGCCGTGAGTGATGCGCATTGCGGAATGGTCCGTAACAGTCTGAAAATCAGGGATTCTAGCGTTTGTGCGGCGCGCCGGTCAAAGCTATTCAGCGGTACGGCGGATGAATTGAACCGGGCGCATGCCCAGCAGCCACAAGGTGCCGAAGTAGCTGCCCGCGCCCAGCACAACCAGGCCGGCAAGATGAGCGACACGCTGCAAGGAACGCATGTGCAGCCAGCTTGATTCCCCTGCCATGCCCCACCACAGCAGCAGGCTCATCACGCCGAGCGCAACTCCGATCCTCAGGAAAAACAGATACCACCCCGGCAGCGGCTGATAAATGCCCTGGCTGCGCAGCTTCCACAGCAGCAGGGAAGCATTCAGGCAGGCGCCCAAGCCGATGGACAATGCCAGTCCGGCATGCTGCAGTTTCCATACGAACATCAGGTTCATGGCCTGGGTGGCAAACAGGGTAATCACGGCGATTTTTACCGGCGTGCGGATATTTTGCCGTGCATAAAACCCGGGCGCGAGGATCTTCACCATGATCAGTCCCAGCAATCCCAGGCTATAGGCCACCAGCGCCTGACGCGTCATGTAGACGTCGTTAACACTGAAATGACCATAGAAAAACAGCGCACTGATGAGCGGAACGGCGAGTATCGCCAATGCGGCGGCAGCGGGCAGCGCCAGCATCAGGGTGAGGCGCAGTCCCCAGTCCAGCAGTTGCGAATACTGCGTGGGATCGTTATCGGCGTAGTGCTTGGCCAGGCTGGGCAACAGAATGGTGCCGAGTGCCACGCCCAGCATGCCGGTGGGGAATTCCATCAGGCGATCGGCGTAATACAGCCAGGACACGCTGCCGGTCGCCAGGAATGAAGCGAAAATGGTATTGATGAGGAGCGACAGTTGCGCAATGGAGACGCCGAACAGCGCTGGTCCCATCAGTTTGAGGATGCGCCATACGCCTTCGTCATGCAGCTCAAGGCGAAAACGCGGCAGCAGGCCAAGTTGCTTGAGGAAGGGCAGTTGCAGCAACAGTTGCAGGACACCGCCCAGCATCACGCCCCAGGCCAGTGCCATCGCGGGGGTGGCGAGATGCGGCGCCAGCCACAGGGCGGCCGCAATGGTCGAGACATTGAGCAGTACCGGCGTGAATGCGGGAACCGAAAAGCGGCTGTAGGTATTCAATATGCCGCCGGCCAGCGACACCAGCGAGATGAACAGGATGTACGGGAAAATGACGCGCAGCATGGAAACGGTGACCGCAAATTTTTCCGGTGCGGCGGAGAATCCGGGCGCGCTGATATACACCACTGCGGGGGCCGCCAGCACCCCGATCAGGGTCACCGCCAGCAGCGCCAGAAACAGCAGTGTGGCGACATGATCCACCAGCAGTTGCGTGTCTTCGTGTCCGCGCCGGTTTTTATATTCCGCCAGGATGGGTACGAACGCCTGCGAAAACGCACCTTCGGCAAACAGGCGGCGTAACAGGTTGGGGATTTTGAAAGCAACGAAAAACGCGTCGGTGTAGATGCCTGCGCCAAAGCTGCGGGCGATGACCGCATCACGGACGAAGCCGAAGATGCGTGACAACAGGGTCATGCTACTGACTTTGGCGAGTGCTCTGAGCAGGTTCATGAATTCAGCAAGAGGGCGTGAAACAGCCGCAATGTTATAGGGCGCGCCGCTAAAATCAAAACTTCGTCGCGATACAGGTTATTGAAATTTTAGCTGTTTCAAACCCGCGCTCTGAAAAATATTGCGGCATTGAGGCATTACCTGTAAGAATGACCCCTGTTTTCAACCACCCGACAGGAGTAATACCCATGAACAAAGCTGAACTGATCGACGCAGTTGCCACCAAGACCGATAGCACCAAGGCCCAGACAGCAGCAATGCTGGATGCACTGATGGCCACCGTGCAGGAAGCATTGACCAAACAGGATACGGTGCAACTGGTCGGTTTTGGCACTTTTGCCGTGACCGAGCGCGCAGGTCGCGAAGGCCGCAATCCGGCGACTGGCGATACCATCACCATTCCGGCCAAAAAAGTGGTCAAGTTCAAGGTTGGTAAAGCCATGGCCGATGCCGTCGCCGGTGCCAAAGCTGCCAAAGGCGGTAAAGCTCGCTGAGATTGCCCGACCGATATCATCGGCTGCAAGCCGTGATATTGGTTGAATTCTGGCGTCATGAAAATTCTGTTTAAAACCATTGTCGTCTGGCTACTGTTGCTTTCCGCGCCGGTCCAGGGGTTCGCAGCAGTGGCGATGATGCCCGCCGGCCACGCCGGGCATGAGATGCCTCAGCACCCTGCGGTTTCGTCCATGGAGCATGCCGATTGCTGCATGCCGACCGGCAACGGCCACGATCATGCCGGCACCTGCAGTTCCTGCCTGGCCGGCTGTATCGGTATGGCGATTGCCCCGCCGGTTATCGCTGTTTCCTCCATGCCTGTTTACGGCAGCGAGGCCATTCCTTTCCGCTCCCAGGTATTCCGCAGTTTCGTTTCGGCAACACCGGAACGTCCTCCCCAGGCCTCCTTCGTCTAGTCAGCGAGTCAGCGAGTCGGCGCATGCGTCCATCTGGGCGTCTGTCCGCACTCGGTATTGTTTCGCCACCGAATTGATTGCGGTGGCAATATTCTGTTTACAGACGAACGAGGAATGCCATGAACTCATTTAAAGCATTTGCGTGTGCGGCGCTGCTGTCGGCGTCGCCGCTGGTCGCGCTGGCGCAGGGCGAGCCCGCTGCCGGCGCGCTGCCCGACCCTGCCGATGCACGGGCACTGGTGCCTGCGCTGCATTATCAGTCACCGCTGGATGACTACCGCGCCATCGTTGAAGACACCGGTTCGCCGGACAAAAACTGGCGCGCTGCCAACGCTGCTGTTGGCAAGGAGGATGAGATGAGCGGTATGGATATTTCGGACGATGCCGGCAAACATCAGCATGGGGGCAAACCATGAGCCGCCATGCATTGATGCGCCGAACGCTGCCGGGAGTTGCGCTCATGCTGCTGCTGGGCGGCTGTGCGACGTTTTCCAGGGACGGCGGGTTTGATTCGGTGGCGCAGATTACCGAAGCGCGGCTGGGCAAAACGGTCAAGCCGGTACGCAGCAGTGATGACGCAAGGGCGATTGATGCCTCGATCAAAAAGCTGCTGGCAAAACCGCTGACTGCCGATGATGCGGTGCAAATTGCGCTATTGAACAACCGGGGGCTGCAGGCCGGCTATGCCGAGCTGGGCATCGCCGAAGCAGACCTGGTACAGGCCGGACGCTTGCAAAATCCCCGGTTCGATTTCAAGCACATTACGCAGGGTGCGGATACGATGATCGAGCGCACCTTTACGATGAGCCTGGTCAACCTCGTCATGCTGCCTCAGGCAAGCCGCCTGGAACGGCAGCGTTTTGAGGCGGTCAAGCTGCACGTGGCCAATCAGGTGCTGCGTCTGGCCGCCGCCACCCGCAAAGCCTATTTCGAGGCAGTGGCTGCCCAGCAAAGCGTGGTGTACGCCAGGCAGGTCAATGCGGCGGCGGAGGCGGGCGCTGAACTGGGCGGACGCATGGCGCGGGTGGGCAACTGGAGCAAGCTGGAGCAGGACCGCGAGCAGGTATTTTATGCCGATGCCACGGCAGGGCTGGCGCGTGCCGAACAGGAATCGGTGAGGGCGCGCGAAAAACTGACGCGCCTGCTGGGCTTGTGGGGCGGCGAGACGCAGTTCAAGTTGCCGGAACGCCTGCCTGACCTGCCCGCCAAACCGCTGCAAGTGCAGGATGCCGAGGCATACGCCATCAATAATCGCCTCGACATTCAGACGGCCAGACAGCAGACGGCCAGTCTCGCGTCATCGCTGGGCCTCACGCGCACGACCCGTTTCATCAACGTGCTGGATCTGGGGTATCTGCGCAATACCGACAGCGGGTTGCCGCGCGCCACGGGCTATGAACTCAGTCTGGAGATCCCGCTGTTCGACTGGGGCGGCGCGCGCGTGGCCAAGGCCGAAGCGATCTACATGCAGTCGGTCAATCGCCTTGCCGAAACCGCCGTCAACGCCCGCAGCGAAGTGCGCGAAAGCTACCTTGGCTATCGTAGCGCCTACGACCTTGCCAGACATTACCGCGATAACATCGTGCCGCTCAGAAAGCAGATATCGGATGAGAACCTGCTGCGCTACAACGGCATGCTCATCAGCGTGTTCGAGCTGCTGGCGGATGCGCGCGAACAGGTGTTGAGTGTGAACGGCTACATCAATGCGCTGAAAGATTACTGGGTCGCCCAGGCTGATCTCGCAGCCGCTCTGGGCGGTAATCTGCCCGCCAATTTATCCAGCAAGGAGTGATCATGACCAGTCGTCGAGATTTTCTATCCGCATCGGGTGCGGTACTGATGGGCGCCGCAATGGTCAGCCGGGTGCAGGCCGCCTCGCTGCCGGAAGCCGTTACCCAGTCCGATCCTGCCACCATGCCACCGCTGATGCCGCCCAATGGTCGCCCCTACAACCCGGTGGTCACACTGAACGGCTGGAGCCTGCCATGGCGCATGAAAAACGGCTGGAAGGAATTTCATCTGGTGGCTGAACCCGTGGTGCGCGAAATTTCGCCCGGCATGAAAGCCAATCTGTGGGGTTATAACGGCCAGAGTCCCGGCCCCACGATCGAGGTAGTGGAAGGCGACAAGGTGCGCATTTTCGTGACCAACAAGCTGCCCGAGCACACCAGCGTTCACTGGCATGGCCAAATACTGCCCAATGGCATGGACGGCGTGAGCGGGCTGACGCAACCCGCGATCCAGCCCGGCAAAACCTTCGTTTACGAATTCGTTGCGCGCCACCCCGGCACCTTCATGTATCACCCGCACGCCGATGAAATGGCGCAGATGGCGATGGGGATGATGGGATTCTGGGTTACGCATCCGAAAAATCCCGGCTTCATGCCGGTCGACCGCGATTTCGTATTCATCCTGAACGCTTACGATGTCGAGCCGGGCAGCTACACGCCCAGGATCAATACCATGCTCGACTTCAATCTGTGGACCTGGAACAGCCGGGCGTTTCCCGGAATCGATCCGCTTGTCGTCAGAAAAGGCGACCGGGTGCGCATCCGCGCCGGCAATCTGACCATGACCAACCATCCCTTGCATCTGCATGGACACAACTTCGAAGTCACCGGAACCGATGGCGGCTGGGTGCCCAAGTCGGCGCGCTGGCCGGAGGTCACCACCGATATCGCCGTCGGCCAGATGCGCGCCATTGAGTTTATCGCCGATGCGCCGGGCGACTGGGCATTCCACTGCCATAAATCGCATCACACCATGAATGCGATGGGGCACAGCGTGCCGACCATGATCGGTGTCGATCAACAGGGCATCGCCGAGAAGATCAGCCAGCTGGTGCCGGATTACATGATCATGGGCGACAAGGGTGGCTCGATGGGCGGTATGGAGATGCCTATCCCGGATAACACCCTGCCGATGATGACCGGCCAGGGGCCGTTTGGTCCCATCGAAATGGGGGGCATGTTCAGCGTCGTCAAAGTGCGTGAAGGCTTGGCGCGCAACGACTACAAGGATCCCGGCTGGTATCGCCAGCCACCGGGCACGCAGGCGTATGAATGGACCGGCGAGATGCCCGCCGCAGCCAGTGCACCGGTCAAACCCGATGCTGCTGCCCCATCCGGCTCGGTGCAGCCGGTATTAAATATCAAGCGCGGCGGGATGCATGAGCACTGATTTGTAATGAATGCGCTGAGGATTGCGCAACAGTGCTGCTGGTTCAAAATCCCGGGTCTGCCAGTAGAAGACCGCCGGGTCGGCGCGCGCCTTTATGCCCTGTATCAGTGCAGTCAGCTCAATCCCTTCAGCTGACTATAATGGTTGTTGAATTAAGGAATCGTTTAGCCGCGCTCTGCACGTCATGCGCCGTTGCCGTTGTATAACTGCAAAGAAGGAGAAACCATGCGTCACCCATACTTCGTCACCCTGCTATTTTCTGCCTTGGCAACAGCCCCTGCCCTCGCAGCGGAGCAGCCGGCAATCATCAATATCCCTCGAATGACGGTAGAAACTGCCCAACGCATCGCCCAGGGCGCCCTAGCCGAATGCCGCAAGGCAGGCATCCAGATCGGCGTCACGGTGATCGACCGAGGCGGTCATCCGGTTGCTGTGCTACGCGATACCCTGGCGCCCGATCTCACACTCGAAATCAGCCGGCAGAAAGCGTACACGGCATTGTCCTTCAATGCCGTGACCTCCACGCTGGAGGATCGCTTTACCAAACCGTTCTCGGTCGGAAAAGTACCCGGACTGGTGTTCTCGGCAGGTGGCGTTCCCATTGCGGCTGCCGGCAACATCGTCGGCGCAGTCGGTGTCAGTGGCGCCCCCACTGGAGAACAGGATGAGAAATGCGCACAGGCCGGGTTGCAAACGGTGTCGTTTGATCTGGAATCTGCGGGGCCTTGATCAGCTATTCTTGAAATGATGACAGGGTCAGGAAAGGCGGGGGCTTCCATTTGTACGAGTAAAGGCAAGCGTTGACAGGTCAACGTGCGTATTCAGCGGACGAAAAAAAAGCGCAGCTTTTTGACGGTCCGCTGGAATGACTTGTTGGACAGCATTACTCACCATCCCAATAGCTTATGTTTAGGTATTCACGCCCAACGAAGCGGAACCCTCGTGGCTGACCGTCTGGACCTGGGGGGTATTCGGCCAGTACCCCAAATTTGCCTGAGTCGGGATATTCTGCAATTTCAGGCGACAACCTGGTGCTGACGGCAAGGTACTTCAATTCCACCGTGCCCGTATTGATAATCTGGTGCGCCGTTTCCTTCCCGCCTGCCGGGCAGGCGACTACATCGCCTGGACGGATGGGGTAGACCGCTTCACCGATACGAATTTCACCTTCGCCTTCGATAACGAAGAACATTTCTTCATTGATATGATGGTTGTGAAACGGAAATGCGCGCATGCCCGGGGGCACGGCGGTGAGGTTGTAGCCGAGTTTTTGTGCGCCGATGAGTGGAGCGATCATCCCCATACGCGCATCATATCGCTCAGCTGCGGAACCTGTGGCGGCAAAGGCGGCAGGACGGGGTTGCAGTTCGACGTCGGAAATATTGAGAATCGGTTTGGTCATTAGTGTTCTCCATTTTTGGATGTGCACGCATCAAAAAGGCGGTCCGCCGGAGCGCCAGGTTGGGGCTCGCTGACTGACGAGAGTTTGTGCATGTGCTCATTCCGGCTCAACGATGGTTCCTTGGTGATAAACAATCCTCCATCCTTCCGCCGTGCGGCGCCACAACGTCGCCCGACGAGTGACGCGCGTGCCTTGTAGTAGGGTGTAGGTCAGCAGATAGTTGTTGGGTGCAATCTCCTGGCAGAAGAAATCCCTGGTTTCCCACTGATCCTCGATCGGCTCTGCGTATCTCTCCTCTAGAGTGCCGAGGACATAGGCCCTGCTATAGCGACGTCCTGATGCGCCAACCTCCCAGAATTCCTGGTCAGTCATCGCCTCGAACGCACGTCGGGTTGTCCCGTGTTCCACCCGATGGAAGATTGGCTCACGGTCTGCCAGTTCCTTCTGTATGGCCAATAACCGAGCATCTGTGATTCGAGCGGGCTCCATATGGTTGTTTTCGGCAAGTTCAGCAGGCGCTACAGATTCTACGATCGTTCACGACCGGCGAGGTCCAACGTTCAAGCTCAGCCGACCGCACAGCGGGTCGGCTGGAGTGATGGGATGGACTCCCCTCGCTTTTTGTTGCCATAGTTGGCATTACTGGTCTTCATGGGCATGGGGGTCAGTCATCAACGAAAGGAGTCCGACATGAATGCTACTACCGTTGCCGTTGACCTGGCAAAGAGTGTGTTTCAACTGGCCGGGCTGATTCACCGTGGAAAGTGACCGAAACCCATCGTCTCACCCGCAGCCAGTTCGAACGCTGGTTTTAAACCGCGATGTCTCCCTGGTTGTGATGCAAGCCTGCGGCTCAGCGTATCATAAGGCGCGTCATCTTTCCGGCCTGGGCATTGAGGTGAAACTCCTGCCTGCCAAATACGTGCGCGCCTACGTCAAGCGCAACAAGACCGCTATCTCACAATGCTGCTCACCCACGGCGCGCACGCGGTGCTTAGAGCGGCGGTGGGCAGGCTGGCCAGTCGGCAGATCGACGGCCTGAAAGACTGGGCACTCAAGGTGCAGGGCCGAACCAACCACAACAAGGCCGCCTGTGCCTTGGCCAACAAGCTCGCGCGTATCTGTTATGCCGTGCTCAAGCATCATGAGCCCTATGGTGCTTTGGCACGGCGGGAGGAGTGAATCTACAGGGACAGCCTGATTCCACCGAGGGTTTAATAGCTCCTGTTCCATGCTCCCGCTGAGCCTGTCTCTCCAGGCTTCAGTATGTCATCCATCGTTGTATACAACGTAGCACTACATTGGTGCGTGATCGTCCTTGTATGCATCATTCATGGGCGTGCTGATTGTCAGGCGCGCGTGCCACAGAAACAGAAAACTTGAAAAAATAACATGATATTCAATATGTTGAATTAATAATTCGAACTAAATCCGGGTTGGCACCTTACTTGCTGTTGGGTTAATGCAGGGTAAATCAGGAGCCTCAGGAGCGCGGGTGAATTAAAAATATCCAGCTTCGCTGTTTATCGCGCGCAGTAAAAATCAAATTGCCAACTCAAGGAGATAACAGGATGGACAATCAACGTCGCAAGTTTCTTGGCACCATGGGTGCGCTCACTGCCGGTGCCATGCTGGCAGGTAATCATTTCGCATTTGCTGCCGACAAATCCCCCATCAAGGTAGGGGTGCTGCACTCGCTTTCCGGCACCATGGCAATCTCGGAGAGCGCGCTCAAGGACGTGGCGCTGATGACCTTTGACCAGATCAATGCCAGCGGCGGCGTCATGGGGCGGATGATCGAGCCGGTGGTGGTTGACCCGGCCTCCAACTGGCCGTTGTTTGCCGAAAAGGCGCGTCAGCTGCTGACCAAGGATAAGGTCGCCGTGGTATTCGGCTGCTGGACTTCGGTGTCGCGCAAATCGGTGCTGCCGGTATTCGAAGAACTCAACGGGCTGCTGTTCTATCCGGTGCAGTACGAAGGCGAAGAGTTGTCCCAGAATGTGTTTTATACCGGTGCGGCGCCCAACCAGCAGGCCATCCCGGCGGTGGAATACCTGATGAGCAAGGATGGCGGCGGTGCCAAGCGCTTCTTCCTGCTCGGCACGGACTATGTCTATCCGCGTACCACCAATAAAATCCTGCGCGCGTTCCTCAAATCCAAAGGCGTGAAAGAAGCCGATATTGCGGAGGTATACACCCCGTTCGGCCACAGCGATTACCAGACCATTGTGGCCAATATCAAGAAATTTGCCGGCGGCGGCAAGACGACGGTTATCTCAACCATCAATGGCGATTCCAACGTGCCGTTCTACAAGGAGCTGGGCAACCAGGGGCTGAAGGCCACGGATGTGCCGGTCATGGCTTTCTCGGTAGCAGAACAGGAGCTGGCGGGCATGGACACGAAGCCTCTGGTGGGCCACCTGGCCGCCTGGAACTATTTTGAATCGGTTAAATCGCCGGTCAATACCGCATTCGTCAAGATGTGGAAGGATTACGTCAAGAAGAAGGGCCTGAAGGATTTTCCGGTCACCGACGACCCGATGGAAGCCACCTATGTGGGCATCCATATGTGGAAACAGGCAGTCGAAAAAGCCCATTCCGATGCGGTGGACAAAGTTCGCATCGCCATGGCAGGGCAGACCTTCAAGGCACCGTCCGGGTTTACCCTGGAAATGGACAAAACCAATCACCATCTGCACAAGCCGGTCATGATCGGCGAAATCCGCGCAGACGGGCAATTCAATGTCGTCTGGAAAACGCCGAAGACCATCCGCGCGCAGCCCTGGAGCCCCTATATTGCGGGCAACGAGGGCAAACAAAAGCTGTAAATCCATACCGGGGTGATGCCCCGGAGACTCTCCCCGCGAGAACTCCGTTCTCGCGGCATCCATTCAGAAAGTTTGTGTATGGCACGTAGCGCAATCTACCTGTGTTGTCTTCTGCTCGCCCTGCTGAGCCTGCCGGCACGCGCTGCACTCGATGCAAGCCAGTTGAGCAAGCTGGCAGCCGATGACAATGATGCCAAAGTTGCCGTGGTGAAATATCTGGCCAGCCACCCCAGCCCAGAAGCGGAAGCCGTGCTCAGTGCCATGGATAATGACGCGCTGTATCAAAATCAGGGACATTTGCTGATTGTGCGAGATGATCAGGCAATTGACGCCGCCACGCTGCAACCCCTGGGTCCGGTACCGGATAGCGCTGAATCCATCATTGTGAATAACCGGCTAAGAGGGGCAGTTCAAGGCGCTTTGTCTGCATTCAAGCTTTTTTCCAGTGACCTTACGACGCGACTCGGCGCAGCGCGCGATGTGAAGCAGGATCCGCGCCCCGAGCAGTTGCCACTGATACAACAAGCTCTGGTGAAGGAGACCAACGCAGAAATCCGTCAAGATTTGCTGCTGGCACAGGCCAGCATCCAGATAGCCAGTACGAATGAAGCGGAGCGACTGGCTGCGGTCAAGATACTCGGTGCGACCAATAATCCGGAAGTGCGTACCAAACTGGCTGACATGCTTATCCAGAACAATGGCCAATACAACGAGGCCAGCCCGGTGGTGCGTGCTGCGGCGCAGCAGGCATTAAAAAGTATTGATCTGCGCGTCAGCCTGGCACGCGCGGCTGCCAGCCTGTTTTCCGGTTTGAGTCTGGGCAGTGTGCTGTTGCTGGCCGCACTCGGTCTGGCGATCACCTACGGCGTGATGGGCGTCATCAATATGGCGCATGGCGAGTTGCTGATGGTGGGGGCGTATGCCACCTATTTCGTGCAGGGCTGGTTTAAGACGCATCTCCCCCAGCATTTCGACTGGTATGTGCTGGCAGCACTGCCCATTGCATTTCTGGCTGCGGCTGGGGTGGGGATGGTGATGGAGCGGCTGGTGATCCGCCGGCTGTATGGGCGGCCGCTGGAAACCTTGCTGGCGACCTGGGGTATCAGCCTGATCCTGATTCAACTGGCGCGCGTCAGCTTCGGCGCGCAAAACGTCGACGTGGCCAATCCGGGCTGGTTATCCGGCGGGATCGAAATCATCCAGGATGTGGTGTTGCCGTGGAACCGCATCATCATCCTGGGTTTTTCCATTGCGGTATTGGTATTCATGAGTTTCCTGCTGTCGCGCACCCGGCTGGGTCTGTTCATGCGTGCAGTGACGCAAAACCGTGCCATGGCCGGTGCACTGGGCGTGCCCACCGGCAGGGTGGATACGCTGGCGTTCGGACTCGGTGCAGGCATTGCCGGACTGGGCGGCGTGGCGCTATCGCAAATCAGCAACGTGGGGCCGGACATGGGGCAGGGTTATATCGTGGATTCATTCATGGTGGTCGTGCTCGGCGGTGTCGGACAGATCGCCGGTACGGTTTACGCTGCGCTGGGCCTGGGCATCGTCAACAAGCTGCTGGAATCCTGGTCGGGTGCGGTGATCGCGAAAATCGTCGTGCTGGTATTCATCATACTGTTCATACAGAAACGTCCGCAGGGTCTGTTTGCCCTCAAGGGCAGGTCAGTGGACTGAAGCCATGACAACTTCCTATCGTTATTTTTCAAAATCGGTCTGGCTGGCGATGGGCGTGCTGGCTGTCGGTTTGTTGATCGTTTTGCCGATACTGCATCTGGGCGTGGACAAACATAGCTCGATGTATGTATCCAGTTATGCCATCACGCTGATCGGCAAGATCATGTGCTATGCCATCGTGGCGCTGGCCATGGATCTGGTGTGGGGCTACGCCGGCATTCTTTCGCTCGGCCATGGGGTGTTTTTTGCGCTGGGCGGCTATGCGTTCGGGATGTATCTGATGCGCGGCATCGGGCAGGACGGTGTTTATCATGCCAGCGTGCCGGACTTCATGGTGTTTCTCGACTGGAAGACGTTGCCCTGGTTCTGGCAGGGGACCGAGCATTTCGCCTACAGCCTGCTGCTGGTGATTCTGGTGCCTGGGCTGCTGGCATTGATGTTCGGTTTTTTTGCGTTCCGTTCCCGTATCAAAGGTGTCTATCTGTCCATCATCACCCAGGCGCTGACTTTTGCGGCGATGCTGCTGTTTTTCCGCAATGAAACAGGCTTTGGCGGCAATAACGGCTTTACCGATTTCAAGCGCGTACTGGGTTACTCCATCACCGCACCGGAAACCCGGGTCGCCATTTATATGCTGACCGGGCTGGTATTGTTGGGCGCGCTGCTGCTGGGGCGTTACATCGTCACCTCGAAATATGGGCGGGTGCTCGCCGCCATTCGCGATGCCGAATCGCGCGTAATGTTTTGCGGTTATAACCCGGTCAGTTACAAGCTCTTCATCTGGACACTGTCGGCTGTTCTGTGCGGCATAGCGGGGGCGCTGTATGTGCCTCAGGTAGGTATTATCAATCCGAGTGAAATGGCGCCCGCCAACTCGATAGAAATTGCCATCTGGACTGCAGTGGGCGGGCGCGCCACGCTGATCGGGCCGATCCTCGGCGCAGTGCTGGTGAATGCCGCAAAAAGCTATTTCACGGTGAGTTTTCCCAATTACTGGCTGTTCTTTCTGGGCGCGATTTTCATTGTCGTGACGCTTTATCTGCCGCACGGACTGATGGGATTGCTAAGTGCATTGCGGCGCAAATTATCGGGGGCCTGGAAATGAATATCCCGGCCATCGAAAACAACCAGGCACAGGACAGTGGCACGCTCACCGGCCTCGCTCACTTCGTGCAGCCGGGCGAGCTGGATACCAGCCACGGTACGGTGCTGTATCTGGAAGACGTCACTGTCAGCTTCGATGGTTTCCGTGCCCTCAACCAGCTCAGTCTGACCATCGATAACGGTGAGTTGCGCTGCATCATCGGCCCCAATGGCGCCGGCAAGACTACCATGATGGACGTGATCACCGGCAAGACCCGTGCGGACAGCGGCACGGCATTTTTTGGACAGACCATGGATCTGACCAAAATGAATGAGGCGAAAATTGTCCAGAGCGGCATTGGCCGCAAGTTCCAGAAACCCACCGTATTCGAGCACCACAGCGTGTTCGAGAATCTGGAACTGGCCATGCAGGCGGATCGAGGCGTGTGGGCGACGCTGTTCGCCAGGCTGGATAGCGAAGCACGCGATCGCATCGCCGACACGCTCAAGCTTATTCGCCTGCAGGACAGCGCCGACCGACCCGCCGGGCTGCTTTCGCACGGGCAGAAGCAATGGCTGGAAATCGGCATGTTGCTGATGCAGCGCCCCAAATTGCTGCTGCTGGACGAGCCGGTGGCGGGCATGACCGATGAAGAAACCGACCGTACCGCCGAACTGTTCCTGTCGCTGGCAGGTAAACACTCGCTCATGGTGGTGGAGCATGACATGGCGTTTGTCGCACAGATCGCCAAAAAAGTGACAGTGCTGCATGAGGGCAGCGTGCTGGCTGAGGGAAGCCTGGATCAGGTGAAAAACAACGAACGCGTGATTGAAGTCTATCTGGGCCGCTAATGTTTAAAGTCGAACAGCTCAATCAATACTACGGCGGCTCGCACATTCTGCGCGATGTCGGGTTTACGCTGGAAGCCGGACGCGTCACCTGCCTGTTGGGCCGCAATGGCGTTGGCAAAACCACGTTGCTGAAATGCCTGATGGGTTTGCTGCCCGCGCGTTCCGGCCAGATCCAGTTTGCCGGGCGCGACATTACCCGACTGCCGCCGCACGCGCGTGCGCAGCTGGGTATAGGTTACGTGCCGCAGGGACGCGAGATATTTCCGCGTCTGACGGTGGCCGAGAATTTGCAGATGGGACTGGCTGGTCTGTCGGCCAGGGAAAAATTACCGCCGCTTATTTTTGAATTATTTCCAGTCTTGAAAGACATGCTGCACCGGCGCGGCGGCGATTTGTCCGGCGGTCAGCAGCAACAGCTCTCGATTGGCCGCGCCCTGGCCATGCGCCCAAAACTGCTGATTCTGGATGAGCCCACCGAGGGTATCCAGCCTTCCATCATCAAGGACATCGAGCGCGCCATCCGGCGTCTGTCCGGGGAGGGAGAGATGGCCATTTTTCTGGTAGAGCAGTACTACGACTTTGCCCGCGATCTGGCGGATCAATACCTGGTGATGGTGCGCGGTGAAATTATCAAACGCGGCGAGGGATGCAGCATGGATGCAGACAACGTGCGTGGCTATCTGTCCATTTAATCAATCAATACAGCATCAGAAAATCATAAATGTCTGTCCAGAACATGAAAATAAAAGTACCCGAAATCCCGACCATGGGGTGGACCATCAGCCAGTGGCGTGCTGCCTACATCCATAATCAGGCCGATCCCGGCACCCTGCTTAGGGCGCTGCTGGCAGGCTTGCAGCATGACGATCCGGCCTGGATCATGATTGTGGACAGCACCGTACTCAAGCAGCAGCTGGATGCCCTGGCCGATGCCCTGGAACGGATGAATGGCGAGCGCAGCCGCCTGCCGTTGTATGGCATCCCGTTTGCCGTCAAGGACAACATGGATGTGGCGGGATTGCCGACCACGGCAGCGTGCCCGGCTTTTTCCCATGTGGCTGGACAGGATGCTGCCGTCGTGGCGCGCTTGTGCGCAGCGGGTGCCATCCTTGTCGGCAAGACCAATCTGGATCAGTTTGCCACCGGGCTGGTGGGCGTGCGTTCGCCCTATGGCGAGGTGACCAACCCCTTCAACCCGGCTTATATAAGCGGCGGCTCCAGTTCGGGTTCGGCCTCGGTGGTCGCGCGCGGCTGTGTGCCGTTCGCGCTGGGAACGGATACCGCCGGATCAGGCCGCGTGCCTGCCGCGTTCAACAACCTGGTCGGGCTGAAACCCACACGCGGTCTGGTCAGCAGCCTCGGCGTCGTGCCGGCGTGCCGCACGCTGGATTGTGTATCCGTGTTTGCCTTGAGCGTGGAGGACGCAAGCAGCGTGCTTGATGTGATCGGCGGGTTTGATGCGGCGGATCCGTACTCGCGTCCCTGTCCGCCAGACCAGGCCGCCGTGCGCATCGGGAAAACGCCGCGTTTCGCCATACCGCAACACCCGGATTTTTGCGGGGATGATGTTCAAGCTGCAGCGTATACGGCAGCCCTCGCACAAATGCGCGCGCTCGGTGCCGTGCTGGAGCGGGTTGATTTCTGCACGATGCAGGCTCTGGCGGCGTTGCTCTACGATGGTCCCTGGGTGGCCGAGCGCTATGCGGCCATTGCCGAATTCATGGCCGATCATGCGGCGGACATGCACCCGGTAGTGCGTGACATCATCGAACGGGCAGGGCGCTACAGCGCTGTCGATACGTTCAAGGCGGAATACCGGCGCGCCGAACTCAAACGCGCACTGGATATATTGCTGGCGGATTTTGATGCGCTACTGGTGCCCAGCGCGCCCACGCTGCCCACGCTCGCGGCGGTCGCTGCGGAACCGATAGCAGCCAACAGCCGGCTGGGGATTTATACCAATTTCGTCAATCTGGGAGATTGCGCCGCGCTGGCATTACCCGCGGGCTGGCGTAGCGATGGTCTGCCGTTTGGCGTGACGCTGATTGCCCCGGCCTGGCGCGATTACGCCCTGCTCGATTTCGCCCGGCGCTGGCAACGTCACGCACCGTGGACGCTGGGCGCGACAGGGCTCGATTTGCCGGCTGATAGTGCCGCCCCGACTGTGTCCGCTACCGCACCCGGTTATGTTCGTCTTGCCGTGGTCGGTGCACATTTGACCGGCATGCCGCTGAACCATCAGCTCACCACGCGCCATGCCCGGTTCGTCGAGCGTACTCAGACCGCGGCCTGCTATCGCCTGTATGCCTTGCCCAATACCACGCCGCCCAAGCCGGGACTGGTGCGCGATGCGCAAGGCGGCAGTGCAATCGAGGTGGAGGTATGGGATGTGCCGCTAGGCGGGTTTGGATCTTTTGTCGCAGAAGTTCCCGCGCCCCTGGGCATTGGCAGCGTTGAGCTGGGCGATGGCAGTGTGGTCAAGGGATTTATCTGCGAACCGTGGGCGTTGCAAGGCGCGACCGAAATCACGGCACTGGGTGGCTGGCGTGCGTTCCTGGCGCAATTGAATAATTAACCTTAAAACAGCGATTTATCCACGAAATACACGAAAGGCACGAAATAAATCAATAGATTACATTGAGTAAGTCATTCACCCTTTGGGTGATGATCTACAGCTTGTCATCTCCTTGATATTTCGTGCCTTTCGTGTATTTCGTGGACCAACTGCTTTTTCCAGGATTAAAAAGAGGTTGTCATGTTCCATACCGTATTAGTTGCCAATCGGGGCGAAATTGCCGTTCGCACTATCCGCACCCTGAAGAAGATGGGGATACGCAGCGTCGCGATCTACTCCGATGCCGACCGCAATGCGCGCCATGTGGTCGATGCCGATGAGGCGATTGCGCTGGGCGGCAACAGCCCGGCGGAGAGCTATCTGCGTGGCGACAGGATTATCGAAGCTGCCCAATCAGCCGGGGCACAGGCGATTATTCCCGGCTACGGTTTTTTATCCGAGAACGCCGATTTCGCCGAGGCATGCGAGGCTGCCGGGCTGGTGTTTATCGGGCCTACACCGGAGCAGATGCGTCAGTTCGGTCTCAAGCACACCGCGCGCGAAATTGCCGGTGCGGCGGGCGTGTCGCTTACGCCGGGTACCGGACTGCTCGCCGATCTGGCCGAGGCCACACAGGCCGCCGCGCAGCTGGGTTACCCGGTGATGCTGAAGAGCACGGCGGGTGGCGGCGGGATCGGCCTGAGCCGGTGTAACAATGCAGTCGAACTGGTGGCTGCGTTTGAATCGGTGCAGCGCCTCGGGAAGAGTTTTTTCAGCGATGGCAGCGTGTTTCTGGAACGCTTTGTGGAGAATGCGCGCCACGTCGAAGTGCAGATTTTCGGCGATGGCCAGGGCAAGGTGGTCGCCCTGGGCGAGCGCGACTGCTCGCTGCAGCGCCGCAACCAGAAAGTCGTGGAAGAAACACCGGCGCCAAGCTTGCCACCGGCCACACGTGCCCAATTACTCGAGGCTGCAGTCAGGCTGGGCAAGGCGGTCAACTATCGTTCTGCCGGGACAATCGAATTCATCTACGACGCAGCACGCGACGCGTTCTATTTTCTGGAGGTCAACACGCGTTTGCAGGTTGAACATCCGATTACCGAAGCGGTCACCGGCATTGACCTGATCGAGTGGATGGTCAGCACCGCGGCGGGCGAACCGCCTGCGCTGGATGTGCCTGTCGTGCCGCAGGGTGCGGCCATCGAAGTGCGCATTTATGCAGAAGACCCGGTGAAAAATTTTCAGCCTTCCCCGGGCGTGCTGACCGAGGTGGTGTTCCCGGATGACGTGCGCGTGGATACCTGGGTGGCCACCGGGGTGGAAGTCTCTGCGCATTATGATCCGATGCTGGCCAAGCTGATTGCTTACGGCGCCAACCGCGAGGCGGCATTGACGAAACTGATCGAGGCCCTCGATGCCACAAGCATTGCAGGGATAGCCACCAACCTGGATTATTTGCGCCAGGTGGTGGCGTCCCCGGTTTTTGTCAGCGGCAATGTCTCGACCGCTGCACTGGAAGGGTTCCGTTTCCAGCCGTCGGTGATCGAGGTGGTCGAGGCCGGTACCTATTCCACGATACAGGATTATCCGGGACGAATCGGTTACTGGGATATCGGGGTGCCGCCGTCCGGTCCGATGGACGATTATGCGTTTCGTCTGGTTAACCGCATTGTCGGTAATCATCCCAGTGCCGCCGCGCTGGAATGCACGATTCAGGGGGCGACGCTCAAATTCCATTGCGCGGCAACCATCGCTTTGAGCGGCGCACCTACGGCAGCAACCCTGGATGGAAAACCGGTGGCATTCTGGCAGGCGATCAGGGTTAAAAGTGGCCAGAAATTGGTGATCGGCAAGGTATTGAGCGGTTGCCGCACGTACTTCGCGGTGCGTGGCGGGCTGGATGTGCCGGTGTATCTGGGCAGCCGCTCGACCTTTGCGCTGGGACAGTTCGGCGGACATGGCGGACGACCGCTCAGGGCCGGGGACATGCTGGCGGTCAGCCGCCCGGAATTGCCCGCCTGTACCACGCCCGCACCGAGCCATGCCGAGTCGGCAGCACCCGCAGCACTGATTCCGGAATACAGCCAGGATTGGGAAATCGGTGTGCTGTATGGACCGCATGGCGCGCCTGATTTTTTTACCGATGACGCGATCGAGATGTTTTTCTCCACCGCTTGGGAAGTGCATTACAACTCGAACCGTCTGGGTATCCGCCTGAATGGGCCCAAGCCCACCTGGGCGCGAAGCGATGGCGGTGAGGCGGGTCTGCATCCGTCCAATATCCACGATTGCGAGTATGCGATCGGCAGCATTAATTTTACCGGCGATATGCCGGTGATTCTGACGCGCGATGGCCCCAGCCTGGGTGGCTTTGTGTGCCCGGCCACGATTGCTCGCGCCGAGTTGTGGAAAGTCGGGCAAGTGAAGCCGGGTGACCGCATCCGCTTCCGCCCGCTCAGTTTCGATGATGCGCTGGCACTGGAGCGTGCCCAGGACGAAGCGATCGAAACGCTCAGTGCCATGCCGACGTGGCCGAGTACCAAACTGCCCGGCCTGCAGCCAGCCGATACTGTATCGGCCTGTGTGTTGCGCGAATTGCCGGCGCAGGGCGAGCGGCCCGCCGTGGCCTATCGTCAGGCTGGCGATAAATACATCCTGCTGGAGTACGGCGCCAATGTGCTTGATTTGCACTCACGGCTGCGCATTCATGCATTGATGGAGGCGCTCAAGGCCAGTCCGGTCAACGGCATACTGGAGCTGTCCCCGGGCGTGCGCTCGTTGCAGATCCATTACGACAGCCGCATCCTGCATCAGACCGCACTGCTCGATGCGCTGTGCGCGCTGGAGGCGCAATTGCCGCCTGCCAGGAGCATGCGCGTACCCAGCCGCATTGTGCATCTGCCGCTGGCGTTCGAGGATACGGCCACGCTGGATGCAGTGGCGCGCTATCGGCAATCGGTCAAGGACAGCGCGCCGTGGCTGCCGAGTAACGTCGAATTCATCCGCCGCATCAACGGCCTCGCCAGTCAGGACGCGGTGCGCGATATCGTGTTCAATACCAGTTACATGGTGCTGGGGCTGGGGGATGTGTACCTGGGTGCGCCGTGTGCGGTTCCGGTCGACCCGCGTCATCGCCTGCTCACTTCCAAGTACAACCCCGCGCGCACCTATACGGCGGAGGGCACGGTCGGCATCGGCGGTGTCTACATGTGTATCTACGGCATGGATTCGCCCGGTGGCTACCAGCTCATCGGCCGCACCCTGCCGATCTGGAACAAGTTTCTGAAAAACCCGCAATTCCGGCAAGGCGCGCCGTGGCTGCTGCGTTTCTTCGACCAGGTGCGCTACTACCCGGTGAGCGAAACGGAGCTGAATAAATTACGCGAGGATTTCCGCGAAGGGCGGGCCAGTATCCACATCGAAGACGCCGTTTTTGACCTCGCCCAATACGATGCATTCCTGCACGACAATGCCGACAGCATCGCCGGTTTTCGGGCGCAGCAGCAGGCAGCCTTCAGCGAAGAAGTGGCGCACTGGCAGACTTATGCAACGGCGAGCGCAGCGGATGCCGACGAGCCGGATGTGGCGCCGCCCAGCGAGGATGGCGCCGGTCATGTCGTCGCCTCGGATATCAGCGGCAGTATCTGGAAATTGTTGATCGAGGCGGGCACGGTGGTAAAAGCAGGCGATCCGTTGCTGATCGTCGAGGCCATGAAAATGGAGTTTTCCATCTGCGCGCCCATTGACGGAACGGTGTGTGCATTGCATTGCCGTGCCGGCAAGCAGGTTACCGCGGGGGATGTGCTGGTGGTGATTGAACCCGTGTAGCGCGATTACTTTGACCGGGTTCGATTGCTCCTGTGGCGTGCGCGTTCGAGTTGGGTCAGGGTGAGGTTCTTGACGAAATTCTCGCTGTAGCTGATGTGCTCTTTCATCAGTCTCTGCGCTTCGGCCAGGTCGCGTTGGAGCAGCTGCTGGCAAATCTGGTAATGCTCTTCGTAGGTGCGGTCGATGCGCGTATCGTTGGTAAAGTCGAGGCGCCGGACCGCGCGGATACGACCGTTGATGTCTGCCAGATAATGCATCAGGGCGATGTTTCCACTGCCTTCCGCCAGGGTCATGTGAAATGACTCGTCGCGCGCTTCCATTTCTTCCGGGTCGTTGCTGCGTTCCTCCTGCCGGGCCGGATCCCAGGACTGGGCCAGTTTTTCCAGATCTGCGGTCGGCATGAAAGTGGCAGCCAATTGCAGGGACAACATTTCCAGCGTGATGCGAACCTGGTAGTAATGCGCGAGTTCTGCGATATCGAGGTTGCGGATAAAGCAACCCTGCTTCGGAAAAATACGCAAATACCCCTCGGTTTCAAGGCGCTGCAGTGCGCTCCTGATCGGGGTGCGACTGACACCATATTGAGCAGCCAGTTCAGACTCGGTAACCCGCGTTCCCGGATAGAGTTCGAAATTGAGGATGCTTTCACGCAACTGGTTGTATACGTCTTTTGCACTGGGTTTGGCTTCCGACACACGCACCTCTGGAGTGGATTTGCTGCCTGATTTTTAATTTTAGGCTGATGCAGGAAGTCGCTACAATCGCTTCATGCAATATAATTTCGGGGAGGCGCTGATCAATTCATTATGATCTTCTATCTAGCCCTTTTGCTTCACTCTGTCATGTCCTTCAGGGTGAAAACCACGAATCATCCCGCCGCCAGTAGCCGCAGCCGCTGGGCAGCATCTTCGGCGCGCGCATCATCGATTTCCCGTATGACGCTGTCCAGGTCCACCGCCTGCGTGCTGCGCTCGAAATGACCGGTGAGGGTGACCTCAGGGTGTAACTCGCCGTGCTCGAACAGCGACCAGATTTCCTTGCCATAGTCGGTGCCGAGCAGCTCCGGGGCGAAGCGGCCAAAATAAGCGGTGAGGTTGCCGACATCGCGTTCCAGCATGCTGCTGGCGTGGTTGTTGCCTGCGGCATCCACGGCCTGCGGCAGGTCGATGATGACCGGGCCGTCAGCGCCGACCAGGATGTTGTATTCGGATAGATCGCCATGGATGATCCCCGCGCACAGCATGCGCACCACTTCCATCATTAATGTGTGATGGTGGGTGCGTGCCTGCTCTGCGGTGAACTCCACATCGTTGAGCCGGGGAGCGGCGTCGCCATGCGCGTCGGTCACCAGTTCCATCAGCAATACGCCTTCATGGAAGTTATACGGCTTGGGAACACGCACGCCTGCAGCGGCGAGGCGATACAAGGCGTCGACTTCGGCGTTTTGCCAGGCTTCTTCCTGCGCTTTGCGCCCATAGCGCGTGCCTTTGGCCATGGCGCGTGCCTGGCGGCTGTTTTTGGTTTTGCGATTTTCGGTGTAATCGACGGCCTGGCGAAAGCTGCGCTTGTTGGCTTCCTTGTATACCTTGGCGCAGCGTATTTCTTCGCCGCAGCGGACGACGAAGACCATGGCCTCCTTGCCGCTCATAAGCTGACGGATAACCGCATCTATCAGGCCATCTTCGATCAGCGGTTCCAGCCTTTTGGGTGTTTTCATGGGTACTCTTGTGCGCAGACAGGGTTCAGTAACGGGCTGGAAAAAATAAAAAAATCATTGCAGCAGCCCGGCGAGGCTTCCGCGTCGCCAGAATTTCAGCAACATTCCCCGCGTTACCCGCCATTCCACACTCTCCGTCGTGCCCGGTACGATTATGCGCAACTCGGAAACTCTGCCGGATTTCAGCATCGCCAGCAGCGGCGCGAACCAGTCTGCCTCCAGCTGTTGCATGCCCTCGCGCCAGCCGATGATGTCGCCGTATTGCGCCGCGCCGCGCAGGTGTTCGGCCAGCACCAGCGCATCGTCTGTGCTGGCCGTCAGTGCGGTGGCATTGCGCGGCAGATTTTCGCTGGGGCAGGCGGCGGTGAGTGCGACGGCGCGCGCGGTGGGATCGTTCGCCCATAGTCTGGTTGTGCCGACAGGCGCGATCTGCGGCGGCGTGCCGCCGCCCCACAGCCAGATGCTGTTTACCGTCAACTCGCCGCGCGCCTCGCGGGCGTCGTTCAGCGGCAGGCTGAAAAACAGCATCTGGATTTCGTTATACAGACGATGCCATTTGAGGCCGTCAGCGCCTTGCGGCAGATAGGGGTCGAGATGCTTGCCGGTGGCCGCGCTGACTGGCTGGGTGGTGAGGGCAGGAGGCTGATCCAGTTTCAGATACCAGCGATCCGGGCGCAGCGGGTAGAGCGTGAAGCCCTCCGCACCGAAGTGCGCATTGAACGCCTGCGCATAGGTTTCCGCTTCGCTCTGGTTGAGCTGGAACGCGCCGCTGTCCACCAGCATGAGTTTGTCGCGGGTGGCGCGCAGGTGCACCGGGTCGGCACGCAGCCAGTAGTCGTTGCCCGGATTGCCGCCGTCGGCCAGCAGGGTGATGGGTGCGATCGGCCAGTCCAGCTGCTTGTCCACACCGAAGGCGCGGCACAGCCAGCCGTCCAGTCCGCCCTCCGCAGGCACGGTGGTTTTGTCCGCACGCGCCAGCAGCGCTTGCAGGGCGGGCATGGCAAGCTCGTGCAGCGCAGCGTCGCCCATCTCGGGCGGTGGAATCAAATCGGGGATGAGCAGGGTGATCAGCATCGCCGCAGTTTATCACTCGCCCCGGTGCAATTTGGTCAATGCGCGATTTTCTGGCGGCAGACTTGCGCCTGTGGCACACTGCTGCCAGCAAATTCAACTCAAATTCCCCGTGCGCCCATACGAACTCTACATCGGCTTGCGCTACACCCGCGCCAAGCGTCGCAATCATTTCATCTCCTTCATTTCGCTGATTTCCATGCTCGGCATCGCGCTCGGCGTGGCGGCACTGATCGTGGTGCTGTCGGTGATGAACGGTTTTCAGGATGAACTGCGCAACCGCATTCTGGGGGTGGCGGCGCACATCGAGATCACCGGCTTCGACAATACCCTGGCCGACTGGCAAAAAGTCGCCGCCGAAAGCCGCAAGGAGCCGGAAGTGCAGGCCGCTGCGCCTTACGTGATGGGGCAGGGTTTGCTGGCCTACGATCAGGCGGTGCAGGGAAGCGTGGTGCGCGGCATCCTGCCCGAGCAGGAAGATAGCGTGACCGACATCGGCCACAAGATGCGCGCGGGCAGTCTCGCGGCGCTGCGTCCCGGCGAGTGGGGGATCGTGCTGGGTGCCGACCTGGCGCGCATACTGGCGGTGCAGCTGGGTGATAAAGTGACGGTGATTACGCCGCAGGGACAGATCACCCCGGCGGGCATGGTGCCGCGCCTGAAGCAGTTCAAGGTGGTGGGGATTTTCCAGATCGGCATGTACGAGTACGACTCCGGCCTGGCGCTGATTAATCTGCAGGACGCACAGAAGCTGTTCCGCACCGGCGACCATGTATCCGGCCTGCGCCTGAAGCTTGACAATCTGGACCGGGCGCCGCAAGTAGCCAGAAAGCTCGCCACCATGTTGAACGGCGACTATTCCATCCGCGACTGGACGCAATCGCACACCAGTTTTTTCAGCGCGGTGCAGATGGAAAAACGCGTGATGTTCATCATCCTGCTGCTGATTGTGGCGGTCGCCGCGTTCAACATTGTTTCCACGCTGGTGATGGTGGTCACCGACAAGCAGCCGGACATTGCTATCCTGCGCACGCTGGGCGCATCGCCGGGCAGCATCATGAAAATCTTCATGGTGCAGGGCGCGATTATCGGTTTGATCGGCACCGCGACGGGATTGCTCTCGGGCGTATTGCTGGCACTCAATATCGGCACGGTGGTGCCGTTCATCGAACGCACGTTTGGCGTCCATTTCCTGTCGTCAGACGTGTATCAGATCAGCGAGCTGCCTTCCAAGCTGGAGTGGAACGACGTGTGGGTGATCGGCTTGGTGGCGCTGGTGCTGTCCTGGCTGGCGACCATTTATCCCAGCTGGCGCGCATCGCGCACCAATCCGGCGGAGGCATTGCGCTATGAGTAAGCCGATTATTGCTTGCCGCGACCTGAAAAAAACCTATCGCCAGGGCAGGCTCGACGTGCGCGTGCTGAAAGGGGTCAATCTGGTGGTGGAGGCGGGCGAGCGCATCGCCATCATGGGCGCCTCGGGTTCGGGCAAGTCCACCCTGTTGCACCTCCTCGGCGGGCTGGACGACGCCAGTAGCGGCAGCGTGGAAATCATGGGGCGCGACATTCAGCACCTGGGCGAAACCGAGCGCGGCAAACTGCGCAACGAATCGCTCGGCTTCGTCTACCAGTTTCACCACCTGCTACCCGAATTCACTGCGCTGGATAATGTCGCCATGCCGCTGCTGATCCGGCGCATGCCCACCGCTGAAGCGCGCGAACGGGCCGCCAAGGTGCTCAAGGAAGTCGGCCTCACACATCGCCTCGACCACACCCCGGGCGAACTCTCCGGCGGCGAGCGTCAGCGTGCCGCGATTGCCCGTGCGCTGGTTACGCAACCTGCCTGCGTGCTGGCCGATGAGCCGACCGGCAACCTTGATCGCCATACCGCCGAAGGCATTCAGGAACTGATGCTGGCGCTGAATCAACAGCACGGCACCAGCTTTCTGGTCGTCACCCACGACCCCGATCTGGCCGGGCGCATGCAGCGCGTGTTGCAACTGGCGGATGGGGTGCTGGTACCGGGCTAAGGCGATCTGTTTGCGTCGGGTGCGCAGGCCATTCCATCAATCCGCCGCTTTTTTGAGCCAGCCGCATCCGCTTCTCTGGCGAGTGCCGCCCGGAATTCCTCGAGTTTGGCATGGAAGTCATCCGCTTCTCCGTAGTCCAGAAAATGCTCATAGCGTGCATGCGCGCCGAGCATTTTGCGGGCGTGCTTGATCGGGCAGAAATATTGCTCGGTGCGTGCCGTGATTTCCTGCGCGTAGCCCAGCAAGCCGACCGCGTACGAGCAATACATGCAATCCACTTTTTCGATGACGTTCAGATAGGCCAGATGCTGATGATCCAGCGCAATGTAGTTCGCGCGCCGCACTCTGGCAACCTTGTAAATGGGGAAACAGGTCAGTTGATAAACGCTGATGCACAGGTCGAACAAGGCCAATGGAACGATCATGCCGTAGATGATAGGGGCGGTGAGATAGTTTAGCGGGCGGACGGTCAGGAACCAGTGAAAAATCCCCATTCTGGCTTTGCGGTGCGCCTCCCTGATGGCGTGCTCGAAGCTAATGCGCTTGTCTTTGAACTGGTAGTGCAAGCGCGTCTGTTGTTCTTCGGCGGCAGTTTGCAGTTCATCTTCGAGTGCGGTTATCTGGTCGAGAATCTGGCGAATCCTGGTGTTCATGACAACCTTCACTGACATGTGCTGACGAAATACGCATTCGCGCATACAGGGGCACAGTATAGGCACAATCGGCCCTGCCCTGATGCCCATGTGGGGTTTGACGCTGCGATAGGTTGTTCCCGGATGTCCGCGGAGAGCGGGTGGCCGGAACGCCGTAGATGTGCCAGAGGACTAAACCGCTCGCATGGAAGGGGCGCTTGCTTCGATCAGACTATGATAACTTGCTCGCGAGAAGTAATTGCGCCTGTGGGCAGGCATATCATTCCAGTTTCTGGTTGAGCCAAAAAATAAAACCTTTCTCCAAATCCTGCGAGCAAAGTACAATCCCGCGTCCAGAAATGCTGAAAGACGTGTTTTCAGAAGCCGCATGCTGAAAATTGCGAGTGACACGGATCACATGCGGTCTTCTGTTTTCTTAATCACACCCCGCACCCTTAGGAGAAGCAATGCAACTGAACAAACTCGCTGCCACGCTGGCAGCAGTTGGACTGGCTGTGCCCGGTCTGGCCCTGGCCACAAACGGCATGCTCATGGAAGGCTACGGGCCCATCGCCGCAGGCATGGGCGGCGCGGCCATGGCCTATGACAACGGCACTGCTGCGATGGCGAACAACCCAGCCACCCTCGGCCTGATGGCAGAAGGCAGCCGGGGGGACGTGATGCTGGGTTTTGTTGGCCCTGATGTGTCGGCTCCGGGGACTATGGGAAAATCCAAAGCGGACGCCTTCTACATGCCGGCCTTCGGTTATGTGAAAAAACAGGGCAAGCTGGCTTACGGTGCAGGTATTTATGGCCAGGGCGGTATGGGCACCGAATATGCGAATGGCGACATGGCGCAAGTGAGCGTGGGACGGGTGATTTTCCCGCTGGCCTACAGCGTCAATGACCGTTTCAATGTGGGCGGAAGCGTTGATATCGTCTGGGCGGGCATGGATCTGGTGGCTGGCCAAGCCGGCATCAACTTCAAGGACGGTAGCGACTTTACCGGCGCCGCCAAGGGTTACAGTCTGGCTGGCAAGCTCGGCTTCACCTACAAGCTTAACAATGCGCTCACTGTCGGTGGCGTCTACCAAACCGCCGGCAATCTGCCCGACCTCAAGGATGGCACTTACAAGGTCAAGGGCTTCGACATGCCACCCATCCTTGGCCTGGGACTGTCATGGCAGGCGAATGACCGGCTTATGATCGCGGCGGACGTCAAGGACGTGATGTGGAACAGCAGCATGAATACTGTGACTATTTACAGGAATGGCGCTGTCGTCGCCCCATTCCAGCAGGACTGGAACGACCAGATCGTGCTGGCGATGGGTCTGTCCTACAAGTTTAACGATGCTTTTACCGGTCGCATTGGTTACAACTACGCCAAGAATCCGATCCCGAATCAATTCGTCAACTACCTGTGGCCGGCGATCGCCGAAAATCACTACACGGGAGGCTTCGGTTATGCCTTCAACAAGCAGTCCGCGCTCAATTTCGCGCTGAGCTATGTGCCGGAAGTGTCGGTGACGGGTACGGGCGCCGCCATGCCCGCCGGGAACGGCGGCATGCGGATAGATCACAGCCAGGTGAACTGGCAACTGATGTACAGCTACAAGTTCTGATCCGCGTATGTTGAAATATGTTCCAGATTGGCCATGTGGCCTTGAATTTTGCATTTAACATTGACCCGCCTCCGTGATTGCAAGCCATTGAGCTATCCAGTCCGATGGCTCGTTTAGCGGGTTTTTCAGCGATGCGCAAGGTGGGTCAATCTGGAATGCAATTCAACATGTAAGGAAAAAATCACGCCAACGATCACCATGGGTGCCGCGTATGCCACAAAAATGCATATGCAAAAGTTCGACAAATACCGGGGACTCCTTGCCGGACAAGGTGCGTTTTCGACATGCCGGAGAACTACAATCTGGGTATTGCGTTCCAGGCCACGCCTGAATTGACGCTGGCGCTGGACTACCAGCATATCAACTGACGGAACAGGAACAGATACCATCAAAATGTACCAAAACTCGTTTGGCGTATCCTATGCTTGGAAGATGTAAGCACCGAACCGGCCGATCTGGAGAGTCCCATGAATACGCCCGAGGCGAATCTTGCTGCCAGGATGGCCACCCTGCCTAGGGAGATAATGGCGTGCGCTCGCGCCATGCCCGAAGCAGGCCGCATGGATGTGGTGGCCAGTGCGATGCGCCCCATTGTCTCGAATGACTGTTCTGCATGGCTGCGACTGCAGCGAAACATGCACGACTGATGTTGACCGCATAATGACGTTGGACACTACTCACAGCGGTGCGGATTTTAGTCTGCATCAGAGATTGCTGGCAGCAAACAATTTGACGTTGGCGCACATCGCGCGGGGTGCGCCTGTTGCCCAGACGCTGACCTGTATTGTGAATGGCATTGAAGATCTGAGTCCCGAAATATTGGGTGCCATTCTCCTGCTGGATGAGGATGGCAATCACCTGCATCTGGGTGCTGCACCCAGTCTGCATCAGGACTATCGTCGCGCAATTGATGGTATCGCTACTGACGTTGAGGTCTGGGCGCGTCAACTTGCAACGGATGGGATGATTCAAATTTCCACCGGGCATATCGAAGCCAGCCGATTCTGGCGCAGCTTTTGCGACCTGGCACTGCAACATGGGCTGTATGCATGCCTGGCGATTCCGATCCTGTCCGTCACCAACGGCGTGCTTGGAATATTCGTCGCCTATTCACAAAAACCTGATCGGGCAAGCGACAAACATCGACAAGCCATCGTCGATGTCACAGCGCTGGCATCCATTGCCATTGAACGCAGTATCGATGAAGCCAGGCTTAAAAAGGCCGAGAACACGCTGCGCGAGAATGAAACAAGAATGGCGCTGGCAATCGAAGGGAGTGGAACCGGGATTTGGGATCGGAACGTCTCAACGGGCGAGATTCATTATTCAACTGGCTGGAAAGCGATTCTGGGTTACACGGATTCGGAGATTAGCAATCGGATTGAAGACAGCTATACGCGTGTGCATCCCGATGATCTTGCTTTTGTTCAAGCGACAATACAGGCGCATTTTGATCAAAAGACAGAAAGCTATGCGGTGGAACACAGAATCCGCTGCAAGGATGGCAGCTACAAATGGATATCGAGCCGCGGCAAGGTTGTTAGTCGCGACATGGAAGGCAAGCCGCTGCGCATGATAGGCACGACCGCTGATATAACGGCGATGAGGGCGCTGTCCGATAAGCTGCAGCAGAGTGTCGACCTGATCACCAGTCTGACAAATGAAATTCCGGGTCTCGTATACCAATATCGGTTATTGCCGAATGGGGAAGCGTTTTTCTCTTATGTCAGCGAGGGCATCAGGGATATTTACGAGGTCACGCCAGAACAGGTCGCCGGTAATGTCGCTTGCATACATGAAATCATTCATCCGGATGATTTCGCCAATTACCGTGCTTCGCTCGATGCATCCGCCGCCAGCCTGATGCCTTGGCATCTTGAGTACCGCGTCATCTTGCCCAGGCAAGGTTTGCGTTGGCTGCAAGGGGACGCGCGGCCGCGTCGACTGCAGGACGGCAGCACACTGTGGCATGGTTTTATCACCGACGTTACCGAACGCAAGCGCATAGAAATTGAATTACAGGAATTCGCCACAATCGATTTTCTGACGCAGTTACCCAACCGGCGCTATTTTATGGCGCGAATGGACGAAGAGCTGGCTCTAATTCAGGGCGTCGCCGGCACGCGCTCGGCAGTTCTGATGTGTGATCTTGATTATTTTAAATTAATCAATGACAGCTACGGTCATGCCATAGGCGACCTGGTGCTTAAGCATTTCGCAGCCATTCTGCGTAACGCACTGCGCAGGAACGACACCGTGGGCCGTGTAGGTGGCGAAGAGTTTGCAGTTGTTCTGTCCGGTGCAGGCGTCGATGAGGCAAATATTTTTGCTAGACGAGTGCAGAAGCATCTGGCTGAAACGCCCTTCGTTACGGGTGATGAAACCATCCCGATGACAGTGAGCATCGGCATTGCCGTCATGAATGAGACCGATGCGAGCGCTGATGCATCTCTTTCTCGCAGCGATAAGGCGCTATACCTCGCCAAGGCAAGTGGTCGCAACCGGATTGAAATTGCCGTTGATTAGCGTTTACGCCCGGCAGGACGGAGTGGCTATTCTGATCGGCAGCTGAATTGACAGATTCAGCTGAAACCCAAAAATCAACAGCGCATTACGCGCATTCAAAAAACTCGGCATTCCGCGCATGCCGTCGAGGCGGCAATGCCGATGGTACTTTGCATACTGCCCTTTCTTGCATATCCTGACTGCATCCTACCCTGCGCCGTACGATGCCATGTCTCCTGTCCCAGATAATGCCGGGTCTGTTCTTGCCGGACTCACTGAACGTGAGGCGGCCGAGCGTTTGCACACGGAAGGCTACAACGAGCTCCCCGGCACCCGGCGCCGTAGCTTGGGTGTCATCGCCCTGGAGGTGCTGCGCGAGCCGATGTTCGGCCTGCTGATCGTGGCGGGGGGGATTTATCTCGTTTTTGGCGATATCCGCGAAGCGCTGATTCTGTTGAGTTTCGTGTTTGTGGTGATGGCTGCCAGCGTGTACCAGCAGCGCAGGACCGAACGTGTGCTCGAAGCCTTGCGCGACCTTACCAGCCCGCGTGCGCTGGTGCTGCGCGATGGTGTCGAGCAGCGTATCGCAGGGCGCGAGGTGGCGCGCGGCGATCTCCTGCTGCTGACGGAGGGCGACCGGGTCGCGGCGGATGCAATGCTGCTGTCGTGTAATGACCTGGCGGCAGACGAATCGGTGCTGACCGGTGAATCCATGGCGGTGAACAAAATTCCGTGGGACGGCGTCATGCCGATGACGCGGCCGGGCGGTGACGGCCTGCCCTTCGTGTATGCCGGCAGCATACTGGTGCAGGGGCAGGGGATGGCGCGCGTGACGGCTACCGGGGCGCGTAGCGAAATCGGCCGCATCGGTCGCGCGCTTGGACAAGTGACGCCCTCCGCCAGCCCGCTGCAACGTGAAACCGCCCGTCTGGTGCGGGTGCTGGCGTTCACCGGCGTTGCGCTGGCGATCATGGTGATTGCACTCTACGGCTTCACCCGTCACGACTGGTTGGGCGCGCTGCTGGCGGGTATTACCCTGGCGATGGCCACTATCCCTGAGGAATTCCCCGTGGTGCTCACGGTGTTTCTCGCGCTGGGGGCATGGCGCATCTCGCGGCGGCGGGTATTGACCCGGCACGTACCCGCTATCGAAACCCTGGGTGCGGCCACGGTGCTGTGCGTGGATAAAACCGGCACGCTCACCCAGAACCGCATGAGCGTGGCGGCACTATGCGCCGACGGGCAGATGCACAAGGTGGATTACGCGCTGCCCGACAGTCTGCCGGAAGCTTTCCACGAGCTGGTCGAGTTCAGCATCCTGGCCTCCGAGGTGGCGCCTTTCGATCCGATGGAGCGCGCGTTCCACCAGCTCGGTGCGAATTTTCTTGCCGATACCGAGCACCTGCACCACGACTGGATGCTGGCCCACGAATATTCGCTGACGCCGCAGTTACGCGCCATGTCCCACGTCTGGCAGGCGGCCGGCCGGGATGAATATGTGGTGGCCGCGAAAGGCGCACCCGAGGCCATCGCTGACCTGTGCCATTTCGATGCGGCGCAGCTGGATGCACTGGCGCAACAAACCGCCAGCCTGGCGCAACAGGGTTTGCGTGTGCTGGCGGTGGCGCGTGCCGATTTTCGCGGCAGCGAGTGGCCCGCGTTGCAGCACGATTTTCCGTTCCAGTTCGTCGGCCTGATCGGGCTTGCTGACCCGGTACGCGCAGACGTGCCGCGGGCCATCGCAGAATGCCGTGAGGCGGGCATTCGGGTGGTGATGATTACCGGCGATTACCTGGGCACAGCGCAGGCGGTGGCGCGGCAGGCGGGGTTCGACAGTGCGGCGGGCGCAATGACCGGCGACGAACTGGCGTTGCTGGATGATGCAGAGTTGCAGCGCCGCATCACCACGGTCAACGTGTTCGCGCGCGTCACGCCGGAGCAGAAGTTGCGCCTGGTGCAGGCGTTCAAGGCCTGCGGCGATGTGGTGGCGATGACCGGCGACGGCGTCAACGATGCGCCCGCGCTGAAGGCCGCCCACATCGGCATCGCCATGGGCGCACGCGGCACCGACGTGGCGCGCGAGGCAGCCGATCTGGTGCTGCTGGACGACGACTTCGACTCCATCGTGCAGGCGATCCGGCTGGGGCGTCGTATTTATGATAATTTGCGCCGCGCGATGGCCTATATCCTGGCGATCCATGTGCCCATTGCCGGTATGTCGCTGATCCCGTTGTTGTTCGGCTGGCCGCTGATGTTTTACCCGGTGCATATTGTTTTTCTGCAGTTCATCATTGATCCCGCCTGCTCCATCGTGTTCGAGGCCGAACGCGAGGAACCGGACCTGATGCGCCGCCCCCCGCGCAACCCGGCAGTACCCCTGTTCGGCATGCGCACACTGGTGCTCAGCCTGCTGCAGGGCGTCGCCGTACTGCTGATTGTGCTTGCCGTGTACGCCGTGGCGCTGGCACGCGGCCAGGGCGGGAATGAGGCGCGCGCACTGGCTTTCGTGTCGCTGGTGGTCGCCAATCTCGGGCTGATTTTCGCCAACCGCTCCTGGTCGCACACGGCCCTGACCACGCTGCGCAACCCCAACCCGGCGCTATGGTGGGTGGTCGGCGGCGCCATCGCGGCACTGGCACTGGTGCTGGCCGTGCCGGGGCTGCGCGCGCTGTTCCACTTCGGCGTGCTGCATCCGGAAGACCTGTTGCTGTGCCTGGCGGCAGGGGGGGCCAGCGTTGCCTGGTTCGAGGCGTTCAAGCGTTTCGGACGGCCCGCCTAGCCGATGCGCAGCAGCATACTAGCCTTCGTCGCAGGCGTGTGGCTGCTGCAACAGCAGGCAGTGTTGCCCGATCTGACATGGGCGTGGGGCCTGCCGTTATTGGCTACGGCCTACTGGTTGCCGCGTCACCGGCTGCTTGGCGCAGTACGCCGTGGGTTGTTGCTGGGCACGCTGTTTGGCGCCGGATTCCTGTTTGCCGCGGCAACCGCCGGGCAGCGCATGCAGGACGCGCTGCCGCTGGCATGGGAAGGTATGGATATCACGCTCAGTGGGGTGGTGGCCAGCCTGCCAATCAAGACCGAACACGGCCAGCGCTTTGAATTCGATGTCGAGCAAGTCATCACCCCCGGCGCGCAAGTGCCGCACCATATCCAGCTCAACACCTACACTACCGCCTTCAACGGTGCGCCGCTGCCCCGTGCCCCCAGCGTGCATGCGGGTGAGCGCTGGCGCTTCACGGTGCGCCTGCGTCGTCCCCACGCCAACGCCAATCCCCATGTGTTCGACCTGGAGGCCTGGTTTCTGGAACGTAATCTGCGTGCCCTCGGCAGCGTGCGTGACCGCTCGAATAATCAGCGTTTGCAGGTCTTCGTGATGCGCCCCGGCTATGCGGCGGAGGCAGTGCGCGAAGCCATCGCCCTGCGCATTGACCACGTGCTGACTGGCGAGCCCTACGCCGGAGTGGTGAAGGCGCTGGTGATTGGCGACCAGTCAGCCATCCCGCCCGCACAATGGGCGCTGTACCAGCGCACCGGGATTACGCATTTGATTTCCATCTCCGGTTTGCACGTGACCATGCTCTCCGGACTGGCGTTTGCGCTGGTGTACTGGCTGTGGCGGCGCAGCGTGCGGCTGACTCTGCGGCTGCCGGCACGGCGCGCGGCGGTGTTGGCGGGGGCACTCACGGCGCTGGTGTATGTGCTGCTGGCAGGATTTGCGGTGCCGGCGCAACGCACGCTCTACATGCTGCTGGTGGTGGCCGTGGCACTGTGGTCGGGACGGGTGATTGCACCGACCCGCGTGCTGCTGTGGGCATTGCTGGTGGTCGTGCTGCTCGACCCGTGGGCGGTGCTGGCGGCGGGATTCTGGCTGTCGTTCGGCGCGGTGGCGGCGATGCTGTTCGCCACCACCGCACGGGTCGGCAAGCCGCACTGGCTGCGTGCCTGGCTGGCGACGCAATGGGCAGTGACGCTGGCATTGGCGCCGGTACTGTTGCTGCTGTTTGGCCAGCTGTCGCTGGTCTCGCCGCTGGCCAACGCATTTGCCATACCGCTGGTGAGTTTCGGCGTGACACCGCTGGCACTGGCAGGCAGTGTACCGGGCATGGACTGGCTGCTGTACGCCGCGCACGGGCTGATGGCCGGGTGCGCGTGGGTGCTGGACTGGCTGTCGCACCTGTCGCTGGCGTTGTGGCAACAGCCCGAACCGGGCGCCGCCGCCGTGGTGCTGGCGCTGCTGGGCGCGCTGTGGCTGTTGCTGCCGCGCGGCTTTCCCGCGCGCTCGCTGGGAGCGCTGCTGATCTTGCCGGCGTTGCTGACGCCACCGCCGCAGCCTGTGCCAGGCGCGCTTTGGGTGACCGTGCTGGACGTGGGGCAGGGACTGGCGGTGCTGGTGCGCACTGCGCATCATGCCCTGCTATTCGACACCGGGCCGCGCTACAGTGCCGAATCCGACAGCGGCAGCCGGGTCATCGTGCCGTATCTGCGCGGCGAAGGCGTGGCGCGGCTCGACGGCCTGATTGTCTCGCATGACGATAATGATCACAGCGGCGGGGCGTTGTCGGTGCTGCACGAAGTGCCGGCAGGGTGGCTCGCCAGTTCGCTGCCCGTCACGCACCCGGCGCTGTCAGCCGGAGTGCGCAGCCTGCGCTGTATGGCCGGGCAGCACTGGCAATGGGACGGGGTGAATTTTGCCGTGCTGCACCCCACGCAGGCCAGCTATGACGATGCCAGCCTGAAGGACAACAATCGCGGCTGCGTGCTGAAAATGGATGCCGCGGGCGGCAGCGCATTGCTGTCCGCCGACATCGAAGCGCGCGATGAGGCCGAGCTGCTGGCCAGCGTGCCTGACAAGTTGCCCGCCATCTTGCTGGTTGCGCCTCACCATGGCAGCCGCACCTCGTCCACGCTGGATTTCATCGCCGCCGTGCATCCCGCCGTCACCGTATTCACCGTAGGCTATCGCAACCGCTTCGGTCACCCGCGCGGCGATATCGTGGCGCGCTACGCAGGGCTGGGCAGCCAGTTGCTGCGCTCAGACAGCGATGGGGCGGTGGCGGTGCGTTTTGCCCCGGACCAGGCACCCAGTGTTGCTGCCTGGAGGCAAACCCGACAGCGTTATTGGCAGGATGGCGTGCGATAATTCAGCCCATGGTTACCACGCATACCCCCAGCGCCAGTTGTGGCGACAATCTCGATTTCGATTCGGTACTCGCGCATCTTGCCGGGCAGTTTGACGCCAGCGGTGCGGCGCTGATTCGCGCCGCTGGCGAGTTGATTCTGACCGAGCCGGACACGCTTACCGGGTTCGGTGCAGCGCGCATCAGTCACGCCATCGGCAGCGCTGCGCAGGTGGCCGATCTGCACCTGGATGCCGACAGTGTGGCAGCGGCGCTGCTTACTGGTCTGGCTGATCACTGGCAGGACGATGTGCTGAGTGCGCGACTTAACCCGCAGGTGGTCAAGCTGGCACGCGGCGTGGCGCGCATGGACGAAATCGGCCAGCTGGCCGGTGGCGGCGAGTCGGCGCGGCGTGATGGCCAAAGCCAGGTGGAGGGACTGCGCCAGATGCTGCTGGCGATGGTGGAGGACATTCGCGTGGTGCTGATCAAGCTGGCGGAGCGCGCCCATGCGCTGCGCTGCCTGGTGCAGAGCAGCGACGACGATGCGCGGCGCCAGGTGGCGCGCGAGGTGCGCGAGCTGTTTGCGCCACTCGCCAACCGGCTCGGCGTATGGCAATTGAAGTGGGAAATGGAGGATCTGTCCTATCGTTTTCTGGAGCCGGAAAACTACCAGCGCATCGCGCGCTTGCTGGACGAAAAACGTCTCGACCGCGAGCGTTATATCCAGGACGTGGTGGCCAGATTGCAGGCTGAGCTGCAAGCTGTCCACATCCAGGCCGAAGTGACGGGCCGTCCCAAACACATCGTCAGCATCATCAACAAGATGAAGCGCAAGCATCTGCAATTCGACCAGCTCTACGACATCCGCGCGGTGCGCATTCTGGTGCCCGAGCTGCGTGACTGCTACACCGCGCTGGGCATCGTGCACAACCTGTGGCAGCCGATTACCGGCGAGTTCGACGACTACATCGCCCAGCCCAAAAGCAACGACTACCGCTCACTGCACACCGGCGTGATCGGCCCCGAGGGCAAGGCGCTGGAGGTGCAGATACGCACTTTCGACATGCATAAACACGCCGAGCTGGGCGTGGCCGCGCACTGGCGTTACAAGGAGGGCAGTAGCGCCGCCGCCGGTGCCGAGGACAAAATCGCCTGGCTGCGCCAGATTCTGCAATGGAAGGACGAAGTGGCGGACAGCGCCGAACTGGCCGAACTGTTCAAGAACGAGCTGTTTCAGGATCGTGTTTATGTGCTCACGCCGCAGGGGCGGGTGATCGACCTGCCTGCGGGCGCCAGCCCGGTGGATTTTGCCTACCACGTGCATTCCAATCTGGGCCATCGCTGCCGGGGTGCCAAGGTGGACGGGGTGATGGTGCCGCTCAACACGCCGCTGAAAAACGGCCAGCGCGTGGAAATCCTCACCGTCAAAGAGGGCGCGCCGAGCCGTGACTGGCTCAATCCGGCGCTGGGTTATCTGGTCACCCAGCGTGCCCGCGCCAAGGTGCGGCACTGGTTCAAGTATCTGCACTTTGAAGAAAACATCGCACAGGGACGCGCTATCCTGGACAAGGAGCTGCATCGCCTGGGGGTTGCGGATGTCAACCTGGACAAGCTGGCGCAGAAATTCGGCGAATCGCGCGTCGATGAGTTCCTGGCAGCGCTGGGGCGCGGCGACATCACCCCGCATCAGTTGGCGAGCGCTGTACAAGAGCAGATTTCCCCGCTCGTGGAGGCGCCCATCAAGCGGCGCGCGCTCAAGGTATCTACCGACAAGCCCGCCGAGGGCATCCTGATCGAGGGCGTGAGCAATCTGCCGGTAACCCTGGCGCGCTGCTGCAAACCGGCGCCCCCCGACGCGATTGCCGGGTATGCCACGCAGGGACGCGGCGTCACTATCCACCGCCGCGACTGTGCCAACATTCAGCGCATATCGGGCGAACGCCAGGCACGTCTGCTGGCGGCAGCGTGGGGCGAGGACAGCGCGTTCGAGAGCGAAATCTGCGTCACGGCGTTTGACCGACACGGCCTGCTGCGCGACATTTCCGAGGTGCTGGCAAAAGAACGGCTGGCTGTGGTGCGCGTCAATACCGAATCCAAAACCGACATGGCGGTGATGCACTTTTATGTCAATAGCGCCAGCCTGCAACCACTCAACCGCGCACTGGCGCGCATCAAAGGTCTGACCAATGTCATCGAAGCCGTCCGCAAGGGCTGAGTTTGCGCCAGTACGGCGGCGCGAATACTGGGCATGGGCGATGTACGATTTCGCCAATTCCGGTTACACCACGGTGGTCATCACCGCCGTATTCAGCGCGTATTTCGTCGCCACCATAGCGGGCAACGCCGAGTGGGCGACGTTTGCCTGGACTGCCGGACTGGCGCTGTCGTATCTGCTGATCATGCTGACCGGACCGGCGCTGGGTGCCTATGCCGACCTCCATGCCGCCAAGAAAAAACTGCTGGCTGCTACCACCGTGGGCTGCGTGCTGTTTACTGCCGCGCTGGCGCTGGCCGGCCCCGGTGCAGTCGGGCTGGGGCTGTTGCTGATCGTGTTGAGCAATTTCTTTTACGGCAGCGGCGAGAATGTCATCGCCGCATTTTTGCCCGAGCTGGCGAGTGGCCGCGATCTGGGCAAGGTGTCGGGCTGGGGCTGGAGTCTGGGCTACATGGGCGGGCTGCTCAGCCTGGGTTGCGCGCTGGCCTACATCACCTGGGCGCAGGGCCATGGGCAGGATGCGGCGCACTACGTGCCGGTAACCATGCTGATTACCGCAGGGCTGTTTGCCTTGTCCAGCCTGCCGACTTTTTTGTGGTTGCGCGAACGCGCCGTGCCGCAACCGGGGCGTCATACGCACCTGTGGCGCGATACCTTTTCACGGCTGGCGCACACACTGGTCCATTTGCGCCAGTATCGCGATCTGACGCGGTTTTTTGTGTGCATCGTGTTCTATCAGGCCGGGGTGCAGGCGGTGATTGCACTGGCCGCCATATATGCGCAGCAGGCCATGCATTTCCAGATTCAGGACACGCTCAAACTGATCCTGGTGGTCAACATCACGGCGGCCATCGGCGCGTTCGTGTTTGGTTATGTGCAGGATCGCATCGGCCATATTCGTACCATTGCGTTGACCCTGCTGGGCTGGATCGCGATGGTATTGATTGCCGCCAGCGCAGAAGGGCGCGACGCGTTCTGGGTGGCCGCCAATCTGGCCGGCCTGTGCATGGGTGCCAGTCAGTCGGCGGGGCGTGCGCTGGTCGGCTATCTTAGCCCACGCGCGCGGCTGGCCGAGTTTTTCGGCCTGTGGGGTTTTGCCGTCAAGCTGTCTTCGATTCTGGGCCCGGTGACCTATGGCGTGGTGACCTGGGTATCGAGCGGCGACCAGCGTCTCGCCATGCTGCTGACCGGCAGTTATTTTGTGTTCGGCCTGCTTATTTTAATGGGCGTCAATGTGCGCCGCGGGCGCCGCGTGGTGTTGCGCGCAGATCGTCTAAAACCCGCCTGAAAGGCTTCAATGCAAACACTTGAATTCACGCTTGAGGGCGAATACGTAGAACTCAACCAGTTGCTGAAACTGGTTGGCGTTTGCGACAGCGGCGGTGCCGGAAAAATGCTGGTCGCATCCGGCGTGGTCTCGGTGGGCGGCGAGGTGGAATTGCGCAAAACGTGCAAGATCCGCGCCGGTCAGGTGGTGAGTCTGGGGGATGTGCAGATCAACGTAATGGCCCCGGCGACCCTGCCGCCTGACACCGCGCAGGATTAAAAACTCAGCAGTTTTTTTGCTGCTTCCAGGTAAGGCAGGGCAGCCGCCACGCTCATCGCCGGGATGCCGGGCACCATGTCTTCAGGCGTGAGGCCATGCAAATCCATGGAGGTGGCACACAGTACAAACTGCGCGCCATTTTGCCGGGCAAGGTCCATAAACCCGGCAAGCGATTTGCCGCCTTCCTTGGGAAACACGGTTTCCGCCACGCCTTTTTGCAGCAACAGCGTACCCAGGCCGGTGAAATAGACCACCACGCTACGTTCTTCGGCAGCCGCCGTGGCTGCCAGAAAGAAGGGCGAGGCCAGGCGCTTGGGCGTATCCGGGCCGCTGGTCATGACGATGCCGAAATCAATAACGGGTATTTGTTCGCTCATGCTTTGCTCCTCAAATGATTTTATGTTGCGTCGCGTTTTGGTCGGATTATTGAAGGTCGAACACCAGCACTTCTGCAGCATGAATTCCGTTCAGAACAATTTCCGTTTCCTGGCTGATCTCTGCACCATCACCACAGTGAAGAGGATAGCCTTTCAGTTCAACGTCGCCTTGCGCCACCTGTAAATAGGCGCGCCGGCCTGGTGCCAGTTCCAGGCGCGCAGTTTCACCCTGATCGAACTTGGCAGCATAGAGCAGGGTGTCCTGGTTGATGTGCACCGAGCCGTCGCGGCCGTCGGGCGATGCCACCACGCAGAAGCGACCCTGTAGTTGCACCGGGTCGAATCGGGTCTGTTCATAGCTGGGGGTCACGCCGGTTTTTTGCGGTAGCAGCCAGATCTGCAGCAGACGCGCCGGTTCGGTTTGCGAAGGATTGAATTCGCTGTGGCGGATGCCGGTTCCGGCGCTCATGCGCTGGACATCGCCGGGTTGGATGACGCCGCCATTGCCCAGGCTGTCGCGATGTTCCAGCGCGCCTTCGAGTACGTAGGTAACGATTTCCATGTCCTGATGGGCATGCATGGGAAATCCGGCAGCGGGTGCGATGATGTCGTCGTTGATGACGCGCAGCACGCTATAGCCCATGTGTGCGGGGTCGTAGTAGTTTGCAAACGAGAAGGTGTGCCAGCTGTCCAACCAGCCGTGTTGTGCGTGGCCGCGGGTATCGGCTTTGCGGATCTGAATCATTGTCTGGCTCCTTTATTCAAATGTTGAAGCAAGTCTAGGCAATACGCGGACATAGATAAAGCGGAATGTTTGGAACGGATTGTTTAAATAAATTGAACAAAGCGGTGCCGGTCAACCCAATTCCTCAATATAGGCAAGATTGAAACTGCGCATTGAAAGCCTTCGGTAACTCCGTTACAATGCGGCCTCCTCAGGCGCGTAGCTCAGCTGGTTAGAGCACCACCTTGACATGGTGGGGGTCGTTGGTTCGAGTCCAATCGCGCCTACCAACGGATTCAATGCAGAGAATAGACGGGGCACGGAAAGGTAGCGTTATGACACCGCGAACTTGCACGACCGCAACCAGCAACGATCATCGCGTTAATCCCTGAGTAGGTTTGTATCTGTCAAAAAAGCGCGGCTTATCCGCGCTTTTTTGTTTTGTGCCGGAGAAATCAATGTTGAATGTCACTTTGCCAGACGGTTCTGTCCGCAGTTTTCCCCAGCCGGTCACGGTGGCTGAAGTCGCCGCCTCGATTGGCGCCGGGCTGGCCAAGGCCGCGCTCGCCGGTCGGGTTGACGGCACCCTGGTGGATACCAGTTTCGTCATCGGGCAAGACGCGAAACTGTCCATCGTGACCGACCGCGATGCCGATGGCCTGGACATGATCCGCCACTCCACTGCACACCTGCTGGCCTACGCGGTGAAGGAACTCTATCCCGACGCGCAGGTGACCATCGGGCCGGTGATCGAGGACGGCTTCTACTACGATTTTTCCTACAAGCGTCCGTTCACGCCGGAAGATTTGCAGGCCATCGAGAAAAAGATGGCCGAATTGGCCAGGCGCGATATTCCGGTCAGCCGCAAAGTTTTGCCGCGCGACGAGGCGGTGGCATATTTCAAGGGGCTGGGCGAGTACTACAAGGCCGAGATCATTGGATCGATCCCGAGCAACGAGGATGTGTCGCTGTACACCGAGGGTGATTTCACCGACCTGTGTCGCGGGCCGCATGTGCCCTCCACCGGCAAGCTCAAGCATTTCAAGTTGATGAAGCTGGCTGGCGCATACTGGCGCGGCGATCACCGCAACGAAATGCTGCAGCGCGTGTACGGCACCGCGTGGGCGAAAAAGGAAGACCTCGATGCTTACCTGTATCGTCTGGAAGAAGCCGAGAAGCGCGATCACCGCAAGCTGGCCAAGCAGCTCAGCCTGTTCCACATGCAGGATGAAGCGCCGGGCATGGTGTTCTGGCATCCCAATGGCTGGGTAATCTGGCAGCAGATCGAGCAATACATGCGCGAAAAATTCCGCGAATACGCTTATCAGGAAGTGCGCACGCCGACGGTCATGGACCGGCAGATGTGGGAAAAATCCGGCCATTGGGAAAATTACCGTGACAACATGTTTACCACTGCGTCGGAGAACCGCGAATACGCGGTCAAGCCGATGAACTGCCCGGGCCATGTACAGATATTCAATCACGGTCTGCGCAGCTACCGTGACCTGCCCTTGCGCCTGGCGGAATTTGGTTCATGCCACCGCAACGAACCATCCGGTTCGCTGCATGGCCTGATGCGGGTGCGCGGCTTTACCCAGGACGACGCGCACATTTTCTGTACCGAAGCGCAGATCGAGTCCGAGGTGGCGGACTTTATCGTCATGCTGCAAAAGGTCTATGCGGACTTCGGTTTCAACGACATGCTGGTCAAGCTGTCCACCCGCCCGGAAAAACGGGTGGGTTCAGACGAAACCTGGGACAAGGCCGAGGCCGGTCTGGCTGCGGCATTGCAACAGAATGGCCTGGAATACGACCTGCAGCCAGGGGAAGGCGCTTTCTACGGCCCCAAGATTGAATTCACGCTGAAGGACAGTCTCGGGCGTCTGTGGCAATGCGGCACCATCCAGCTCGACTTCAATCTGCCGGTGCGGCTCGATGCCGAATTCGTGGACGAGGACAATACGCGCAAAGCGCCGGTAATGCTGCATCGCGCCATTCTTGGTTCAATGGAGCGCTTCATCGGTATCCTGATCGAGCATCATGCCGGCAATTTCCCGTTGTGGCTGGCGCCAGTGCAAGCAGTGGTGATGAATATCACCGACAATCAGGCGGAATATGCGCAAAAAGTCTGTGATGTAATGCGTCAGGAAGGTTTGCGCGTCACGGCGGACTTGAGAAATGAGAAAATAACCTATAAAATTCGGGAACATAGTTTGCAAAAGCTGCCTTATCAGCTGATCGTTGGCGACAAGGAAATGGCCGCAGGTGTGGTTGCAGTGCGCAACCGCAGCGGTCAGGATCTCGGCCAGATGCCTTTGGAAGTGTTTATGGCGCAACTCAAGGAAGCCGTGGCGTTGCGCAAACCTAGCGAGGAGTGAGGTTTTCTCACTCCTCTTGTCTTTTGATTTACAGGAGTTGTAGCTATCGCTCAGGATAAAGAAACACGGGTCAACGGTGAAATCACCTGGCCGGAGATTCGTTTGGTTGGACTGGAAGGGGAACCCCTAGGCATCGTTAGCGCCGCCGAGGCGCTGAAACTGGCCGAGGAAGCACAGGTAGATCTGGTGGAAATTGCCCCGCAGGCCAAGCCGCCGGTGTGCCGACTGATGGACTACGGCAAGTTCAAGTACCAGCAGAGCAAGCGTCAGCACGAGGCCAAGGTCAAGCAGAAGCAGATACAGGTCAAGGAAGTAAAATTTCGACCTAATACTGATGAAGGTGACTACCAGATCAAGCTGCGCAACCTGATTCGTTTCCTCGAAGAGGGTGACAAGGCGAAGGTTACCCTGCGCTTCCGCGGTCGTGAAATGGCTCACCAGGAAATCGGTCTGGCGCAATTAAGACGTGTAGAAGCAGACTTGGCCGAACAGGCCGTAGTCGAGCAGTTCCCCAAGATGGAGGGCCGGCAGATGGTAATGATGCTGGGGCCCAAGAAGAAGTAAACAGAATTTTCGAGCAAGTCGCGGTGCGGCTTGCTTGAAGTATTTTCGCTGTAATCCGGCGAAAACCATCTGGCGGTAAATGCCGCCGGATGTTTCGCGGATGTCCGGGTTCCTAAATGTCTCGTTGTGAGACTGCCCGGCGTCTTGCCCAACAGGAGTAATGCAATGCCGAAGATGAAAACCAAATCGGGTGCGGCCAAGCGCTTCAAGGCGCTGGCGAATGGTGGCATAAAGCGCGGTCAGGCTTTCAAGCGCCACATTCTCACCAAGAAAACCACCAAGAACAAGCGCCAGTTGCGCGGCACGCTGATGGTCGATGCGACCAACATGCGTTCCGTTCGCGCCATGTTGCCCTACGCATAAAGGAGAGATGACATGCCAAGAGTAAAACGTGGTGTAACGGCGCGCGCGCGCCACAAAAAAGTCCTCGACCTGGCCAAAGGCTATCGTGGCCGCCGCAAGAACGTCTACCGTGTCGCCAAGCAGGCGGTGATGAAAGCGGGGCAGTATGCCTACCGCGACCGTCGCCAGCGCAAGCGTCAGTTCCGTTCCCTGTGGATTGCGCGTATCAATGCCGCCGCGCGTGAGTGCGGGATGCGTTACAGTGTATTCATGAACGGCCTGAAAAAAGCCGAAATCGTGCTGGATCGCAAGGTGCTGGCCGATCTGGCTGTGTTCGACAAACCTGCGTTTGCGCAGCTTGCCGAGCAGGCTAAAGCCCAATTGGCGGCCTAAAGCTGACTACCTTTCAAAAAAGGAGGCCGTCGGCCTCCTTTTTTGTGGGCGCTTCCAAAAATTCAATCTGGCGTAGAGTAGCTGTATCCAGATGCCGGTTGAATTTCTAGAGACGCTCTCTTGAGACAAACCACCATGCAAAATCTCGACACTATTGTTGCTGCCGCATTAGCGGAATTCGCCGCAGTCCACCAGGCCGTTGAACTGGAGCAGGCAAAAGCCCGCTATCTCGGCAAAACAGGTGTGCTCACCGAGCAACTGAAACAACTGGGCAAGCTTCCCGCCGCAGAACGTCCGGCAGCTGGCAACGTAATCAATCAGGCCAAGGAACGGATTCAGCAGGCCCTGGAAGCGCGCCGCGCAGCCTTGTCCCAGGCTGAACTGAATAACAGGCTGACGGCGGAAACCCTGGATGTGACGCTGCCTGGACGCGGTCTGGGCACAGGCGGCCTGCACCCGGTGACGCGCACACTGGCACGCATCCAGGCACTGTTCGCCTCGATCGGTTTCGAGGTGGGAGAAGGCCCGGAGATTGAGACCGATTTCTACAATTTCACCGCACTGAATATCCCGGAAAATCATCCGGCACGTGCCATGCACGATACCTTTTACGTGGATGACAAGCACCTGCTGCGCACTCATACGTCGCCGGTGCAGATACATTATTTGCAGAACAATCAGCCGCCGCTCAAGATCATCGCACCGGGACGGGTATATCGCTGCGATTCCGACGTGACCCACACACCAATGTTTCATCAAGCCGAGGGATTGTGGGTGGACGAAGAGGTGAGCTTCGCGGCATTGAAAGGCGTACTGGCGGATTTCATGCAGCGTTTTTTTGAACGTGATGACCTGAAAGTGCGCTTCCGGCCATCGTTTTTTCCGTTCACCGAACCTTCGGCAGAAATGGATATTGCCTGCGTGATGTGCGGTGGCGACGGTTGCCGCGTATGCAGCCATACTGGCTGGCTGGAAGTACTGGGCTGCGGCATGGTGCACCCCAATGTGTTGGGACATGTGCATGTGGATAGCGAAAAATACCTTGGTTTCGCGTTTGGCATGGGGGTGGAGCGGCTGGCCATGCTGCGCTATGGTGTGGATGATCTGCGCCTGTTTTTCGCGAATGATTTGCGCTTCCTGAAACAGTTCAACTGAACCATCAAGATGAAATTTTCCGAACTCTGGTTACGTACCCTTGTTAATCCTGCGCTGGATAGCGCAGCGTTGTCTCATCTTCTTACCATGGCCGGACTGGAGGTCGAAGCGCTGGAACCGGTCGCGGCGGATTTTTCCGGCGTGGTGGTGGGGCAGGTGCTGTCGGTAGCACCGCATCCGGATGCCGATCGCCTGCGTGTGTGTCAGGTGGATGCCGGCACTGGCAGTCCGTTGCAGATCGTATGCGGTGCACCCAATGTAGGGGAAGGCGTGCGCGTACCTTGCGCCCTGGTAGGTGCCAGCTTGCCGGGCTTTGAAATCAAGAAAGCCAAATTGCGCGGTATCGAATCGCTGGGCATGTTGTGCTCCGCGCGTGAGCTGGGACTGGCAGAAGAAGCCGATGGCCTGTTGCTGTTGCCGAACGACGCGCCAGTGGGGTGCAATATCCGCGATTATCTGCATCTGGATGACAGGCTTTACACGCTCAAACTTACCCCCAATCGCAGCGATTGCCTGAGTGTGGTCGGCGTGGCGCGTGAAGTGGCCGCGCTTACCGGTAGTCCATTGAATTTGCCCCGGATTGAACCTGCGGCGGTTAGCGGCGGCCTTACCCGCAGGGTGCAGGTGACTGCCCAACAAGCTTGCCCGCGTTATTGCGGGCGCGTCATCAGTCAGCTCGATCGCGCGGCTCAAACACCGGGCTGGATGATTGAACGCCTTTCCCGCAGCGGCCTGCGCAGCATCAGTCCGGTAGTAGACATTACCAACTATGTATTGCTGGAGTTGGGGCAACCTTTACATGCCTTTGATCTGGACAAGCTTGCTGGCGATATTCAGGTGCGCATGGCCACGCCGGGTGAAACGCTGACACTGCTGAATGATCAGAATGCGACACTGGCAGCAGACATGCTGGTGATCGCAGATGACAAGGGTGTGCAGGCGCTCGCTGGCATCATGGGGGGGGCAGCCACTGCAGTGGATGAAAACACCTCGGAAATTTTCCTTGAGGCAGCATATTTCAGTCCCGACGCAATTGCCGGACGTGCACGCCGGCTGGGTTTGTCCACCGATTCATCGCACCGTTTCGAGCGCGGTGTAGACTACGCAGCAACGCGCAATGCGTTGGAGCGTGCCACTGCATTGATACTAGAAATTTGCGGCGGCGTGGCCAGTGCGATCATCGAAGTAACAGGGGATTTGCCACAGCGTCCGCCTGTCTTGCTGCGCACTGCGCGCGCCGGCAAAGTGTTGGGTGTGGCGCTGAGTGACGCGCAGGTGGAAG
>DATKUZ010000027.1:0-4120 GCA_035530335.1 Sulfuriferula sp. | reverse complement strand
CATGAAGCGGTCCAGGTCTAGCTCCAGCCCGTAGCGTTCCTGATCCCAGCGGATACTGTGCTTGAGCGATGCCATCGCATGCTGCGTCTTGTCCAGATTGCCCGGCTCCACCCACACTTGCAGCAGCACGCGGCGCCCGCTGTTCAGCCTGAATGTTTCTTCCTGGCACACCAACTTGCCTGCCACCAGCGCAAACAGATAAGAAGGTTTCTTGAACGGGTCTTCCCACTTGGCATAGTGGCGGCCACGGGGCAGGTCGCCCTGTTCGATCAGGTTGCCATTGGAGAGCAACACCGGATACTTTTTCTTGTCGCCGCGCAGCATCACGGTGTATTTCGCCATCACGTCCGGGCGATCGGGAAACCAGGTGATCTTGCGGAAACCTTCGGCCTCGCATTGGGTAAAGAAATTGCCATTGGAGACATACAGCCCCATCATCGAAGTATTCTTCTCGGGCTCAACCAGTGTCTCGATCTCCAGCGTGATCTCGTCCGGTGCGTTGGCAATGCGCAATTTCCCGTCTGCGATGGTGTAGCCCGTCTTACCCTTGCGCAGCGTCTTGCCGTTCATGCGCAAAGCCACCAGCTTGACACCATCGCCCAGCAGCTCCACATCCTTGTTGGGCGATGCGCTATTGCGCTGCAGCGTGATGCGCGTGGCCACACGGGTTGCCGCGGGGTCGAGATCGAAACCCATTTCAACGGTGTTCACCCAATATGCCGGGGCAGTGTAGTCTTTGCGATGGATGGTGACGTGTGGTTTCTTGGTCGATTTCTGGGTCATGAGCGACGGGTCAGGTGGGTGTGAGAAGGAGCGGATTTTAACAGGGTCGGCTTTGGCTGACTGGCTGCTTGAATCAATGGAGTCTGACCCTTTTGATTTTCAATTGAAAAGTACAAACCTGAGCTAGTCAACAAGGTGGACAGCTGGTTTTAATTGATGCGATGGTGACTAACGCTGTGGATTTCTAATCTAATTACCGAAGCTCCCTCAATAACTTCTCGCAAGATCGCGCCCAAGATAGTTGCTCTGTCAGTATTTCACAAAGTTTGTTCGCCCGGCCAATTGCAGCATCAATGTCGCTGAGCTGATAATATATTTTCTCCTGCCAATGGCTGGCAGCCTGTTTGAGATTGTCCGACGTCTTGACGATGTAATGCTGCTGCTCGTGCGGCTTCAGAAATTCCTTCAGTAATTCGGCAAAACCACTCTGGTCGCTGATCAGCGCGGGGGTGCCGTAACTCAGAGATTCCAGCGCAACCAAGCCGAAGCCTTCGCAACGTGAGGGCATCAGGGTGAGCGCTGAGCTACGGTAATCCCCGATAATTTCCTCTACGTCGCTGGAATATTCCCGGACTCGGACTTTGAGACCGCTGAATCTGGTTCCCAGATCGCTTTGGAGCTTAGTTCCCACGCCAACTGGTGCACCCCGTACGATTAGTTCTGGTTTATGTGGCAACTGCGTCGCGTCTATATGTTGCAGGGCTCTTGCGGCAATGTCTATGCCTTTGATCGCCTCGTCCTCGGCGCGCCCCACCAGCAGGCAATGCAGGCTGGCCGGTGTCGTTCGCGTTTCGATCCGCCTGAACCCCGGATCGAACTGACAAATGCGCGGTCGTTCTACAGGTCGCAGGCGCTCAATCAATGTAGAGGTTTCCCTATACAAAAGCGGCCCGACGGCAGCTACCAGTTGCGCGCCCTTCGCCAGATCTAGTTCCTGCTTCTCCCGCTCAGCCGCCTGTTGCGCAGCATCATCTTTGCCCTTGTACCACTCGATTTGGCCGGGGGCCATGTGTATGAAATGCACCCGCTTCGCTAGCGGGTAGTTGTCCTCCTGCTGCGCTTTCGCGGCCACGCCGGTGATGCGTCCGTGCCCGACGATAATGTCGGGCTTGAAACCATCGGGCAACGGCAGCTTGCGCTCCATTGATGCATTATCCGTTGAAACCAGCAGCACACTGCCTTTTTGTGCCTGAATAATTTCCTCATCTTTTGCCTGCAACACGACACAACACACAGTCTTGCCCATACGTGCGAAAGCCAGGCAAAGCTCGCGGTTAAAAGTCGAAAGCCCGCCGTGGCGAGACTCCCACTCGGTGGCGAGCAGCAGGATATGCTGCTGACCGGAAGAAAATTGCGCGCTCAGTTCAGGGCTTTCCGTTGCGTTTTGCTGCTTGGGCTTGGCCTTCGCCTCTGGTGCGATGCCGGAAAACGGTGGTAGCACCACCTCCCGCTCTACCCTCGGGCGATGGATATCGCCGTCCGGCTGCCCGCGTTGCCACACGGCCTGTGAAATGCTGCCTATGCGGATAGATTCAATGGATTCCACCAGATGCCGCGCCAGCTTGCTTGCCTGCGCGCCTTCCACCAGTACCACGATTCGTCCGCGCCTTGTGGCGCTTTGCCCCTCGTCCCACTCGGCGCGAATCAGAGCCGCGCCGCGTGCCTCGCGGTCGTAGTAGCACAGGCCGGTGCGCCAGTACACACCGTTCGGCCCGGCCTTAACGCCGATGCGCGACAGTATGGTCTTAAGTACGCCATCGTGCAGGAAGTCGTAATGCAGCTCCACCCACGCGTCAGCTTCGGCATCGCGCCACACCGCCGCGATGTCACTCTCCATCGTGCGTTCCGAGGGCAGCAACTCGGTTGCAATATAGCTTACCTTGTCCAGCGGGAAGCAGATGCCGCACTGGGTCATCATATCGAGAAATAATTTCTGCTCGTCTTCGCCATATTCCTTCCACACTTTGAGCTGGAGCTGTGCCAGGTAAAAGCGGCCATGACGTTCGCGGATCAACGGCAGGGTGTCGTTGCGCTCCAACAATGCGTAAATGCCCGCCAGCGCCCAGTCCTGTTTCAGCACCAGGTCATTGCCGAACGCGCCCTCGCGCCAGAATAGCTGACCCGCGCGGTGCAGGAATCCTGCAATCAGGGCGGGTGGTGCGAGAGAAGCATGCTCTTTGCAAAGTATTGCGAACTCATCGAAAGTCAGAACTTTCCTGTCTGCGTCGCGTATCGTACGCAATAAATCTTCCATATCCACCCAGCTTTGCGGTATCTCCACGGCGGCGTATCGTTTGCGCAGCAGCCGCGCGGCGGCGCGGATTTCCATCTCGATGCGCTCCAGACCGTAGTCTTCCAGCGCGCTGCATGCCGTGATTTTCAGGTAGCTGAATCCATGCTCTGCAGGCAATTGCGGCGACAGTTCCGCGTCACCCTCATCGCATTGCGTCAGCACCACGATAATGGGCGCATGTTCACCCGCCAGCGAGCGGATATAAGCCAACCAGTAGGCCAGCGGGCGGTTGCGCATGGGAATGCCGTTCTCGAAAAACTCGTTGTCGTTTTCGTGCCCTGGGTGCCAGGCCACCACGTAGATTGCTCGGTCGTCGAGGAATAGGCCATGGGTGCCGAGGTAGATGTCCTGCCCGCCGAAGTCCCACAAGTTGAGATGCATAGCCTTGTGATCTTTTTCAGCCTTCAGCACCTCGTAGCGCCCCAGTGTCACACCGTGAGTGCTGAGCACCGATGCATCGTAGTCTTGCCCTTGCAAGCGACGGCTGATCTGGGTCTTGCCCACCCGCCCGTTGCCGAGAACGAATAGCTTGAGTTCGGTGTTGGGCGCCGCTCCGCTGGTGAGTATGTCCTGCTGCCAGGGAATGATACGCAGGAGAGCGTTTTCAAACTCCGCTCCTTCGAGCAACTCTGCAGGCGCATTCCTTACTCGAATGGATCCTTCGCACCATAAATAGGTCAGCCGGGGGTAAGCGTAAAGGAGCCGAGAATCCTCAATATCGTCAAGAGTCAAATATTGAAGGTTGCGATGCCCATTCAGGGTAGCTGCCTGGGCTCTGGACAGAACAAATGTACGTTGTAATCCGAGAAATTTCAGCGCGGTGAGCTTGGCCAGCGGCGCGAGATCGGTGATCTGCTTGCACCCGGAAAGATCGAGCGTTTGCAGCGCGGTGAGCTTGGCCAGCGGCGCGAGATCGGTGATCTGCTTGCACCCGGAAAGATCGAGCGTTTGCAGCGCGGTGAGCTTGGCCAGCGGCGCAAAGTCGGTGATCTGCTCGCACCCGGAAAGATTGAGCGTTTGCAGCGCGGTGAGCTTGGCCAGCGG
>DATKUZ010000026.1:0-92440 GCA_035530335.1 Sulfuriferula sp. | reverse complement strand
ACGGGGCTGCCAGCCTCTGCTTGCTTCAAAATCTGCATGATCTGTCTGTCGGTAAAGCGGGATGTCTTCATGTAAAAATTCCTCAAATCTCATTTAAGAAAATTCTACTTTCAAACGCCTCTTTTTTGTGGGGGGATTACCCCGTCACTTACTTTGCTTTGTTTCTTCGGTGAAGCTGCTTTCGCACCTTCATTCAACCTATCGGCGCGTCGGAAAAGGTGCCTCCCTATTCTTCCAGGACTTGGTGCCTTTTGCTGAGCAGAGTGACGAAACAGCAGAAGCCATTACAACATATGACGTTAGAAACGACAGCATGCAAGAGTTGTCTTACGCAAGACTTGGACTCGCTGGAACATCTACAAGCTTGGAGGTTGTGTATAGCTCTCTAGAGGCTCGTGCATCGCACCTTTTCCTATTCAATCCGTGTGCTCCCATATGGGTTCCAGTAAAAATACCCTCGCCTGGGGGCGGGAGAGTCATGGCCGACATACTGGCGCGGCATATGTTTACTCCAATTCCAGTTGAATCGTTCCTGAAGCCCTATACCGGACTGACTACTCAGGATCTTCCATTTCTGAAAGCCATTGAACCGGCAATCGTGCTACAGATGTTGCTTCCGGTTATTTTCGTTGAGTTGCCTGCTGCGCTCAGTAATGTGTTGCGGTTTGGATACTGCGTTGTAAGCCCATCGCTACTCGAAAGAGTGTTCGCTTTGTGGCTCCCTTCGTTAGTTAGCCACCTCCGGGACATTGCGCCTGTGGTTGAATGGAGTCGGAGTTATGAAGAATGGCGATACCGGTGTAACGAGCTTGCGCCAGGCGTGTGGCCGTTTCAGAGCGGAGGTTTTATACGAGAGTCGGAAACCGCAGTCATGTTGGACGTTACAGCGTCTTCTCGGGCTTTAATAAGCCGAGCAATGGTGGATCGCACTGACTTCGACTTGTCCAATTTGCGAGGGTACACTTTCGAGAGTCAGGTGCAGTGCACCGTGGATGATTCGTTATGGCGGCCCGATGCCACGCTTGCTGCTTTGCGCGGCCGCACACTTCGGTGTAATGGATTGGCCTTGACGGATATTGATGCTATTGGTGCACGCAATGGTGCCTTGCTATTGATTTCTTGCAAGAGCGTAATCTACGACACTGACTACGACAAAGGAACTTACCGCGTTATCGAGAATGTCCAGTTTACGGTCGACGGTGCAGTTGCAAAGTGGGTCAATTTCGTCGACAACCTCAAGGAGAACCCGTTAGGGGACAACTTTGATTTATCTCGGTACACAGAAATTATCGGTATTGTTTGTACCCCGTTTGTTGTCTATTCGGATAACAGAGCAACTCTCGATTTTGCCAAACCGGGCCTTCGTAGATGTGTTGCAGCCTACGAATTGCGTGAATGGCTTGAAGATAAAGGTGCTGCACCCTAATTCGAACACTGACATAAGTGAGAAGCTGAGGTTATTAACGGCTCGATTAGATGCATTCCCCAAGGACTGCACCGTGCCATGAAGTGTCATTGGCGAGGTAAAAAATCACAGCCGATGAGCGCCTGCTGTTGATAGAAGCCGCTATTCAAAGGCAGTGATTCATCGACAGAAACTCGACCAAAGCAGACAGGGCGATTTTCACGAAAGGCATTATGACTGGTGAATGGTCCGTTACACGCCCACCGCTTTCTTCTACGCTTTCGGTTTTCTTCCAGGGGCTACAGGCGGAATATATCCCGCCACCCGGCAGAGCGTCGCCTCACTCTTCTTGCCTTTTTCAAACCGAATCGAATGACACACGATCACCTCTCCACTGGCGGTTAGTTTTGATATGGAGAGGCGCACGTTTGCTAGTGAGATGCCTGTGTCATGGGCGATCTCCGAGTCGAGTTTCTCGCCGTGTTTTTTAAGGTATTGCAGAATCTGGTGCACTGCAAATACCCCCCACGAACATTAAAAAAGCAGTCGCCGCGTTGGCGCCTTGGTGAAAATCCATTAAAAATTTCGGAACACACTCAACCGGAAATGATCGCCGCATCTTTCGCCGCCAGGCTGCCTACGGCTGACCAGTCGAGATGATCGCCGCCATGAGCCATGAGTTGCAGGAAACGATCGCGCAAAATGCTGGCAAAAGGCAGCGGCACCTTTAACTCTTCTGCTGCAGCCAGAACCAGCCGCAAATCTTTTTGACCCAGAGGAGCCGCGAATCCGGCGGGCTCAAAATGGCGATCAGCGATCATGGCGCCATAGTTCTTGTACAGAGGAATATTGAACAGGCTGGAGGTGAGCAGATCGAGATACTGATGCCGATCTACGCCGCCTTTTTCCACCAGCGCCATGGCCTCGCCCAGCGACTCAATTACCGTTGCGATCAGGAAATTGCCGCTCAATTTCACCAGATTCGCCTTTTCAGGATCATCTGACACGATGAAAGTACGCTGGCCAAGAATGTCCAGCAACGGTTGGATCTTTGCGATGAGTTCCTGTTTTCCCGCCGCGATCATGAAAAGCTTACCGGCTGCGGCGGCATCCGGCCTGCCGAATACCGGCGCCGCAATAAAACCCTGCTGTTTTTCACTGTGCGCCTCGGCAAGCTGTGCGGACAAGGCGACGCTCACGGTGCTGCAGGAGACGTGTATGGCGCCGGGCTTGAGATGTTCCAGAATGCCGGAAAGGTCCAGTGTCACTTCTCTCAGCGCGGCATCATTGGCCAGCATGGTGAAAACCACATCGGCATCGCAAACGTCCGCAATATTTTTCGCGGCCTTGGCCCCCGCCGCAATCAGCGGCTGCAGTCGTTCTGCAGATCGGTTGTAGACGGTAAGTTCGTATCCTGCCTGACACAGGCGGGAGGCCATGCCAGCGCCCATTTTTCCCAGTCCGATAAATCCTGTTTTCATCATTCTTCTCCAAAAATCAGATCCGTGTTTTACAAATTCGCCATATAGGCGACGAAACGATATTTCACATCGCTCTTGAGCATTCGCTCATAGGCGGTGCGGTATTGATATAGTCCATGTTGATGAGTTCGATATCCGAAACAATGTCATGTTGGGTCCAAAAGTCGAGCATCTCCTGCGTTTCGCGTATGCCCTCTGATAGTGAGAAGCGGGGACCCAGGTTGAGGGTGGGTTGTCAACGCAGCATTGCGCGGAGCTTGGCGGTGATTTCATACGACCGGAGACGCGCAGAATGGTCGAAGATCTGCGACGTGATCATCAATTCATCCGCCCCGGTTTGTTCGATGAATGCTTCCAGTTTAAGCTTTACTGTGTCGCTCGAGCCAATCGCCGAGCATGACAGAACCTGGTCCAGCAGGGTCCGTTCCGGGGGGCCGATGCGATTCATATAGCCGTTCTCGGGTGGCGGCAGACGCTTGGGATGGCCGCTGCGCAGGCTGACAAATGCTTGCTGCATTGATGTGGCGAGAAATTGCGCCTCCTCTTCCGAATCTGCCGCAAACACGTTGAAGCCAAGCATCACATACGGTTTCTCCAGATGGGTAGACGGCCTGAAGGTGGCGCGGTATAAGGCAAGCGCCTGCATCATTTGCGCCGGTGCAAAATGCGACGCGAATGCGTAGGGCAGACCCAGGTCCGCAGCCAGTTGTGCCCCAAAAAGACTCGAGCCCAAAATCCATATCGGAACATTCAGGCCGGCGCCCGGAACGGCGCGAACCGCATGCCGCTGCTCTGCCGAGAAGTAATCCATCAGTTCGACGACGTCCTGGGGAAACTGATCGGCATCGGAGGCGAGATTTCGACGCAAGGCACGCGCGGTGAGTTGATCTGAGCCTGGCGCGCGCCCGAGACCCAGGTCAATGCGCCCGGGAAAGAGCGATTCCAAGGTTCCGAACTGTTCGGCAATCACCAGAGGCGAATGGTTGGGCAACATTATGCCGCCGGCACCGACGCGGATGGTCGACGTGCCGCCCGCGACATGCCCGATCAGGACAGCGGTCGCGGCGCTGGCAATGCCGGGCATGCCATGATGCTCGGCCAGCCAGAAGCGCTGGTAACCCCAGCGCTCTCCGTGCCTGGCAAGATCAAGCGTGTTGCGAAACGACTGGGCAGCGTCGCTGCCTTCGGTGATTGGAGATAGGTCGAGGATGGAAAAGGGGATCATGCGTTCGATATGGGAGCGATAGCCACAAAGACAAGATTAAATTCGAACTATGATCGTGAGTCGAAACCCTATACCCATAAAAAAGGCGGCTACTGCCGCCTCGAAAAGCTTAGTGGATTTCCAGCCGTTTGGCGGAGGCAGCCGCCTTTTTCGGCAAGCGCAGTTCCAGCACGCCATCATGGTATTTCGCCTCTGCGGCAGCGTCGTCAATGTCGCTGCCCAGAGTAAAGCTGCGATAGGACTTGCCGTAGTAACGTTCCGAGCGCAGCAGTTTTTCGCCGTCCTTGTCCTGGGTTTCGCGCTTGGTCTCAGCGGTGAGCGAGACCTGGTTGCCATCGATGGTGACGTGAATGTCTTCCTTTTTCACACCGGGTACATCGGCATGCACGGTATAGCCCTGGTCATCTTCTTTCACGTCCATTTTGATCTGTACCGCCGCTGCATTGCCGGGGCGCACCGGCCGGAAAAAACCGCGGAACAGGTCATCGAAGGGCTCCACAGCAAAATCAAAAGGGTCGTAACGATTAATGTTCGCCATCTCAAAACTCCTTCCTGTCAGATTAAGAAATCAGGCAGCCAGGCTGAATGGATACCTGCCTGAGCCAGATATATTTCCGATCAGAAGGATTTCAAGGGCAATGGCGTTGTGCGGCGTTGTTCACCCCGGAGGGGCATCATCCTGTGCGACCGGGCTGGTCTGGGCAGTCAACATGCGGCGGCGCTGCTCGGGCGTTTCCAGGCTGACGCGGCCCAGCGTGCCGTCACGATAATCCTGCAACAGGGTCAGCGCTGCTTTTTCCAAATCGGCCTCGCCGCCCTTTAAACGATAGCCGCGGCGTTTGGCGATGGCCTCGATGACACCGACGCCATCCAGCCCGTCCACTGCAAAACCGTAACGCGCCTGCAACAGCGCCGGGTAATTGGCCAACACGCTGTCCGCAAGAAAGGTGGCTACCTCTTCGTCAATCACCGCGTTGCGCCCGACCGCGTGGCTGGCTGCCAGCATCAGGCCGTCGCGTTCATGCTCGATTTTCGGCCACAGCATGCCCGGGGTGTCCACCAGCGTCATGCTGTCATTGAGCTCCAGCCGCTGCTGGCTTTTGGTCACCGCGGGCTCATCCCCCACCTTGGCCACACGGCGCTTGAGCAGCGCGTTCATCAGCGTGGACTTGCCGACGTTGGGGATGCCCATGATCATCATGCGCAGCGGCTTGATCGGCGTGCCGCGATGCGGCGCCAGCGCCAGGCACAGGGCGGGAATTTTGGCGACATCGCTGGCTTTCTTGCACGACAGCGCCACCGCCTTGACGCCCTTTTGTGCGTTATAGAATTTGAGCCAGGCCTGCGTCGCTGCCGGGTCGGCCAGATCGGCCTTGTTGAGGATTTTCAGGCACGGGCGCTGGCGCGCAAGACGCAGCTCGGCAATCATCGGATTGCTGCTGGCCTCGGGCAGACGTGCATCGACCACCTCGATCACCATGTCGGTCTGTGCCATGGTTTCGGCGGCCTTCTTGCGCGCCGCGGTCATGTGTCCGGGATACCATTGAATTGCCATGCGTAATCTACAATCTAATCAAAAGCTTATTTTACCCTTAGGCAGGGCATGCGTGTTGCCTGCCGTAGCACGGTAAAATGCTTCATTGGCACCTGATTGAAAACAACACATGCTGCGCATTACCGAACTCAAACTCCCGCTCGACCATCCCGAAGCCGCGCTCAGGGCGGAAATCCTGCGCCGTCTGGATATCGCCGACGACATGCTGCTGGGCTACACGATTTTCCGGCGCGGCCATGATGCGCGCAAACGCCCGCGGATTACCTTTACCTACACCCTTGATGTCGAAGTCAAAGACGAGCAGGCGGTGTTGCGCCGGCTGAAAAATGACCGCCATGTCGCGCCCGCGCCGGACACCGGCTACCATTTTGTCGCGCACGCCCCGACAGGCTTCACCGAGCGACCGGTGGTCATCGGCACCGGGCCGTGCGGCATGTTCGCCGGGCTGATCCTGGCCCAGATGGGGTTTCGCCCCATCATCCTGGAGCGCGGCAAGGCGGTGCGCGAGCGCACCAAAGACACCTGGGGTCTGTGGCGCAACGGGGTGCTGAATCCGGAATCCAATGTGCAGTTCGGCGAGGGCGGCGCGGGCACGTTTTCGGACGGCAAACTCTACAGCCAGATCAAGGATCCCAATCACCTAGGGCGCAAGGTGATTGCCGAATTCATCCAGGCGGGTGCACCGCCGGAAATCGCGTTTGTCAGCAAGCCGCACATTGGCACCTTCCGGCTGGTCGGCATGGTGGAAAAAATTCGCGCCACAATCGAATCCCTGGGGGGCGAAATACGCTTTCAGAGCCGGGTGGATAATCTGGACATCGAAGACGGCCAGGTGCGCGGCGTGACGCTGGCCAGCGGCGAGCACATCGCCGCACGCCATGTGGTACTGGCGGTGGGGCACAGCGCGCGCGATACCTTTGAAATGCTGTACCAGCGCGGCGTGCATATCGAGGCCAAGGCGTTTTCGGTGGGGTTTCGCATCGAGCATCCGCAGTCGCTGATCGACCACTGCCGCTTCGGCGATCGCGCCGGCCATCCTGAGCTGGGGGCAGCAGACTACAAGCTGGTTCATCATGCGCAAAACGGGCGTGCGGTGTACAGCTTTTGCATGTGTCCGGGCGGCACGGTGGTGGCGGCGGCGTCCGAACCGGGGCGTGTGGTCACCAACGGCATGAGCCAGTATTCGCGCAACGAGCGCAACGCCAATGCGGGCATCGTGGTGGGCATCACCCCCGACGACTATCCCGGCCATCCGCTGGCGGGAATCGCCTTCCAGCGCCACTGGGAAGCGCGCGCGTTTGAGTTGGGCGGACGTGATTACAGTGCCCCGGGGCAATTGGTGGGCGATTTCATTGCCGGGCGCGCGTCCACCGAATTCGCCACGGTGCTGCCGTCCTACACGCCGGGGGTGAAGCTGGGCGCGCTCGATAGCAGCTTGCCGGATTACGTCATCAGCGCAATCCGAGAGGCGCTGCCGGCGTTCGACAAACAAATCCGCGGTTTCGCCATGCATGATGCGGTGCTCACCGGCGTGGAAACGCGCACCTCGTCACCCATCCGCATCACCCGCAACGAAGGCTATCAGAGCCTCAATACCCACGGCCTGTATCCGGCGGGCGAGGGTGCGGGCTATGCCGGCGGGATCCTGTCCGCCGCCGTGGATGGCATCAAAGTGGCCGAGGCGGTGGCACGGGCGCTACTGCATGTATAGATAGGTACTAAATAGAACCACAGGCACTCGTTTCAGTCAGACCAAAAACACAAACAGGTGACCTTGAATATGCCAGACCCGGATACACAGCTTCCCATCGTCGCTCCGCACCCATGGTCGATTGACCAGATTGCATTCGACCGCATAGCGCACGAGCGCATCGTCAACGAAGATACGTGGTTTTACGTGCTTGCCGCTGCTTCATTCGTGGAAAGCCTGTCCGATTTGTACACGCACAATCTGCTGGGTTACATGGAGGACGATACCGAGGCAAGTCAATGGCTGCGCGAGCGCTGGGAACCGGAGGAGTTGCAGCACGGACGCGCACTGCGTCGCTATGTGGAGACGGTCTGGCCTGCGTTTGACTGGCAGGCCGCGTTTGACGGGTTCTGCGCGGACTATCGGCCGTATTGCAAACCCGAACTGCTGGAGCCCACGCGTGCGCTGGAGATGGTCGCACGCTGCGTCATTGAAACCGGCACCTCGGGCCTGTACGCCCTGCTGCAGCAGATCAGCCCGGAACCGGTGCTGGCTACGCTGGTGGGGCATATCCGCAACGATGAAGTGGGGCACTACAAATACTTCTATCACTTTTTTCTGTGCTATCGCGAGATCGAGCGTCCGCCACGCTGGCAAGTGGCGCGCGTGTTGCGGCAACGGCTCGGGGAGATCGGCCAGGAGGATGCCTACCTGGCGGTGAAAAACGCATTTGCGGTGCGCAATCCCGGGCAGACCTTCAGCCCGCAGGATTTTCAGCAGTTTCAACACACAGCGGGGCGCTGGGCGCGCGCCGACTATCCTTACGAAATGACAGTGAAAATGCTGCTCAAGCCGCTGCGCCTGCCGGGCTTCATCAACCGCATGGCGCTGCCGTTGCTGGTGCGCCATGCACGGCGCGTAGTGGCGCCGTGATGCGCGCTGCCGGCAACAAGCGCCGGCCTGCGGCTTTGGCCAGGCCGTACTTGCGCTGACGGCGCTTGGCTGAACTCAGGCGGCGGGCCGCATCTGCCGCTGATACAGAAATTCCAATACGCGCGCGCGCAGCTGGTGGTAATGCGGGTCGTTGGCCAGCGCCAGGCGGTCGCGCGGTTGCGGCAAGTCCACCGTGAGAATTTCGCCGATGGTGGCAGCCGGGCCGTTGGTCATCATCACAATGCGGTCGGACAGCAGCACCGCCTCATCCACATCGTGGGTGACCATGATCACCGTGCTTTGAGTGGCGGCGACGATTTTCATCAGCTCGTCCTGCAGATGCGCACGGGTCAGCGCGTCGAGTGCGCCGAACGGTTCGTCCATCAGCAATACTTTGGGTTCCATCGCCAGGGCCCGGGCAATGCCGACGCGTTGCTTCATGCCGCCGGAGATTTCGTGCGGGCGTTTGTGCTCGGCATGGGCGAGCCCGACCAATGCCAGCGCGTCGACGGTACGCTGTCTGAGCTTGGCCTTGCCTTCCTGGCGGCCAAACACGCGCTCCACGGCGAGGTAGATGTTGTCGTGACAGGTGAGCCAGGGTAACAACGAATGGTTCTGGAACACCACGCCGCGTTCCGGCCCCGGCCCCTTGATTTCGCGTCCGGCGCATAGCGCCATGCCGCTGCTGGCGTCCAGCAATCCCGCCACCACGTTGAGCAGGGTGGATTTGCCGCAGCCGGAGTGGCCGATCAGGGTAAAAAATTGCCCCTGGTCGATGTTCAGATTGATATCGTGCAGCGCGTGAAACACGCCTTTTTTGGTGGTGAACTTTACGTCCACGTTTTCCAGTTGTACGAATTTTTCCATGATGGTTTCCTTACTCGTAGCTAAAGCGTTTGGCGATCAGCACCAGCGCCTGTTCCAGCAGCAGGCCGACAATCCCGACCACGAAAATGGCGATGATGATGTGTGCGACGTTGAGGTTGTTCCACTCATCCCATACCCAGAAGCCAATCCCCACGCCGCCGGTGAGCATTTCAGCCGCGACGATCACCAGCCAGGCAATGCCGATGGACAGGCGCACTCCGGTCAGCACATGCGGCACCACGGCGGGAAATAATATCCGGCTGAATACTTTCCACTCGGACAGATTGAGCACGCGCGCCACGTTGAGGTAATCCTGCGGTACCTGGCGCACGCCGACTGCAGTGTTGAGTATCATCGGCCAGATGCTGGAGATGAAGATTACCCAGATCGAGGCCGGTTCCGCGCGGTGAAACACCAGCAGGCCGATGGGCAGCCAGGCCAGCGGCGATACCGGCCGCAGCAGGCTGATGATGGGCGCGGTCATGTCGGCTAGAAAACGAAAACGCCCGATCATGAACCCAAGCGGTATGCCGATCGCCGCCGCCATGCCAAATCCGAGACCTACCCGGTACAGCGAATACAGGATATTCCAGCCGATGCCCTGGTCGTTGGGGCCGTTGTTGTAAAACGGATGGGCGAATAATGCCTGTGCCGAAACCCAGGTTTTGTAGGGGCCGGGCAGATTGCTGGTTTCCTGCGCAACCAATGCCCAGATGCCAAGAAAGGCGGCTATGCCCAACAGGGGCGGAATCAGGACGCGCAACACGGCGCCGAGCTTTTCCTTAAGCTGGAAGCGGGGTCGTGGTTCGGCTGGCTTGACTATCGGCTCGGTGGCTTCCGCGCTGGCATTGGTCAAGTCAGCGTCATTTGCCGGCGGGGTGTGTTGCAGCGTTGTGTAAACGGCACTCATGGTGAATCTCCTTGATTTCTGTTTGGCGCGCGCATGGGGCGGCCGTCAACGTGATCAGCCGGCAATAACAGTGTCATGCCGTGGTGCACGCCGCCTGCTTCATCGCGGTGGCCAGTGTGGTGTAGGCGCTGACCCAGGCCAGTTCCAGTTCCGGCGTGAAGCCCTCGCCCAGGCCCTCCTGGCCGAGCGTCCAGATCAGCGCCGCTCCCACAGTGTCGTAGTGGCGGTCTGTCACCCCGTACCCGACATGGCGCCGTCCCAGGTCTTCAACCGCACCCAGAATCGGCCCCAGCTGGTCGAGGCTGTTGACGACCGTGTTGATCATGGCCATCAGCTTGCGCCCCTGCTCGGCCATGTCGCCTTTGAATAGGCCGCGCAAGGCGGGGTCCAGTTCAAACAGCCGGGTGTAAAACAGGCCTGCGGCAGTGTCCTTGATGGGCAGAACCTGTTGCCAGCTGGATTTGACCAGCGTGATTTGCTCGGGCGTCATGATCGACTCCTTGTCAGTTTGGCGGGGACTAAGCCTTGATCTTGAAGCCGTTGGCGTATTTCTTCGGATCCTTGCCGTCCCACACCACGCCGTCGATCAGTTTGGAAGTGCGCATCGGGCTCTTCGGCACGGCGATCTTGAGCTGGGTGGCGGCCTCGGTGTAGAGCTTGATCTGGTTGACCTTTTGCGCCTCGGCCAGATAGTCCGGGTCGGTCTTGAGCAGGCCCCAACGCTTGTGCTGGGTGAGGAACCACATGCCATCGGAGAGGTAGGGGAAGTTCACCTTGCCGTCGTTGAAGAATTTCATGTAATTCGGATCCTGCCATTTCCTGCCCAGGCCGTTGTCGTACTGGCCATGCATGCGGCCCTCGATGGAAGCGACGTCGGTGTTCACGTAGGACTTCGCGGCGATGATCCCGGCAACCTGGGTACGGTTGCTCATGGTGTCGATGTAACGCGAGGCATCCAGCACCGCCATGATCAGCGCGCGCGCGGTATTGGGGTGTTTGGCGACCCAGTCGGCGCTGGTGCCGAGGATTTTCTCCGGATGGTCTTTCCAGATATCCTGGCTGGTCACCGCAGTGAAACCGACATTGTCGTGAATGGCGCGGGCGTTCCAGGGTTCGCCCACGCAAAAGCCGTCCATGTTGTCCACGCGCATATTGGCGATCATTTGCGGCGGCGGCACGGTAATCACCTTGGCCTCGGTGAACGGATTCACGCCGTAGGCCGCCAGCCAGTAATACAGCCACATGGCGTGGGTGCCGGTAGGAAAGGTCTGGGCGAAGGTGTATTCGCGCGGCTCGGCCTTGATCAGCCTGGCGAGGCTGGCGCCGTCCACCGCGCCTTTGGTTCTGAGCTGGTTGGAGAGGGAGATGGCCTGACCGTTGTTGTTGATGGTCATCAGGTTGGCCATGTCTTTCTTCGGCCCGCCGATACCCATTTGCACGCCGTAAATCAGGCCGTACAGCACGTGCGCTGCATCCAGTTCGCCGTTCACCAGCTTGTCGCGCACGGCGGCCCAGGAGGCTTCCTTGCTCGGCGTGATTTTGATGCCGTATTTTTTGTCGAAACCCAGCACGCTGGCGATGACTACCGAGGCACAATCGGTCAGCGGAATGAAGCCGATCTTTACCTCGGTTTTCTCGGGTGCGTCGGAGCCGGCGGCCCAGGCGCCGCTGCGCACGCCGGGGGCGACCAGGTTCATCAGCGCGGCGGCACCGAGGATGCCGGTGGATTTTTTGAGGAAATCACGGCGCGTGTTTTCCGGGGTGGAAGAGGTGACATCAATAGGGCTGTCGTTCGGCGGGTTACTCATGTGGCTGCTCCGTATGTGCGTGCAGATTGCCGTCTCCGGGTTTCTGCAGAATCAAGATAAATGCGCTTGCGGAGTGCCGCCCGCCGTTGGACAGGACTCGGAGGCTATAGAGCAAGGCCCGTGCCTGTTTGAATAAAATTCATCAGGCTAATGATTTGTATGGATTAAATAGAGAATTTCGGGAAACATGAGCGAGACGGGCGTAGCAGAATGTGCACGATGGCAGTGCGCGCAATACGCGCTTTGGCACAACGATGGTTCAGCCGTGCTGGCCAAGCTGCTGCAGAATGGACTCGGCGATTTCCACCAGGCGGCGGTTTTCGGACATGGCGGCGCGGCGCATGGCGTGATAAGCGGCATCTTCAGACAGGTCCTGATGCGCCATGAGTTTACGTTTCGCGGCGTCAATCACGCTGCGCTCGTGCGTCCTGCGCGCGGTTTCGGCGGCGGTCTGCAGCAGGATCTGGTGTTCTTCAAAACGTATCCGCGCCACTTCCAGGATCGGACGGATGCGCTCGGCGTCCAGGCCGTCCACCACGTAGGCGGATACCCCGGCCTTGAGCGCCGCACGGATGGATTCGCTGGCGTCATCCTGGGTGAACATGACTACCGGACGCGGGCAGTTGCGGGTGGCGATGCACAGGTGTTCGAGGGTGTCGCGGTCGGGTGAATCGGTCCCCATGATGATGATGTCGGGCGCATGTTTCGCTACCGCAGCAGTCAGTTCAAAAGCCGAATTCACCACATCGGCTACCGCATAGCCCTGGTCGCGAAACGCCTGTTCCAGCCGGGCAGCGCGGGTGATGTCATGATCGGCAATCAGTACGGTCAGCATGGTGCGTATCCTTCAAATACAGGTACTGGTCTAGCAAGCATCATGCTAAGGGCTCGTCCATGAATGAACGGGTCCTTAGGCCACGATCAACAGGTAAACCAGCAACACGTTGAGCACTATGGAAAACACCGCCAGCGTCTGCCAAACCCGTGCCGGGTCGCGTGCCAGCAGTGGCGTGCGGCGCGGCGCACCGAGCGGGCGGCGTTCGCCTTGCTCCAGCGCCAGCAACATTTCTTCGGCGGTCTCGAAACGGTTTTTGGGTTCAGGCGCGACGGCTTTCAGCAGCAGGTTTTCCAGCCATTGCGGAATCTCCGGGCGGTAGCGGGTGGGCGGCGTCGGATCGCCAAACCGGGGGTGCTGAAACGGCTCGATCTCGCCATAAGGATACTTGCGCGTGAGCAGGTAATACAGCGTGACTCCGGCGGCATACAGCTCGCTCTGCACCGTCGCGGCGCCGCCTGCGATCAGCTCGGGCGCCATGAAGCTGGGCGTGCCCGCACCGCCGCCAGTGTCATGCAGGCTGCTGCTGGCCGCGACGCCAAAATCCAGGATGCGCAGTTTGTCATCCTCGCCCAGGTGCAGGTTGTCGGGCTTGATGTCGCGGTGCAGGATGTTGAGCCGGTGCAGCGCGGCCAGTCCCTTGACCAGGCGAATGCCGGTTTGCGTGGCTTCGGCGATGGAAAAATGCCGGCCGGCGTCCAGATGCTGTTGCAGCGTGGCGCCTGCGTGCCAGCTCATCACGTAGTACAGCGCCGAGCGCTCGTCCGCCGCCAGCGGCAATACCTGCGGAAAGTAATGGGCGATGACCTTCTTCGCCAGCCACTCTTCCTGGATCAGCGCAGCGGCAAATTCGGGCTGATTGGCCGCCAGCGGTGGCAGGGTTTTCAATACCCACAGGCGCCCGTCGCTGCGCTTGCGTACCTTGTAGAGCAGGGACATGCGCGATTCGTGCAACACCTCGAGCACTTCGAAATCATCCAGCCGGGTACCGGGTTTGAGCCGGGGCGGTACCGGCAAACGACGTTCAGCGGCGAGATAGTCGCGCAGGTTGTCCTCCGCCACCGCATCCACGCGTACCACGATCGCACTGGCGTTGTCCTGCCCGCCCTGTTTGTGCGCCAGCCTGACCAGTTCGTCGGCGGCCAGCGCCGGGTTGCGGTGCAGGTTGAGCGCGGTGTGCATGCCCAGGTCGCCGAGCGGTTCCCATACCCCGTCCGATACCAGCACAAACACATCGCCGGCCTGCAACTCGCCTTCGGCAAAATCCGCCATCAGGTGGCTGTCCAGTCCTACCGCGCGCTTGAGCACGTGGCGCATGTCGGGACGATCCCACACGTGATCTGTGGTGAGTTGGGTGAAGGCATCGCCGCGCAACCGGTAGATGCGTGAATCGCCCACGTGCGCCAGATGGTAGCGCTGACCGCGCAGCACCAGCGCCGACAGCGTGCACGACATGCCGGCCAGGTCGCGGCGGGTGGTGGCCTGGGAAATCAGCCAGCGGTTGATGGCGCCGAGCACCTGGTCCAGCGCATGCTGCACCTCCCAGGTGTCGGGCGTGGCGTAATAGTCGGCAAGCAGCCCGCGCACTGTGTATTCCGCCGCTTCGCGGCCTCCAGCCGTGCCTGATACGCCATCCGCCAGCGCCGCCAGCGCACCCTTGTCGGTGAGCTGCGCACCCTCCGGGGTGACAAAACCGCAGAAATCCTCGTTGCGCTCGCGCGGTCCGGTAGCGGAAGTGTGGGCTATGGTGAGTTGCAGGGGCATGGAAGAAACCAGAGAGACGGGATTAACAGGATAACCGACACGATGCGTGTTTTGATTTGTCCTGAAAAATCCTGTTAATCCTGTCCGCACCTTGTTTTGACGGCTTAAATCCGCGCACCCGCTACCCCCGGTGCGCCCCATGTGGTGCGCCAGCGGGTTTTGACCTTGGCCAGTCCGACCAGCGCCACCAGTGCCAGGCAGGCAAAAATGACGAAACCGGTCTGATAGCTGCCGGTGAGCTGGCGCGAATAGCCCAGGCTGGAAGCGAGATAGAACCCGCCCACGCCGCCTGCCATGCCGACCAGGCCGGTCATTACGCCGATTTCGCGGCGAAAGCGTTGCGGCACCAGCTGGAATACTGCGCCGTTGCCCATGCCCAGCGCCAGCATCGCCGGCACGATGACCGCCAGCGCCAGCATGGGCGTAGGCATGCCGGCACTTACCGCGAGCAGGAACAGCGCCGCCAGGCTATACATGATGAGCAAGCTGCGGATGCCGCCGATACGGTCCGCCAGCATGCCGCCGAAAGGGCGGACCAGTGAACCGGCGAACACGCAGGCGGAGGTGAAGTAACCCGCGGTGACTGGCGACAGACCGTATTGCGTATTGAAATAGATAGTGAGGCTGGACGCCAGCCCGACAAAGCCGCCGAAGGTGACGCTATAGAAGAACATGAACCACCATGCATCCTTGTCACGCAATACATGCAGGTATTCAGCCATGGATTTGGCGGGCGGGCATTCCGGGCTGTCCCTGGCGAACAGCAGATATACGACCAGCGCCACCCCAAGCGGAATCAGCGCCAGGCCGAACACGTTGTTCCAGCCGAAAGCCAGCGCCAGGCCGGGCGCGAACAAGGCCGCCAGCGCAGTGCCGGAATTGCCCGCTCCGGCAATGCCCAGCGCGGTGCCCTGATGCTGCGGCGGATACCAGCGCGAAGCCAGCGGCAAGGCCACCGCAAACGCCGCGCCGGCAAAGCCGAGCAGCATGCCCAGAACCAATATCTGCTGATAGCTGTGGATGCCGCCCAGCCAGGCCCAGCCCAGGCTGCCAATCACGACGAGCTGGCCGATGAGTCCGGCTTTTTTGGGCTTGAGATGATCCACCAGCACCCCCATGACGATGCGTAACAGCGCGCCGGCAAGGATCGGCGTGGCCACCATCATGCCTTTCTGCGCGGCGTCCAGCCCCAGGTCATTGGCGATCTGCACGCCAAGCGGACCCAGCATCACCCACACCATGAATGACAGGTCGAAATACAAAAATGCGGCAAGCAGCGTGGGCGGATGCCCGGCTTTCCAGAATGATTTATCCATTTTCAGCTTCCTGCGGTAACGGTTATTTTAAATCCGGCGCTCAACGGGCCGCTGGGGCACCTGCTACAGGTCAAGCTGCCGGGAGCGATCCCGCCAGCCAGGCAGCGATGGCGGCCAGCAGCGTTTCGCTCTCCCCGAGTGCGGGCAGGGTGTCAAAGCCAACACTGGGATAACGTGCGCGCAGTTTGTCCATCAACACCGGGAAATCGCGACACAGGTGGCCGCCGGGACCAAGAAACAGCGGCGCTACGGTGACATGGCTGACGCCTGCTTCGACCTGCGCGGCAACGGCGTCTGCGAGGCCGGGGGTCATCAGTTCCAGGTAGGCCAGGTCCACCCGCCAGCCCGGACGCTGCGCGGCAACCAGTTCGGCAAGGCGCTGGAACGGTGCCGCCCATTGCGGATCGCGCGCGCCGTGCGCAAACAGCACCAGCCCGTTCATCGCCTCGTCGCGTCCAGCGCATTCCGATACGGGCGATAATGCGCGATGACAGGGAGGGACTTCATGCAACGCACGCGGCGGCGATTTGCTTCAAGTCCAGCCACACCATGCCGGCCTCATCCACCTTCACCTGCAAACAAGGCGCATGCCCTTCGTCGGGCGCCTCGGCCACGCCGCTGTCCAGGCCGATTTTCCAGCCGTGCAGCGGGCAGGTCACGGTTTTTCCGGCGACGATGCCCTGTGACAGCGGGCCGCCTTTGTGCGGACAATGATCGTGCAGGGCGAACACTTCATCGCTGGCGGTACGGAAGATGGCGATGTCGCCTTGCGCCGATTTCACCACGCGCGCGCCGAGGCTGGGAATTTCGCCCAGCGTGCAGATTTTTTTCCATTCGCTCATGTTGTTTCCTCTGTGCTCTCTGTGGCCAAGGTTTAAACCGCCAGCATCTCGAATTCGTGTTTCAGAACACCTTCCCTGGCGCGTTCCACCCACGGGTCTTTTTCCACCTGCAGCGCGAATATCATGCGCGCGTGCAGTTCGCGGCGGCCCTCCGTATCTTCGAGCACCCGCTGCTTGATGTAATCCATGCCGACGCGATTGAAGTAATGCACGGTGCGTTCCAGGTAGAAGCCCTCCTCGCGGTAGAGCTGGAGAAAGGCGGCGGTGTATTCCATCACCTCTTCGGCGCTCTTCACCTTGACGAAGAAATGCGCGACTTCGGTCTTGATGCCGCCGTTGCCGGCGATGTAGATTTCCCAGCCGGAGTCCACGCCGATGATGCCGACATCCTTGATCGCCACCTCGGCACAGTTGCGCGGGCAGCCGGATACGGCCAGCTTGACCTTGTGCGGCGCCCACATTTTCCACAGCGCTTTTTCCAGATCCACGCCGAGCTGGGTGGAATCCTGGGTGCCGAAACGGCACCATTCGCTGCCGACACAGGTCTTCACCGTGCGCAGCGCCTTGCCGTAGGCATGGCCGGACGGCATGTCCAGGTCGGTCCACACGCCGGGCAGGTCTTCCTTTTTCACTCCGAGCAGGTCGATACGCTGGCCGCCGGTGACTTTCATCGTGGGGATGGCGTACTTGTCGGCGACGTCGGCAATGCGGCGTAGCTCGCTGGAGTTGGTCTGGCCGCCCCACATGCGCGGAATCACCGAGTAAGTGCCGTCCTTCTGGATGTTGGCGTGGGCGCGTTCGTTGATGAAGCGCGACTGCGGATCGTCCGCCGCCTCGCCCGGCCAGGTGGAGATCAGGTAGTAGTTCAATGCCGGACGGCAGCTGGAGCAGCCGTTGGGCGTGCGCCATTCCATAAAAGCCATGACTTCCGGAATGGACAGCAATTTGTTGTCACGGATGACCGCGCGCGCCTCGGCGTGGGTGTGGTCGGTGCAGCCGCAGATGGACTTTGTTTTGGGCGCTTCGGAATAGTCGCCGCCCAGCACCGAGGCGAGCAATTGCTCGACCAGCCCGGTGCAGGAACCGCATGAAGAGGATGCCTTGGTGTGCTTGCGTACGTCCTCCAGCGTGAACAGGCCTTTTTCCTTGATCGCCTTGACGATGCTGCCCTTGCACACGCCATTGCAGCCGCACACTTCCATTTCATCGGTCATCGCGACGGCGCGGTTGTGGCCGGTGTGGCCGAGGTCGCCGACGTGGCTCTGGCCGAACATGAGATGGTCGCGGATGTCGGAAATATTGCGGCCTTCGCGCAGCAACTGGAAATACCAGGCGCCGTCGACGGTGTCGCCGTACATCACGGCACCGGCCAGCTTGTTGTCGCGGATCACCAGCTTTTTGTATACGCCGCCCACCGGGTCGGACATCAGGATTTCCTCGCAACCCTCACCGCCGGTGAAATTGCCGGCGGAGAACAGGTCGATGCCGGTGACCTTGAGCTTGGTCGAGGTCACCGAACCGGTGTAGCGCCCGATGCCGAACTCGGCCAGGTGATTGGCGGCAACTTTGGCCATCTCGAACAATGGCGCCACCAGCCCGTAGGCGGTGCCGCGGTGATTGACGCACTCGCCGACGGCATAGATGCGCGGATCGTAGGTTTGCATGGTGTCGTTCACCACGATGCCGCGATTGCAGTGAATGCCTGCGGATTCAGCCAGCGCGGTGTTGGGGCGGATGCCCACCGCCATCACCACCAGGTCGGCCGGCACGGTCTCGCCGTCCTTGAATTTCACCGCCGCCACGCGCCCGGATTCGCCGCGCACCAGTTCTGCGGTGTGTTTTTGCAGCAGAAATTTCAGGCCCTTGTCTTCCAGGTTTTTTTGCAGCAGTCTGGCTGAGGCCTTGTCCAGCTGACGTTCCATCAGCCACTCATTGATGTGCACCACCGACACGTCCATGCCGCGCAGTTTCAGGCCATTGGCCGCCTCCAGCCCGAGCAGGCCTCCGCCGATCACCACCGCGTGCTTGTGCAGCCTGGCGGCAGCGATCATGGCGTCGGTATCGGCAATGTCGCGGTAGCCGATCACGCCCGGCAGATCGTTGCCGGGGATGGGCAGGATGAAAGGATTGGAGCCGGTGGCGAGGATGAGCCGGTCATATTCCGCCGTGGTGCCGTCGTCAGCCGTAACTGCGCGGTTTTTGCGGTCAATACGGGCAATCTTTTTGTTCAGGTGCAGGGTGATGCCCTGATCGCGGTACCAGTCCACATCGTTCAGCATGATGTCCCGGATGGTCTGCTCGCCGGCCAGCACCGGCGACAGCAGTATGCGATTGTAGTTGGCATGCGGTTCGGCGCCGAATACCGTGATGTCGTACAGGTCCGGCGCCAGTTTCAGCAATTCTTCCAGGGTGCGCACACCCGCCATGCCGTTGCCGACCATGACCAGTTTCATTTTCTGCATTGCAATACCTTCCAGGGGTTGGGCTGATTCACGCTGCCTTGATGGCAGTCTCTGCACAGGTTTCGATGTGTGCCAGGCCGGCGACTTCACCAATCACCATGATGGCCGGGCTGCCGATGCCAGCCTGCTGCGTTGCGGCTTGCAAATTACCTAAATTGCTCTTGATCTGGCGCTGCCGGGCAAGCGTGCCGTGTTGTACGACGGCTGCAGGCGTGGTGGCGGGCAAACCCGCCGCCAGCAGTTGCGCCACAATATCCGGCAGGTTTTTGATACCCATGTAAATCACCAGCGTGGTGCGCGCTGCCGCAAGAGCCGCCCAGTTCACGCTGTTGCCGTCGCGCGTGTGGCCGGTGACAAAGGTCACGCCGGGCGCCCAGTCGCGGTGAGTAACGGGAATGCCCAGCGCGGCCGGGGCGGCGATGCCCGAGGTCACGCCGCTGATCGCTTCTACCGGGATACCCGCTGCGCGCAGGGCTTCAATCTCCTCGCCGCCGCGACCGAACATGAACGGGTCGCCGCCCTTGAGCCGCGCCACCACCTTGCCGGCGCGCGCCTCGCCAATCATCCGGCGGTGGATGAAGGCCTGCGGTGTGGACTGGCAGCCGCCACGCTTGCCGACTTCGATGATGCGCGCGTCGCTGCGTGCATGGACGAGCACCGCGCGGTTCACCAGATCGTCAATCAGCACCACGTCTGCAGAGTTCAGCAAGCGTACCGCCTTCAGCGTCATCAATTCCGGGTCGCCGGGGCCTGCGCCGATTAAATAAACTTTGCCAGTTTGCATGGGGTGCCTTGTTTCAAATGCGTCAAATACACCATAGCAATACTCGCGCCAAACCATATTTAATTAAATAACACATTGTATTTAATTGATAATTTTTATTACGCCAAGGCAAGTGCCGAACGCTGTCTGCACCCAGACAGTGCAAGATAAGGCTGCATGCACCATGATGGGTTTGGGTTAAGAGCCGACATCCGTTGAGCGGGGGTGAGCTTCTCCGGCTACGACGGACCAAATGCAGCACAAAAACAAAAATCAGGCAGCAGCCAGGCTGGCGGTCTGCATGGCAACAATCGCCTTGGCCTGGTTCATGTCGCTGGTGTAGCCCGCGCCATACAGGCAGCAGGCGAGCTGGTTGACGATGGGCAGCGGCACCGGATGCTGACCTGACATCGCTTCGCGTATCCAGGCGGCGGTAGCGGGTGCATCGATGGTCTCGGGCAGGCTGGGCAAGGTTTTGAGCGGGCCGACTTCTGCTTCGAACAATATCTGCTGCGCACCGTCTTCAAAATATTCCAGGTCGGGACGGCGTTTCGGGTTGGCGAAGGCCTCGCCTTCGGTGCCGCGCAGCAGCAGTGCGCGGCCGCCTGTGGTCTGGAAAAAACCGCGCATTTTTTCCAGATAATCCGGGTGCGATACGCTCACCAGACGCAAGCTGTCGCCACCGAACGGGTCGATCATTTTGGCCAGGGAATGGCCGGAATTGCGCACGCCGAGGCGGTTGCGCAGTGCCAGCAGATTGGCCAGCCCCGGCGACAGCGCGGCAGTGGGGACGAAGGCGATGTGCTCACGCGCCAACGTCTTGTTGGCCTGGCGCACATTGGTGCAGGGCAGGATGCCCAGTTCGCGCAGGATGTACGCAGTGGCAACGCGGCCGCCGCCCTCCAGCGTGCCGTGCAGCAGCACCGGCACACCGAACTTGGCCAGCAGCAACGCCAGCAACGGCGTCAGATTGGCCTGGTGGCGCGCGCCGTTGTAGGTGGGCAGCACCACCGGGCGCACCCCGCTGCCCGGCGCTTCCAGTTGATATACGCGGCGCTCCAGCGCCTGATGAAAGCCGAGCAGCTCGTTCGCCGACTCGCCTTTCATGCGCATGGCAATCAGAATCGCGCCCAGCTCCAGTTCCGGTACGCCGCCGTCGAGCATCGCGCCGTACAATTGCTCGGCTTCATCCGGCGCCAGGTCGTGCGCACCGTGCACGCCGCGGGCGATTTCCTTGAGGATGGCGGAATAGCTCATGCGGCCTCCAGTCTGTGTGTCGACACCATGCGCTTGAGCTCAGGCAAACATGAGCCGCATTCGGTGCCGCATTTGAGGCTGGCTTGCAACGCGGGTAAATCCGCGCCCTGCGCCACGGCGCCCAGTATCTGGGTTTCGGAGATATTGAGGCAATTGCAAACGATGCGCCCGCGGCTGCTGCTGCCCAAGGGCGGCGTAGCCAGTGGCGCCAGCACCCAGGCGCGTAGCGGGGAGACTTCTGCGCCCTCCGCCATCATTTCTTTCAGCCAGTCGCGCGCCGCGGTCTCCCCGGTCAGGCGCACGCCGACCACGCGCCCGTCTTCCACCATGACGCGCTTGGAAATTCCGCGCCTGGGGTCGTCGTAGCGCATCATGCTGGCCTCATCCTGCATGTCGAGCAGGGCGTCGATTTCCGCCAGCATCGCGGCCGGGAGCGGCGTGCCGTGCGCCACGCGCAGCACCAGCAGCGGGTTGTCGCGGCCATACAGGCCGCAGCTGGCGTAATCGAAGCGCGACAACAGTGGCTGGATGCGCAACATGCGCGCCACCGCATTGTCGCGCCGCATCACCGCCATGTGCCAGGGCAGCGGCGCTTTTTCCACCTGCACGACGGCGTGCTTGAGTTCCGGTTGGTGCGACACCGGGTCGCGCTGGTCGGCAGTGACGGTGTTGACGCCGAAGCCGCTCATGTAACGCCCGCCCCAGTGCATGGGCATGAATACCTGTCCGACGCGCATGTCCTCGCTGGCTTCCACCGGCACCAGCAGTTCGCCGCGCCGGTTTTTTACCCGCACCAGGTCGCCGTCTCTGAGGCTGCGCCGCGCCATGTCGTCGGCGTGCATGGACAAAGCCGGCGTTTCCACGTGGCTGAACAGCCGCGCCACCATGCCGGTGCGACTCATGCCGTGCCACTGGTCGCGCAGACGGCCGGTGTTGAAGTGCAGCGGATAGCGTGCGTCGATCACTTCGGCGGTGGGCAGGTAGCGGGTATTGGCGAATCTGGCGCGGCCATCGGCGGTGGGATACACGCCGTCGGCGTAAAGCCGGGCCTTGCCCGTGGTCGCGCCCGCCGGGAACGGCCATTGCTGCGGGCCTTGTTCATCCAGTAGCGCGTAGGACAGGCCGGTGATGTCGAGGTCGCGCCCGCGCGTGGATTCGCGATGCTCGTTGAACACGGCTTCCGCGCTGGCGTAGGGAAACAACCGGTCGGCGGGCTTGCCCAGTTGCGCGCCCAGGCGCCGCGCGAAGTCCGCCGCGATTTCCCAGTCCGGGCGTGTCTCGGCGGGTGCCGGAATGGCGGCCTGCAAATGGGTGATGCGGCGCTCGGAGCTGGTGACTGTGCCTTCCTTCTCGCCCCAGGCAGCGGCGGGCAGCAGCAGGTCGGCGTAGCCGGCGGTTTCGGTATACGCATTCACTTCCTGCACCACCACGAATTCGGCCGCTTCCAGCGCGGCGCGCACCAGCGCCTGATTGGGCAGCGACTGCGCCGGGTTGGTGCAGGCAATCCACAGCGCCTTGATCTCGCCGCGCGCGACTGCTTCAAACATTTCCAGCGCGGTCTTGCCGGGAGTTTCCGGCACCGAGTCCACGCCCCACAAAGCCGCCACTTCGGCGCGATGTGCCGGGTTGGACAGATCACGATGCGCGGACAGCAGATTCGCCATGCCGCCCACTTCGCGCCCGCCCATGGCATTGGGCTGGCCGGTGAGCGAGAACGGTCCGGCTCCCGGGCGGCCGATCTGGCCGGTGGCGAGGTGCAGGTTGATCAGCGCAGCGTTCTTGTCGGTGCCGTGGCTGGACTGGTTCAAACCCTGGCAATACAGCGACAGCGTGGCGGGCGATTGCCCGAACCAGCGCGCGGCGGTGATGATGTCCGCCGCCGGCACGCCGCACAGCCCGGCCACTGCCTCGGGTGAATACTCGCGCACCGTGGCGCGCAGCGCCTCGAAGCCGCTGGTATGCGCGGCGATATAGTCCGTATCGGCCATGTTTTCCCACAGCAGCACATGGAGCATGGCGTTGAACAGCGCCACGTCGGTGCCGGGCAGGATGGGCAGGTGCAGGTCGGCCTCGCGCGCCGTGTCGGTGCGGCGCGGATCCACCACGATGACTTTCAGATTGGGATTCGCCTTGCGCGCATCCTCGATGCGGCGATACACGATGGGGTGGGCGTAGGCCGTGTTCGACCCGGCAATGAACAGGCAATCCGTCGCGGCAATGTCGTCATAGCAGGCCGGCGGCGCATCCGCGCCCAGCGTGGCCTTGTAGCCGCTCACCGCGCTGGACATGCACAGGCGCGAATTGGTATCCACGTTATTGGTGCCGACCAGCCCCTTGGCCAGCTTGTTGAATACGTAGTAATCCTCGGTCAGCAACTGGCCGGAGATGTAAAAGCCCACCGCATCCGCGCCGTGGTTGCGGATGATTTCGGCAAAGCGGCTGGCGGCATGGTCCAGCGCGCTGTCCCATGACACGCGCTCGCGTGGAGCATCGCGTTGGCTACGCAGTTCAGGATAAAACGCCCGCGCGTCGGCCTGCGCGGCAGCCAGATGCAAGGTCGCGCCTTTGGTGCACAGGCGGCCGAAATTGGCAGGATGGTCGGGGTCGCCGCTCACGCCGGTGATGCGCGCGCCGTCGGTTTCGATCAGTACGCCGCAGCCGACACCGCAATAGGCACAAGCAGATGGAATGGGAGGGGATGAATGCAGGGAAGTCATGCATTGCAATTCAGCAATCGCCGTGCCAGATATTTTTTACTTACGGATCAATGGGGTTTTCTCCTCGGCAACCCTCTGGTCAGGCCATGCGCCAAAATTGAGTGCGCTTTCAGCCTCTCTCGCACTACTTGGGTGCGCGGGTGTCCTATTATGCAAAGACGGGCGTGCGGCTGATTTGAAACGATTTGAAACAAGCCCGTAGCGTTTGAGCTGATAGGATAGGCGTTCATTTGCAGTGCGAGACAGGAGAACGACATGATGAATAAATCAATGTTAATTGGCGCAGTAGCCGGAGCAGTGGCAGTCACCGCAATCGGCGGGATTGCAGGTTACAAGGTGCTGCATCCCGAACCCACCTATGCCGACGTCGTCAGTGTGCAGCCGGTGACCAAAGACATTCGCTCCGCGCACAAGGTTTGCGCGGAACAGCCCGTCACTCGCCAGGCGCCGGTGCGGGATCAGAATCGCATTGCGGGAACCGCTGTCGGCGCGGTGCTGGGCGGAGTGTTGGGCAACCAGATCGGCGGCGGCAACGGCAAAACCCTGGCAACCGTAGCGGGTGCGGCAGCCGGGGGTTATGCGGGTAACCGCGTGCAGCAAAACATGCAGGAATCCGACCGGCAGACGGTGATGGAAACGCGCTGCAGGACTGAATACACCAACCACAAGAAAATACTGGGTTACAACGTGACCTATCATCTGGGCGAGAAGCAAGGCGTGGTGCGCATGGACCATGATCCGGGCCAGCGCATACCCGTCAAGGATGGCCAGCCGGTTCTGACCCCGGCGGTTACCGAGAATCCGTCCTGATAATGAACGGCGTGGCGGCGGCGGGTCATTCAGCCAGCGTCACGCTCGCTTATCTGCAACGCCCCGATCCAGATGCGCATAAGCAGGCAGCGTCTGCAGGCGGGTATCCTCAAGCGCAGCCCCGACGGTAAAGTGGTACATGCTCTGGATGAACGGCGCCTTGATGCCGAGCAAGTCATGCACCGCATCGTCAAAGTAACAGCCGATTCCGGTGCCGCGCACACCGGCCGCTTCGGCCTCCAGGTAGAGCACCTGCCCGAGCATGCCGGCTTCCCAGAATAGCTGGCGGTAGACCCATGGCCCCGCTGCCAGGCTGGTGTCATATTCGGCCAGCATGGCGAGGCTGAATGCGCCGTCGGCGGCGATATCCTGGTGGCAGGACAAGGTGCGTGCCGCATTCCGGGCATCGGCCGCAACCAGCCGGAACAGCGAGAAATGCGCCGGGCAGCCTTGCACTCCTGCCCATTCGAAATCGGGGTTCAATCCCGCGCGCAATTTTGCTTCTATCCCCTCGTTGCGCAGGAAAAGATACAGCCCCGGCGCAAGGTCATCGACGCGATGGACGAACAGCAACAAATGCACGCGCGGCGCCCACGCGATTGCGTCCCAGGGCGGCACCGCGTGGCGCGGCAGGGTCATGTCGAGCATGCGGTAGAAAGCCTCGGCAGGCAGTGCGGAGACGCCATCGAAGGCCTGTGCGCTGCGCCGTTGGCGGATGATTTCCATGGCCGTGCGATCGCACGTGCTGCTGGCCGGCTCGGGCAGTACGGGCGCCTGCCACGCGGTCTGCTGGGTCTCGGGTTTCGCACTGGCGTGCGCCACTTCGTCAATCACCGGCCATTGGTGCGAATGGTGTGCCGCCAGTACATTGGCGCGCCCTTGCCATTGGCCGCGTCGCGCAGCGTTCACCAGTGCGGCGGGGTCGGGTTCGCCTGCGGCGGAATCGCGCGCTGACGCCGTCACCAGCAAAATCGCATCCGGCGATTCATGCTCGGCTGCGCCAAAATCCGGGTCGCGATCCACGCCGAGCATCGCGCCAATCTCCGCGTCGCTCCATGCACTCAGCACACGCACCTGCCAGCCCAGCGTGGCGGCGGCATAGCGCACGGCTGCAAGCGCATGGCCGGCATCATGCTGGCAATAGCGAAACGCGCGCTCGCCGTATTTCCAGGCTTCGCGCCAATGGATCGAGGACAGGCCCAGCAGAAACGCACCGGGCGCCAGGATGGGTTCGCTCGCGCCGGTTGCCGTATCGAAACGGCAGCGCTGCTCGAGCAGGTGATCGCGGCTCACATAGTGGTGCACGCCGTCCGCGATACCCTTGCAGTCTGCGCTCACCAGGTAAGCCTCGGTCGGGTGCAGATTGCCGCTGGACGGGTTGCAGCGCAGCGCCCAGCGCGTGCCATCGTATTGCTTCCAGGCGGAGAGGCCGAAGGCGAGTTCAAACAGGGCCGCGATGCTATTCAGCGTCAGCGCTTGCGGTGCAACTTTCCCCGGTATGTATAGATCGGCATAAAGCGGGTGCGTTGATGCGGCCAGCAAAGGCAGTTCCAGCTGTGGGCTGCCAGCAAAACTGCGGAAAGGATCGGGTTGGTTTTTCCAGTCCAGCCCGCCCGGCCCGGCGGCATAGCGTTGCAAATGATGCTTGGTGCGCTGGTGGTACGCCAGCACGGTATCGAGCGCAGTTTTCATGATATTTTAGTTTGGAAAATTCAAGCCACAGGGAACCCGGCGCTGGCGCGGCAATGACAAACTATAGATTGAATCGGCGATATTCTGAACTTGCCGGGTGATACGCTCTCTGAAAGTGGTGTCAATCCATTGCATACAGGAGACTCAATGCGCAAAACCCTTCTTGCCCTGGCTTTCGTATCCTCATTGCCGATATCTACTGTGTACGCGGCAGAAAACGACATGCGCCCCGGATTATGGGAAATCACCACGACCTCGGACCTGTTGAAACTGGCGTCACAGATTCCGCCAGATCAAATGCAAATTTTGATGAACCTGGCCAGGCAGCATGGCGTGGACATGCCCAAAATTCAAAATGGCGCTGCCACGTCCCAGGTTTGCGTTACCCAGGAAATGGCCGATAAAAAAATTCCACCCGGCTTTTATCAAAATAGATCCGGATGTACTGCCCAGAATGCCACCCATACCGGAAACAAATACAGCCTGGACTTCGTTTGCGCCAACTCCAGACTGCAGGGGAATGGGACAGCGGAAGGGATTTTCACCAACCCGGAGAACTTCACCGGACGAACTGAATTCGATGGCGTTGCGCAAGGCGCGCCGGTCAAAGAGCACGCCGATATCAGCGGTCGCTGGATGAGTGCAAGCTGCGGAGCGGTGAAGCCGCCGCAGTGATCTCGGCTATCGATCAACCGCTCCAGTCCGTTCTCTTCGTATCGGCAGAGGTAATGGCGGAAAGCCTGCTCGCTCACACCAAGGGGCTTGCCGCCTCTGCCTGCTTCAACCGGCCCTGATGCCCCAGCCCCATAGGCTTCTTCAAATCGCTTCTTCCGAATCTCCTGGCGCAATTCCGTCCGTTACATCCTGCGCTTTTTTTAGGCATGGCATGAAACCGGACAGATTACTTGTTCCCTGCATCGTTCGATATTCACGGTTGTAGCAAGTTCTGAATATATCTATAGTATCTAGTCGAATTTAAAGGGATATGCCCGAGTCGCACGCAGAAAGAACCACAGGGAGTTTGGAAATGCGTAACGCTTAATCTTATTGTTGCGAAATAAATTTATTCCCTATTCACAGTACAGAAAAGTGGATAGGCCTGTTTGTTAAGAACACCATAAAGCAGGGTTATGACACGCACGCTACCGGGATCGTTGCTTCTCTTGACCGCACTCCTCACCATCTCAGTGCTTTCATCCCTGGGGACAGAAGCATTCCAGCTGCAAAATGCTTCTGTGCATGCAGCTGTCGAGATGCTGGGTGCGGTCTCAGCCATCTTTTTTTCCCTGTTTCTGCTCAGTCAATGTAATCAAGGCATACGCGAAGTCCATCTGTACCCGATTGCACTCGGATTCATGGCATTGGGTATTCTGGATGGATTCCACTCCCTGGCAAACGACGCATTGCCTGGTTTTGTCTGGCTCCGCAGCCTGGCGGCTTTCTTTGGTGGCTTGTTCCCCTCTCTGGTATGGCTTGGGTGGAACCAGCAGATGCAACGGATCGCCCTGCATCGCGCAGTAGCTCTGGGGGCATGCGCGCTAGGCGTATTTTTCATGTTGTATCCCGACGTGTTGCCGGCTCTCAATGATTCGGGCGAGTTTATCAAGCCGCTTTCTTATATCAACGTCATGGGAGGCTTGCTATCGTTCGCCACATCAATCTATTTTATTGTCCGAAACAAACATAGCGCCAATGCGGAGAATCTGGTTTTTAGCGGCCTTTATCTGGTGTTGGGATGTTCGTCCGTCATCTTCCCATTCTCCACGCTGTGGAGTGACGGATGGTGGCTTTGGCACCTCCTGAGACTTCTGGCGTATGGTTTTACCATTCGATACATGTTTGCCAGTCATATCGAATTGCTCAAAGCCATGCGGGCCGAAATTTTCGCACGCACCAGGGTAGAAACAGCATTACGGGAAAGCGAACAGCAGTTTCGCGTGCTGGTACAGCATGCGCCGGAAGCCATTGTTGTTTTCGATCTCGGCTTGAACCGCTTTATTGACGCCAATATCAATGCCGAGCACCTGTTTGGACTTGATCGAGAAGCATTGCTGCGTCATTCCCTTGTCGACTTTTACCCCCCCGCCCAGCCCAACACAATGCAACCCGGGGAGAGTACCCGAGAAAGAATCAACCAGGCTTTGGCAGGAGAGCCCCGGGTATTTGAACGGCTGATTCGCAATGCCCAGGGGCAGGATATCCTCTGCGAAGTGCGGTTAGTTAAACTCCCGGCAATTGATAGGGACCTGGTCCGCGGCAGCTTCATCGACATCACCGAGCGCAAGGCGGCCGAGAAACAAATCGAATTTATGGCCTACCACGATGCGCTGACCAGTCTGCCGAATCGTCTGTTGGCCAAGGATCACTTTGAACTGGCGATGTCCTTCGCTGACCGCGAAAAAGTAAAAGTGGCGCTAATCTTCCTTGATCTCGACAACTTCAAAACCATTAATGACTCGCTCGGCCACCCGGTAGGTGACGCGCTGCTCAAAGCAGCTGCCGCGCGATTGCGCGAATGTGCGCGCATCACCGATACTCTCAGCCGCCAAGGCGGCGACGAATTCCTGGTAGTGCTTTCCGATGTGCGCGATCCCGACACCATCACGGATATTTCCGAAAAAATTCTGGGACGGATGTCGGAGTCATTTGATATTGCTGGACTGGAGTTGCACACCTCCATTTCCCTGGGTATCGCCGTCTATCCGGATGACGGCAAGGACTTCGAGACGCTGCTCAAGAAGGCCGATACTGCCATGTATCAGGCCAAGGGGGCCGGGCGGAATGCCTATCGCTTCCACACCGAAAAAATGAATATCGATGCCATCGAGCATCTGGAAATCCGCAATAGCCTGAAGAAAGCCTTGGAGCACGGCGAGTTTGCGCTTTACTATCAACCCCAGATCAATCTGACCAACATGGCAGTAACTGGCGTCGAAGCACTGATCCGCTGGAACCACCCTGAATTCGGCCTGGTACTGCCCGGGCGTTTTATCCCGATTGCCGAAGACAGCGGTCTGATCGTTCCAATCGGAGAGTGGGTGCTCAAGGAAGTGTGCCTGCAGGCGGTTGCATGGCGCAAGTTAGGTTTGCCCGAATTGGTCGTCGCAGTAAATCTGTCGGCGGTGCAGTTCAGACGCGGTGATCTTGAGAAGAGTGTTACCCAAGCGCTTGGAGAATCCGGTTTAGACCCCCGCCTCCTCGAACTCGAAATGACCGAGTCGATCCTGATTCAGGAAGCAGAGAATATCCTGGCTACGGTAAACCGGCTGAAATCGCTTGGCGTAAAGCTCTCCATCGACGATTTTGGTACCGGCTATTCAAGCCTGGCCTACCTGAAACGCTTCAACGTGGACAAATTGAAAATCGACCAGTCTTTCGTCCGCGACATGGTCGACAATCCGAACGATGCCGCTATTGTTCGAGCAATCATTCAGATGGCGCATAGCCTAAATCTCCGCACCCTCGCCGAGGGTGTTGAGGACGAACACATGGTTGCCCCTCTGCGCCTCCTGCACTGTGACGAAGTCCAGGGATATTTCTTTGCCCATCCGATGCCTGCCGATGAGTTCCCACGTTACCTGGCGGGCAGACAATTAGCGCCTACTGGTTCCATTTAATATTCAAAACAATCATTTGAGCGTTGAATTGCGCGCCAGCGCCGGGTTTTGGCTGCTCGGCGGATACAGAGGGCATTAAGGCGAACGCCTGGCTCACGAGCTTCCGCTCGATTCCCGGCAGTCAGAGCAATTTCCAGTTCGTTGAGCTTGCCCCGCTGGGCGTCGGTTCGCTGCCGTTCCGGAGTTGCCAGAAGCGCTTGCAGGCATGACGAGGGGGGGAATCCGGTTGCAAGTTCATTCATGGAGGTATTCTCCCAACATCCCTCAACGTCTGAATGATTTACAGAAGTGCCCTTATCGCTTTCGTAAGGGGTCAAGCAGTGAGGAAAGGCCGTTGTGATCCAGTTCCTGCATCAGCGCCAACAGACGCCCGATTTCGCCGGGCGGAAAGCCTGCGCGAGCAAACCAGTTAAGGTAGTGTCCGGGCAGATCGGCAATCAGACGACCCTTGTACTTTCCGTAAGGCATGGCGAGCGTAACCAGGCGTTGTAAATCTTCAGGGTTCATCGCTATCGGGATGGTCGGTGCGAGTTAACGCAATCGACGTGTGCTGAAATAGGTGCGACTCGCATTGTGCCTCGTTCTGCGATGCGCTTCAAATGGGTGCTTCCAACCCTCTCAAGTCGCTCAATATAAATATTGATTTACAATCCCTATTTCCAGGCGATTTGCGGCCTTGGCCCAATTACCCTGCTGACCGTTCAATCAGAAATGTTCGAAGAAGGGTTCGCGCATATTAGGAAGAAGTAAGCAATTCAGCGGATATCAGGCTATCTAACCAAGCGAACGCTTACTACAATACGATGAGGTCTTCCTATTGGGTGATACCTGCAAAGAGCGTCAACTCGTAAAAACACGGGAGATCATGGCCCCACCAATCAAAACGATGCATAGGCCTGCACTTGCCCAATGGCTGGGACTTGGCCTTGCCTTGATCATTCTGGGCGGGGCGATCGCATTCAATCTCTACCTCGAACACGGTCGCAGGGCGGCCCGTGAGCAAGATAGGCTGTCAACTCAAGCGCGGGTGATCGCCGAGAACATGGAGCATCAGCTGGCGAGTACTAACCTTGTGCTGGAGGATGTTCGTGGGGAGCTGTCCAACTGGAAAGGATTTCCGCTACAGGCGGAAACGCGCTATCTCAAGGCGCTCAGCAACGCCATGCCGGGTATTCTCCACATGAGCGTGATGGATGCCGCAGGCATGTTGCTGGCCTCGGACCAGCCGGAGTTTCTCGGCAGAAACTTCAGTGACCGGAGCTATTTTCAGGCAGTCAAACAGCGCCCCAACCCTGACACGCTGTATGTCTCGCCGCCATTCAAAAACGATCTCGGCTCATCATACGTCATCAACATCACGCGGATGATTCCCGGCCCGCGCGGGGAGTTTGCCGGGATTGTCACCGCCACGCTTGATCCGGACTATTTCAAAACCTTGATGGCGTCGGTGCTGTACGCACCGGATATGTGGGACGCGATTGGCCACGGTGATGGCATCCTGTTCCTGATGGTGCCGGAGCGGGAAGGGCTTTATGGAATGAATTTGGCGCAGCCCGGCGCCTTCTTCATGCAACATCGGGATAGCGGTCAGGTGGCAACGGTGCTCACGGGCACGGTGTACGCTACCGACGAGGAACGGATGATGGCGCAGCGCACGGTCCATCCCGGCACGCTCAGGATGGACAAGCCACTGGTGGTGGCCGTCAGCCGTGACCTCGATACGGTTTTCCAACCCTGGCAGCGCGATGCTCTGGCACAGGCCGGGCTGTTCGGGCTGATTGCCGCTGTTTCCATGCTGGGGCTTTATGCCTACCAGCGTCGCCAGCAGCTATTCGGGCGGCAGGCGGCGGAGGCAGCTACAGCCCTGCAGCAAAATGCGGAGCGGCTTCAACTCGCCACCGAGGCGTCGGGCGTCGGCGTGTGGGACTACGATTTGGTGACAGGCGAAGTAGTCTGGGACAACGCCATGTACACCCTCTATGGTATCGACAAATCAGCAGTGTCCAACCTCTACACGGCATGGCAAAACAGTGTGTTGCCGGAAGATTATCCAAGAGCCACTGCAGCACTGCAGGCGACCATCGAACAGGACGTGCCCTATTATATGCCACGCTTCAGAATCCGCCGCGGTGATGGGGCATTGCGTTACATCCAGGAACGGGTGAGAGTCAATTTCGATGCTGCCGGCAAACCGGTGCGCATGGTGGGCACCAACGAAGACATCACCGAGCGCCAGCAACGGGAAGCCGCCCTGCAGGAATCGGAAGATCGTTTTCGTTCGACCTTCGATGCGGCTGCCATCGGCATGGCGCTGGTGAGCCTGGAAGGCCGTTTCGTGCAGGCAAATGGCGCCTTATGCAGCATTCTGGGTTACACGCAAGCCGAACTGCAGCAAAAAACCTTTCAGGGCATCACCTACCCGGACGACCTGGACACCGATCTGGCACTGCTGAAAGAGCTGATGGCCGGTACCCGCGATAGTTACCAGATGGAAAAGCGCTATTTTCACAAAGATGGCCGTCTGATCTGGATTTTGCTCAGCAGATCTGCCGTGCGCGACGCAACCGGCAAAGTGCTCTATTTCATTGCCCAGATTCAGGACATTACCGAGCGCAGAGCCTTGCTGGATAAGCTCGATCTCCAGGCAAACCAGGATTATCTGACCAGCCTTTCCAACCGCCGTCATTTCCTGGAACAGGGAGGAGCGGAACTTGCTCGGGCGCAGCGTTATGGCGAGGCGCTTTCCATGTTCATGCTCGATATCGATTACTTCAAAAGCATCAACGATACCTATGGGCACAAGGCTGGCGACATCGTTCTGCAGAAGTTGAGTAATATCCTGCGGGAAACACTGCGTACGATCGATATCATCGGCCGCATTGGCGGCGAGGAGTTTGCCATCCTGTTACCTGAAACCGATCTTCAGGAAGCCGCCGAGGTGGCTGAAAGGTTACGAGAGATTATCGCCCGCACTGATGTCGTAATGGAAGCTGGATTGCCGCTGCATTTTACGATTTCAATCGGTGTAGCCACGCTGAAGGAGAAAGGTATCAACCTGGACACTTTGTTCAATCTGGCCGACCAGGCACTCTACCAAGCCAAGGCAACCGGTCGTAACAAAGTGTGTGTTGCAGATTAGGATGTGACGCTAATTCCCGCCCCCTCTTTCCTCTTCGAAGGACAGCGGTTCCTTTATTTGTGATGAACGACAAGCGTTGGGACGCGGATTCTGTCCAATGGTGAGCGGTAAGGGTTGCGCGTTAGCGGGTTGCCGTGGCCAAAACGCCGAGGGTGTGGCGGCGCTGGCCGCGCTCATTCGGCGTGTTTGTTGACCGCGCTCGGGTTGCCCCAGCGCGCAAGATCATCCACTTCCACGCCTATCCACCACAGCTTGCCGACGCTGTCGGCATCCATGCCGCCGACGATGCGCTGGCCTTCTCCCAATATGATGCTCTCGGCGTATTCCTCGGCCTCGCTGGCGGTGCGGAACACATGCCAGGACACCACCTTGTTGCTGGCGTTGCTGACGGGAAGGCTGCGATATTCGTTCAAAATGCTGGCTATCATGACGGCTCCTTCGGGTTGTTTGCCTACATGCACATAACCAGTATAGAGAACAGCGGCGCCTATTCAATCTCGATCAGTCGTCCGTCAGCCGCAATCAGCGCGCAGCGCACGGTCTGGCCGGGGTGCAGATGGCGGATCGCGGTGCGGTAATCCTCCAGCTGAGCGCGGTGGCGGGCGGCAAGCTGGGCCGCGCTGGCGTCGTTGCCGGATTTGTAATCCAGCACCCAGATGGCGTCTGCCAAGCCGACCACGCGGTCGATACGCCGCGACTCGCCGTCGGCGTTGAGATAGGCCAGTTCATTGTGTGCAAAGCGGTATTGGCCAGGGTCGAAAAAGCGCGCCAGCAGCGGCGTGCCAAGCAGCCGCTGAGCGTGTTGCCAGGCGCTGTCGAATTCTGCCGGGTTGCCCAGTTCCGTTTTCAGGGCGGTCGCAGCCGGTGCCTTGGCGGGCGTGGTGATGCGTTCCAGAATGGCGTGCAGCACGATGCCGTAGCTGATCTCATTGCTGCTGACCGGGGCAATGTGGTGCCCGGTGGGTTGGGGCTGATTGAGGCCTGCGGGCAGGGCGGGAGGCGTGACGGGTGGCGGCACTACGGGTGTAGTCGCAGGTAGGGGTGCGTCGAGATCGGCACCGAAGGCGGCGCTTTCAGCGTCGGCATCGGTGCGCAGGGCGTTCAGAATCTGGCCGTGCCAGTTGCCGTTTTGCGACTTGCTGGACGCGCCGCTGACGATGAGCGCCTGACGCGCGCGGGTCATCGCGACATATAGCAGATTGAAATTTTCACGCTGGGCGTGGCGCGCTTCGGCATCGAAATAATCGGCCTGGAACGTGGCGCGCAGGGCTTTATCGCCATACAGCGAAAAATGTGCCGGCCGCGCCGCGCCCGGCGGCCAGTCGGTGAGCACGGTGTAGGCATCGGGGCTGGTTTTGCGTGCGCCGGCGTCGAGCAGCCAGACGATCGGCGCTTCCAGCCCTTTGGCGCCGTGGATGGTGTGCAGGGTAACGGCGTTGTCGAGCTGCGCGGTTTTGCCTTCATCCGGGCTGGCGTCATTGCCGGGCTGCTGCAGCAGGCCGATCTCATGCAAAAAGCGCGGCAGGCTCGGGTAACGCCCGCCTTCGATGGCCAGCGCCAGTTCCAGCAGCGCGTCCAGATTGGCGTGGATGCCGGGGATCAGGGCGGCGGGTGCGGCAGCGGCATAGCGTGCCTGCACCTCGCCGGTAAAACAGATCGTGTCGAGCAAATCGTGCACCGGCAGGCGCCCGGCGCGACTGTGCCAGTCGGCCAGCAGCGTGGCGGCACGCTGCACTGCCGGGCTCATGTTCCCGTTGTGGGCCAGCGTGCGCAGGCGCTGCCACCAGGTGTTGCCCTCGGCGCCGGCCAGCGCCAGCAAATCGGTATCGGCGCAATCGAACAGCGGCGAGCGCAGTACGCGTGCCAGGTGCAGGTCGGCGTCCGGGGTGACCAGGAACGCCAGCAGGCTCAATAAATCGCCCACTTCCAGCGCTTCCAGCAGCCCGCCGCGGCGCGTGGTGGCGAACGGGATGCGCGCCGCCTTGAGCGCGCGCTCGTACACCGGCAGGTGGGTGCGGCTGCGCACCAGGATCATCACGTCGCGGTATTCGGCACGGCGCGCGCCGGTAGTTTCGTCGTCGATCAGCCAATGGCCGATGATCTGGTTCAAGCGTTGCGCCAGTTGCTGCGCTTCCAGTTCACGCACCCGGGTGTCGGTATCGCTGTACGGCGTGGTGAGCGGATTGCGGTAGCCGTGCTCGACAATGACTTGCTCCGGCGGCTGCGCCAGCGCCAACACCTCGACCCGGCCGGTACGGTGCGCATCATGCGCGGCGTGAGGTTTGAACAGGGCGTATTCATGTTCCACTGCGGCAAAGGTCTGGTTCACCACCTGCACCACGGGCGGCGCACTGCGGCGCGTGGTGTGCTGGGTGAGGTAGGCCGCGCCGCGCGCCTGCAGGTAGTTGCCGGCCAGGTCGAACAGCTGCGCCTCGGCACCGCGAAAACGGTAAATCGACTGCTTGGGGTCGCCCACCAGAAATACCGTGGGCATGCGGTCGGCCTGTTCTGCGGCAGCGAACCAGCTCTGCAGCACGCGCCATTGCAGCGGGTTGGTGTCCTGGAACTCGTCCAGCAAAATGTGCCGGTAACGTGCGTCGAGCTTGTATTGCAGATAGCCGGCCTGATCCGAATCGCTGAGCAGCTGGGCGACTTGCCATTCCACATCGGCGAAATCCAGTACCCGGCGCGCGTGCTTGAGTGACTGATACTGCTCCAGCAGCGCGTCGCCGAGCTGCAACGCCTGGCAGTTGAACCGGAACACGCGCTGTGCCTGGCGTGCGGCCTGTGCCGCCATCAGGCGGGTGCCGATGGTCTGGTGCAGTTCCACCAGCCGCAACAATACGGACTCGCCCATTTTTTTGGCTTGTGCGGCGCTATGGGCGATTGTTTTTCTGATCTCGCCCTGTTGCGTCAGCAGCGCTGCGCACAATGCATCAAAACAGTCGTCGGCACTGGCGCTGGCCGACAAGGCAAGTTCACAGGTTTGCGCCATTTTGATGCTGGTTGCGGTGTGCAGGCCGAGCAGTTTGAGATATTCCCACAGCAGCGCCACCCAGGCCGCGTCGCCCAGCAGCGCGCCTGCCACATCGGCGTCGGGCGCGACCGGCAGGGCCGCTTCCAGCTGCGCCACGGCGTAGGCGGCGTGGTCTGGCTGCCCTTCGGTAAACGCCCACCACTCGCCGCGCCGGGCCAGGAACGCTGCCAGCAATGCGCGCGTGTTGTACAGGCCGATATCGGCCAGCAGGCTTTGCATGGACACGGCCAACGGTGCGGTCGGCGCGCGCGCCAGATCATCGGCCAGCGCTTCCCAGGCCTCGGCTTCCAGGTCGTGCGTCTGCTCGGCCAGGGCGAAGCCTGCCAGACCGGCCTCCAGCGGAGCACGCTCGATCACCGTCAGGAACCAGGCGTGGAAAGTGCTGATGGTGATGCCCGGCTGTGCGCGGAGTACGGCTTCGAACAGGCCGCGCGCACGCGGCAGCAAGGCTTCGATTGCCTCCGGCGGCACTGCGCGTTCAACCAGAAAAGCGCGCACCGCGTCGTCTTCCGCCGTCGCCATGAAGCGCAGCCAGTCGTCCAGGCGCGCCCGCATCTCGCGCGCCGCCTTGCGCGTGAAGGTAATCGCCAGAATTTCCGACGGCGGCACCTCGTCCAGCAACAGCCGCACCATGCGCGACACCAGCAGCCAGGTCTTGCCGCTGCCGGCGCACGCCTCGACGACGACGGCCTGGCCGGGATTGAGCGCAATACGATTGAATTCGCCGGGGGTCATGTATCCGCCTCCGGCCAATAATCCTTGCGGCACAGGCCGCGCATTTCACACCACTGGCACGCGCTGTCGGCCCCGTGGGCGGGAAGCGGCACGCTGGCGTGTAACTGTTCGAATAGACGCACCAGGCGTTCGCGCGTGGCATTGGCCGCGGCATCGGGCTCGGCTTCCAGCGCCAGGGTTTCGATTTTTTGTTCGCCATCGAGGGCAACAAACGCGGCCTGGCCGACGTCCTCGCCGAGCAGCAGGGCATAGGCGGGGAGCTGGGTATCTTCGCCGGGGTTTCTGGCTTTGTCCTTGAGTCCGGCTGTACTCCCGGTCTTGTAGTCGAGCACGGCGCTGCTCGCCTGCAGGGTGTCGACGCGGTCGAGCCGTCCGTACAGGGTGATGTGCTGGCCGTTGTCGAGGTCGAAGGTTTTAGTCGCGTCGATCTCGCCTGCTTGCCAGCGCCAGCCCTCCTGCTCGCGCGCCAGTTGCCAATCCACATAATGCGGAATCTGTACTACCCACCGGTGCTGCCAGGCGTGGGCGAAATAGTCGTCCGCCAGCACCGGGGCGAAGGCATCTTCGGTGAGCTGCAGCAGGTCGGCTGCAAGCACCTCGGGCGGGGTGCCGGTGACTACCGCGTGGGTCTGGTGGAAGCGGTGCAGGATGGCATGAACCAGCTGCCCGTAATCGGCTTTTGCCAGCTCGCTGCTGATTTCGTCGAGCGCATTCAGGCGCAATACCTGGCGCGCGAAATACTGATACGGGCAAGCCAGCAGGCTGTTGTAGGCGCTGACGCTGATGCGGACGGGTACTTGCGCGCTGTCGAGGGTGGGGCGCGGCAACCGGGTGGGCGCTGGCAGCGGCGCGGGGGCGGGCGCGACGACCTGGGCATGCGGCAGCAGCGCAGCGAGGCGGGTGTCGGCCAGATCGTCATTCCAGGCTAACTGGTGCAGGGTTTGCAGCCGCTCGAACCACGGACTCACCGGGTTGCGCTCGCCATCCTGCCAGGCGCGCCACAACACGCGGATGTGCGCCACATTGGCAATGAGCTGGACCAGGTCGTACTCGGTCTGCCGCAGGCTGTCGTCCTGGGTGGGCAGGCCCAGCTCATGGCGCACGCGCTGATTGAAAAACACCGAGACGCTGGCGTTGCCGGGCAGGTGGGCGGCGTCGGCACCGAGGATCAGCGCGGCGTCGAAATCGCGCAGGCGCGTGGCAGCCAGATGGGTGAATACCACCGGGCTGTCGATGCCGGTGTCGACAAATACCGCGCGCTCCAGTTCGCCGGCCAGCCAGCGCCGGAATTCAGCGAGTTGAAAGCGCCCGCTATCGGGCAGCAGCTCATGTTCGCGCCGTGCCAGCAGCGCCAGTACTTGCTGGCCCGCCGCGTCGTGCACCAGACGCTCGCGTGCCCCCAGCGCGTTCAGGCTGTTGGCGAGCCGCGCCAGCCAGTCGGCCAGCGTGAGCTCGGTGCGCGGCGGCAATACCGCGGCAGCTTGCTGCAGGCGTTCCAGCGCGCTGAGCGCGGCGCTGTGTTCAGCGAGATTGCGCACGCGCGTTTTGAGCCCATTCAAGCCTGCTGCCGGGCCATGGCGGCGTAGCGCGGATTCCAGTTGCCAGGCAGCCTGGCTGCACGTGACGGCATCCTGGTCGGCCAGCAGATAAGGCGATTTCAACAGGTCGAGCACGTCCTCGAAGCGAAAGCCGCCGGTGAGCGCTTCCAGCCAGCGCATCAACACCGTGCTGGCGGCGGTGGTGGCGAGCGTCCAGCCGGTTTCGTCGGCCACCAGAATTTGCGCACGTTCCAGCAAGGCGCGGGCGCGGCGCGCGCTGAGCCGGTCCTGTACGATGACCGCGATGCGTTGTTTTCCCTCGGCCAGCCACAACCGTACCTGGGCAGCGCAGGCTTGTGCTTCCTGTTCCAGACTGGTGGCGCCGAAGCAGGCGAGGCGCCCAGCCAGCGGGCTGGCGGACTGAGCGTTGCGCATGGCGTGCGCGCGTTGTTTGATGGGGAGGGCGTGCGCGTCAGCGGGCCAGGCGGCGGCCAACACGTCGAGGACGGGGCTGGCGCCGTCGGGGGCGATGGAGACCAGCGGCTGGCGTTCGGCATAACGGGTGAGGCAGGCCTGCTCTAGTGACGAACAGCTCGGCAGCCCCACGACGAACAGCGGCGCAACTGCGGTTTCGGCCAGAGCCGCCAGCTGCAAGGCGTAACGCGCCGCGGCATCCTGCGCGCCGTGGGCATCGGCGGCCAGTGCGTACCACAGTTCGTGGATTAGGCGCGCTTCAAAATCCAGTCCGCGCCCGCGCTTCGCCTGGTAGGCGGCGCGCAACTGCTCGGTAAACGCGGCCAGGCTATCGGGCAGATGCACTGCGTGCAAGGTGAGTTCGTCGAACAGGCGCAACAGCTCGCCGCACACGCCCCACAAATCAGCGACGTCGAACCGGCCGCCTGCCTTGAGCGCCTGATACAACAGGGCGGCGCGGCGGCTGTCCGGCAATAGCGGGGCGTCGATCGGCAGCGTCGCGGCCCAGGCCGGGAAGGTGGTGATGCGCGGCGGGATCAGAAACGGCAGGCCGCACTGCGCGGCAAGCGCCTGCTCGAGCCGACGCGCGGCGTGGAAATTGGGGACGAGAACGCAGGCGCGCGACAGATCGGGCAAATCATCCGCCAGCTGCGCCAGGATGCGCTGGGCGGCGCGTTTGATCAGGTCGGGCTGCACCCCGCGGTACTAGCGTTCCAGCAGTGGCAGTTTGCCGGGTTTGCCGTTCCAGTCGTCGGCATCTGCCGGCGGGTCTTTGCGTTCGATGATGGGTTTCCAGCCCACTGCCAGTTCGGCATTGAGCGCGGTGCAGTGCTGCTGGTCTGCGGGTACGTCATCTTCGGCGAAAATGGCTTCCGCAGGGCATTCAGCGACACACAGGGTGCAGTCGATGCATTCGTCGGGATCGATCACCAGAAAATTGGGGCCTTCACGGAAGCAATCCACCGGGCAGACATCCACACAATCGGTATATTTACATTTGATGCAGTTTTCAGTGACGACGTAAGTCATGGCGGCGTTCCTAGCAGGATCAAATACGGGTGCGGGGCATTTTACCAGCAAGCGCGAATTGACGTCGGCTTCACATCCCGCGCTTTTTTCGCTAGCATGTGAAAATCAACCCACAAAATTGCGCTGACCTGCAATTCACCCCTACATCAAGAAGCGAGGATTCCATGAGCGAGCATATTCACTACGTCACCGACGACTCCTTTGAGCAAGAGGTGTTGCAATCCACCTTGCCCGTGCTGGTGGACTACTGGGCAGACTGGTGCGGGCCGTGCAAAATGATTGCGCCGATTCTCGACGAAGTGGCCAAGGAATACTCAGGCCGTCTCAAGATCGCCAAACTCAACATCGACGAGAACCAGGCCACCCCACCCAAATTCGGCATTCGCGGCATTCCCACCCTGATGATATTCAAGAACGGCAACGTCGAGGCCACCAAAGTCGGCGCGTTGTCCAAATCCCAGTTGACGGCTTTTGTTGACAGCAATATCTAGTTCCGTTATGTTGCGCCTGAGCCTGTCCATTTATTAAAAATTCACCCCGGACATCAGGCGCACTTTCCCCTTCGTCGTTGTTCCCCGCCTTCCCTGCAAGGCACACGAGTCTCACTACATGCACTTATCTGACCTGAAACAGCTACACGTCACCCAACTGGTGGAAATGGCCGTCGAGAATTCCATCGAAGGCGCCAACCGCTTGCGCAAACAGGAACTCATCTTCGCCCTGCTAAAAAATCAGGCCAAAAAAGGCGTGAGCATTTTCGGCGAAGGCACCCTGGAGGTGTTGCCGGACGGCTTCGGCTTCCTGCGCTCGCCGGATACTTCGTATCTTGCCAGCCCGGATGATATCTACATCTCGCCGTCGCAGATCCGTCGCTTTAACTTGCATACCGGTGACAGCATCGAGGGCGAGATTCGCATCCCCAAGGATGGCGAGCGCTACTTTGCGCTGGTCAAGGTGGACAAGGTCAACGGCGAGTCGCCGGAAAATTCCAAGAACAAGATTCTGTTCGAAAACCTCACCCCGCTGTTCCCGACCCGACCCCTGCTGCTGGAGCGCGACATCAAGGCCGAGGAAAACATCACTGGCCGCATTATCGACATGATCGCCCCGATTGGCCTCGGACAGCGCGGCCTGCTGGTGGCTAGCCCGAAATCCGGCAAGACGGTGATGCTGCAGCATATCGCGCATTCCATCGCCGCCAATCATCCGGATGTGGTGATGATCGTGTTGCTGATTGACGAGCGCCCGGAGGAAGTGACCGAAATGACGCGCTCGGTGCGCGGTGAAGTTGTGGCGTCGACCTTTGACGAGCCGGCGACGCGTCATGTGCAGGTGGCGGAAATGGTCATCGAAAAAGCCAAGCGCCTGGTCGAACACAAAAAAGACGTGGTGATCCTGCTCGACTCCATCACCCGTCTGGCGCGCGCCTACAATACCGTCATCCCCTCCTCCGGCAAGGTGCTCACCGGCGGTGTGGACGCCAATGCCCTGCAACGCCCCAAGCGCTTTTTCGGCGCGGCACGCAATATCGAGGAAGGCGGCTCGCTCACTATCATCGCCACTGCCCTGATCGACACCGGCAGCCGCATGGATGACGTGATTTACGAGGAATTCAAGGGCACCGGCAACATGGAAATCCACCTCGACCGGCGCATGGCTGAAAAACGTCTGTACCCGGCGATCAATGTGAACCGTTCCGGCACGCGCCGTGAGGAGTTGCTGATCAAGGCCGACGCGCTGCAGAAAATCTGGGTACTGAGGAAATTGCTCTACCCGATGGACGATCTGGAAGCGATGGAATTCCTGCTCGACAAGGTCAAAGCCACCAAAAACAACGCCGATTTCTTTGATTCAATGCGTAGCTCACGCTAAGCCCTTGCGACAGCAAGGAATTTGCTGGATAATGCCGCCTTTCCGCGTACACGCCGCGGCAACTGAGGACAGATCATGAAAGCCGATATTCACCCGAATTACCCAGATATCTCCGTCGTATGCAGCTGCGGCAACAAGTTCACCACGCGTTCCACCATGGCTAAAGACCTGCATGTTGAAGTGTGCTCGGAATGTCATCCGTTCTACACCGGCAAACAGAAGATCGTCGACACCGCGGGTCGCGTCGAGAAATTCCGCCAGAAATACGGTATTAAATAATCGCGCAAGGCTAAATCTGCATAAGCGCGTTTCAAACAAGGCAGCCTCGGCTGCCTTGTTTGTTTTTTGCGGTAGAATCTGCGCATGAAATTCGTCATCTGCCCAAGCCGTGCCCGCGGCTCACACCATATTGCAGAACAAACACTGGCATAGCGCCATTCCTTCGTTACTCACGCTGGTGCTGGTACTGGCCTGGCTGCTGCCGGGATTGATCGGACACGACCCGTGGAAGGGTGATGAGTCGCGCAGCATCGGCTTTGTAGACAGCCTGTTGTCCGGCGCACCGGCCGCGATTCCTACCCTGGCAGGCGAACCTTTGCCAGTTCACCCACCGCTGTTTACCTGGGTCGCGGCCAGCGCCGCCCAAGGCTTGTCCGGCTGGTTGCCGGTACACGATGCGACGCGGCTTGTCGGCGGCATGTTTGTATTGCTGGCACTGATTTTCACCGGACTCACCGGGCGCCTGCTGTATGGCAGTGAACACGGACGTCTGGCGGTGCTGGTATTGATCGGCAGTGTAGGGCTGCTGGTGCGCGCGCATGAAGCGATTCCGCAAAGTGCACTGCTGGCAGCCTACGCACTGGCGGGTTTCGGATTTGCCCTGAGCCTGCAGCGCCCATTGACCGGGGGCGCACTGGCGGGCACCGGCATCGGCATGGCGTTTATGAGCATTGGCGCAGCGGACGCGCTGGCACTATTGCTGGCTGCAATGTTTTTGCCCCTCATCGCGCCTGCCTGGCGTACCCGTGCCAGCCTGGCGGCAGCACTCGTCATGCTGGCGAGCGCGCTCCCCTGGCTGCTGATCTGGCCGTTGATGCTGCATCAGCAGGCACCCGGCGTGTTTGCCGAATGGTGGCAGATTGACACCTTGGGGCGATTCGCACAGCTTCCTGCGCATGGCGGCAGAGGTACGCTGTATTACCTGACTTTTCTGCCCTGGTTTTCCTGGCCGGCATGGCCGCTGGCGCTATGGGCGCTGTGGAAGGCGCGCCGCCATGGCTTGACGGAGCCGGGCATCGCGCTGCCGCTGCTGATGTTTTTGAGTCTGCTGGCGGTACTCTCCCTCACCAATGATCCGCGTGAAGTCCACGGCTTGCCTCTACTGCTGCCGCTGGCATGGCTGGCTGCGGGCAGCACTTATACCCTGCGCAGGGGTGCAGCCAATGCCTTGTACTGGTTTGCGATGATGACTTTCCTGGTGGTGATTGCCGCTGCCTGGGTGTACTGGAGCGCTTTTGATCTGGGCGTGCCCGCGCGCCTGGCGGCGCACGTGCACAAAATCCAGCCGGGCTATGCGGGTGAGCTCAGGCCGCCCATGGTGGCGCTGGCGCTGGGTTACTGCTTTGCCTGGCTGACGCTGCTGGTGCTGCTCAAGCGCACTCCGCAGCGCCCCCTCATCGCCTGGGCAGCAGGAATTACGCTGGCCTGGGGGCTGGCGGCGAGTCTGTTCATGTATCCGGTCAATGCCCGGATGAGTTATCGCAGCATGATCAGCAGCATGGAACCGGCACTACCCAGCCATGGCTGTGTTGCCAGCCAGAATTTGAACGAAGCGGTGCGTGCCATGCTCGACTACTGGATCGATCTGCGTACGCTGCCGGTGGCATCGGCCGCCCAGAGCCATTGCCCGGTATTTCTGGTGGAATATGACGAAAAGTTCCCGCCCAAACTGACTGCCGACTGGCGCGAAGTGTGGGCGGGTAACCGGCCTGGCAACCACTCCGAGCGTTTTGCGCTGTATCGGCGCGTGCGGGCAAAGCACTGAATGGCGCAGCCGCCGATCAGTGCGATCATTCTCGCCGGCGGGGCCGGGCAGCGCATGGGCGGGCAGGATAAAGGTCTGGTTAAATTGCACGACCTGCCGCTGGTGGCGCATGTGCTCGCGCGCATCCGGCCCCAGGTGGATGAAATCCTGATTAGCGCCAATCGCAATCTGGACGACTACCGGGCGCTGGGCTACGCGGTGGTGACGGACGCCTCGGATGGGTTTCAGGGGCCGCTGGCGGGCGTGCTGGCGGGTTTGCGTGCGGCCCGCCATGAATGGGTGCTCACGGTGCCTTGCGACACCCCGCGGCTGCCTGCCGATCTGGTGCAGCAGCTTGCCGCGCCGCTGCTGGCAGGGCATGCAGAGATCGCCGTTGCCAGCGCAGGCGGACGCACCCATCCTGCCATCATGGTCTGCGCCCGGCGCCTTGTAGACGACCTCGACACCTATCTCGCCGAGGGTGGGCGTGCCGTGCATGCCTGGCAAGCGCGGCACCGTACTGCCACGGTTGGATTCGCTGAGGCGGCGGCGTTCGTCAACGTGAACCAGCCGGAAGATTTGTCGGGCTACGCGAATTAAACCTGGAAAAAGCAACTGAAGCCACAGAAAACACAGAGGGCACGGAGAGGGCGCGCGTTTGAGGAGATTTTGTTTTTTTCCCCCAGATGCATGGGCCCGGAAAATCCACCAAACTTTGTTTTGCTCTGTGTTCTCTGTGCGCTCCGTGGCTAAGCTGCCGTTTTAACGCGGTTCAATGCAGTCTCGGCAAGGCCACGATGTAAGCTGTCGGCACATGCCAGGCCTGCGCGATTTTCTGCGCGCGCGCCTGATCCTCGGGGTGGACGAATACCACCACCTGCGCATCATGCTGCTGCGCCCAGGCTTCCAGAGCCTGCCAGCGCCGCCCACAGGATTCCTCACCGAGATCGCTGCTGACTTCAACCAATGCCAGCGTCTCGCCGCCACTACCCGGCTGTCGGGCCTGAATGTCCGGTTGCAAGTGGATGTTGAGTATGGGAATGGCGAGCTCATCGGGCTCGCGAAACCCGGCCAGATCATGCACCGCAAATTCCGCATTGCCCATGGTTTTCAGAGTTTCGACGCCGGATTGCAGCATGTTCTCGCGCTCCAGCTGAATCGCGTCCGGTAACATGGATAGAGACATGGCGTGCTCCTGTAGCTGTGGGTAGGACTCCTGAATATAGACCCTCCCCCCGATCTGTCAGCTGCCAAAAAATGTCGGTCGTTTTTACAGGCGTCGCGCACTATGGTTGGTTTTCTGCCATAACCGGTTGATTTCGTTTAGCACAGGTTTCATGGCATGGAGTTTGCTGAACATTTTGGCAAAAGACCTTCATCATTGCGATTCGATTACGGGGTGACGCACCATGTACCTGGTTCTGAGCATTATTTTCGGTTGCCTGGCGGCATTTTTCTATGTGCCAAATTTTCTGGATATCCCGTTTGGCGTGATGACCGCGCGCATGTTGTTTGAGCAACTGGCCTTTTTCTTTGCGGTGCTGGTTGTGTTGGCCACCTTCGCCCGGTCGGTCGAAAAAGAGAGCGTCTGGCCGTGGAACCGGCGCCGCATGCCGATTCGCGAGCCGCGTCCGGCGGATCGCGACTGACGTCCACCGACTTCCGGGGTAAAATGGCCGCTTTGTAACCTCGCTTCCCCAGCTGCCATGCCCGTCAACCTGCTCCCCCCCCAGTCCGAACAACTTTTACCTGTCGCAGGCGTCACGATCGGCATTGCCAGTGCAGGCATCAAGAAACCGGGCCGGCCTGATGTGACCGTCATGCAACTCGCTCCCGGCAGTCGTGTGGCCGGCGTGTTCACGCAAAACCGCTTCTGCGCTGCGCCGGTGACGGTCGCCAGACGCCACCTGCAAAAAGCCGCGCCGCGCGCATTGATCATCAACACCGGCAATGCCAACGCAGGTACCGGTGAGGCAGGCATGCAGGCGGCCAGGGCGGTGTGCGAGGCGCTGGCCGTTCAGGCAGGCTGTGCCGAGCGCGAAGTGCTGCCATTCTCCACCGGCGTGATCATGGAACTGCTGCCGGCCGACAAGATCATCGCCGCGCTCCCTGCCGCACTGGCCGATTGTCGCGCCGATAACTGGTTCGCCGCCGCCCACGCCATCATGACCACCGATATCGTCGCCAAGGCGCTGTCCAGGCAAGTGCAGATCGGCGGCAAGACGGTGACCATCACCGGCATCGCCAAGGGCTCCGGCATGATCCATCCCAACATGGCGACCCTGCTTGGCTACGTGGCGACCGACGCCGCCGTGAGCCAGGCCGCGCTGCAGGCAATGGTCATGCATGCCGCCGACCATTCCTTCAACTGCATCACCGTGGACGGCGATACCTCCACCAACGACTCGTTCATGCTGATTGCCACCGGCCAGGCAGCCAACGCCGAAATTATCGACATGGACAGCGCAGATTACGCAGCGCTGGCGGCTGCAGTGACGGAAGTGTCAACAAAGCTCGCCCAGGCCATCGTGCGCGACGGCGAAGGCGCGACCAAATTCATCACCATCCGCGTCGAAGGGGGCAGCAGCCGAGAAGAATGCCGCCAGATCGGCTACGCCATCGCCCATTCGCCGCTGGTGAAAACCGCGTTTTTCGCCTCCGACCCCAACCTCGGCCGCATCCTTGCCGCCATCGGCTATGCAGGCGTGGATGACCTCGATGTGAATACGTTGCAGCTCTACCTCGACGACGTGCTGGTGGCGGAAAACGGTGGCCGCGCAGCAAGTTACCGGGAAACCGACGGCCAGCGCGTGATGAAGCAGGAGGAAATCACCGTGCGCGTGGTGCTCAACCGGGGTGAAGCTGCCGCCACGCTATGGACCTGCGATTTCTCCTACGACTACGTGAAAATCAATGCCGAATACCGCAGCTGATCTGGCGCAATTGCTGGCGCGCGCCGAGCGCGTGCTGGCGCGCCTGGAAGCTTGGCTCCCCGCCGCGCCGCCGGCCACTGACTGGGACGCGGCGATTGCCTTCAGATGGCGCAAGCGCGGCGACACCGGCTGGATCGAAGCTGTGCCGCATCCGCATAAAATCGAACTGGCAAACCTCACCGGCATCGACGAACAAAAACAGCGCATCGAGCAGAACACGCGCCAGTTCCTGGCAGGCCGCCCGGCCAACAACGTGCTGCTGACCGGCGCGCGCGGGACCGGAAAATCCTCGCTGGTGAAAGCGCTGCTGAGCCAGTTTGCACACAAAGGCCTGCGCCTGATCGAGGTGGACAAGGCCCACCTGGTGGACCTGGCGGATATCGCAGAACAGCTGGTCGGGCGACGCGAACGCTTTGTCGTGTTTTGCGACGACCTCTCGTTCGAGACCGGCGAGCCGGGCTACAAGGCGCTCAAGGCCGTGCTCGACGGCGCCATCTCCGCGCCGCCGGACAATGTGCTGATCTACGCCACCTCCAACCGCCGCCACCTGATGCCCGAATACATGGCAGAAAACGAACTCACCCGCCACGTCGGCAATGAGGTGCATCCATTCGAGGCGGTAGAAGAAAAAATCTCGCTGTCGGAGCGCTTCGGTCTGTGGCTGTCGTTTTACCCGTTCGACCAGGATGTGTATCTCGCCATCGTGCAAACCTGGCTTGATGCCCTGGGTGCGACGATCAAAGACCCCGAAGCCATGCGCCGCGCTGCGCTGCAATGGTCGCTGGAGCGTGGCGCGCGCTCCGGACGCGTGGCCTGGCAGTTTGCCCGCGATTACGCCGGCCAGCAGCGCGGCAGGCGTAGATAAGGAATGTTTCTGCTATCCGCCTTGCGATGATGATCAGGCGATATTGCCTCACACAGCCCATCCGGTTTATCCGTATGGGCTTTTTTTTCGGCTTTAGAGGCGCCCTTTAAGTTTCTGTTAATAATCGCTCGGGTAGTCTCCGTCCATGCTCGCCGAAATGATAGAAGACGTATTTGCCGCAGTGCCTGGGTGGAAGCGGTCTTGAAACAGAAAAAGGAAATCCATGCAGCTTAAAATTTCTGCGCTGGTTTTGCTGCTGGGTGCACTCTCGGCCTGCACCACTTACGCGCCCAAACCTTTGCCCGTGCAGGTGGACTTGCCGCAGTCGGCCGGGTCGATCACGCTCGACCCGGCACGCTTGCCGTTCCGCAATCTGTCCAGCCACCTGTTCAACCCTGCCGACGGGCTGGACATGGACGAAGTGGCGATGCTGGCCGTCGCCAATAATCCGCAACTCAGGCAGGCCAGGGATGCGCTCGGCATCGCCCGCGCCCAGTCCTTCGCCGCCGGGCTGCTGCCCGATCCGCAATTGGGCTTCACTGCCGACCATCCCACCAATGGCACGGTTGGCAATACCAATGCCTTCAACCTCAATCTGAACTACGACGTCAACGCGCTGTTGCTGCGCTCCTCGCGCAAGGGCGCGGCGCGGGCGGAAACGCAGCGGGTGAACCTGGATCTGCTGTGGCAGGAGTGGCAAGTGGTGAGCCAGGCGCGTCTGCTGTTCACCCGGCTCACTGCGCAGCAGGCGTTGATGGCACAGTTGCAGGCTGTGCGCAAGCTATTGGCGGATCGATATCAACTTAGCCAGCAGGCTCTGGCGGCGGGCAATGTCACCGTCGATCTGGCCGGCGCCGATCTGGTTGCGTTGCAAAGCATTGAGCGCCAAATCAACGAACTGGAACGCAGCCGTTTGCAGAATCGCGCCAGTCTGAACGGCTTGCTGGGGCTGCTGTCCACCGCGCCGCTGACACTGACGGGCGAGCCGCATGCGGTGCTGATGGATGCCGCAGCGCTACAAAAAGGTTTGGTCGAGCGGCTCAATCAGCGCCCGGATTTGCAGGCGCTGCAAGCGGGCTATCGCTCCCGGGAAGAAAAATTTCGCGGTGCGGTACTGGCACAATTCCCGGCGCTCAATGTCGGGCTGACCCGGGCGCGTGACACCAGCGGCCTGTACACCATGGGTTTTGGCCTGACCCTGAGCCTGCCGATTTTCAACCGCAACCGCGGCAATATCGCGATTGAAAATGCCACCCGCACAAAATTGTTCGATGCATACCAGGATCGCCTCAACAGCGCCTACAGCGAGGTCGCCATTGCGCTGGAAAATCAGCCTTTGTTGCAAACCCAGTTGCAACGCACACGCCAGGGTGTGAAACAACTGCAAAGCGTTGCCCAGCGCGCTGCGGCAGCCTTCCGCGCGGGCAATCTGGCCGCCCCTGATTATGTGCGGCTGCAAACCGCGCTGCTGGATAAACAGACCGAAGCCATCAATTTGCAGGAGGCCCTGATGGAACAACAGATCGCGCTGGAAACCCTGCTGGGCCCGAACCTTCCCGAACAAACCAAAAGCAGCAGGAGTGCCAAATAATGCGCCGTGAAATTATTTTGCTGGGCTGGCTGCTTGCAGCCAGCCCGGTGTGGGCAGCCGATACCCCTAGCGTAGCGGTGCAAACCGTGGCGCTGAAACAGCAGATGATGACCGACACGATATCCGGCTACGGCGTGGTGTCGCCGGATACGCGCAGCCTGCAGAACATCAGCCTGCCGCGCGCCGGGCAGGTGCTCAGCCTGCTGGTGAATGTCGGGCAAGTGGTGAAAAAAGGCGCGCCGCTGCTGGAATTCGGTACCGGTACGGAGGCTGCGTTGAGCTACCGGCAGGCCAGTGTGGCGGTGCGTTTTGCCGCGAGCGAAGTGGCGCGTATCGAGCAACTGGTGAGCGAGCAACTCGCCACGCAATCGCAGCTGGCGGCGGCGAAAAAATCCCTGGCGGATGCCCGGGCAGCTTTGCAGGCACAGCAAAAAATGGGCAACGGGCGCAGTCTGGAACGCGTTGCCGCGCCGTTTGACGGGGTGGTGGCGAGCATTTCGGCCGCGCAGGGCGACCGCCTGGCTGCCGGTGCGCCGGTGCTGCAGCTGGCACGCGCCGGCGGTCAGCGCGTGGTGCTGGGGGTGGAGCCGGAAGACGTGACGCGGGTGCGTCCGGGCATGGCGGTGAGTGTGGCGTCGGTATTCAATGACGCGCGCCGGGTCATGGGACGGGTGACCCAGGTGTTCGGCATGGTCAATCCGCAAACCCAGTTCGTCGACGTGCTGGTGGAAGTGCCCAACGGTGGCCTGATTGCCGGCACGCGCGTGCGCGCCAACATCCAGCTCGGCCAGCAGTCAGCCTGGGTGGTGCCGCGCTCCGCCGTGCTGCGCGATGCGCAGGGCGCGTATCTGTTTCAGGTGCAGGCGGGCAAGGCGCGCCGGGTAAAGGTGCACACCGGGCTGGAGCAGGGCGGCATGGTGGCGGTGAGCGGCGACTTCAATCCCGGACAGCCGGTGGTCAGCCTGGGCAATTATGAATTGCAGGACGGGATGGCGGTACGCGGGAGCAGACGATGAACTTCACCCAGTGGATGCAGGGGCATCGGCGCTCGATACTGTTCCTGTTGGTGCTGCTGGCACTGGCGGGCGCTCTGGCCGCATTCAGGTTGCCGGTGACCCTGTTTCCCAACGTGGATTTTCCGCGTGTGCTGGTATCGCTGGACGCGGGTGACCGCCCGGCGGACCTGATGATGCTGGCGGTGACTCAGCCGGTGGAGGAGGCGGTGCGGCGCGTGCCCGGCGTGCGCGATGTGCGTTCCACCACCAGCCGGGGTACGGCGGAGGTATCGGTGAGCTTCGACTGGGGCATCGACATGGGCTTGGCGACCTCGCAGGTGAATCAGGCGATTACCCAGATACTGCCGAATCTGCCGCCGGGCACCCGGCTGTCGACCAAGCGCATGGACCCGACGGTATTCCCGATTCTGGCGTACAGCCTGACCTCGACCACGCAGTCGCAAACCGCGCTCTACGATCTGGCGCGTTATCAGTTGCGCCCGCTGCTCTCCAGCGTCAATGGCGTGGCGCGCATCGAGGTGATCGGCGGTGCGCAGGAGGAATACGAAGTCACTGTGGATCCGGCGCGATTGTTGGCGTATGGACTGACCCTGACCGACGTGGCGCAGGCGTTGAGCGCGGCCAATGTGGTCACCGCTGTGGGGCGGCTGGAAGACCATTACAAGCTGTATCTGGCGATTGCCGATGCGCGCCTGAAAAACGTGCGCCAGATCGGCAGCACCGTCATCAGGAGCGGAACCAGCGGCATTGTGCGCCTGAACGATGTGGCGCAGGTGAGCGACGGCGTCGTGCCGCAGTGGATCAAGGTGAATGCCGATGGCCGTCCGGCGGTGCTGTTCAATATCTACCAGCAACCCGGCAGCAACAGCGTGCAGATTGCGCGCGACGTGCAGGCCAAGCTCGCCGCCTATCACTCGCAACTGCCGGCAGGGGTGAAGCTCGCCAACTGGTACGACCAGAGCGTGCTGGTGCTGGACTCTGCCGCCAGCGTGCGCGATGCGATCATGATCGGCACCGGGCTGGCGGTGCTGGTGCTGTTCGCCTTTCTGCGCAACATCAAAATCACCCTGATCGCCGCCGTTGTCGTACCCACCGTGCTGGCAGCGACGGTGGTGTTGCTGTATGTCCTGGGCATGAGCTTCAACATCATGACGCTGGGCGGCATGGCAGCGGCGGTGGGGCTGATCATCGACGATGCGATCGTGATGATCGAGCACATCGTGCGGCGGCTGCGCGGCGCCAGTGGCGAGCATCATGGCCGGGTGATGGCGGCGGCGATGGAATTCATGCGCCCGCTGGCGGGCTCGTCGGCTTCCACCATCATCATCTTTTTGCCGCTGGCATTTCTGACCGGCGTGACCGGCGCATTCTTCAAGGCGCTGTCGCTGACCATGGCCTCGGGACTGATCATTTCCTTTCTGGTGACGTGGCTGGCGGTGCCGCTGCTGGCGGATCATTTTCTCACCGAAAAGGACGCCAACCAGAAGGAAGGCGGGCGCCTGACCGAATGGATGCACCGTCGTTACGCCGCGCTGATGCAGCGCGTGCTGGCGCGGCCGGTGCTGATTCTGCTGCTGATCGTGCCCCTGCTCGGCGTGGGTGTGCTTGCGTTCAACCGGGTCGGTTCTGGCTTCATGCCGTCCATGGACGAAGGCGGCTTCATTCTCGACTACCGTGCCGCACCCGGCACCTCGCTCACCGAAACCGACCGCCTGTTGCAGCAGGTGGAAGCCATCATCAAGGCCAATCCGTATGTGGACACTTACTCGCGCCGCACCGGCACGCAACTGGGCGGCGGTATCACCGAGGCCAACGAGGGCGACTTCTTTATCCGCCTGAAAGCGGGCAAGCGCCTGCCGATCGAGACGGTGATGGACGACATCCGCAGCCAGGTCGAACAGAAAGTGCCCGGTCTCAAAATCGAACTGGCGCAGCTGATGGAAGACGTCATCGGCGACCTCACTTCGGTGCCGCAGCCGATCGAAATCAAGCTGTTTTCCGATAACCCGGACGAACTCTCGGCGAGCGCGAAGAAAATGCAGGCAGCGATCAGCAAGGTAGCCGGCGTGGTGGATACGCGCGACGGCATCAACCCGGCCGGCGACGCGCTGGAGATCCGCGTGGATCGGGTCAAGGCGGCGCTGGAGGGGATGAACCCGGACAGCATCACGCAGACGCTGAACGGTTATCTGTCCGGCGTGGTAACCACGCAAATGCAGAAGGGGCCGAAACTGGTCGGCGTGCGCGTATGGATTCCGCAGCAGCAGCGTGCCATCACCCCGGACGTGGGCAAGCTGTTGATCCGTGCGCCCGACGGGCATGTGTTCCCGCTCAGTCGCGTGGCGCAGATTGTGCCGATCAGCGGCCAGCCGCAAATCCGGCGCGAGAACCTCAAGCGCATGGTGGCAGTGACAGGGCGCATCAGCGGGCGCTCGATGGGATCGGTCATCGCCGATATCCAGAAAATAATGGCGCAGCCGAACCTGCTGCCCAAAGGCATGTACTTCGAGCTGGGCGGCGTTTACAAGCAGCAGCAAATTGCCTTCAAGGGCTTGATGGCGGTATTCGTCGCCGCCGTCGGTCTGGTGTTTCTGCTGTTGCTGTTTTTGTACGAAAGCTTCCGCATGGCACTGGCGATACTCGCCATTCCGCTGCTGGCGGTATCGGCAGTATTCATCGGGCTATGGGTGACCGGCATCGAACTCAACATCTCCGCGATGATGGGCATGACCATGATTATTGGCATCGTCACCGAAGTCGCGATTTTCTACTTTTCCGAGTACCGCGATCTGATCCGTGAAATGCCGTTTCCGCAAGCGCTGATCGAGGCCGGCAAAAACCGCATGCGCCCCATCGCCATGACTACCTTTGCCGCCATTCTCACCCTGCTGCCCCTGGCCTTCGCCATCGGTCAGGGCTCCGCCATGCAGCAGCCGCTGGCGGTGGCCATCATCGCCGGTTTGACGGTACAGCTGCCGCTGGTGCTGCTGGTGATGCCGGTGCTGTACTGGCTGCTGGCAGGCAAGGCAGACGCATCAGCCGCGTAACACACTGTTACAGTTTGGCCGCATTCGGAAATGGCGCAGAAACGCCTGCCGGTCATGATGCAGGCGTGGATTCGAAAACGGATCGCCACATCACGACAAGGAGATGAATCATGCGTACAACCCAACTGACTGCCGGCGCAATTGCCCTGATGACGCTGAGCACGGCTGCACTGGCAGACCGCCCCGAGTATTTCAGCGACCGCGCGCGTGTCCTTTCCTCCACGCCGATCTATCAGCAGGTGAACGAACCGCGCCGCGAGTGCTGGACAGAAACGGTCGGCACCGAATACAGAAGTGAGCCGCGCTCCTACGGCGGCGCGATCATCGGCGGCGTGGTCGGCGGACTGCTTGGCAATACCGTGGGTCAGGGCAATGGCCGCACTGCAGCGACTGCGGTAGGTGCGGTGACCGGCGCACTGGTGGGCGACAACATCAGCAGCAATGGCCGCCGCGGCGATGGCTACTATCAGCCGCGCCAGGTGGAGCGTTGCCAGACCCGCGACAACTATCGTCAGGTGGTGTCCGGCTACAACGTGGTGTATCGCTACCGCGGCCGCAACATGAGCACCACGCTGCCCTACAATCCGGGTCGCTTCATCGACGTGAACGTGGCTGTCGGGGAAAATCGCGGTGGCTACGGCGGCGATTATCGCGGTGGTTACCGGCAGGTTCGCCAGCACCGCGACTGGAACGACGACAATGACGATTGATGGTTTGCGTCAGGGTAATGCGGCGTGCAAGATGGCCTTGGAATTAAGGGGTGCTTCCAATAGGAAGTGTTTCTCTTGAATGAGTCGTTAAACTGTTGCTTATAGCAACGAGAGTCCGCGTGCGTATTCTGAAAAAACTGCATGGCAAACAAGATCCGTTCTAACCTGAACCCGTGACGTTGGGCAGTTTCCCAGTGTCGCGAGGTCGTTGGCAATCTCTTCAGAGTCGTTTCTGGAGATGCCCATTGCTGTAGCAAATATTCGCTTGTATTGATCCGGGCTAGGTAGTTGAACCTTACTGCAAAGTAATTCCATATTCAGTTTATGGAACGCGAATCCTAAGAAGAGAAGACGTGCCGACGTGCTAGTAGCATTTCTGATCTCTGCAATTTCAGAGGAGTCTGGGTCGGTGCCCTCCGTAAACGTCTTTATTTGCCTAGCAATGGACAGTAGCTGGGTGGGGCCTAACTCGGCGCCGAAGCCCACATTGCTCGACTCATTTTGCCAAGGCAGACGGCCCACGGTTCCATAGGGGTGATAAATGTCCATTGTATTGACCAGATCTGCGGCCTCTTGTGCACCCACCCCATAATAGTTCTGAATTGACCAGTAAAGGTAATGCTCTATGCACCTATCGTAGTTGAATACGATCAGTGTGATCTTGGATAGTCTGCTTTGTAATTCGGTTGCCCTGCAATTTTCGGTAACGATTCTAAAAAATGGATTCACCCAAGTTGCATCGGTCCGAGTAAAGTTAATCTTGTTCTTGCTTGAGTTTGGATCGATGAATAGCAAGCTTTTCCGCTCAGCATCGAGAATGCTCTTGACGATTGCGAGCTTTCCGCACAACTCGATCTTTGCGTCCCCTTGGTGTGTATCTATAAAATTATCGATTGAGATGGCCTGAGGCATCGCATCTCTGATCCTCCAACCCGCGTACAAGTACGGATTTATTCCTTCCCTCTGATTTTCGGAATCCTGGACGTGTAGCCGTAGAGCTTCGTAGATTTGAGAGTCGCCGCTCTGTTGACGGAGGCCGCGTTCGAACGTTATATCCAGCAGTGAAGATATCGTCGACTTTAACTCAGCGCCGGTCGGCAGGCCGAGCTCGCGACTAGCTCCTGCGCCTATTACCACTGTAAGTTTCTTGTTGTCCAAGGGGCCGTCTGAAGAGGATTAACCAATTCTAATTTAGAATTAAGGGGCACCGGCTTTTGCGGCGTCCCGCTTGAACGCCGGCTTGGGCATGTACCTCAAAGCTTATTTCCTCCCGGTGCAGGTGTAACTGTTTTTACTTCAACCTGAATTGCTTCGCCAGTGCATTTATTAAATTTGAATGCTATCCCCTGAACCTCCTTAAGCTCCCAGCAAAGCTCTTTGGGGCCCGACGATGCCACGAGATTCTTGAAAAATGTAGGCATGTTTAAGAGGGTGCTCATCATCGCGAAGAAGGCAACGAATAAGAGCATAAAGCTAAGGATGCCTTTAACTTCTGAGGGCAAGGCAGCGAGAATTGCCGCTACAGCACCTAGCGATTTCGATTCCTCTGCCATGTGATTTCCCATTATGCCCAACAGTAATTAATCGGATGCTGGCGTCTGGACATTTTTTAATAGTACCGACATGCATCATGCCATTGTATTTTGTTGATACGCAATGGCTTTATGGCCAGCCGTCCGCCGCTGAGACAGGCTCAATCTCTGGCTGAGCAGCCATTCCCCAGCCGTAACGTACTTTAAGTCTGCCTTAAGTTGCCCGGTCCAGAATGCAATCTCGGTAAGGCAATCTCGCCTGTCCGCATTGACTGGATCAGGAGCAATATCATGAGTAAGCATGCATTAAAAACCGTTCGCGGCCCACGCCTCATTTCCCTGGTAATGGCAGCCGCCCTTTTGGGCGGCGTCGTTTCCGCCCACGCTTACACCGGTCAAAAATTGGCTCGTGATGCCAAAGTAGGCATCACGGCAGCACGCGCCATCGCCCTCAAGGCACACCCCGGCAAGATCACAGACGAGGAGCTGGAAAAGGAAAATGGCGGCAGTGGTTTGCGTTATTCTTTCGATATCCGTCACGGCAAGGTGACACAGGAGGTCGGCGTGGACGCGCAAACCGGCAAGGTGCTGGAAAATGCGCCCGAGGGTGCCCACCCGGATTGATCAGGAAGAGCGATGCGCATACTGCTGGTGGAAGATGACGCGATGATCGGCGAAAGCGTGCAGGAAGGTTTGCACAGCGAGAACTACGCCGTGGACTGGGTGCGCGACGGGCGCGATGCAGAACTGGCGCTGGGCAATCAGGTGTACGACCTGGTGCTGCTGGATCTGGGGCTGCCGAAAAAGCAGGGGCTGGAAGTGCTGGCAGATTACCGCAAGCGCGGCGGCGTAGCGCCGGTGCTGATTCTCACCGCGCGCGATGCCACCCCGGATCGGGTCAAGGGGCTGGACGCAGGCGCGGACGATTATCTGGTCAAGCCGTTCGATCTGGACGAGCTGTTTGCGCGCGTGCGTGCCCTGTTGCGGCGTCACGCCGGACGTGCCCAGCCGGGCATCAGCCATGCCGGACTCACCCTCGACCCGGCCAGCCATGAGGCCAGTTTTCAGGGTCAGCTGCTGACCTTGTCGGCGCGCGAGTTTGCGCTGTTGCAGGCGCTGCTCGATCCGCCCGGCCGGGTGTTGTCGCTGGCGCAGCTGGAGGAAAAACTCTACGGCTGGAATGAGGAAATCGAGAGCAACGCGGTCGAGGTGTATATCCACCGCCTGCGCAAAAAACTCGGTGCCGACTTCATCCGCAACGTGCGCGGCGTCGGCTACAAAGTGACCAGCGCAGCATGAGACCCCTGCGCCAGCAGTTGCTGATCTGGCTATTGGGCGGAATGCTGGCGAGCACGCTGCTGGCAGGCGCTGTGCTGTATCTGCAGGTGCACGAGGAAGCCAACGAGTTGTTTGACTACCAGCTCAAGCAGATGGCCGCCTCCCTGCCCGCGCAACTGACTTTGCCTACGCCGCCGTTATGGGGGCCCGACCCGGAGGAAGATCAGGATATCGTGGTGCAGGTGTGGGACGGCAACGGGCAGCCGCTGTATGCCTCCAATCGGAACCTGGCTTTGCCGCGCTATCCGCCCACCGGGTTTCATACGGTTACGACCCGGGATGAGCAGTGGCGCGTTTACGCGATTACACGGCATGACCGTATTATCCAGGTAGCGCAGCCTACTTCTGTGCGCCAGGAACTGGCCGCCGGGCTGGCCGCGCGCTCGCTGTTGCCGTTTGCCATTTTGATTCCGGCGCTGGCATTGCTCATATGGGTGGCGGTGGGGCGGAGCCTGGCGCCGCTGCAGCGTGTCGCCGATGCGTTGCGGCGGCGTAGTCCCGATGCCATGCAGGCGTTGCCAAACGACAATCTCCCGCCGGAAATACGCCCCTTGGTGGACGCCTTGAATAATCTGCTGGAACGCCTCGATGAGGCGCTTGCCACCCAGCGCGCATTTGTCGCCGATGCCGCGCATGAACTGCGCACCCCGCTCGCCGCGTTAAAGCTGCAACTGCAACTGGCCGAACGCGCCGATACCCCGGCCGCGCGCGAAGCAGCCATCGCCAAACTGCACGAACGCCTGGATCGTGCCACCCACCTGGTTGCGCAACTGCTCACATTGGCACGCCAGGAACCGCGCATGGCAACGCGTGAGTTTGCTGCGGTGAATCTGGCCGCGCTTGCCCGGCAGGTGGTCGCCGACCATAGCCCGCTGGCGGAGCGCCGCAACATTGATCTGGGCGTCGCGGCGGATGCCGGGGAGGTGAGCACGCAGGGAGACGCCGACAGCTTGCGCATCCTGCTCGGCAATCTGGTCGACAACGCCATCCGCTACACGCCGCCCGGCGGGCGGGTGGATGTGAATGCGCAGCGGGCGAACGGCCAGCCCGTACTCAGCGTGCTGGATAGCGGGCCGGGCATTCCCATGGAAGAGCGCGAACGCGTATTCGACCGCTTTTACCGGCGCGAAGGCAGCGGCGTCACCGGCAGCGGGCTGGGACTGGCGATCGTGCAGAACATTGCCGAGCAGCATGGCGCGGTGGTGGCGCTTACCGATAACCCGGCAGGCGCAGGGCTGCGCGTCGAGGTGCGTTTTCCGGGATAAAATTACGCACTACCCCAACGCACCCTGAACATTTCATGCATCTTTGGCTCGACATTTCCTTTCACGGCTACGGCCATTTAGCGCAGGCCGCCGAGGTCATCAACGCCTGCGCGATACGCCACCCCGATCTGCGCCTGACGGTGAAATGTGCCGCTCCGCGTGAAGTCATCGCGCGCCGCATACGCGTGCCCTTCACCCACATCCAGTCTGCCAGCGACGTCATCATGGCGATGACCAGCGCAGTGGAAGTGGATGCCGATGTCAGTGCACGCGGCTATCAGGCATTCCATCGCGACTGGGCGCGGCATGTGGCGGATTACACCGCGCTGTTGCGCCATGCTGCGCCCGACGTGGTGCTCTCCAACGTCGCCTACCTGCCGCTGGCCGCGGCCGAACGCGCAGGCATCGCTGCGGCCGGGCTGTGCTCGCTCAACTGGGCGGATATCTACGCGCATTATTGCGGCGGGCGTCCGGAAGCCGCTGAAATACTGGGCGAGATGCGCGCGGCTTACGCCGGGGCGGAGCACTTCATCCGCCTCGAACCCGCCATGCCCATGCATGACCTGCCTAACCGCGTCGCCGTGGCCCCGGTTGCCCGGCGCGGTCTGCCAGATCGGGCGCACATCAACAAACAGCTGGGGTTGCAGCCCGACCAGCGGCTGGTGCTGGTGAATATGGGCGGCATGCATTTCAGGCCGCCGATGGAAACCTGGCCGCGCCTGCCCGGGGTGACATGGCTGGTGCAGCAGGACTGGCGCGTACAGCATGCTGACGCGCATGCCTTCGAGCCGCTGGGCATGGCCTTCACCGACCTGCTCGCCGCGTGCGACGCGGTGCTGGGCAAGCCCGGCTATGGCCTGTTTACCGAGGCGGCAGTCAACGCCGTGCCGCTGCTCTACCTGAGCCGCGAAGACTGGCCGGAAGAATCGTATCTGGTTGACTGGCTGGTACGAAATGGTCGCTGTCTGGAGGTGTCGGCAGCGGCCATCGCCAGCGGTGAGCTAGAGAGTGACCTGGCTGCGCTATGGGCGCAACCGTCCCCGCCACCGGTGCGGTCGAACGGGGCGCAGCAGGTGGTTAAAATTATCGCGGAGATGTTGCAAAATCCGGCCGTCTGAAACGCCACCGCCCCGGCTGCATGGCGCAGGCCGGGGCGGTGGTTTGCATCAGTCTAAAATTACGCGACCTTGCCGATGATTGCGCCGAGGTTGATGCTCAGTCCGTCGGCACCCCGACTACCGTAATCCGGATCGGCCTTGTAGCGGTGTCCGAGCCGGTGCACCCGGGATCACGCGAGATCGAAGCGATCAAGGTTCATCACTTTGTTCCAAGCCGCTACAAAATCATGGACGAACTTCTCCTGTGCGTCCGAACTGCCATAGGCTTCAGCCAAAGCCCGCAACTGGGAATTCGAACCGAAGATCAGGTCGATGCGGGTGCCGGTCCACTTGCGTTCGCCCGTTACGCGGTCGGTCCCTTCAAACACGTCTTCAGCATCCGACACCGGTTTCCAGCTCGTGCCCATGTCGAGCAGGTTGACGAAGAAGTCGTTGGTGAGCGCCCCCGGCTGTTTGGTGAAGACACCGTGCTGGGACTGTCCGAAGTTGGCATTCAGGGCGCGCATGCCACCCACCAGAACCGTCATCTCGGGTGCGGTGAGCGTCAGCAACTGCGCCTTGTCGAGCAGCAGCTCCTCGGCCGAGACGGAGTACTTGGCCTTCTGGTAGTTGCGGAAGCCGTCCGCGATCGGTTCAAGCACGGCGAAGGCGTTCGCATCGGTTTGCTCCTGCGAGGCGTCCATGCGCCCCGCCGTGAAGGGAACCGTCACGGCGTGACCGGCATTCTTCGCCGCATGCTCGACGCCGGCGCAACCCGCCAGCACGATCAGATCGGCCAGCGAGACCTTCTTGCCGCTGCTGCTGAACTCGCGCTGGATGCCTTCGAGCTTACCGAGCACTTTTGCCAGTTGGTCAGGCTGGTTGGCTTCCCAGTCCTTCTGCGGCGCGAGGCGAATGCGCGCGCCGTTCGCGCCGCCACGCTTGTCGGAGCCACGGAACGTGGACGCCGAGGCCCAGGCGGTCGAGACCAGCTCCGCGACAGACAGCCCGGACGCCAGGATCTTGGCCTTGAGGGCGGCGGCGTCCTGGTCGTCGATCAAGGCATGATCGACGGCGGGGATAGGGTCTTGCCAGACCAGCTCTTCGGCAGGCACTTCGGAGCCGAGATAGCGCGAACGCGGGCCCATGTCACGGTGGGTCAGCTTGAACCAGGCGCGGGCAAAGGCATCGGCGAATGCTTCCGGGTTCTTGTGGAAGCGCCGCGCAATCGGTTCATAGATCGGATCCGTGCGCATCGCCATGTCCGCAGCGGTCATGATGATCTGGACCCGCTTCGACGGATCGTCGGCGGCCGGCGCCTGGTTGCTGTCGGTCTCCCGCTTCGGCGTCCACTGCCAGGCGCCCGCCGGGCTTTTCTCCACGACCCACTCGTTGCCGAACAGCATGTCGAGATAGCTCATGTCCCATTGGGTCGGGGTCGGCGTCCACGAACCTTCCAGACCGCTGCCGATCTGGTCGCCGCCCTTGCCGCTTTTGAAGCTGCTCTTCCAGCCCAGGCCCATCTGCTCGATGGGCGCGGCTTCGGGCTCCGGTCCCACGTGCGTGGCCGGACCGGCGCCGTGGCATTTGCCGAAGGTGTGGCCGCCGCAGGTGAGCGCCACCGTCTCTTCGTCGTTCATCGCCATGCGTGCGAACGTCTCGCGAACGTCCCGACCTGACCCGAGCGGATCCGGGTTGCCGCCCGGACCTTCCGGATTGACGTAGATCAGGCCCATCTGAACCGCAGCGAGCGGATTTTCGAGGTCGCGTTCGCCGGAATAGCGCGCCTTGTCGTCCAGCCACTTGTCTTCATTGCCCCAGTAGACGTCGATCTCCGGTGCCCAGATGTCTTCGCGTCCGCCGGCGAAACCGAAGGTCTTGAAGCCCATCGATTCCATGGCGACGTTACCCGTGAGAACGATGAGGTCGGCCCAGGAGATTTTCTTGCCGTACTTCTGCTTGATCGGCCAAAGCAGCCTGCGCGCCTTGTCGAGGTTGACGTTATCGGGCCAGCTGTTGAGGGGTGCGAAACGCTGGTTGCCATGCCCTGCGCCGCCACGTCCGTCGCCGGTGCGGTAAGTCCCGGCACTGTGCCACGCCATGCGAATGAAAAAAGGGCCGTAGTGACCGTAATCCGCCGGCCACCAGTCCTGCGAGTCGGTCATCAGGGCCTGGAGGTCCTTCTTCACAGCCGCTAGGTCGAGGTGCTTGAATTCTTCGGCGTAGTTGAAATCCGCGCCCATAGGATTGGACTGGGGGGAATGCTGGTGCAGGATATTCAGGTTGAGTTGGTTCGGCCACCAGTCCTGGTTCGACTTTCCAGTGCCGGCGGTGTGATGGAATGGGCATTTCGTTTCGGTTGACATGTGTTTCTCCATTGACAGTTTGAATCCAATGACTTGGTCCGATTTGGAGTCCGACTACGATCTTATGACACGCGGGTCACCGTGAATGTGCCGTAGGCACACCTGCGCCCTTGGCGTGTACCACCCGTTCCGGCACGCGCTCGCGGTTGAAGTGCGCCATTTTCTCCATCAACTGATAGTCCTGCATCAGCACCGGGCCGCGCGGGCCGGCTGTCTCGGAGTTCTGGTTGTCCGCTACCGGCGTACCGGCGGCGGTGGTCATGTAAGGGCATTCGCTCATTTTCATCTCCTTTAGTCTGCATAGTGAACATTCCGTACAAACACACGTGCGCATGTACAGTCTTCATTCAAACCCACACAACATCATTTAACCAATTGTTTATTTCAAACGGGGTAATCGATATTAACTATCAGCTAGCCCGTTACTGGCGGCAAGGCGGCCAAGTGCGTTTGCTTTTTATAGGGGATTTTGGGTGAAAATGAAGGCGGCCAACGGGCCGGAAGCAAGTGGAACCACAAGACACTCCAGGCGTTGCGCGTAAAAAAACGAAGCCGCGCAGCGAGGGTGCTGCGCGGCCAGGCTGTTTACCGCTGCGGCTCGGCCACAAAAATTTCCACACGGCGGTTCTGGGCACGACCGGCTTCGCTGTTGTTCGAAGCGACGGGTTCGTGCGAACCGCGGCCATCGACAGTGAAACGTCCGGATGCGACGCCGCGCGTTACCAGATAATCGCGCGTGCGTGCGGCGCGCGCGACAGATAACGGGTCATTGATCGAGTCGCTGCCGGTATTGTCGGTATGGCCGACAATAGTCACCACGGTATAGGGATTGTCGACCAGGCTGGCAGCAAATTTATCCAGGACGGGTCGGAAATTGGGTTTGATGTCCGAACGGTTGGTATCGAACGAAATGTCGCTGGGGATATCCAGTTTTAAGCGGTTATCGGCCGTCTGGCTGACCTGTACGCCTGTTCCCTGTGTGGCTTGTTCCATTGCGCGTTTCTGGTTTTCCATTCTGTTGGACCAGATATTGCCGGCAACTGCGCCAGCCACGCCGCCCAGGGCCGCACCCGTCGCAGTACGGCTTCCACCTCCGCCGCCAGTGGCCGCGCCGATGATGGCGCCGACGCCCGCGCCAATACCTGCGCCCGTCGCAGTGCCGCGCTGGGTGGGTGTCATGTCGGCGCAGCCTGATACCGCCAATGCCGCAACGATGGCACCTATGGTTAATTTATGCATAGCGATTCCCTGAGATTTAAAACGGTTTTGCGCAATAGCCCGCTTGCCGTCTTGAGGCGTTTTATCCTTCATCGCCTTGATAGAACGGTCAATAGAAAATTTGAATTGTTTTTGGCTAAACAATTCAAATGCAAAGCGCGGATGACCTGCTGCAAAAGCGCGCCAAGCAGCAGGTTCCGGTTAGCTGTTAGTTTGCTGCTGGCTCTTTGGTAGCGGTTACTACAACTTCCACGCGGCGGTCAGGCTGCAGGCAAGCGATGAGCTTTGGACTCTTGCGGCCAACGCATTCACCCGGTTTGGTAACCGGTTGGGTCTCGCCTACGCCCTTTGCGCTAATCTTGTCAGCTGGGACGCCCTGGCTTACCAGATAATCCTTCACCGAATCCGCGCGCTGTTCCGAAAGCTTCTGATTGTATGCTTTGCTGCCGATGCGGTCGGTATGGCCGGTAACCTGGATTTCGTCGTATTTCGTGGCATTGAGATCACGCACCAAATCGTTCAGCGTTGTTTTGCCCGCGGGTTTCAGCGTCGATTTGTTGAAGTCGAACAACGCGTCAGCAGACAAGTTGACTGTCTGCGGCATAGCTGCCACCGGTGCAGGTGCGGGTGTAGCTTCAGGTGCTGGAGCAGGAGCTTCCGCCACAGGCTCTGGTTTTTTCACCAGATTAGGATCGCATTCCTCGTTCGCCATTGCTGGCGTCCAGTAGCCGGTACGCCAGCACTCGCCGTAGTTGTCTTTGACGACCTTTCCGCTCGAATCGACCAGATAGCCATAGTTAGTGGGATACGCCGCCATCGCCATCGTTGGCAGTAGTGCCGCAGCAATGCCGGCAATAATTAGTTTTTTTGTCGAATTCATGATTGTTTCTCCGCATATTTAGAATGACGTGGGTATAAGCCATTTTTGAAAAATCCCGGCCGCCCGCCTTTACCTAAACGATCTTGCATCGTGATCGTTTAATCATAATAGCTTGCTATTTAAAAATGTTCTGTGCGTTATCGCACATAGGAATTTTCTGGAGAAGCTGACGCGTTTCGTCATTTGGCGTGCTGTGCATCTTTTTCCGGAAAATGTTCAAACCCGCTACTGCCGGACCCTGCCCGCATCTGCGTGGACAGGGTTGGCGCCGGGGCGGGCAACCCCACTTCACGGGCCAGTCCTTCCTTCAGCCGAATTGTGTCTTTCACCTTCTCCCAGTCCAGCAGGTCACTGAACCCCTGGATTCGGGCTGAGTTTTCCACCAGAGCCAGCGCATTGATTCCCTTTTTATAAATGTCCCGGTTCACCTCAAGAAAGATACGGCCATCTGCAAGGCGTGCCAGCAGCACAGGCGCATAAATGATCACGCCGGTCTGATCCAGGCGTACATGCTGAAAAAGTGCCGCGATGTCATCCGGGTGCAGACGGATGCAGCCGTGACTCTGGAAATGGTAGATGCTCGCCGGGGCGATGGTGCCGTGAATGCCGATAGCGGGAAGACTCAGTCCAATCCAGTATTTGCCTAGCGGGTTGTCCGGCCCGGGCGGCACCTCGGTTTTTACGACCTTACCCTCCCGTCGCATTTCCTCCTGGATGGACTTGGGCACAAGCCACGTCTTGTTTTCCTGGAGGTTGACCACCGTGAAGCGCCCCGCTGGTGTGGGCCAGTCCGGGCGTCCCAACGCAACCGGATAATGGGCCAGCAGATTGCCTGCCTGAAAATAATACAGCATGCGTTGCGGCAGGTTGATCAGGATGCCCTCCGCCAGCCATTCCGGAACGATGTGGCGGTTGTCGATCTGCAATAATTGACCAGGATGCAGTATGGCGCTGTATTTTATGCCGTTCATCCGCGCAAGAACGGGCTGCGCTATGCCGAAGCGGGCGCCGATGCTGGTCAGGGAATCGCCGGGCTGGACGGTATATTCAAACTGCGTGCCCACCAGCGCGGCAGGATGCTCCGCCGTATCCTGGGCTTCGGCGACGGGAATCCAGGCCATGAGCAGCAGCCATGCCATCCCCAGTAGAACCCTGCTATTCATATTGCTCCTTTATTTTTCCATTACCCGCTCACCGAACCGGTAACGGCATTGACTTGCCCCCATCATACAAAGGTAATGGGGGCGCAGGCCATATCTATCCCACGCGCTATCCGGCGTGCGTTACGGAGCACGAATGAAAGGGAATTACACCGCTGCGCGTGGCAGCATGAGGGCGAGCTAACCGGGCATGTCTGCAGGCAGTTTGACCGGTATCGCGGCCAGGGTTCACGCGAGCCATTTATTGCGCTCAGGAAGCGGGTGGCGCGGCCACTGTTCGATGCCCACTCGGCTTGGGTTACACTCTCTCCATGACTCTCACCGAACTGCGCTACATCGTCGCTGTTGCCCGCGCGCTTCATTTTGGCCGGGCGGCGGAGGCCTGTTTTGTGTCCCAGCCTACGCTGAGCGTGGGCATCAAGAAGCTTGAAGACGAGCTGGGCGTGGTGTTGTTCGAGCGCGGCAGCAGCGAAGTGACGGTGACGCCGGCCGGCACGCGCATTGTCGAGCAGGCGGCGCATATTCTGGAGCTGGCCGGTGATCTCAAGGCGCTGGCGCAGCACAGCAAGGATCCGCTGGCGGGGCCGTTGCGGCTGGGCGCGATTTATACCATTGCGCCCTACCTGTTGCCGCAGCTGATCCCCCGCTTGCACGCGTTGGCACCGCACATGCCGCTGCTGCTGGAAGAGAACTTTACTGCCAGGCTGGCGGAGAAGCTCAAGCGGGGCGAACTGGATGCGATCATTATTTCGCTGCCGTTCGAGGAGCCTGGCATTGAAACCCTGACGCTCTATACGGAGCCGTTTCAGGTGGCACTGCCGGCCGGTCATGCATGGTGCGCAAAGTCCAGCATAAATGCTAATGAGCTGATTCAGGAGAGTCTGCTGCTGCTGAGCTCGGGCCACTGCTTCCGCGATCAGGTGCTGAAGGTATGCCCGGCACTCAATCGCACTGCAGCCATGCCGGGCAGCATGCAGCAAACCCTGGAATCGAGCAGTCTGGAAACCATACGCCACATGGTGGCTTCCGGGGCGGGGATTACCGTGATGCCGTGCACGGCGGTACCGACCGGGGCGGCGGAGCAGGGGATGCTGGTGTTCCGGCCGTTTTCCGACCCCGCGCCGGACCGGCCGGTCGCACTGGCCTGGCGCAAAAGCTTTACCCGCCCGGAGGCGCTGGAAGTGCTGCGCCAGGCGGTGCTGCAAAGCGATTTGCCTTGCATAAAGAAATGCCAGTCTTCGACCATCAGCCGATAGGTTTTTTATATCTATTAAATTGCAACAATCAATTAGATAAATCTATCTCATCTCCGTAACATGCGAAGCGTGGGGCGAACGACCGCGCCAGCCAACCAAAAGGAGATGCAAAATGAAATACCCTGAATCTGTCACCGTCAAAAATATCGAGTCCGCTTTTGCGGGCGAATCGATGGCTTATATCAAGTACATGTACTTCGCTAAAATGTGCCGTGCTGCGGGAGACGAGGCCTCTGCCCAGGTATTTGAGGAAACCGCCACGCAGGAAGTGCAGCATGCCTTCGGCCACCTCGATCTGCTCTATCCCAAAGCCGAGATGACCCCGACGCGCTGCCTGGAAATGGCGATTGAGGGCGAGACCTACGAGTACACCGAGATGTACCCCAGTTTCCGCCACATGGCCGTGGAAGAAGGCAACCACGCAGCGGTAGCGGAAATGGACGAGCAGATCGCGGAATCGAAGGAGCACGCAGCGCGCTTCCAGGCGATTCTGGAAAAGGCGGCAAAACGTTTCGCGGCGCTCGCCAGGGTGGAAGAAAAGCATGCCAATCATTACCGTGCCACGCTCGCGCAAGTGACGGCGTAAGGCAATTGGTTAATCAATCTTTGAATTCAGGAGAACAAAATGCAAGTATGGACATGTGTGGTGTGCGGTTTCATTTATGACGAAGCCGTCGGTTTGCCGGAGGAGGGGATTGCCGCCGGTACGCGCTGGCAGGACATCCCCGAGGATTGGGCCTGCCCCGATTGCGGGGTAGCCAAGGCTGATTTTGAAATGGTGGCGGTATGAACGACCGCCTGGCAAAGGAAAAACACATGGAACCCATCGTCATTATCGGCAGCGGCCTCGCGGGTTATACGCTGGCGCGCGAGTTGCGTAAGCTGGACCAGGCCGTGCCGCTGATCATCATCACCGCGGATGATGGCCGCTACTACAGCAAGCCGCTGCTGTCCAACGCATTGGCGCAAGGCAAAACCGCCGACCAGCTGGCAGGCGCCTCTGCCTTGGCCATGGCCGAGCAGCTCAACGCCGAAGTGTTGGCCTTTAGCCGGGTTGAGGCAATTGATCCGGCGGCTCGCAGCGTCCGTGTTGCGCAACGGGTCATCGCCTACGGCAAGCTGGTGCTGGCGCTGGGCGCCGATCCGGTACGGCCGCAACTGGCGGGGAATGCAGCAGACAGCGTCATGTCAGTCAATGATTTGATGGACTATGCGCGGTTTCGCGAGCGTATCGCCGGCACCCGCCGCGTGATGATACTGGGCGGCGGACTGATCGGCTGCGAATTTGCCAATGATTTGTCGCTGGCAGGCTACCAGGTGCATATCGTGCATCCGGCATCGCACCCGCTGGATCGGCTGTTGCCTGAGACTGCTGCGCAGGACTTGCAGCGTGGATTGGCCGCGGCAGGGGTGACTTGGCATCTCGGGCATACCGCCGTGGCGGTGAATCAAACCGCAACCGGCTACGCCGTTACCCTGGATGATGGCGCGCTGTTGGAGGCGGATGCCGTGCTTGCCGCAATCGGTCTGCGCCCACGCGTGGCACTGGCGCAAGCGGCCGGCATGCGCGTGGCACGCGGAATTCAGGTCAACCGCTTGCTCGAGACCAGTGCCGCCAATGTGTATGCACTGGGTGATTGTGCCGAGGTGGCGGGCCATGTGTTGCCTTATGTCATGCCGCTCATGGCGCAGGCGCGGGCACTGGCTGCCACGCTCGCAGGCACGCCTACCGAGGTGGCGTATCCGGCCATGCCGGTGACAGTGAAAACGCCGGCTTGCCCGGTGGCGGTCGCTACTGTTGCGGAAGGTCTGGCCGGAAGCTGGCAGGTAGCTTGCGGGGAAGACGGGGTGTGCGCCCTGTACCAGGATGAGGGGAAAGGCCTGCTTGGCTTTGCATTGACCGGCAAGCAGGCAGGCCAGCGCCAGGCATTGGCCCGGCAACTGCCGGCGCTGATGCCCTGAGCGGACTATCCGCCCGGCTTGTTTTTTATGCCTGTCAGGGTTGGCGCTCCACGTCTATGATGAATAATGTAATGCGTTACGCACATTCAGTCAGCCAAAAGGAGCAGTCATGCAAATACCCCTGCAAATCACCATACGCGACATGCCAATTTCCACTGCCTTGGAAGACCACATTCGTGAAAAAGCAGCCAAACTCGAACAGTTTTACCCGCCGCTGATGGGCTGCCGTGTCGTGGTGGAGCTGCCCCACAAACACAAGCATCAGGGCAAGCTGTTCAATGTGCGCATTGATCTCACGGTGCCGGGCAGCGAGATCGCAATTAACCGCGATCAAAGCGAAGATATTTACGTGGCGTTACGCGATGCGTTTGACGCGGCCAAGCGCAAGCTGGAGGATTATGGCCGACGCCAGCGCGGCGACGTGAAGGCCCACCAGGGCTGGCCCGCTGCGACCGAACCGGCCGGCGCAGAGGAGGTCGCAGAAGAAGTCGCAGAGGACGTCGCGCAAGACACCGAAGCCCCGCCTGCCGAATAACGGGGAAGGTGCCCGATGGAAACCCGCGCCTCTCTGCCGGCGGATCGGCTTTGCCGCCGCTGCGATCCGGACAAGTTCCAGTTCGCCACCACTGCCGAACTCGACGACCTGACCGAGGCTATTGGTCAGACGCGGGCTGTGGAGGCGGTACGGTTTGGCATCGGCATGCGCCACGACGGCTTCAATCTCTATGTGCTCGGCCCGGCCGGTGCAGGCAAGCACGCCCTGCTGCGCCAGTATCTGGACGGCCGCGCCGCCACCGAGCCGCAGCCGCCAGACTGGTGCTACGTCAACAATTTCGGCGACAGCCACAAGCCGCGTGTGCTGAAGCTGCCCGCCGCACGCGGAACAGTGCTGCGCGCGGACATGCAGCAACTGGTGGAGGAGTTGCGCGCTACCATCCCGGCGTTGTTCGAAAGCGAGGAATACCACAACCGCGTGGAGCAGATCGACGCCGAATTCAACGAGCGCCAGGCCGGCGCCTTCGAGGGATTGGCCCAAGACGCTGCGACCCAGAACATCGTGCTGCTGCACACGCCGGGCGGATTCTCCTTCGCCCCCAGCAAAAACGACGAGGTGGTCAGCCCGGATGAGTTCGACAAGCTGCCTGACGCCGAGCGCGAGAAAATCGCCCACGACATCGAGGTGTTGCAGGAGCGTCTGGAAAAAATCGTGCGTCAGGTGCGGCAATGGCGCAAGGAACGCTTCGCCAAGATACGCGAGCTCAACCGCGAGATTACCCTGTCCGCAGTGGGCCACCTGATCGACGAGCTCAAGGCGCATTATGCCGACTTGCCCGAAGTACAGGCTTACTTCGACGCAGTGCAGCGCGACGTGGTGGACAGCACCGACGAATTCCGCAAGCCGCACGAGATGCCCGCCGGTTTGGCGCTGGCGCAGGGCAGCGAACCTCCGGACTTTCGCCGTTATCAGGTCAATCTGCTGGTGGATCACGCCGCGCCCGACGGCGCCCCGGTGGTGTATGAGCAGCATCCCAGTTACCAGAATCTGGTGGGCCGGGTGGAGCACATCGCCCAGTTCGGCACGCTGCTCACCGACTTTTCCCTGATCAAGCCCGGTGCATTGCACCAGGCCAATGGCGGCTATTTGATGCTGGACGTATACAAGCTGCTGTCCCAGCCTTACGCCTGGGAAGGATTGAAGCGGGCGCTTTCCACGCGCGCGATCCGCATCGAATCCCTGGGCCAGATGTTCAGCCTGATCAGCACAGTCTCGCTGGAACCCGAACCCATTCCTCTCGATGTAAAAGTGGTGCTGTTCGGCGACCGCATGCTCTATTACCTGCTGGCCGAGTACGACCCGGAGTTCTCCGAGCTGTTCAAGGTGGCGGCGGATTTCGAGGACGAGGTGGAACGCAACGACGCCAACGATCTGCTCTACGCACGCCTGATCGGCACCATGGGGCGCAAGGCCGAATTGCGGCCATTCGAGCGCGGCGGTGTGGCGCGCGTCATCGAGCAATGCGCACGCGCCATTGGAGACGCTGAAAAACTTTCCACCCACATGCAGGGTCTGTCCGACCTGCTGCGCGAGGCGGATTACTGGGCGGGCGAAGCCCGGCGCGTCCACGTTACCGCGGAAGACGTGGAGCGCGCCATCGAGGCGCGCATCCACCGTGCGGATCGCATCCGCGCGCGGGTACAGGAAGAAATCCAGCGCGGCACCCTGATGATCGACACCGACGGCGGGGTGATTGGCCAGGTCAATGGCCTGTCGGTGATCCAGTTGGGTGACTATGCCTTCGCCCATCCCACCAAGATCACTGCCGCCACGCGCGTGGGTGACGGCGAAATGATCGACATCCAGCGCGAAGTGGAACTGGCCGGCGCGATTCACTCCAAGGGCGTGCTCACCCTGTCCTCATTCCTGGCGGCGCGCTATGCCTCCAACCGTCCATTGTCCCTGACGGCGAGCCTGGTGCTGGAGCAAACCTACGCCGAGGTGGAAGGCGACAGCGCTTCGGTGGCGGAGTTGTGCGCCCTGCTGTCCTCCCTCGCCGACCTGCCCCTCAAACAGTCATTGGCGGTGACCGGTTCGGTCAATCAGTTCGGCCAGATGCAGGCCATTGGCGCGGTCAACGAAAAAATCGAGGGGTTTTTCGACGTTTGCAACGGGCGCGGTCTCAGCGGCGAGCAGGGGGTGTTGATCCCCGCTGCCAACATCAAGCACCTGATGCTGCGCCGTGACGTGGTGGCCGCTGCTGCCGAGGGACGCTTCCACATCTACCCGGTGGAGAACATTGACCAGGCCATCGAGATACTCACCGGCGTGGCCGCCGGGGAACCCGACGCCAAGGGCATGCTGCCGCCGGACTGCGTGAACTATCGGGTGGCGGCACGGCTGATCGAGTTCTCCCTGATCCGCCAGTCCTTCGCCATCGGCATACCGCAAAAAGCCGGTGCACGGCGCAAACCGCGCAAGAAACAATAAGGCCGGTGTGATGGAACTGGCCGTCAAGCGCATCCTCATCGCCCTCGACCCATCGCGCCGCGGGCAGTCCGCCCTGCAGGCGGCCGCGCACCTCGCAGCCGGCACCGGGGCGGAGCTGGCCGGCCTGTTCGTGGAAGACATCAACCTGCTGCGTATGGCGGGGCTGCCGTTCGCGCGCGAGATGGGCATGCTGGCGGACAGTCGCGCGCTGGGGCTGCCCGACGTCGAGCGCGCGCTGCGGGTCGAGGCGGCCCGGGCGCAGCGCATGCTGGCCGAAGCGGCGCGCGAGTTGCAGGCGCACTGGACGTTCCGCATTGCGCGCGGCCAAATGGTGGCGGAAGTACTGGCCGAGGCGGCCGATCTGCTGGTGATGACCAGGTCGGAACACCTGGTCAGGTTTGCATCATTCCGCCCTCAGCGGCGCGTGGAAATGCCGGTGTTCGTCCTGCTTGACGCTGGCGTGGCCGACTACCGTATTCTGGCAGCAGGACTCAAGCTGGCGCTAGGTTTGGGCGTGGGCCTCGCAGTGCTGATCGCGGCGCGTACGCAGCTTGAATTCGAGCAGCAGCGCGAGACGGCGCTCGCATGGTTGGGCGGCAAGGCGGTGGCCGCCCGCGCCCTGTGGCTTGCCGCGCCCGAGCCAGGAGAATTGGGTGCGCTGGTGCGCAACGGGCGCGGCGCGGCCCTGGTGCTGCACGAAACCAGTCTGCCCGCAGCACGGGCGACGTTCGATGCGCTGCTGGAGGCCGTCGAATGTCCGCTGATCGTGGTGCGCTAGCAGGGTGGCGGGCGGTCCGCCACGAACCCTTATTCATGTATTGAGGTTCCAGCCAATGTCCGCGCAACTTGCAGCCCAGGCACCTGAACTCACCCTCGCCGAGCAGGCCCGGCTGGTGGCGGCGCTGCGCGAACCCGCGCGCTACCCGCATCCGGCCAATGAGGTGCTGGGGCTGGAAACCCATATTTCCCATGTACTGCTGGCGGGCGACTATGCCTACAAGATTAAAAAACCGCTGGATCTGGGATTTCTCGATTTCGCCAGTCTGGACAAGCGCCGCTTCTACTGCGCCGAGGAACTGCGCCTCAACCGGCGTCTGGCGCCGGACCTTTATCTCGGTGTGGTGCCTATCGGCGGCAGCGTGGATGCGCCGTGCATGGGTGTTGAGCCGGCCATCGAGTATGCGGTGAAAATGCGCCGCTTTGGTCAGGAGGGACTATTCGACGGCATGCTGGCGCGGGGTGAGCTCGGTCCCGGGCGTATCGACGAACTGGCGGCGCTGATTGCGGATTTCCATGCCCGCCTGCCCGCGGCAACGCCGGACAGCCCTTTTGGCACACCGGAAAACATCATCGCACCGGCGCGCCAGAATATCGACCAGCTGCAGCCGCTGCTCACCGGGCCGGAGCAACGGGCGCAGCTGGAAGCAGTGCGCATCGCCACCGAGTCCGCCTACGCCCACCTGACGCCCATTCTGGCGGCGCGCCGGCGCGCAGGCTGGGTGCGCGAGTGCCATGGCGACCTGCATCTGGGCAACATCGCGCTGGTGGACGGGCGCATCACCGTGTTCGATTGCATCGAGTTCAACCCCAACCTGCGCTGGATCGACGTGATGAGCGAGGTCGCGTTCCTGGTCATGGATCTTGTCGCGCGCAACCAGAGGCCGCTGGCATTCCGTTTTCTCGATGTATATCTTGCCCGCAGTGGTGACTATGCGGGGGTGGCGGTGCTGCGATTTTATCTCGCCTACCGCGCCATGGTGCGCGCCAAGGTGAGCGGCATCCGCGCGCACCAGCCGGCTGTGGAACGAACCGAAAAAGCCAGCGCTCTGCGCGACTGTCTGCGCTATCTGAAACTGGCCGGGGAGTTCTTTCGGCCCATCCTGCCTGCGCTCATCGTCAACCATGGACTGTCCGGCAGTGGCAAGACCACATTCTCCCAATCCGCCCTGGAACCCCTGGGCGCGGTGCGCATCCGCTCCGACGTGGAACGCAAGCGCCTGCATGACCTGCCCGCCGCCGCGCGCACCGGTTCCGGGGTGGAGCGCGACCTGTATTCGCGAGCCGTTACCCGCGCCACCTATGACCGGCTGGCGGAACTGGCGGGCAAGATTGTCGCGGCGGGTTTTCCGGTGATCGTGGATGCTACCTTCATTGCCCGCTGGCAGCGCGATCAATTTCGTACGCTGGCGCAGGCGCTGGGCGTACCCTTCGTCATTGTCGATTATCGTGCCGATGCAGCCACCCTGTGCCAGCGTGTGCAGGCGCGGGAACGTGTCGGCACGGACGCATCGGAGGCGAATCTCGCCGTGCTGGAACGCCAGTTCGAAACCCATGAGCCGCTAGGCGCGGACGAGCATCCCTGGGTGTTTCGTTTCGATGCCAGGCGCAACCCCGATGCGCCGGGCTTGCGCCGCACCTGGCAGCGCCTGGCGCGGCGCATCCGACGACCGGCCTGAGCGAATGTCGTCCATCCCGCTTTTCCCACCCAATCCTGTCAGAAAGGACACTGCCATGAGACCGCAACTCGACCAAACCAAGTTCCGCCCCATCCGCCATGATCGCCTGGTGCAGGAACAGGTGCACGACACCTACAAATCACGGCGCAAGCCGGTGGAGCCGACGCGCTGCCCCCAATGCGGCGCTTTTTTGATGCGGGCCGCTGGCAGCGGGGTGCCGCCCCCGCGGGTGCTCACGAGGAGCTGTGCCCGGCCTGCCATCGCAGCAACGACGGCTACCCGGCCGGTTATATGGAATTGGGCGGCGCCTTCTTTACCGCGCACCGCGATGAAATCCTGGGTCTGGTGCGCAACCACGAGGAACGCGCCAAGACGGAGCATCCGCTGCAACGCATCATGAAAATCGAGGATCAGGAGGGCGGTGTACTGGTCACCACCACCGACATCCACCTGGTGCGCAAAATTGCCGAAGCGCTACACGACGCCTTCAAGGGTGAACTGGAGTTTCATTACAACGAGGAGGAGAACCTGCTGCAGGTGAAGTGGAGCAGGTGAAGCAGGAATCGCGGCAAAGGCTGCGGATCAAATCCTCTCCGCACCCCTGGCAGACAATCGCTATTTTAGGGGTCAGGCCTGGCCGGCCTGTTCCTCGGCGATTTCCTTGTGTACCTGCGCCATGTCCAGTTCACGCACTTTGGCTATCAGGTCTTCCAGTGCGGAAGCCGGAAGGGAGCCGGGCTGCGAATAGATGATGACTTTCTCGCGGAATATCATCAGCGTGGGGATGGAGCGAATCTGAAAGCTGGCGGCAATATCCTGTTCGGCTTCGGTGTTCACCTTGGCGAACACGATGTCCGGATGGCTTTCCGACACCTGATCGTAGACCGGTGCGAAGGCGCGGCAAGGACCGCACCAGGGTGCCCAGAAATCGACAATGATGAAGTCATTTTCCAGAATGGTGGATTCGAAGTTTTCCTGGGTCAGGTCAAGGGTGGCCATGCATGCTCCAACAGCAGTGATTGATCAAAGCGCAATCGCCACGGCGAGTCCGGGCAATCTGCGTGCACTGGATTTTAGCATGTTCGTTCCAGCCCCCGCACCACAAGCTCATTTGGCCAGCTGAGCGCCGTTGATGTTGTGGGTAAAAGACGTCGGCTGGCGATGCAGCGCCTGTTTTGGGCGCATCAGACTGGTTTTTACCTCTACGCGCTGTACTGCCTGAATGATCTGCGTGGACAGCACGCGTGCCTGCTGTGCCGTGAGTGCCAATACGCAATTATCCGGGGTCAGTGTGACCACCACGCGGTCTTCTCCGCCAGCCTGTTCCGATACGCTGATGATGACAGCTTGTTTGTTATCCAATGCAATCACGATAGTGTCTCCTTAAAAATGGACTCGCCGGGAATCAAGCAGCACGATGCATGCCAGACGCGGCAGTGTGGGCAGGCGCCATTAAAACAGCGCAGCTTGACGTGGTGATGACATCTGGGGAATGAAGAATGCAAACGAGAAATCAACGGCGCCGTTGAAAAGCCGACGCCAAATCCGGGCCGTCAGGTTGAAAAGTGGCTGAATCTATGACTGGGGCGATCACACGAGCTGTCGGCGTGAGTTACGCGCAGGGATAGCGCATCAGAGAACCGGCTTTGCTGGCAGAATGGTGTATGCGTAAACGGCAGCTCGCATGGAATCTCCGAATAAACCTGTAGGGCTGTAAGGTTTCGCCGGGCACTGCGACCAAGCATGGGTAATGGTTGGCTGCACCCGATGCAGTGAACTCACAATGCATCAAACTATCCTATTGAAGTGGCACCATGCCATTCCCAGCGCGAGGAACATCCATGTTGATCAAGAAGCCAGGCGAGCTGAAAGCGGCGGACATTACGCCGCAAGAAATTTATCTGCAACGCCGTGATTTCATCCGTGCCGGATCGGTTCTGGCCGCCGAGTTATTGCTGCCCGGCGTAGCGCAAGCCACCGCCCGGCTGACCGGCATCGTGAAGAGTCGCTACAGCACCAGCGAGGAAGAAACGCCGTACAAGGATGTCACCACTTACAACAACTATTACGAATTCGGCACCGACAAATCCGATCCCGCTGAAAACGCGCATACCCTGCGCACGCGGCCATGGACAGTTTCGGTGGAAGGTGCAGTCAAGCGTCCCAGGGTATGGGACATCGATGCCTTGCTCAAGGCGTTTCCGGTTGAGGAACGCATCTATCGCCTGCGCTGTGTAGAGGGTTGGTCCATGGTCATCCCCTGGGAAGGCTTCGCGCTGGCCAGCCTGATTCGCCAGGTGGAGCCCAGCGGCAGCGCCAGATATGTCGAGTTCACCACCCTGCACGATCCGGCGCAGATGCCCGGCCAGCGTTCCGCTGTGCTGGACTGGCCGTACACCGAAGGGCTGCGTCTGGATGAGGCCATGCATCCGCTGACCATTCTTGCTGTGGGCCTGTATGGGCAAACCCTGCCCAACCAGAACGGTGCGCCGATACGCGTGGTTGTGCCGTGGAAATATGGTTTCAAAAGCGCCAAGTCCATTGTGCGTATCCGCTTCGTCGAACAGCAGCCGAAAACTGCCTGGGGACGTGCGGCACCCAGCGAATACGGATTCTATTCCAACGTCAATCCACAGGTGGATCATCCGCGCTGGAGTCAGGCAAGGGAGCGCCGCATCGGCGAATTTTTCAAGCGCAAGACCGAAATGTTCAATGGCTACGGTGACCAGGTTGCCCAGCTGTATCAGGGTATGGATTTGCGCAAGAATTTTTAGGAGGTGTGGCTGGATGCGGAACGCATTGCACAGCCCTTCGCTGCGGCAGACGGGTTTCTTCAAGGCCGCGTTGTTTGTCGCGGCGCTTGTGCCGCTGACGCGGCTGGTGTGGTTGGGGGTCAATGATGGGCTGGGCGCCAATCCGATCGAATTCATTACCCACGCTACCGGAACCTGGACGCTCATTGGTTTGCTGGTCACGCTTGCCATCACACCACTGCGTAAATTTTCCGGCTGGAACTGGCTAATTCGTTTGCGCCGGATGCTAGGCTTGTTTGCTTTTTTTTACGCCTGCCTGCACTTTACTACTTATATCTGGCTGGACCAGTTTTTCGACCTGCACGCTGTCGTGAAAGATGTCATCAAGCGACCGTTCATCACGGTGGGATTCCTCGCCTTTGTATTGTTGATTCCACTCGCAGCAACGTCTACCAACGCCATGATGAAACGACTGGGCGGAAGAAACTGGCAAAGACTGCATCGTCTGGTATACGCGATTGCGGTGCTCGGGGTTGTGCATTACTGGTGGCTGGTGAAAAAGGACGTCACCCAGCCGCTGATATATGCGCTGGTGCTGGCAGCATTGTTGGGAATCCGGCTGATTTATAAATCACGAGTGGGCATACCGGTGGTCATGCCAGGACACAGGGCCGAGTTGAAATAAAAAAGGCGGGGAAAAAATCCCCGCCCAATTTTTGCTGCTACGCTCAGGAACCCGTGGGGCCGAGCGGTTTCGGCACCATGGGTGCCATCGTCGCGGCGACTTTGACTACGGGCTTCTTGGCGACGACTTTTTTCGCAGCGGGTTTTGCTGCAGGTTTCGCAGTGGCTGCCTTAGCTACCGGTTTTTTCGCCGCAGGCTTGGCTGCGGTTTTGCTCGCAGCTGCCTTGGTGGCGGGTTTCGCCGCGGCTTTTTTCACCGCTGGTTTTGCTGCCGGTTTTGCAGCTGCCTTGGCGGCTGGCTTTGCTGCTGCCTTTTTCGCAGCAGGTTTAGCTGCAGGTTTGGCCACGACTTTTTTTGCTGCCGGCTTTGCAGCTGCCTTGGCGGCTGGCTTCGCAGCTGCTTTCGCAACCGGTTTGGCCACCGCCTTTTTGGCGGCTGGTTTAGCTGCAGGCTTGGCCGCGACTTTTTTTGCTACGGGTTTTGCTGCAGCTTTGGCGGGCGCCGCCTTCTTGACTGCAGGTTTGGTACTGCTCTTTGCGGTTGTTGCCATCACTTATCTCCTCTAAAAGTTAAACAACTGAGTTGCCACTTCGTGCAGAGTTTTGCAAATGCACTTCCAAGACGTTGGGCATTTACGACTTATCCGGCTCTCAACTCCCGAAAAAACATTGCAAAGGGTTGATGATCGCGCTTCTCCGCTTGGTGCCGCCAATTCTAGAACAGATTTTTTTTAAATGCGCAACATTGAGGACAAATATTGAAAATATTTTTTGTAAATATTGTATCGAATCAAAACAATATCGGTTCGCTACAATCCGGGAAAGGTGTGTTCCAGCGCGAACAAATGTTCGATTTTTTCGCGCTCGCGGATCAGAAAGCTTTCCTGCCCTCTGACCATAACCTCGGCGGCTCGTGCTCGCGTATTGTAGTTGGAGCTCATCGACATGCCATAAGCACCAGCGGAGAGAATGGCAAGCAGGTCGCCCTGGCGCAGATCAAGGCGGCGTTCATGGCCGAGGAAATCGCCGCTCTCGCATACAGGGCCGACAACCTCATACACCTCACCGCTACCTTCACGCGGCACCACCGGCACGATGTCATGGTGCGCGTCATATAGCGCGGGACGCATCAGGTCGTTCATGGCCGCATCGACAACGGCAAAGTTTTTTTCTGCCCCGTGCTTGATGTATTCCACGCGCGTCAACAGCAAGCCGGCATTGCCGACCAATGCGCGCCCCGGCTCCAGCAGGATGGTATGTGCACGGCCTTGCAGTTTGGCAAGCAGCGCGTTGATATATTCGGCTACTGGCGGCGGTGTTTCGTCCTGATAGCGGATGCCGAGGCCGCCGCCGAGATCTATGTGATGGAGCACGATACCTTCGGCTTCCAGTGCATCCACCAGCGTCAGCACACGATCCAGGGCGTCGGCAAACGGGCGCGTTTCGGTGAGCTGGGAGCCAATGTGGCAATCAATGCCCTGGATTTTCAAGTGCGCCAATGATGCTGCCAACCGGTACAGGCGCAGCGCATCTTCGTGCGCCACGCCAAACTTGCTGCCTTTGAGCCCGGTGGAAATATATGGGTGGGTATTGGCGTCGACGTCCGGGTTGACGCGTAAACTTATCGGCGCAATCTTGCCCATATGACCGGCCACATCATTCAGGCGCTGCAGCTCGGCTTCGGATTCCACGTTGAAACATAAAATTCCGCAGTCCAGTGCCAGACGCATTTCGGCTGCCGTCTTGCCCACGCCGGAAAATACCACTTTCCCCGGATCGCCCCCTGCTGCGAGGACGCGCTGCAGCTCTCCCCCCGAGACAATATCAAACCCTGCACCCAGGCTGGCGAACAGTTGCAGAATGGCGAGATTGGGATTGGCCTTCATCGCATAGCAGATCAAATGGTCGCGTCCATGCAGCGCCTGGTCGAATGCCTGAAAAGCTTGCGTCAGCGCCGCGTATGAATACACATAACACGGTGTGGCGTAGGTGTCGGCAATGACTACGAGGTCAGCGGACTCAATATGGAGATGATTGTGTTGCAGCGAGAGAGGGTTCATTTAACGGCGGGTTGCGCGGTTGCAGGTTTTTCGGGAAGATATAAAGCGCCTTTCGTGCCGCACGCTGACAGCATCAGCAGCAACAGGCAGGCCGCGCAATAGGATAAGGTGCGGTGTCGCATGGGAGCCTTTCAAGGTGGGCGGGAACGCCTGTTCATAATTTATTACACAGCGCATTTTACCATGACCGAAATTGAATACCGCCAATTGGCCGACGCCGCCTTTGCCCATATCGAATCGGTACTGGAGCACGCCGATAACGACCTGGATTACGAACTGGCCGCCGGAGGCGTGCTGGAAATCGAGTTCGACAACGGCAGCAAAATCATTATCAATCGCCAGGGCGCAAACCAGGAAATCTGGGTCGCTGCCAAGTCGGGCGGGTTCCACTACCGCTGGCAGGATAATGCATGGCGCAATACCCGCGATGGTAGCGAGCTGATGCAGACACTCGCCCACCTGATTGCCGAGCAAGGTGGCGGGGATATCCGCTTTGATTGATTTGTAAAAGTAGTATGGCGGCGATACTATCCTGTCCATGGACAAAAGCGCCGCACAATTTTTCGAACTGATTGACCGCCTGGGTAACCTGATCCGCGTCAACTTGCGCGCCGCAGGCGGTCAGCGAGGGCTGCAACCCGTGCACTTGCAGGCCTTGATCTATCTTTCCAATGCCAACCGATACAGCAACACCCCGCAGGCGCTTGCCGAGTATCTCGGTCTTACCAAAGGTACGGTGTCGCAAAGCCTACTGTTGCTGCACCGGCGCGAGCTGATAGATCGCCAGGACGATGCCAGCGACAAACGCCTGGTGCGCCTGGTGCTCACCGAATCCGGCACGCAGCTGTTAAAAGAAATTCTGCTGCTGCCGGAATGGACACAAGTCGTTACCCGCATCGCCCCGCAACGCAACAAGATTGCTCTCGCCGTACTCAAGGAGCTGCTACTCGCCCTGCAACTCGGTGCAGGCAACCGCAGCTTTGGCGTATGTAACACCTGCCAGCTTAATTTGCATGAAGGTCCGCGCAGTTACCGCTGCGGGCTGACTGGAGAAAAACTGAGTTTGCCGGATACGCGGATGATTTGCCGCGAGCATCAGCCCAGGCAGAAGTCACGGCGCTGAGCGGCAGGAATAGTTACCATATCCCTGACCAAGGCCGCATCGCGCCAAGTGCGGCAACAGTCGGTACCTCCACCAGCCGGATGCCACGCACGGCGTCCCAGGCGTTGCCTTTAACGGTTTCATGGGTTCGTAGTTGGGCGTCGGTAGGTGCGTTTAATCAAGGATTTTTTTGCCGGACTGACTGCCAACCATCGCATTTGCCCAAAAACATACCTGGTAATGCATTGTTTTTTTCTGTTGTATCGATAGCGCAGCCTGAACAGATTCCCTACACGGCAGTTTGCTCTTTTGTGTCGCCATTTGGAGACATCATAAATTTCAAGCATCTGATTGTTTAATCAGATAAAAATTTAAAGAATAGATATTTTCAGTCTCAAATAAGAGACGAATGTAGCGTCCATACTCTTCCGACTTATCGTGTTTTTCGCACAATCTTCTTGTTTATTAATCGTTTTTTGAATTGGTGCGTATCTTGCTCACCCAGACTAATGATGCGACTACTTAGAGATGACGATTTATCTCCCATACGCCAATGGGGGATTTATCCACAGACAAAATCACGAGCCACTATGACGCGCTGAAAATTGAGGAGGGTAAATGACAAATAAAAAAATGCAAATCATGACCAGTGGTTTAAACCAGAAGCATGTCAAGAATGAGGTTGAAGCGCCCCCTTCACTCAAAGTGCCGCCAATGGAATACGGCCTGCAAGGCAGGCTGGTAAAAACGGATAGTAAAAAAGAGGCGCCGGCATTTCTCCTCCCCGAAGTGCATCAGGGACGTGCGCTGTTACTGCTGGACGAAAACGGCACCATTAAATATTGCAGTCCTGCAGTGGTGAGCGGCTTTGGTGCAGGCATGCAGGCATTGATCGGCCAGCCAGTGACAAATTTGTTGCCGGAGCTTCCAGTCAGGCAAGGTACTCCAGGCTATAACCTGGCTTATGCCTCATTCCAGTTTCGCGACGGCCAGTGGCTTGCTTTCAGCGGACAAGATAGTCAAGGCAGAAAGCTGCGTTTGGAAGCCACACTCATGGCACTGGAACTGGATGGCCGCTCTCTGCTTTTACTCGAATTGCGTACGCCACAGACCCATGCGGACGAGGACGAAAAACTGCGGCGCTTACAGGAAGCATCGGAATTGAGTGGGGATGCGGTGGCAATAACCGATACGGAAGGCTTAATCGTCTACGTGAATCCGGCATTGGAGACGCTTACAGGTTATAGCAAGGACGAGCTCCTTGGGCATACTCACGCCATTCTAAAGGCGGATGCGCATGAGGAAAAATTCTACACAAAGATGTGGGAAGCTTTGCAGGCCAACGAGACTTTCCGCGGCCAGTTCGTGCACCGCCGTAAAAATGGCACACTATTCTATGAGGACAAGATCATTCGGCCTTACCGCGATGCTTGCGGAAAAACGACCCACTTCATAGCCAGCGGCCGCGATATCAGCGAGCGTGTGAAGATTATGCGGCGTTTGGAGCACTTTGCCAACTACGACGGCCTGACCGGGCTGCCGAACCGCAATTTGTTTCTGGACCGCTTGCAACAGGCACAAGCGCATGCATCGCGTAGCAACGGGGGGTTTGCCCTGATGCTGCTGGATGTCGATCATTTCAAGACCATCAACGACACGTTTGGCCATGCCGTGGGCGATGCCGTTTTACAGACCGCTGCATCGCGGCTCAAGCAATGCCTGCGCGAGGAGGATACCGTAGCCCGCCTGGGCGGGGATGAATTCTCGCTGATACTGGAAAAAGTTGCCTTGCGTCAAGATGTGAAAAAAGTGCTGGAAAAAATTGCTGTGTTGTTACGGGAACCACTCATGGTCGACGGTCAAAAGATCTCTATCCAGGCCAGCATTGGTATCGCGTTTTATCCAGAGCATGGAGAAGATGGTCATACATTGCTCCGGCACGCAGATAGCGCCATGTATGGAGCCAAGGCGAATGGAGGCAACGATTATTTGTTTTTTGAAAAAAGGGAGATCCGGCATCATTCCTGCGATAGAGGGTGATTTGCCGAAGGGTAACAGGGATTCGCGAATGTTTGACTGATTCATCTCAAATGAAGGGCGAGCCAAGTGGTTCGCCGCTGGTTGGCAAAAATGCATTTCAGATGCCAGTCGATATTCAATTCAGCCGGCAATTCGGCTATTCAAGTAAGCCTAAGATAAATATCGGGAGAAATCCAAATGTTCCAGCATTCTGACCCTACACAGAATCATATACTCGCAGCGCTCCCTGCCGAGGAGTTCGAGCGCATTGCTCCGCATCTTGAACTGGTGTCAATGCCCTATACAGAAGTTCTGTACGAATGTAATGAGGAATTGCAATATGCCTATTTCCCCACCAGTGCCACTGCCTCACTCCTATGTGGCCTGGAAGGCGGCGTATCTGTGGAAGTTGCTGTGGTTGGTAATGAGGGAGTTTTGGGTGTTTCGATTTTCATGGGATATAACGCGGCATTCACCATGGCAACTATCCAGACTGCCGGTTGCAGCTATCGTCTGCCGGCAAAACTGCTAAAGCGGGAGTTCGATCAAGGCGGATCATTGCAACACCTCTTGATGCGTTACACCCGCACGCTCATCATCCAGATGGCCCAGACTACCGCCTGCAATCGTCGTCATTCCGTGGAGCAGCAGTTGTGTCGCTGGCTGCTTCTCAATTTTGATCGCGTACATTCCGGTAGCCTGGCCATGACCCAGGAATTGATTTCCAATATGCTTGGGGTGCGTCGCGAAAGTGTCACTGAAGCGGCGCGGAAGTTGCAGATGGACGGCCTGATCAGTTACTGCCGTGGACACATTAAAGTGCTGGATAGACCGGGGCTGGAAATGCATGTTTGCGAGTGCTACGACGTGGTGAAAAAAGAGTCCGAGCGGTTTTTATCCGACTTGCATATACCGTACTATGCCGGAGAAGAAGCCCGCTGCGTTCAGTAACCGGGCGTCGTTTCGGGAGCGCAATTTCACCGGTTCAGGGCGGTGTGCTTCCCGGCATCCGCGTCAAGCACGAAGCCATGCGCGCCCCCGCGCAATGGCTGCGCGCACCTGCGCCGGGGCGGTGCCGCCGATGTGGTTGCGGCTGTTCATCGAGCCTTCCAGCGATAGTACGGCGTAAATATCTGTTTCCACCAATGGCGAAAACTGCTGCAATTCCGCCAGCGTCAAATCTGCCAGATCGCATTTTTTTGTCTCCGCATGGCGTACCGCCAGCGCCACGGCTTCGTGCGCGTCGCGGAACGGCAGACCTTTTTTCACCAGATAATCAGCCAAATCGGTAGCAGTGGCGAAGCCTTGCAACGCCGCAGCGCGCATGGCTTCGGGCTTGACGCGGATGCCGGGGAGCATTTCGGCGACTATGGCGAGCGTGTCAATCAGTGTGTCTACAGTATCGAACAGCGGTTCCTTGTCTTCCTGGTTGTCCTTGTTGTAGGCCAGCGGCTGGCCTTTCATCAGGGTGAGTAGTGCCACCAGATGGCCGTTGATGCGCCCGGTCTTGCCGCGGATGAGCTCGGGCACGTCGGGGTTTTTTTTCTGCGGCATGATGGAGGAGCCGGTGCAGAAGCGGTCGGCCAGGTCAATGAAGCCGAAACGCGGGTTCATCCACAAAATCAGTTCCTCGGACAGACGCGACAAGTGGGTCATGATGAGGCTGGCGCACGCCGTGAATTCGATGGCGAAATCGCGGTCGGAAACCGCGTCGAGCGAGTTCTCGCAGACGCCGTCGAAACCCAGCTCGCGTGCCACCATTGCGCGGTCGATCGGGTAGCTGGTGCCGGCCAGCGCGGCAGCGCCCAGCGGCAGGCGGTTGACGCGTTTACGACAGTCGGCGAGGCGCTCGGCGTCGCGTTTGAGCATCTCGAAATACGCCATGAGATGGTGGCCGAACGACACCGGCTGCGCCACCTGCAGGTGGGTGAAGCCGGGCATCACTACATCTGCGTTGTCTTCGGCAACGTCGAGCAGCGCGCTTTGTGCCAGGCGAATGAGGCCGAGCAGGCCGTCGATATTGTGGCGCAGGTAGAGACGGATATCAGTCGCCACCTGATCGTTGCGCGAGCGGCCGGTGTGCAGGCGTTTGCCGGCGTCGCCGACTTTGCCAGTGAGCGCCTTTTCAATGTTGAGGTGGACGTCTTCCAGGTCCAGCGACCACTGGAACTGTCCGGCGTGAATTTCCGCGAGAATCTCGGCCATGCCGCGCTGGATGGCGGCAAGGTCGTCAGCGCCGATGATGCGCTGCTGGGCGAGCATGGCGGCGTGCGCCAGCGAACCCTGGATATCGAACTCGGCCAGGCGGTAGTCGAAACCGATGGAGGCGGTGTAGCGCTTGACGCGCTCGGAAACCGGTTCGGTGAAACGGCCTGACCAGAGCTGCGGGGTGTCTTGCGGTGTATGGGGCATGTTAGGGAACCTGATCAATAAATGGATTCGGCCGGCGCACTAAAGGGCAGCGGCGTTTTGGCCGAATACAGCACAATGCTGCACAATACCCCGATTATGCCAAAGCCCACCACCTCCGACTATCCCGCCCAGTTACCGGATTTCTGCAATCTGGGCGTCACCCTGCGCATTTTAGGCGGCGTGGAGGGGCTGACGCTGGCAGCTGCCTGGTTGCGCGCCGATGCGCTGGGCAGTGTGTGGCGCCTGTTCGTCGAGCAGTCGGTGGTAGTGCAGCCCGCGCTGCTGGTGATGCTGGCACTGCTGTGCCTGGGCAAGTCCTGGTTGATGCGACTATCCTACAAAAAGGGTGTGGTTGCGGTGCTGCTGCTGGCGCTTGCCAGCCATGCCGGGGTAAAGGGCATGATGGGCCGGCTGTTTGCCGACACCGCGCTGAGCGGCTTTGGCGTGCGCGATGCGATCAACGCGATATTGGTAACGGGCATGTTGCTGGGCTATTTTTACATGCGCGGGCGGGCGCTGTCCCCGGCCTTGTCCGAAGCGCGTTTGCAGGCTTTGCAGGCACGCATTCGCCCGCATTTTTTATTCAACAGCCTCAATGCGGTACTCAGTCTGGTCCGCAGCGAACCGCGCCGCGCCGAGCGTGCGCTGGAAAACCTGGCAGATCTGTTCCGCGTACTGATGGCGGATAACCGGCAGCTGGTGCCGCTGGCCAGCGAAGTGGCGCTGTGCAAACAATACCTGGAACTGGAGGTGTTGCGCCTGGGCGAGCGTCTGCACGTGGTCTGGCACATCGACAAAATGCCCGGTGAGGCGCTGATCCCGCCGCTGGTATTGCAGCCGCTGGTGGAAAACGCGGTATATCACGGCATCGAACCCGCCAGCCAGCCAGGTGAGATCAGCATCAATCTGTATCGCAACGATGGCCAGGTGCATCTGGTGATCAGCAACCCGTATCAGCGTGAAGGGCGCCACCACGGTGGCAACAAGATGGCAATGGGCAATATCAAAAGCCGTTTGATGCTGCATTTCGACGTCGAGGCCAGCCTCAAAACCCAGGTGCGCGACGCGGCCTATCAGGTGCACATTACCCTGCCTTATCGGACCGCCGCGAAATGAGCGTGCCATTGCGCATCCTCATCGTGGACGACGAAGCCCCGGCGCGCAATCGTTTGCGCGACCTGCTGGCGGATTGTGCGGCAGAGTTGCCGACCACGGTGGTGGGCGAGGCTGCCAATGGTGTACAGGCACTGCGGTTGCTTGAGAGTACTTTGGCAGACGTGGTGCTGCTGGACATTCGCATGCCGGTGATGGACGGCCTCGAGCTTGCCCAGCATCTGGGCCGGCTGGATGCACCGCCCGCCGTGGTGTTCGTCACTGCTTACGATAACTACGCCATCCAGGCATTTGAATTGAGCGCGGCCGATTACCTGCTCAAACCGGTACGCAGCGAGCGGCTGGTCGCGGCGCTGCGCAAGGCGCGCGCGCTCAACCCTGCGACTACCGCGCTACTGCGCCAGCAGCATAGCGAGGCGCGGCGTTTTCTCAGTGCGTGCGAACGCGGGCGGATTTTGCTGGTGCCGGTGGAAGAGGTGATTTATCTGCGTGCCGAGCAAAAATACGTTGCCGCGCGCACGCTGACGCACACTTACCTTCTGGATGAGTCGCTGATTAATCTGGAGCAGGAATTCGGCGAAACATTCGTGCGCGTGCACCGTAACAGCCTGGTGGCACGCAGCGCCATCGAGGGGTTTGTGATTCGCCCGGGTGAAAGTGAGGGCGCCGAGCCGGCTGGCTGGGTGGTGCTGCTGAAGGGGCTGGATGAAACCCTGCCGGTGAGTCGCCGGCAGTATGCGGTCATCCGTCAGTTCAAACGCTGAGCCGATTTGATGCTGGCGACTTTGGTCAGTCCGGCGTCAATCGCGGCATCCAGGTAGCCGCCGTAGTAATCCACCGGCCCCAAACCCACGAGCGGTTCGGCGGCTGCGTGGCCGTGGTAGTCGAATACGACGATGGTGGGCGAGAGCCCTATCCGGTGCAGACTGGCAAAGGCACCCTGAGTGGTGGGTTTGCCGTTGAAATCAATCAGGCTTTGCGTACTGCCTACTTCCATACGGCGCATCAGCACTTTTTTGGCATATTCCGGATTGCGCTGCATGGGCAGCAGAAATTCGTTAAGCAGGCGCTCGCAATAAGGGCAATGCGGCGCACCAAACATTACCAGAAGGGGCACCCCGCGGCTTTTTGCCAACTCGGCATCGGCCTTCAGGTTGGTGCTGTAGGGCACATTCGGGGTCGCCGCACGTGCCGGGGACAGGCCGGTCCATGCTAGAATTCCCAATAGAAATAACACGGTGAGTTTCATGATTTTCGTCGTTCCATGCGCAAATGCGCTAATTCATGCCCCATTTTACGTGCAGGTCGTCTTTTGTTAAATAGTCCAAATTACCCGCAAACTCCCCCGGATGAATTGATCATCGCTTCGCGCGAGAGCGCGCTTGCCATGTGGCAGGCCGAACACATCGCTGCCCGCCTGCGTGCGCTGTATCCGCAAATGCGGGTGAGCATCCTCGGCATGACTACCCAGGGCGACCAGATACTTGACTCTCCTTTGAGCAAGATTGGCGGCAAAGGTTTATTCGTCAAGGAACTGGAAACCGCGATGGCGGAAGGGCGCGCGCACATTGCCGTGCACTCCATAAAAGACGTGCCGATGAATTTGCCGGAAGGCTTCCAGCTCGCGGCGATTGGTGAGCGCGAAGACCCGCGCGATGCGTTTATCTCCACCGCCCATGCCAGCCTCGATGCGTTGCCTGCCGGCGCGCGCGTAGGCACTTCCAGCCTGCGCCGCGAATGCCAGTTGCGCGCACGCTACCCGCAATTGCATATCGAGCCGCTGCGCGGCAACGTGCAGACCCGCCTGCGCAAGCTCGACGAAGGCCAGTATGACGCCATCATCCTCGCCGCCGCCGGGCTCAAACGGCTGGGACTGGGCGCGCGCATCCGCAATGAAATTGCCCCCGAACAAAGCCTGCCTGCAGTCGGCCAGGGCGCGTTGGGCATCGAGTGCCTGGCCGGGCGCGATGACCTGGTGGCCTTGCTGGCACCCCTCAATCATAGTGACACCGCCGACTGCGTACGCGCCGAACGCGCCATGAGCCGCGCGCTGGGGGGCAGCTGTCAGGTACCGCTGGGCGGTTATGCCCAGATTGCGGGTGACATCCTCAACCTGCGCGGGTTTGTGGCAGAAATCGACGGCAGCCGCATCATCAGCGGCAGCGTGTCCGGGGCGCGTCAGGACGCTGAAATCCTGGGCCGCCAATTGGCAGATCAACTCATGGCACAGGGCGCGGGTGCAATCCTCGCGGCGTTGTCGGCATGAGCGCCACCCTCAATGGGCGCGGCGTGCTGGTGACGCGGCCCGCACATCAGGCGGCGCATCTGGCCGAGCTGATAGTCGCCGCAGCGGGCAAACCGGTGCTGTTCCCGGTGCTGGAAATTCTCGATGCCGCCGACCTGCAGCCGCTGTATGCGCTGATTGACCGGCTGGACAGCTTTGATCTCGCCATTTTCATCAGCCCGAATGCGGTGAACAAGGCAATGAACCTGATCAAATCGCGCCGTGAATTGCCCGCCACGCTAAAAATTGCCGCCATCGGGCGCGGTAGCAGCAAGGAATTGAAGCACTTTGGCGTAACCGACATCATTGCCCCCAGCGCCCGCTTTGATAGCGAAAACCTGCTGGAAATGCCGCAGCTACAGGATGTGGCGGGCCAGCGCATCGCCATCTTTCGAGGCGATGGTGGCCGCGAGGTGCTTGGCAATACGCTGGCCGCCCGTGGTGCCCATATCGAATATGCTGAATGCTACCGGCGCAGTCGCCCGGATGCATCGGCAGGTGGATTGTTGCGCAAGTGGTCGCGGAATGAGATCAACGCGGTGACGGTCACCAGCTCGGAAGGACTGCGTAATCTCTACGACATGTTGGGCAAGCTGGGACGGCAATGGCTGAAAACCACGCCGGTATTTGTGCCACACCAGCGCATCCTGGAAGTGACGCGCGAACTCGGGCTGGAGCAGGGTGTGGTCACCCCCGCTGGAGACGAGGGACTGGTGCAGGGCATGATTGAATGGTTCGGGACGCATCCATGAGTGAACAGCCACAAACCGACGACAAACCGGATTTGCTCGACTACCTCGGGCGTTTTCAGCCCGCGCTGATAGTGGCGCTGCTGGCGCTGGGGGTTGCCGGCTGGCAGTGGTGGGACAGCAATAACCGCATCCACAATTTGCAGGCCGAACTGTCGCAGCGTCTGGCCGCGTCGAACAATATGGGTCAGGAAAGCCGGATATTGAGCAAACAGGCGATGGAGGCCACGCGCGACCTGTCGGTCAAGCTGGGCGAGATTCAGGGCAAGCTGGCCGATTCGCAAAACCAGCAGCTGGCGCTGGAAGCCTTGTATCAGGATCTGGCGCGCAGTCGCGACGAGTGGACGCTGGCGGACATCGAGCAGATCGTGCTTTCCGCCAGCCAGCAATTGCAGCTGGCAGGAAACGCCAAGGCCGCGCTGATTGCATTGCGGAGCGCCGATTCGCGCCTGCAGCGTTTGAACAAGCCGCAATTCACCGCGCTGCGGCGTGCCATCAACGACGACATTCAGCGCCTGCAGGCAGTACCACAGATTGATACGGTCGGAATCACGCTGCGCCTGGATGCGCTGATAGCCGATGTGGATGATCTGCCCATTGCCAGCGAGCATGAAATCCCTGCCGCGCAGGCACACACCCGGAGCCCGCAGCCGAGCGGAGCGGTCGACCGGTTCGGCCGTGAAGTCTGGCAGGAGCTCAAAGGCCTGGTGCAGGTGCGGCGCATGGATACCCCCGACAGCGCGCTGCTGGCACCGGAGCAGGTGTATTTTCTGCGGCAAAATCTCAAGTTGCGCCTGCTTGACGCGCGCATCGCGCTGCTGGCTCACGATGAAGCCAGTTACAAGGCCGATCTGCAGGCTGCCCGGCAATGGGTGAAACGTTATTTCAACAGCAGCGACGCGCGTGTGGCGAGTGCTCTGGTCAGTCTCGGCAAGCTGGCCAATAGCCCGGTCAGCATCCAGCTGCCGACCCTGTCGGAAAGCCTCGACGCACTGCAATCGAGCCGTATCGGGCGTAACCGTTAATGCGCGCGCTAATCTGGATTGTTGTGCTGTTTGCCCTGGCGGTGGGCTTCACCCTGGCCGGAAAATACGACCCGGGCTATGCGGTTCTGGTGTATCCGCCATATCGGGTCGAGCTCTCGCTCACGCTGATGGTGGCGGTGTTTCTGGGCTTGCTGGTGGTGGGGCACCTGTTCTTTCGCATCGCCTCGGCGACCTTGCGCCTGCCGGAGCAGGTGCGCGCTTTCCGCGCCCGGCAACGTGAACAAAAATCGCGCGAAGCCCTGACTGAGGCGCTCACCGCCTTGCTGGAAATGCGTTACAACCGGGCTGAAAAACGCGCTGCCGAAGCGCTCACGCTGGATTCTTCACCGTGGCAGGCAACGCTGATTGCGGCGCGTGCCGCGCATGCAATCAAGGCCTACTCGCGACGCGATGGCTATCTGGCGCAGGCTGAACAGCTGGCGCCTGACCAGGCTATGGCGCGGCTGGTGACCGAGACCGACTGCCTGTTGGACGAACGCCGTGCCGAAGCGGCTTTGATGCGTCTCAAGCAGGCCGCCGCACTCGATCCCAGGCATGCCGGCCTGCAAAAGCTGGAATTGCGCGCGCAGCAAATGCTGAAAAACTGGGACCGGGTACTGGAACTTGCAGCCGCACTGGAGAAACGCCAGGCGCTGGAACCCGTCATGGCAGAACAGTTGCGTCTGAATGCGCACCTGGAAAACCTCAAGTTGGCGGCCAACAGCGCGGCCGCACTGACTGCCGCCTGGCAAAAAATCCCCGTCACCGAGAAAACCCGGCCACGCCTTGCGCATGGGGCGGCCAGCGCATTTGCCGGGCGCGGCGAAACCGGAACGGCCATCGAAATCATCGAGCAAAGTCTGGCGCAGCAATGGGATGAAACCCTGGCGCGCGAGTATGGCGAGATTGATGGGACGGATACGCTGCGCCAGATCGAGCGCGCGGAAAAATGGCTGCCCGAACACCCGCGTGATGCGGCATTGCTGCTGAGCCTGGGAAAGTTGTGCGCGCGTCAGTCGCTATGGGGCAAGGCGCAAAGTTTTTTTGAAGCCAGTCTGGCGATTGCACCCGCTTCCGAAACCTGTTTTGCGCTCGCGCAACTCCTGGAACAAATGGGCCAGCCCGAGGCCGCCTGTCAGCATTATCGGCAGGGCATGGCGCTGATAGCCAATACCGGACAAGCCGGATAGTTTTGCAGCTTCACCCCGTCACCGCTGCCTTTCCCTCATCCAGCACGAATTGCTTGAATGCCTGCGCCACGGGCGAGAGCCGTTTGTCGGCGCGGTGCACGAGATACCAGTGCCGCATGATGGGAAAGCCTTCGACCGCAAGCACGGCAAGACGCTGCAGCGCCAGTTCCATCTCCAGCGTCTGCTGCGAGAGGATGCCTAAACCCAGCCCGGCCTGTACCGCCTGTTTGATCGCCTCGTTGCTGCTCATTTCCATGCTGGTGCGGATTTCCAGCCCTTTGGCGGCGAAGAAGCGTTCCATCGCGCCGCGCGTGCCGGATCCGGCTTCGCGTACCAGAAAAGACTCGGTGGCCAGCTCGTTGACTGAAATCCGTTTTTTGTGGGTGAGCGGATGGCCGGGCGGCGCGATGACCACCAGCGGGTTGTCCATGAAGCGGATGGCTTCAAGCCCCAGGCCTTCGGGTACCTGCCCCATGATGGCCAGATCGATGCTGTTGGCTGCAAGCTGGCTCAGTACCGACTCGCGGTTGGACACGTCCAGGTGAATCGACAGCTTGGGATGCCTTCCCCGAAAGCGGGCAAGGATGTCCGTGGCGACGGCGTTCACGGTAGAGGTGACGGCAAGGTTGAGGCGACCGCTGTCCATGCCGCGGAGTTGCTCCAGATTGGTCTGCAGGTCATTCAGTTGCGCCGCGATGTTCTGGCTGGTGTGAAGCACTTCTCGTCCGGCCTCGGTGAGATAGATTTTTTTCCCCAGTTGCTCGGTGAGCGGTTGGCCCACGATAGCTTCCAGCCCTTTGATCTGCATGGAGACGGCGGGCTGGCTCAGGTGCAGCTCCGCTGCCGCCCTGGAAAAGGAAAGGTGGCGGGCGACAGCTTCAAATACCTTGAATTGGCGGAGGGTAAGACGGCGCATGATATATAAGGTAATTGATATGGTTATTATCATAACAATTTAATATTATTTATATAAGCCCGTGCGTATAGTCAACCCCAGTTGCTTTCAGGGGCTTTGCTCCCGAAGCTTTGTTTATTTACCGCAGGAGCCAAGCATGGATCAATCCGCACGTTATTCCGACCTCAGCCTGAAAGAGGAAGACCTGATCAAGGGTGGCAAGCACATCCTCGTCGCCTACAAGATGAAACCGAAGTCCGGCCACGGCTATCTGGAAGCCGCCGCTCACTTTGCCGCCGAGTCCTCGACCGGTACCAACGTCGAAGTTTCCACCACCGACGACTTCACCAAGGGTGTCGACGCGCTGGTGTATTACATCGACGAAGCCACCGAAGACATGCGCATTGCGTATCCCCTGGAACTGTTCGACCGTAACATGACCGACGGTCGCATGATGATCGTGTCCTTCCTGACGCTGGTGATCGGCAACAACCAGGGCATGGGCGACATCGAGCACGCCAAGATCCATGACTTCTACATGCCCGAGCGCGCCATCCAGCTGTTCGACGGCCCATCCAAGGACATCAGCGACATGTGGCGCATCCTCGGTCGCCCGATCAAGGACGGCGGTTACATCGCCGGCACCATCATCAAGCCCAAACTGGGTCTGCGTCCCGAGC
>DATKUZ010000025.1:0-31021 GCA_035530335.1 Sulfuriferula sp. | reverse complement strand
GAGTGCCCGCTCCACCAGTTTCTTGGTGAGCTGCTTGAGCAGCCCATCCGCTCCAATCAGGTCTTCCGGTTTCTTGTAATCAGCCAGCAGGCTGTCCAACAGTTCGTTGCTTACGGTCATTACAGCTCCTTCGTCCAGGCTGGCAGTTTCCTGCCAAATGACCGTTTACACAAAAATTCTTACACCCTCCTGGCAGGCTCCAGATGGGCTAAAGTAAGTATTGCCTGCACCTTTATTGTATCGATTACCAAGATTATCCCAGCAGCCTCCAGGATCGCAGTTTGTAATAACCGATGGCCTTGCCGCAGGAGTCTGAATATCGGGCCGAGGCATTGCTGAAGCACTATTCTGACCGCACGCAGCTTGCATAACGGGAGCCATTACGCGCAGCCGGTAACTTCGATTGTCTGGTATACCTTCATTCACAATTTTATTCACCCTAGCCGTAACAGCAATGCAATAGTCACGCTTCTCTTTATAACCTTGTAACGATCCATTATTTTGACCACACGCAGCTTGCATCATTGGCGCCATAGCGCCCAGTCGGTAACTCCAGTTATCTGGATTACCTTCACTCACAGAACTCATTGCCTTGTCCATGACTGTATTGCAATAGTCAAGCAGCTCTTTATACCCTTTGCTGTGTGCCACTCCATTATTTCTTTCGGAAGAATAATCGGCTGAATTGTCGTATAGCTTAATTTTTTCCGAATTTCCATTGCAAGGTGTTTGAGAATATACAATTCGATTATGGGATTCTTTGCATTTATACACCCCATCCAAAGAATATGCAGATGTGGAAAAAAACATTAAGGCACCCAACGAATAAAGTATCGCCAAGATCATAAAGCGCCTTTTGAAAAATCCTGAGCCGAACAGTAATTGTGTCAAATCCACAGTATTGCCCTGGAAAGCAACCGTTGCCAGTTGCTTGGCCTCCAGTTCGGTCATGACGTATGCCGGGAATCTGGCGCCAGCAAACCGAGAATGATTGCGGCAGAGATGGTCGATTTTTTTCATGGATCTTCCTTAGATTATCAAAACACAATGAAGCGCCTGCTTCATGAACTGCCCAGCACAGCGGGCACAATTGTTATCGCGCCGAAAGAAAACATCCGGTGCAATGCGCTTCGCCTATTGGCACCCTGCATTACGTCTTGCGCGGGCTGTCTAATCGTCGCCCCAAACTGATCCGGTGTTGCCGAGCTTTCCGGAAGGACTCATGGGTAAGAATCGATGGATTCTTCGAGTCAACCATGAGCTGCTTCGGCATGCAGCTTCAGCCCCAGCGCTCCCACAACCTTGAGAATAGTGTCGAAGTCGGGGCTACGCTCGCCGGAGAGCGCCTTGTAAAGACTTTCACGCGACAGACCTGCATCGCGTGCGACCTGTGACATGCCCTTGGCGCGGGCAATATCACCCAGTGCTTTGGCGATGAACGCAGCGTCGCCGTTGGCCTCGTCGAGACAAGCCTCCAGATAGGCGGCCATTTCCTCCGAGGTGCGGAGGTGCTCGGCGACATCGTAGCAAGTGGTCACGGTTTTGCTCATCATTGTGCTCCTAAAGGTTGCGTGCAAGGCGCAAGGCAGTTTTGATGTTCTAGCTACATATTATCAATGCTTGCTTCGCCGTGTGTGCCCAGATGAGAAAGAGGACACGCCTCCTTTACGCCAACACCTGGCTTCGCTGCGGTTGTTCGCAACCTGCCGAATGCGGTATAGTGCGCCCTCGTCCGCAATCCCTGCGGGAGAGTGCGCGCACGTCGCGCCGCCGAAGGCGTAATTCACCCAGAACCGCTCAGGCTCCCGAACCGCAGGTAGATGCCCGGATATTGCACACACATCACCGTATGCGATATCCGGGCCAGGACACTCTGGAGAGCGGCGCGCCAAAACACACGGCCAGCGCCCACCGAAGGGGCACACGGCGTTTAACCAACGCCGCAATCTCTCAGGTAAACAGGACAGGGGGGTGACGATTGAATCCGCGCTTTATTGCGCTCGGTCGCCACCCCTTTATTTATTTGCCGAGCCCATGACACCAGACACCCTCACCATCCAGCCTGCACGCGTTCCCAATGCCGCGCGCATGCCGATCTGGATCCGCCAGAACCTTGGCAACGATGCCCTCTACGGCAAAACCGGCGAAGCGGTGCATGGCAACCGCCTGCACACCGTATGCGAGGAAGCGCGCTGCCCCAACCGCGGCGAATGCTGGAGCCGCGGCACCGCCACTTTCATGCTACTGGGCGATACCTGCACCCGTGCCTGCGGCTTTTGCTCGGTGAAAACCGGCAAGCCCGCCTGGTTCGACGCCGACGAGCCGCGCCGCGTGGCGGAGGCGGTGATGGCATTGCATCTGCAATACATCGTGCTCACCTCAGTCAACCGCGATGACCTGTCCGATGGCGGCGCCGGGATTTTTGCCGATACCCTGAAACAACTGCGCGTGCGCGACGCACGGATCGGCGTGGAATACCTGACCCCGGATTTCCGTGCGTGCCAGGATGAGGCTGTCGCCACCATCACCGGCACCTTGGCGAGCCTGCCTGCAGGCGCCCGCCGCGACCTGGTGTGGGGGCACAACGTGGAAACCGTGCCGCGCCTGTATAAAACGGCGCGAAAGGGTTCCCAATACGCGCGTTCGCTCAGCTTGCTGGACAAGGCCGCGCAGCAACCCGGCGTGGAGGCCAAGTCCGCGCTGATGCTGGGGCTGGGCGAAACCCGCGCAGAAGTGATGGCAGTGCTGCAGGATTTACGCGACGCCGGCGTGATGCGGGTGTCGCTGGGGCAATACCTGCGTCCGTCACTGGACAATCTGCCGGTGGTGGAATACATCCATCCCGACGTGTTTGCCGAGTATGAAAACGCTGCGCGCACGCTGGGCTTTGCCTGGGTCAAGGCCGGCCCTTTGGTGCGCAGCAGCTATTACGCCGAGGAAATTCAGGCACAAACAATTCAGACAGGATTAACGAAAGATAAACATGCTTAAACAAACCCCGCTCAACGCCGCGCACCGCGCCATGGGCGCAAAAATGGTGGATTTCGGCGGCTGGGACATGCCGGTAAACTACGGCTCGCAGATTGAGGAACACCACCAGGTGCGCACCGACGCCGGCATGTTCGACGTCTGCCACATGCTGGTCGTGGATGTAAAAGGCGCCAATGTGCGCGGCTTTCTGCGTAATCTGGTCGCCAACAACGTGGACAAGCTCAAGGTGTTGGGCAAGGCCCTGTATTCATGCATGCTGAACCCGGAAGGCGGGGTGATTGACGACCTGATCATTTATTTCATGACGGAAGACTGGTTCCGCATCGTGGTCAACGCCGGCACCGCAGAAAAAGACGTAGCGTGGATGCAGAAACAGGCGCAGGGCCAGGAACTGACCATCACCCCGCGCCGCGACCTTGCCATGATCGCGGTGCAGGGACCCAACGCCCGTGCCCGCGTGTGGGCGGCAATACCTGGCGCGCAAGCCGTGACCGAGGCGATGAAAGCGTTTAACGCAGTTGAATTCCGGCAATACTTCATCGCCCGCACCGGCTACACCGGCGAGGACGGCTTCGAGGTGATCCTGCCGGCGGCCGAGGCCGAGGCTTTCTGGCACCTGCTCGCCACACTGGGCGTCAAACCGATTGGTCTGGGCGCGCGCGACACGCTGCGCCTGGAAGCGGGCATGAACCTGTACGGTCAGGACATGGATGAAACCACCAATCCGCTGGAGTCCGGCCTGGCGTGGACGGTTGACCTGCACAGCGGGCGCGATTTCATCGGCAAGGCCGCACTGCAGGCGCGCGACATTAATCAACAGCTGGTCGGCCTGGTACTGCTGGACAAGGGCGTGCTGCGCGCTCACCAGCCCGTCCATACCAAACACGGTGCAGGCGAAATCACCAGCGGCACCTTCTCGCCCACGCTGCAGCAATCCATCGCGCTGGCACGCATCCCGCTGGGCATCGCCCCAGGTGCGGAAGTGGAAGTGGAAATCCGCGACAGGAAACTCAAGGCGAAGGTAGTAAGCTACCCCTTCGCCCGTAACGGCAAGGCTTTGGTTTGAAAATTCGACACCCCTCCAGGAGAACACAATGAACATCCCCGCCGACCTGAAATACACCAAGTCCCACGAGTGGGCCAAACTCAATGCCGACGGCACGGTAACTGTAGGTATCACCGATCACGCCCAGGACTTGCTGGGTGACATGGTGTTTGTGGAAATCCCTGCGGTGGGCCGCAAGCTCAACGCCGGTGAAGAGTGCGCGGTGGTGGAATCGGTGAAGGCCGCGTCCGACGTGTATGCGCCCATCGCCGGTGAGGTGGTTGCCGCCAACGCCGAAGTCGAAGCCGCCCCGGAGCAAATCAACAAGGACGCCCACGCCGCCTGGATGTTCACCCTCAAGCCGGATAATGCCGCCGATCTCGACAACCTGCTCGACGCTGCCGCCTATCAGGCGCTGGTGGAATCGGAAGCGCATTAAACTGAATCAACAGGACACGTCATGCCCTTCATCCCGCACACTGAAAACGACATCCAGGCCATGCTGGCCGCGATCGGCGCGCCCTCCATCGACGCACTGTTCGACGAAATCCCTGAAGCACTGCGCAGCGGCAAGCTCACCAAGGTGCCCGCCGCGCTGAGCGAGATGGAAGTCAGCCGTCTGATGCAGGAACGCGCCGAGGCCGACGGCCGCTATCTCAACTTCATCGGTGCCGGCGCCTACGAGCACCATATTCCGGCGGCGGTGTGGCAGATCACCACGCGCGGCGAGTTCTATTCGGCTTACACGCCGTACCAGGCTGAAGCCTCGCAGGGCACGCTGCAACTGATTTACGAATACCAGACCATGATGGCCTCGCTGACCGGGGTGGACGTGTCCAATGCCTCGCTCTACGACGGCGGTTCCGGCCTGGCGGAAGCGGTGCTGATGGCGGTGCGCGCGCACAAGGGCGCCGCACGTGTGCTGATGCCCAGGACGGTGTCCCCGGTGTATCGCGCGGTGGTGCGCGGCATCGTCAAAAACCAGCAAATCGAAATCGTCGAGCTGGACTACGACCCGGCCACCGGCACCACCCCGGTGCCGACTGCGGATATGGGCGACTTCGCCGCGCTGGTGGTGCCGCAGCCCAATTTCTTCGGCGCACTGGAGGACGTGGACACGCTCACCGACTGGGCACATGCCCATGGCGGCCGCGTCATTGCGCTGGTCAACCCGACCTCGCTGGCGTTACTCAAAGCCCCCGGCCAATGGGGCACCCAAGGCGCTGACATCGCGGTAGGCGAAGGCCAGCCGCTGGGCGCACCGCTGTCCAGCGGCGGGCCGTACTACGGCTTCATGACCTGCCGCCAGGAACTGGTGCGGCAGATGCCCGGCCGCATTGTCGGCCGTACCGTGGATCTGGACGGCAAACAGGGCTTTACACTGACCCTGCAGGCGCGCGAACAGCACATCCGCCGCTCCAAGGCCACCTCCAACATCTGCACCAATCAGGGCCTGGTCGTCACCGCCTCCACCATCTACATGAGCCTGCTCGGGCCGGAAGGCCTGAGACGCGTCGCCGCTACCAGCCATGCCAATACCCGCGCCCTGCTGGAGAAGCTGACCGCCATTGCCGGCGTGAAGCGCGTATTTAACGCGCACTGCTTCCACGAAGCCGTGATCCGCATCGACGCGCCCGCGGGTGAAGTGCTGCGCGCCTTGCAGGCACAGGGCATCCTGGGTGGCTATGATTTGAGTGGACACTACCCGGAACTCGGCAACGCCATCCTGGTTTGCGCGACCGAAACCAAAACCGCTGCCGACCTCGATCAATACGCGCAACAATTGGCGCGCATACTGTCCAAACGACGCGAAGGCCCACCCTGCGCGTACAAATCCTGAACTATCACCCCACCAAGGAGACACCACCATGAGTACAGTAACCCTGGGCGGCACCCCCATCCAAGTGGCAGGCAACTTCCCCAAAGTCGGCGACACCGCGCCCGATTTCAAGCTGACCAACAAGGACTTGGCCGATGTCGGCCTGGCCGAGTTTGCCGGCAAGCGCAAAGTACTGAATATCGTGCCCTCGCTGGACACCCCGACATGCGCGGAGTCCACGCGCAAATTCAATGCCAAGGCAGGCAGCCTGGCCAATGCCGTGGTGCTGGTAATCTCCGCCGATCTGCCGTTCGCGCAAGGGCGCTTTTGCAGCACCGAGGGGCTGGACAACGTGGTGACCCTGTCCACCCTGCGCAGTGGCGACTTCATGCAGGCCTACGGCGTGAAAATCACCGATGGTCCGCTGGCTGGCGTCACCGCGCGCGCAGTGGTGGTGCTGGATGAAGCCAACAAAGTCATCCACGCCCAGCTGGTGCCGGAAATCAAGAACGAACCCGACTACGGCGCCGCTTTGGCGGTTTTGCAATAAAGCCCCTTAACCACGAGGCCACAGGGAATACCGGGATTTTCCTCCGCGTTCTCTGTGACCTCTGTGGCGCAGGCGGTTTTTTATCAAGTATAAAATAGGCTAGACCATGCTGATATTCGAACACTCCCGCCCGGGCCGTGCCGCGCACGCGCAGATGCCGGAACACGCCGCCGACGTGAGCGATTTACCCGCGCATTTGCTGCGCGAAGATACGCCCAGGCTACCCGAAGCCTCCGAAATGGACGTGGTGCGCCATTACACGCGCCTGTCGCAGAAGAATTTCTCGATTGACACCCAGTTCTACCCGCTGGGTTCATGCACCATGAAATACAACCCGCGCGCCTGCAACTCGCTGGCGATGCTGCCGCAATTCCTGGCGCGTCATCCGCATGCCCCGGCCGAAACTGGGCAGGGTTTCCTCGCCTCGATGTATGAACTGCAGGAAATGCTGAAAGACGTCACCGGCATGGCCGGCGTGTCGATGGCGCCGATGGCCGGTGCCCAGGGCGAATTCGCCGGCGTGGCGATGATCCGCGCCTACCACGATGCGCGCAACGACCACGCTCGCCGCGAGATCATCGTCCCCAACGCCGCGCACGGCACCAATCCCGCCACTGCAGTGATGTGCGGCTACACGGTACGGGAAATCCCCACCGACCGCGAAGGCGACGTCGATCTGGAAGCGTTGCGTGCCGCCGTCGGCCCGCACACCGCCGGACTAATGCTCACCAATCCGTCGACCCTGGGTGTGTTCGAGAAAAAAATCCAGGACATCCAGAAAATCGTGCACGATGCCGGCGGTCTGCTGTATTACGACGGCGCCAACCTCAACGCCATTCTGGGGCGCGTCAAACCCGGCGACATGGGCTTCGACGTGATCCACATGAACCTGCACAAGACCTTCTCCACCCCGCACGGCGGCGGCGGCCCCGGTGCCGGCCCGGTGGGTGTCGCCGAACGTCTGCTGCCGTTCATGCCGGTCCCGGTCGTCGCCCAGGACAAGGGTGCCTACCGCCTGCTGGTGGAAGCCGACATCCCGCAATCCATCGGCCGCATGAGCGCCAACAACGGCAATGCCGGGGTGCTGCTGCGCGCCTACATCTACGCGCGCATGCTGGGTGCGGAAGGCATGCATCGGGTGGCGGAATTCGCCACGCTCAATGCCAACTACCTGCTGGCCGAGCTGAAAAAAGCCGGATTCGACATTGCCTTTCCCACACGCCGCGCCAGTCACGAGTTCATCGTCACCCTGAAAAAACTCAAGGACGAAACCGGCGTGAGCGCAATGGACTTCGCCAAGCGCCTGCTCGACTATGGCTACCATGCCCCCACCACCTACTTTCCGCTGCTGGTGCCGGAGTGCCTGCTGATCGAGCCGACCGAAACCGAATCCAAAGAAACCCTGGACGGTTTCATCGAAGCCATGAAATCCATCCTGGCGGAAGCACGCAGCAATCCGGAACTGGTCAAGGGCGCGCCGCATACCCAGCCGGTACGCCGTCTGGATGACGTGAAAGCCGCACGCGAGCTGGATCTTGTCTGGAAGCATTAATTCGAAAAGCGTTTGCCACAGAGGACTCAGAGACAGACAGGGGCGCAGCCCCGATACGCCGGTTTTTCTCTGTGCCCGCTGTGAACTCTGTGGCTGGATTTGTTTTTACAGAGAAATTTACGCAGACACGGTAGCGCCCTGTCCGCGTTTTCATTAGGCTGGCGCTTTTCGCTTGAGGCAGGCCCCATGCAAGAATCCCCTTTCAAAGGAAAAACCGGCGCCAAGCGCGTGTTCAATGCGTTTTTTTACTCGCTCGACGGGCTCAAGGCCGCGGTCAAGCACGAAGACGCGTTCCGCCAGGAAGTACTCCTGGCAATCATCCTCATCCCGCTGGCGCTGTACCTGGAACCGGGGGCCATTGGCCGTGCGCTGATGATCGCCTCGGTGCTGCTGGTGCTCATCGTCGAACTGCTGAATTCAGCGGTTGAAGCCGCGGTTGACCGCATCTCGCTGGAAAACCACCACCTCATCAAGCGCGCCAAGGACATGGGTAGCGCGGCGGTATTGATTGCCTTGATCAATGTGGCAGCCATCTGGTTGATTGTATTGGTTTAGCAACCGATTGCCGGAAACCTCAATGCAAACAGCATCCCCCTATTTTTCCTGCTTTCCACGTGCGCTGCGCAGCCGGACACCACCACCCCACCTTTTAAAGAGCGCCTCATGAAAACTGCAATAACCGTGCTGGCAACATTGCTGGTGCTCGCGCTGGGCGCCGGCATATTCGTCTGGTCGGGCATATACAACGCCGGCGCCGATAGCCCGCACTGGAAAATTACCTACACCCTGATGCAGGCCACGCGCGAACGTTCAGTCGGGCAACATGCCGCTGCGATCACTGTGCCGCCCAATCTCAATGACCCGCAACTGATCCTGAAGGGCGCCGGCCAGTACGCCGCAATGTGCACCAGCTGCCATCTGGCACCCGGGATGAAGGATTCCGAGCTGCGTCCCGGCCTGTATCCTCTCCCCCCCAATCTGAGCGCGGCTAGCGTGGATGCGCGCGAAGCGTTCTGGGTGATCAAGCACGGCCTCAAGATGAGCGCGATGCCGGCGTGGGGCATGAGCCACGACGACGCGACGATCTGGAGCATGGTTGCCTTCCTGCAAAAACTGCCTGGCATGACGCCTGCGCAGTACAAGGAGATTGTCGCCAGGGCGCCGCCGGATGAAGACATGGGCCCGATGGATGATGCAACCATGCCCGCTCCAGACACTCATACGCATGCCGGTGATTAATTCTGGCTATACTTCATGATTATTGAATCAATACCTTTTAGGAGATCGCATCATGTATGGTTTCAGCATCCAGCTCGACATGCCGTTTGACGCCGCAGTAGAAAAAACCATCGAAGGACTGAAGCAGGAAGGCTTCGGCGTGCTCACCGACATCGACGTCAAGGCCACGCTGAAGGCCAAGCTCAATCTCGACAAACGTCCTTACCGCATTCTCGGCGCGTGCAACCCGCCGCTGGCCAATCGCGCCATCGATGCGGAAGCCGACATCGGCCTGCTGCTGCCCTGCAATGTGGTGGTGCGGGAAGAAGCTGACGGGAAAATCACCGTCGCATTTCTCGATCCCGGCATCATGGCAAAGCTGGTCAGCAATCCGGAAGTACAGGCAGTCGCCGCCGAAGCACGTACCCGCTTGGAACGGGTGCGCGACGGTCTCAAGGCGTAAGCCATGCAACACCAACTGCAGCAGCCTGTTGAAAGGAGCACGACATGTATGGATGGGATCATGGAGGCTGGATGTTCGGTAATGGCGGCGGCTGGATGATTTTCGGCTGGTTATGGATGGCGTTCATCGGGCTGATACCTCTCCTGCTATTGTTCGCTCTCGCCAAATACCTGTTCAGCAATCGGGAACCCGGCACGCGCCCCAGGGAAGAAACGCGCCGGACCGCGCTGGATATTCTGGATGAAGCTTATGCGCGTGGGGATCTGACGCGCGAAGCCTATCTGCAAAAGCGCGAGGATTTGAGCAAAAAATAAGTGCCCGGTTACTGAAACATCCGGGCTTCGAATCCGCTCTCCCTAGGCATCTTCCGCCCCTGCCCCCTGACGCGCCCGGCAGTCATCGGACGCATACGCCAAATCTTCAAATTACCGTCACAAAATTGTCGCCATTAACCGCGAAACTGGCGTTATGGATAACGGCGATTTGCTACTACAGACACTTTCTACTCGCCCGGCACCATTGCGGATTGCATTGGTAACGGAGACCTATCCGCCGGAAATAAATGGCGTGGCGATGACGCTGGGCCGGCAGGTGGCGGATCTGCAGCAACGCGGTCACCAGATTCAGCTGGTACGCCCGCGCCAGAGTGCGCGTGACCTGCCCACCTCCAGCGTCAGCCTGGAAGAAGTGCTCAAACCCGGCATGGCGATTCCAAGTTACGCCGGACTGAAAATGGGCTTGCCTGCCAAATCAGCGCTGACCCGGCTGTGGAGCGTGAAACGGCCCGATCTGGTGCATATCGCCACCGAAGGGCCGCTGGGCTGGTCGGCGCTGGCGGCAGCCAACAAGCTGCGCATCCCGGTGAGCACGGATTTCCATACCAATTTCCACAGCTACAGCCAGCACTATGGCATCGGCTGGCTGCGCCGCCCCATTCTGGCGTATCTGCGCAAATTCCATAACAAGTCATGCGTGACGCTGGTGCCCACCGAAGGTATCCGGCGCGAATTGCAGGTGCATGGCTATGGCAACCTGGAGGTGGTGGCGCGCGGCGTGGATACCGAGCTGTTTTCGCCGGCGCACCGCGATACCAGCCTGCGCGCCAGCTGGGGAGTGGATGAGACCACCCAGGTGGTGTTGTATGTCGGCCGCCTCGCACCGGAAAAAAATCTGAAGCTGGTATTCGCCGCCTTTGCCGCGATGCACAAGTGCAATCCACGTACACGCCTGGTACTGGTGGGTGACGGTCCGGATCGGGCAACGTTGCAGGCCGCATATCCGCAGGCGGTATTTTGCGGGATGCGCAGCGGCGTGGACTTGTCGCGCCACTATGCGTCGGCGGAGGTGTTCCTGTTTCCCAGCCTGACCGAAACCTTTGGCAACGTGACCATCGAGGCCATGGCCAGCGGCCTCGCGGTGGTGGCGTACAACTATGCAGCGGCAGAGGATCTGATCAGCCACAACGAGAGCGGGGCGCTGGCCGCCTATGATGACGCAGAGGCCTTTATTGCTCAGGCGGCGCGCCTGGCGGCTGATCCCGCGCTGGCACAGCGCATGGCGCAGGCAGCGCGCCATACCGCCCAGAAAATGAGCTGGGACAGCATTCACGACCGTTTTGAGCAGGTGTTATACGCAATCGTGGAAAAGGAGGAGCGCGATGATACGACTCAACTGGCACTGGCAAACACTCGGTGAGTGGGAGGCGCCGCTGGCCGCGCGCTTCAACCGGGCGCGGCGGTTTCGAGGGGTGGTCGGTGCGTTCCGGCTGATCAGCCGTCTGGGCAACGGGGTATTCTGGTACACGCTGATGCTGGCGCTGCTGGCCTGGGATGGCTATGCAGCGATACCTGCCGTGCTCAACATGGTGGGTGCCGGCCTGGTCGCGACACTGCTCTACAAATGGCTGAAGGGCAAGACTTTGCGTCCGCGCCCATTCCAGCAGTTTGGCGATATTTTGTGCCTGACCGCACCGCTCGACCGGTTCAGCTTCCCCTCCGGTCACACCCTGCATGCGGTGGCATTCAGCCTGGTAGCGGTGCATTACTACCCGGGTCTGATCTGGCTGGTATTGCCATTTACCGCGCTGGTTGCCGTCTCGCGCCTGATTTTAGGGCTGCACTACCCGACCGATGTACTGGCTGGCATTGCACTGGGCGGTATGGTGGCCATGGCTTCGCTGATGCTGTAAAAGCAATCGCCCGGCAACGGCTGACCGCGGCGGATTTGCCCGATGGTGAAATAGGCCAGGCGGTCCCGGGCGGCATCCGGACAGCCGCCGTTGGCATCGGCGAGCGGGCTGAACCCTTCGGCTATCTGATTGATTTCACCCAGCCTGCGCGTGGTTTGTGCCACGAAATAATCGAAGCGCCGTGGCAGGCGCCTATCCAGCCGTGCCGCGCCCTGATACAGCAATTGCGGCAGGCGGCTGCCGCGCAATACACCGTCGGCACGCGTCAGCAGTTTCAGCGCACGCCGTGCCGTTGCCGTTTCCACCGCAAAATGCCGGGCAATATGCTGGCCGATTTCGTCCTCGCCATCGCGCAGCAGGTTGGCAGGCGTCGCCAGCAAATGGGGCTGGATATGTGCGTCCATTGCCCACTCCGAGGCCGCGTGAGTAAGCACCGGCAGGTTCAGCCACAGATGTTCATGGGCGGGAACAAAATGGTGGTGGGCAATCACATCCACCAGCAGATGGCTCTGGTAACCCAGCGCCAGCGCACGCCGCACATCGCTATCCGCCTCGCGCATCATGCGCAGGGCGCCGTCCCAGTCATGCGTATTGTCGAAAGCCTGGGTGCCCGCGTGTTTGCCCACCAGCGCCAGATCGGGTAGACACGCCCCGGCCATGACCAGCTTGGGATAGCGCAATGCAGCACGGCGCAACCTGGGGTCGAGCAGTGACACCCCCCACACCAGCCACTGCGCAAAAAATACGTGGGTATACAGTCCCCACGCCAGCGCATCGTGTGACTGGCACAACAGCGGGATGCTCCACAACAATACGCGCAAGGCCTTCTTCATACGCTACAGGCTAAGGCGCGCTTGCGACAGTGCGGTTAAATCCGGGTGAACTTTTGATGAAAGCCGGGCTGGTTCGCGCTGTTATAATCCGCCGATAATTTCATTCCTATGGATCACACAATGTCTGCTCTGATTTGCGGCTCGCTCGCCTACGATTCCATCATGGTGTTTCAGGATCACTTCAAGCACCACATCCTTCCGGAAAAAATCCACATTCTGAACGTGTCGTTTCTGGTGCCGGAGTTGCGCCGCGAGTACGGCGGCTGCGCGGGTAACATTGCCTACAACCTCAAACTGCTCGGTGGCGACCCGCAAATCATGGCAACCTGCGGCGATGATTTCGCGCCGTATGCGGCGCGTCTCGACAAGCTCGGCATTGCCCAGACACATATCCGCCAGGTACCCGGCAGCTTCACCGCACAGGCATTCATCACCACCGATCTGTCGGATAACCAGATCACCGCGTTCCACCCCGGCGCGATGAATTTCTCGCACCTCAATCAAGTCGGCGCTGCCAACGGGGTGAGCATCGGCATCGTCTCGCCGGATGGCCGCGATGGCATGTTGCAGCACGCTGAGCAGTTTCACGCGGCGCAGATTCCATTCATCTTCGATCCGGGTCAAGGCATGCCCATGTTCAATGGTGAAGAGTTGACGCATTTTGTCGAGTTGGCCGATTACGTCACCCTCAACGACTACGAAGCCGAGCTGCTGCAAAGCCGCACTGAACAGACGCTGGATCAACTCGCTACCCAGGTGCGCGCGCTCATCGTCACCAAGGGCGAGCAGGGCTCCAGCATCTACGCCGACGGTCAGGTCATCGACATCCCGTGCGCCAGGCCGGCAGCCGTGGTCGACCCCACCGGCTGTGGCGACGCCTATCGCGCCGGGCTGCTGTACGGCATTGAAAACGGCATGGACTGGGCCACTACCGGGCGGCTCGCCAGCCTGATGGGCGCACTCAAGATTGCGCAGCAGGGTGCGCAGAACCATACGCACAACCGCGCTGACATCGACCTCCTGTTCAAGACGCAGTTTGGCTATGCTTTAAACTGATATGCGTTTTGAACCAAGCCTTGCCATGACTGTCTTTGTGACATGAATTCTTCATCCTATGCACACGGGGGCATCATCATGAACGTACTCAAACCCTTGCTATTGGGATTGGCTATTGCCTTCAGCCTGGGCGGTTGCGCGGGCGGTCTGGGCAGCTCGGATTACAGCCGCAGCCAGGCCCGAACTGCGCAGGAGGTGCACATGGGCGTGGTGGTGGCTGTACGCAACGTCAAAATCGAAGGCACCAAAACGCCGATCGGCACTGGCGCCGGTGCCGTCGTCGGCGGCGTTGCCGGCAGCGAACTCGGCGGTGGCAGGGGCAGCCTGGTAGGCGCGGTCGTGGGTGCAGTGGCAGGTGGTTTGGCGGGGTCGGCGATAGAGGAGGGCGTCACCCGTCAAAATGGCCTGGAAATCACTGTCAGGCTGGATTCCGGCCGCACTCTTGCCGTCACCCAGGCCGACGACGAAGACATCCGCGTGGGAGACCGCGTGCGTGTGCTGAGTGGCAACGGCGTCACGCGCGTTGCCCGCTGAGCAGGTTCAGCGCCCGTTAAAAAACCCGGCTTGCCGGGTTTTTTGTCATCTCCCGCGTAACCGAATTTTCATTCAGACGTAATTTCAGCGTCACGTGCGCTGCTTATTGTGCATTCCATTGACACCACAATGGAGCGCACAGCATGCTTGACCCACAAATCCATGCACAAACCCGCAGCAAACCGCGTCTCGGCGTATCGCTGGCACGCGATATCGGCGAAGTGCGCGAAGCCCAGCGCCTGCGCTACAAGGTATTTGCCGAAGAAATGGGTGCGCAGCTGGCATCGCGCGAGGCCGGGCTGGATGAGGATATTTTCGACGCCTATTGCGACCACCTGCTGGTGCGCGACAACAGCAGCGGGGAGGTGATCGGCACTTACCGCATCCTGGCGCCGCATCGCGCCAAGCAGATCGGCGGTTATTATTCCGAGCAGGAGTTCGACTTCACGCGCCTGGCACACTTGCGCCCGGGCATGGTCGAGATCGGCCGCTCCTGCGTGCACCCGGATTACCGCGGCGGTGCCGTCATCACGCTGCTGTGGTCGGGGCTGGCGGATTATCTGCGCACGCGCGATTACAGCTACCTGATTGGCTGCGCCAGCGTGAGCATGAATGATGGCGGCCATACTGCGGCCAGCCTGTACAACACACTGGCGCAAACCCGCCTGGCACCGGTGGAATGGCACGTGTACCCGCGCAATCCCCTGGCGCTCGACCAGCTTGATGGCAGCCGCCAGGTGACCACCCCGCCGCTCATCAACGCGTATCTGCGGGTGGGCGCTTATGTATGCGGAGAACCGGCATGGGACGCGGATTTCAATACCGCCGATCTGATGCTGCTGCTGTCCATTAAACAGATGAACCAGCTGTATGCACGCCGCTTCATGAGCAAATAAGGCTGCGCACGCGCACCGCTCCGGGCACAATTGGATTTTCGCTTGGTGGGGACGGAGTAATGCTGCGTGTGTTGCGCCTGGGCGGCGTCGTTGTACTGGTGTTGGTGGGGCTGCTGATACTGGCCGGAATATTCCCGTGGGCAAGCCGCGCGCGTCGTCAGGCATTGACGATGCGCTGGTCGCGCACCCTGCTCGCCACCCTGGGCATCCGTTTGCGTGTGTCCGGCACCCCGCCGGAGGCAGGCGGCGGCGTGATGTTTGCCGCCAACCATCTGTCCTGGCTGGATCCATTTCTGCTGTTGACGCGCTGCCCGGCGCATTTTGTCGCCAAGTCCGAGGTGCGCCGCTGGCCGGTGCTGGGCTGGCTGGCGGCACAATCCGGCACGTTGTTTATCGAACGCGAGCGGCGCCAGGATGTGGGCAGAATTAGCGCCGCTTTCACTCGGTTATTACGCGCGGGGGAGAATGTAGGTCTGTTTCCCGAGTCCACCACCGGCGACGGCACCGCGCTCAATCCGTTCAAGCCCGCGCTGTTGCAGGCGGCCTGCGCTGACGGCGCACGCCTGTGTCCGGTGGCGATTCGCTATGTTGATCAGGCGGACCGCGCGCATCCGGCACCGATCTGGGTAGGCGAGATGAACTTTGCGGATTCCATCCTGCGCATCACGGCGGCACGCAGCATCGTCGCCGAGCTGACTTTTTGTCCGTGCATCGCAGGCGGGCACCAGCCCCGACGGGCACTGGCGCTGCAGGCCGAAACGGCTATTGCCAGTGTGTTATGCCTGCCAGTCCCGAGCATTCCACCTGAAACACCTGACGATCCTCAAGGCGCAGCGCAGTGAGGCGGCCACCCCACAGGCAGCCGGTATCCAGCGCCATGCAGTCGGATTCCACGCGCAGCCCCAGCGCCGACCAATGGCCGAATACGATGGGGCTGCCGGCGCTGGCCCGCCCCGGCACCTGAAACCACGGCAGACAACCCGGCGGCGGCTGCTTCGGGCTGCCCTTGGTCTTGAATTCCATCGTCCCGTCCGGCGTGCAAAAACGCAACCGGGTCATGGCATTGGTGATCAGACGCAAGCGGTCAATCCCCCGAATATTCTCGTCCCAGCGATCCGGGTGGTTGCCGTACATGTGCGCCAGAAACCCCCGGTAATTGGGCGCGTGCAGGCGCTCCTGCACCTCGGCGGCGAGCACCAGTGCCTGCGCCGTCGTCCACTGCGGCAACAGCCCGGCATGCACCATAAAATATCCTTCCGCGGCGTGCGCCAGTGGCCGGTGGCGCAGCCAGGTGAGCAGTTCGTCGCGATCCGGCGCAGTGAGGATGCCGCCCAGCGTGTCGTTGCGATGCGGCTTTACAAAATTCTCCGCGACTGCCAGCAAGTGCAGGTCATGGTTGCCCAGCACCGCGGTCACGCCGTCCCCCATGGCGCGCGCCCAGCGCAGCACCGCCAGCGAATCGGCGCCGCGGTTGACCAGGTCGCCCACCAGCCAGATGTGGTCATGCGCGGGGTCGAAGCGGATCTTGTCCAGCAATAACTGCAAGGCCTGAAAACAGCCCTGCAAATCGCCGATGGCGTAGGTGCTCATGTTAGAATTGCCGGCCTGTTCTGTTGTGATTTTCCATGCTGTCCCATCTCAATCCCCCCCAGCGCGAAGCGGTCAAATACCTGGATGGCCCGCTGCTGGTGCTGGCCGGTGCCGGCTCGGGCAAGACCCGCGTCATCACCCAGAAAATCGTCTATCTCATCGAAGAATGCGGTTACGCGCCGCAGCATATCGCCGCCATCACCTTCACCAACAAGGCCGCACGCGAAATGCAGGAGCGCGTGTCCAAGCTGCTGCAGGGCAAGCCCGCCAAGGGATTGACGGTATGCACCTTCCACGCACTCGGCGTACAGATCATGCGCCAGGAAGCGGGGCGGCTCGGCTACAAGCCGCAGTTTTCGATCCTCGATTCCGCGGATGCGATGCAGATTGTAAACGAGATACTGAAAACTACCGACAAGCAGGAAATCCGCCGCGCGCAATGGCGCATCTCGGCGTGGAAAAATGCGCTGGTTTCGCCCGCTGCCGCACTGGACACCGCCGCAACCGACATCGACGCCACCTACGCCAAGGTTTATCTGCGCTATCAGGACACCCTCAAGGCCTACCAGGCGATGGATTTCGACGATCTGATCCGTCTGCCCGCCGAATTGTTCGCGAGCGACGCCGAGGTGCTGGAAAAATGGCGCAAAAAACTGCGCTACCTGCTGATGGACGAATACCAGGACACCAACGCCTGCCAGTATCAGATCGTCAAGTTGCTCACCGGCGTGTCCGGCGCCTTTACCGCGGTAGGCGACGACGACCAGGCCATCTACGGCTGGCGCGGCGCGGACGTGAAAAACCTGCACCAGCTGCACGAGGATTTCCCGCGCCTGAAAGTTATCCAGCTTACCCAGAACTACCGCTCCACGATACGCATCCTGCGCGCCGCGAACAGCGTCATCGCCAACAACACGCGGCTCTACGACAAACAGCTGTGGAGCGAGCACGGCCACGGCGACCCGCTGCACGTGATGGCCGCCAAGGACGAGGAAGAAGAAGCGCAAAACGTGGTGATGCGCATGCTGGCGCACAAGTTCGAGCACCGCACGCGCTACGGCGACTACGCCATTCTGTATCGGGGCAACTACCAGGCACGGGCGTTCGAGCAATTCCTGCGCAATGAAAAAGTGCCATATGTGATGTCCGGTGGGCAGTCGTTTTTCGAGAAAGCCGAGATCAAGGACATCACCGCTTACATGCGTCTGCTGGCCAACAGCGACGACGATCCGGCCTTCATCCGCGCGGTGACCACGCCCAAGCGCGGGGTGGGTGCGGCGACGCTGGAAAAGCTCGGCGAATACGCCGGCCAGCGCCATGTCAGCCTGTTCGAAGCGGCCTTCGAGGCGGGCTTCCAGAGCCGGCTCCCGACACGCCAGCTGGAACCTTTGATCGAGTTCTGCAATTTCATCAACGCGCTGGAATTCCGCGTGCGCAAGACCCCCGCCGCCGAGATCATGGCTGATCTGTTGAAGGCAATCGATTACGAAACCTATCTGTTCGACAGCGAGGAAACCCGCAGCGCACAGAGCAAGTGGGATAACGTGCAGGAATTCGTCGGCTGGCTGGGCAAGAAAGGCGAGGAGGACGGCAAGGATGTGATCGCGTTGACCCAGACCATCGCCCTCATCACGCTGCTGGAAAACCGCGACGACGCCGAGGTCGATGCGGTGCACATGTCCACCATCCACGCCGCCAAGGGACTGGAATTCGGCCATGTGTTCCTGGTCGGCGCGGAGGAAGACATCCTGCCGCACCGCGAGGCAGTGGAGAACGGCACGCTGGAGGAAGAACGGCGCCTGATGTACGTCGCCATTACCCGTGCCGAGCGCTCGCTGACCATCAGTTTTTGCAAGAAGCGCAAGCGCGCCGGGGAATTTCAGAGCTGCGAGCCGTCACGCTTTATCAGCGAAATTTCCCAGGAAGATGTGCGCAAGACCGGGCAGGACGCCGATCCGGCGGAGCAGCGCCAGCAGGGCAACGCGCGTCTGGCGCAACTCAAGGCGATGCTGGCGGCGAAGTAGCCACGCGCCTGTCGGCGCCCGCTTCTTTGTGATGCATCTGCTCGTCGATATGGCGTGCATCTGCCTGCGCCTGCACGATCTGCTCCGGCTTCAGCTGCCCCACCACGCTTTCACGCGCGTTGGCCGCGTCGTCCATGCCCTGCGCGGCAGCCAGATTGAACCACATATACGCCTTGACCTTGTCCACCGGCGTGCCGATGCCAAAACGATACATCTGGCCCAGCCGGTATTGCGCTTCGGGGTTGCCGCGGCTGGCCGGGATCTCGATCCATTTCAGGGCTGCCTGATAATCCTGCACCATGCCGCGACCATCCAGCAGTGCGGTGGCATACAGGAACTGCGCTTCGGAATTGCCCTGATGCGCGGCCATTTCAAACCACTTGGCAGCCTTGGTCACGTCGACAATCACGCCTTCGCCATTGGCGTACATCTTGCCAAGCTGGAGTTGCGCATCCGCATCGCCCTTGAGCGCCCGGGCCGACAGCATGGAGAGCTGCCGATCAGCGACAGCAAGGTTGCTTGTATCGGATGCCGGTGCAGGATTCAGCTGGGCACGCACCACCCAAAACGCCGTCCCCAGCAGCAGAACAAAAAAGACGATTTTGAGCGGACTGTAAACCCAGAAGCGCTCGCGACATTCGCGACAGCGCAGCGGCGTACAGATTAGACGCTGCGCCAGCGTATCCCCTGTGTGAACAGATGCGCTGCGCAGCTTGGCGCTTCCGCACGCGGGGCAGTTCTTGTGCATGAGTGCGGTGCCAGACAAGTCAGCCGCCGTGTGAATGCTTGACCATCACGCGGCGGCCTGGCGATTACTTGGCCGCTGCCGGTTTGGCGGCAGGGGCAGCTGGCGCCGGGGCTGCAGTTGCAGCTGCACCTGCGGCAGGGGCGGCAGCTCCGGTTGCCGGAGCGGCGCCTGGTGCAGGTGCGGCACCGGGTGCAGCTGCTGCAGGGGCGGCCGGAGCAGCAGGCGGTGTAAATTTGGCTCCGGCAGCATCCGCCATATAGGCAACTGCACGAGCAATCTCGATATCGGACAGATCCGGGTTGCCGCCGCGTGGCGGCATCTGGCGGATACCTTGCTCCGCATGCGAAATCAGCGTGTCGTAACCTTGCTTGATGCGTGGCGCCCAGTCAGCCTTGTTGCCGAACTTGGGCGCACCCAGTGCGCCCGGCGTGTGGCAAGCGGTACACACTTCGTCAAATACCTGCTTGCCTTCTTTTTCCACGCGCGGGGCGCTGGCGTCGACGATGTTCAGTTCGCCTACCGGCTTGATGCGCGCCAGGGTAGCCTTCTCATTGTATGCAAGCGAATCTTTCTCGCCATGGCTGCCCTCGATCTTGGCTATCAGGCCGAGTATGAGTGCAATGGCAATAATGGGCGCAAACATCCCCGCCCATAGCGCAACAAAAAATTGTTGCGGCGTTGTTTTGGTCATCTTGGCGTGATCATCGCTCATGCTTGCTTCCTTAACTTGGCGGGAAAAAGTTTAAAGCGCGGATTATAGCGGCAAAGCCGGCTTGGCAAAAGCACCTGATATAGACGCTGGGTGCGAAAATCGCTATTCTTGCCAGCTCTCGCGCCCATAGCTCAGATGGATAGAGTATTGGTTTCCGAAGCCAAGGGTCGCAGGTTCGAATCCTGCTGGGCGCACCACCCCTTGCATTCCCATCCGGCGGAGTTCACATGGCAGGACTGGACAAAAACACCCCCCAACCGACTGAAATCAAGCTGCACCAGAAATCGCGGGTGATGGAAATCGCCTTCAACGACGGCAGCCGCTTCCATTTACCCTATGAATTCCTGCGCGTGTATTCGCCCTCCGCCGAGGTGCGCGGGCACGGCCACGGCCAGGAGGTGCTGCAGGTGGGCAAGCTGAATGTCGAAATCACCGGCATCGAGCCGGTCGGCAGTTATGCCGTGCAGCCCATTTTTTCGGACGGCCACGACACCGGCATTTTTTCCTGGGATTACCTCTACGAACTGGGTAAAAATCAGGACGCGCTGTGGGAACGCTATCTGCAAAATATGTCCGCTGCGGGCGCGTCACGCGAGCCCATAGCCGGTTTTGACGAGCGTCCCAAGACCAAATAACCGTGAACGATTATTTCGCCGTAGACTGGGGCGAAACCGGCACAACCGACGCGCCCTTCAAAGTTGTACTGATCAACCCCTACGAGCTTGGCCGCCAGTCCTTCAACCTGGCCGCCCCCGCCGCGCTGTTGAAGGCCACCGGGTGCGAGGTCGCCTGCCTCGATCTGACGCTGCAAAAGCTGGAACCCGACACCCTGCGCGACGCCGGGCTGGTGGCCATCCACCTGGGCATGCACACCGCCACCCGCATCGCCATCGCCGCATTGCCGAAAATCCGCGAACTGGCACCCAGCGCGCACCTCGCCATGTATGGCCTGTATGCGCCGATGAACGCCGACCTGTTGCGCGGACTGGGCGTACACACCCTGCTCGGCGGCGAATCCGAGCCGGCCCTGGTGGCGCTGGCGGAACGTTTGCGCGATGGCGATATCAGCGTGCAAAGCACGCCGATGGTACGGCTCGCGCAAGTAAAATTTCTGCCGCCGGACCGCAGCGGATTGCCAAAACTCACCCGCTACGCCCACCTCAACCTGCCCGACGGCGGCAACAAAGTCGTCGGCTTTGCCGAGACCACGCGCGGCTGCAAGCACCTGTGCCGGCATTGCCCGGTGGTGCCGGTGTATCGGGGCAAGTTCCGCACGGTACAGGTGGATGTGGTGCTGGCCGACATCGAACAGCAGGTGGTAGCGGGCGCGCAACACATCTCCTTCGGCGACCCGGATTTTTTCAACGGCCCCACCCATGCGCTGCGCGTGCTGGAGGCCATGCACCAGCGTTTTCCCAACCTCAGTTTCGACGCCACCATCAAGATCCAGCACCTGCTCGACCACGCCGGCCTGCTGCCCGGGCTGCGCGACGCTGGCTGCCTGTTCATCACCAGTGCGGTGGAGTCGGTGGACGATGCCGTGCTTGAGTGTCTGGACAAAAACCACACCCGCGCCGGCTTCGAACGCGCGCTCGACCTGTGCCGCGCGAACGGCATTTTCCTTGCGCCCACCTTCGTGCCGTTCAACCCGTGGACCACGCTGACCGGCTATATCGACCTGCTCGGCGAACTGCTGCGCCTGAAACTGGTGCAAGCGGTACCGCCGGTGCAACTCGCCATCCGTCTGCTGGTGCCGCAGGGTTCCTATCTGCTGCAACTGCCCGGCTTCAGTGACCGGCTCGAAGCTTTCGACCCAACGTTGCTGGGCTACCCCTGGCGTCACGCCGACCCGCGCGTGGATGCCCTGCAACAGCAAGTCATGACCGCCGCGATGCAGATGGAAAACGCGCCGCGCAGCGAAGTTTTCCGCGCCATCTGGCAGCTCGCGCATGACGCCGCAGGGCTGCCCGCGCCGACGCTGGAACGTGCCGACTTCGGCGAGACCATCGCGCATCTGTCCGAGCCCTGGTACTGCTGCGCCGAACCCACCGACCAGCAATTGCAATCGTTTTAAGCCATGCCGCGCGTCCTGCTGCTGCTCCCCATCGCCAGTTACCGCAATCAGGATTTTCTCGACGCCGCACAGCGCCTGGGCGTGGAAGTGGTCAGTGCCGCCGACCACTGCCACCAGCTCGCCCCGCAACGCGGCCTGAGTCCCATCCTGTCATTGCATTTCGACCAGCCCGAAGCCGCCGCTGCGCAACTGCTGGCGTCGCTGGGGCGAGGCGTGGATGCGGTGCTGGCGGTGGATGATGCAGGCGTCGAGCTGGCCGCCGTGCTGCGCGAAAAACTCGGCCTGCCCGGCAACGCATCGGAGGCGGTGCGCCCTACCCGCGACAAGCTCGCCTTCCGCCAGATGTTGCAGCAAAACGACCTCAACTGTCCGGCATTTCACTGCATCGCCAGCGAAGCGGAAGCGCGTGCACTCGCTGCGCAGTTGCGCTACCCGGTAGTGGTCAAGGCACGCCGGTTATCCGCCAGCCGGGGCGTGATTCGTGCCGATGATGCTGAAGGCTTTTTGCATCAAGTGCGCCGGGTCAGCCGTATCCAGTTTATCGCCGACCGCGACGCCAGCGAATTGGGGCTGGTCGTCGAAAGCTTCATCCCCGGCAGCGAACACGCCCTCGAAGGCCTGCTGGAAAACGGCCAGCTGCGCGTACTGGCGCTGTTCGACAAGCCCGACCCGCTGGACGGCCCGTATTTCGAAGAAACCATTTATGTCACCCCATCGCGGCTGCCCGCAGATCGCCAACAGACCATCGCCGACAGTGTGCAACGCGCCTGCGCCGCCGCCGGGCTGACAAGCGGACCTATTCACGCCGAAATGCGCCTGAACGACGCCGACGTGTGGCTGCTCGAAATCGCCGCGCGTTCCATCGGCGGCCTGTGCGGGCGCATGCTGCGCTGGCGCCTGGGCATGACGCTGGAAGAGCTCATCCTGCGCCATGCGCTGGGGCTGCCGATTACCCAGCCGGAGAACAGCGACGCCAGCGGCGTAATGATGATCCCGGTGCCCGCGCGCGGCATTTACCAAAGCGTGGCTGGGCTGGAAGCCGCACGCGAGGTGCCGCACATCGAAGACATCCGCATTACCGCTGCCCCCGGCCAGCGCATCGCGCCCGCCCCGGAAGGCGCCAGCTACCTCGGCTTCATCTTCAGCCGCGCTGCCACCCCCGCAGCAGCCGAAGCCGCGCTGCGTCTCGCGCATGCCGAACTGGTTTTTGATATCCAGCCCGACCTGGCGCTGACCAAAAGCCCAAGCCAATGAGCCTGTGGCAAAGCGTAGCACAAGGCATCCAGACCGCCACCGGCGCAGCATTTTCTATCCAGCGCACCACTCCGGTCGGCGGCGGCTGCATCAACGCCACCTGGTGCATCGAGAGCGACACAACGCGTTATTTCGTTAAAACCAACAACGCAGCCAAACTGCACATGTTCGAAGCGGAAGCATCCGGTCTCGCGGCACTCGCGGCCAGCCGCACCCTGCGCGTGCCGCGCCCCCTCACCAGCGGTGTGGCGGGCAATGAAGCATTCCTGGTGCTGGAATGGCTGGACCTGGACGGCCGCGGCAGCGCCGCACGACTCGGACAACAACTCGCCGCGCTGCACCGGATCAGCGCGCCGCGCTTCGGCTTCGCGTCCGACAACACCATCGGCGCCACTCCGCAGCACAATACCTGGATGGACAACTGGCCAGACTTCTGGCGCGACCAACGTCTGGGATTTCAGCTCGAACTGGCCGCGCGCAACGGTTTCGGCGGCAGCCTGAAAACCCGCGGCGAACGCCTGATGGGCAATCTGGCAGGCCTGTTCGACGGCTACCAGCCGCAACCCTCGCTGCTACACGGCGACCTGTGGAGCGGCAACTACGGCTATACGCAAGCGGGCGAACCCGTCATCTTCGACCCTGCCGTCTACTACGGCGACCGCGAAACCGACCTCGCCATGACCGAACTGTTTGGCGGCTTCCCGGCGGATTTCCATGCCGCCTACCGTACAGCGTGGCCGCTCGATGCAGGCTATGCGGTACGTAAAAATCTCTACAACCTGTACCACATCCTCAACCACGCCAATCTGTTCGGCGGCAGCTATGCGCGGCAGGCGGAGGGGATGATGGAGCGGCTGTTGGGAGAGTTAGCTTAGGCAGCACAGCCCGGAATCCCCTTCTGCGCCGCTTCGTCTGAGCCGGTCAGGCGGGAGGTGTAGGCGAGCACTGCTCGAGCTCCGCAGCAGCTTGCGGTTTGTGCAAGCTGCCAGGGCGAGTTGCGCAGCCCCGTCTGAGCGGTTCCGACGAAGGTATCCCGAAGGGACGGCGCAGTGGGGTGGCCTTCTTTTGGGTTTCCTTTTCTTGGCCAAACAAGAAAAGGTAACTAGCTGCCGGGCTACCCCCGGCAAACCATGTTCAAGCGATACACGTCGAATAAGCGCGCCAACTTTTTTTGAATATCACAACACTCGCCCCCTTTAGCTCATTGGCATGTGCTAATGCAAGGCGGTATCTGACCCTGGCATGGACCCTGGCATGGACCCTGGCATGCGCTGCCGGGCGACCCCGGCGAAGTTTGGTACACGGCATGTTCAGGCCATGTCGGGTGGGTTGACCGCTCAATAGCAGCATTGAACCATATCTTGTCTTTTACAGGTACGGCTGACAAGGCAAAAGGCGTGACCTGACACCATTGATCTTGACCGTGTTGACCGCTATCTCAAGCAGGAATCTCCCGCATAATAAAAGTTTGCTTACACCTCGGGTAATTTAGACATCCCCAGAAATTTCCTTTTGGCCCATTCCGCCCAACCATCTTAGTTCCACAAGATGGGCAAGTTGGTGTTAAGTAGTCGCCATCCGTAGCCACGGAGAGCAATTTTCGTTGAGCTCCGCTTGAAAGCTTACCAAGCATGCTGAAGAACTTTTCCCCATCAATAAGAAAAATAGGATTTTCTTTAGCAAACTCTATAGCTTCTTTCGTATAGGTACTGGTTGTCATAAAGATGCCACGGCCTACTTTTTGATGGGCCATAACACCAAACAACTCCCGAACGGGCTTAACCCCGACAGGCCGGAAATTCCATGCCTTGCACTGAATGATTGATTCAGGCTCCGCAGCATCACCTCTAAAAAGTTTGGCATCCACTCCCCCGTCAGCACCGCATCTAATCGTTTCTGCACGAAGCCCTACCTCACGATAAAAAGCTGCGCATAATTCTTCAAAGCGCTTCCATTCCAGTTGCTTCAACAGGGGAAGGGACCATTCTTCTGGTTTTGATTCTGGCTGCCTGAAAGGGGGTCGGTCAGAGGATTCCTCCCAAACTTTTGCAACACGATCATCGGATTTGTTTACATCGACAAACGCCACCTTTGATTTAGCATGGTGCATGAGTGGTACGTTTTGAGAAGAAGAAAAATTCTTTCTATGGCGAAAATAGTTTATGCATGCAATAAGACCAAAGACAGTTGCTACGAAATAGCCGAAAGGTTTTAACGCGATCATGAAGGAACCGAGGACTTGATTTCCCTCTACCATGGAAGGAAAAATCCAGCGTGTTCCAGCTAATATTATGAAGGCTAAAATTGCGGAAATCTGCCAAGGAGCGGCGATAAGCAGATCGAGTCCAGATTCTTTTCTTTTTCTTCTAGCCATTCGCACACCCCCTCAAACTATCATGTAGTACGTGCGGAATTCAGCCCTTCCGTATAGCCTAACTTTGTGTCGCCGCCTGAGTATTCGCCATATCAAAACCAAACCCGCACCACCGTCTGCGCCTCGCCCTCGCCACGCGCGCGGATCTCCCCAATCCGGTAAACCGTCTCCCCCGCCGTAGCCAGGTTCTGCATCGCCGCCTCGGCATGTTCAGCGGCCACCACCACCACCATGCCGATACCGCAGTTGAAGGTACGGTGCATCTCGCTGTCCGCCACGCCGCCGTGTTTCTGCATCCAGTGGAATAGCGGCGGCATGTCCCACGACTGGACGTCGATATCCGCCATCAGGTGTTCGGGCAAGATGCGCGGCACGTTGCCGGTCAGTCCGCCGCCGGTGATGTGCGCCATGCCTTTGACCGGCAGGGCCTGCATCAAGGCCAGCAGCGGCTTGACGTAGATGCGGGTGGGGGTCATCAGCACGTCGCCCAAGGGACGGCCATGGAAATCGGCATTCACGTCGGCGCCGCTGACTTCGAGGATTTTGCGGATCAGCGAGTAGCCGTTGGAGTGGGCGCCGCTGGAGGCCAGCCCGAGCACTGCGTCGCCGGGACGGATGGTGCTGCCGTCGATGATCGCTTCGCGTTCCACCACGCCCACGGCGAAGCCCGCCAGGTCGTATTCGCCGGCCGGGTACATGCCCGGCATTTCCGCGGTCTCGCCGCCGATCAGCGCACAACCGGCCTGCTCGCAGCCTTGGGCAATGCCCTTGATGACCTGTTCCGCCACGTCCACGTCGAGCTTGCCGCAGGCGAAGTAGTCGAGGAAGAACAGCGGCTCGGCGCCCTGCACCAGGATGTCGTTGACGCTCATGCCGACCAGATCGATGCCGACGGTGTCATGCCGGTTCAGCATGAAGGCGAGTTTGAGCTTGGTGCCGACGCCGTCGGTGCCGGACACCAGTACCGGATTTTTGTATTTGGCGGGCAGGCCCATGAGCGCACCGAAGCCGCCGATGCCGCCCAGCACTTCCGGGCGCATGGTGCGTTTTGCCCAGGGTTTGATGCGGTCTACCAGGGCGTCGCCAGCGTCAATGTCCACGCCTGCGTCACGATAGGAAAGGGAAGGTTTGTTGGGAGAAGTCACGGCGGGCTCGCGTTTTGATTGGAAAATTCATGCTATTTTACCGCAAATGAACGCTACCCAACCGAACCGCGACTTTGCCTGGATACTCGCCGCCGTGCTCGTCACGGGCGGGCTGCTGTATCTGCTCTCCCCCATTCTTACGCCATTCCTGCTGGCGGCGATTCTGGCCTATATCTGCCATCCGCTGGCGGATCGGCTGGAGCGCCTGAAACTGCCGCGCGGGGCGGCGGCAGGCATTGTGATCATCGCGCTGGGGCTGGTTTTTTTCCTGCTGGCCCTGATCCTGGTGCCGATGATACAAACCGAGACCAGCCACTTCCTTGCCAGCCTGCCGAAATACGTGGACTGGCTGCAAAACAGCGCTACGCCCTGGTTGCAGGAGCATCTCGGCGTTACCTTGCCGGATGCCGCCGGACTCAAGCAGCTTCTGTCTGAGCATCTGCAAGGTGCGGGGAGCGCCGCGGGCAGCGCCGCAGGATGGCTGAAAACCGGCACGCTGGGCATCGTCAGCCTGGTCGCCAACCTGGTGCTGATACCCGTGGTGTTTTTTTATCTGCTGCGCGACTGGGATGTGATGATTGACTGGGCGGACGGGCTGGTGCCGCGCCGCTGGCACGCCAAAGTGCGCGAACTGGCCACGGAGATTGATGCGGTGTTGTCGGAATTCTTGCGCGGCCAGCTCTCGGTCATGCTCATCATGGCAGTGTTCTACACCACCGGATTGTGGATTGCCGGGCTGGATTACGCCCTGCCGATCGGCATACTGGCGGGACTACTGGTGTTCGTGCCGTACATGGGCGCGATCTCGGGCATGGCGCTGGCCACGCTGGCCGGACTGGTGCAGTTCTCCAGCCTGGAGGGAATGATTCCGGTGTGGGTGGTATTCGGCATCGGCCAGCTGGTGGAGGGCTATGTGGTGGTGCCGCGCCTGGTCGGCGAACGCATCGGCCTGCATCCGGTGATGGTGATTTTTGCGCTGCTGGCGTTCGGCGAAGTGTTCGGGTTTTTCGGCGTGCTGCTGGCACTACCCATCTCCGCCATGCTGCTGGTGGGGCTGCGCCACATCCGGGCGGCTTATCAGCACAGCAGCCTGTATCAGGACTGAACGGTATAATGGAGCCTTTGCCACGATTGCTACCGCCATGACCACGCCGCTGCTCGAATCCGCCATTCCCTCCCTGCAACTGCTGTCGCGCGGCAAGGTGCGCGATGTTTACGCGGTGGACGACCAACGCCTGCTGATCGTCGCCAGCGACCGCCTGTCCGCCTTCGACGTGGTACTGCCCACGCCGATCCCGGGCAAGGGCGCGGTGTTGACGGAAATTTCGCATTTCTGGTTCGGCAAGTTGGGGCACATCATCCCCAATCATCTGACTCGCGATACGCCGGAATCGGTGGTGACGGAAAACGAGCGCGATCAGGTGGCAGGCCGCGCCATGGTGGTGAAGCGCCTGCAACCGCTGCCGGTGGAAGCCATTGTGCGCGGTTATCTGGTGGGTTCGGGCTGGAAGGAATACCAGACCCGCGGCAGCGTGTGCGGCATCGCGCTGCCCGCCGGATTGCAACAGGCGGGCAAGCTGCCGCAGCCGATTTTCACTCCCTCCACCAAGGCGGAGATGGGCGCGCACGACGAAAACATCGATTTCGCCCGCGCCGAACAACTGCTGGGTGCCGACATCGCCGCCCAGGTGCGTGACGCCAGCATCGCCCTGTATACCCAGGCGGCTGAGTATGCGCTTACCCGCGGTATCATCATCGCCGACACCAAGTTCGAGTTTGGGGTGGATGCAGCAGGCAAGCTGTATCTGATCGACGAAGTGCTCACCCCGGATTCTTCCCGCTTCTGGCCGGCCGACCAGTACCAGCCCGGCAGCAATCCGCCCAGCTACGACAAGCAGTTCGTGCGCGACTGGCTGGAGGCCTCCGGCTGGAACAAGCAGGCGCCCGCGCCAGCATTACCGGTTGAAGTGGCGGCGAAAACCGCCGAGAAATACCGCGAAGCGGTAGCGCGCCTGACTACTTGAACTGCTTGTTCAGGTAGGTCGCCACGATATCCACCAGCTGTGTATCCATATCGGTGAAAAAATGGTCGGCGCGCGCTACCTGCATCTGTTCTGAGTCCGGCTTACCCCTCAGCGCAGCTTTGCGCGCAGCCGCGCTGTTCAGCACTTCCGGCAGGTCGTTCTGGCCGTACAAGTCGAGCACCGGCATGTTGACCTTGCGGTAATCGGCGCGGCTCGGCATGCCGATCGCTACCCATGCCTTGACTGCGGAGTCGGGCTTGGCGGAGAGATACGCGTAGCTCATGCGCGATCCCATGCTGTGCGAAACAATGCCGATTTTGCTATAACCCTTGGCCTTGAGAAAACCCACGGCCAGTCGCAGGCGTTGCGCCGCTTCGGGGAAAGTGGCTGGGTAGGCCGTCGCTTTGGCGGCGCTGCCCAGTACCGGCATCTGCACCGACAGCGTGGTATAGCCATGATCAGGCAACTGACTGCGCAATACGCCGATCAAACCCCAGTCTGGATGGATACCCAGACCATGTACGATCACCAGCGCTGCCTTGGCGTCCTTAACCTGAGTGTAGAGCGTCAAAAACTTGTGTCCGTTTGCCTGCTCCAGATACACCGGATCGCCCACCACCACACCTGGTACAACCTCGTCCGCCCACTTTTTCTCGCGTGCATAATCCGCAGCAAAGGCGCTGCCGGTCATCACTAACAACACAATCATCCACAATGTGCGCATGGATTTCATATTTCACCTCGCTGCGGTTGGAATCAGGTCAAGCTCAAAACCATCTTGATACCCAGACTATAGAGCAATACGGCGAAAATTTTCTTCAGCGTCGCGACGGGCAGTTTGTGCGCGGCGCGCGCGCCCAGCGGCGCGGTAAAAATACTCGCCAGCGCCACCAGCACCAGTGCCGGCAGGTAGACATAGCCCAGGCTATGGGCGGGCATGGCCGTGGCGTTCCAGCCGGACAGGATGTATCCCAGCGTGCCGGCCAGCGCGATGGGAAAACCGATCGCCGCGGAAGTACCGATGGCTTCGTGCATTTTGGCGTTGCACCACAGCAGAAACGGCACCGACAAGGTACCGCCGCCGATGCCCACCCAGCTCGACACCACGCCGATCACATTGCCCACGGCAAACATCGCGGCGCTGCCAGGCAAGCCGCGATGGGCGTGCGGCTTGATGTTGAGCAGCATCTGGGTGGCTGCGTAAAACAGGAACGCGACGAAGAAATACTTGAGAAACGTGGCGGGCAACAAGGTGGCAAGCCAGGCGCCGAACAGCGTGCCGGTCACAATCCCCGGACTGATGCGGCGCAGCGCAGTCCAGTTGACCGCCCCGTGCGCATGATGCGCACGCACGCTGGAGAGCGAAGTGAAGGCGATGATCGCCAGCGAGGTGGCCAGCGCAAACAGCAACACGCGATCCGCGGGGAATCCCTCGGCGGTGAAAATAAACACCAGCACCGGCACCATCAGCAGCCCGCCGCCCACACCCAGCAAGCCCGCCACAAAGCCCGATACCAGCCCCAGCGCGAGGTAGTGCGGAAGATAAAGAGTCACGCCGGTGCCTAGATTTGCGCCTTCTGGCGCATGGCTTCTTCGTTGAACGCGCCGTCAATCTTGTGCACGATGTCCTCCACCATGCGGAAACCCTCCACCGGCGCGTCGTCTTTCATGTAGAACAGCCGGATCGGCCCCAGCGTCTTGATGGCCTGGGCGCGCTCGATGGCGTCCGCCGGTGTGGCCAGGCCGCTATTCTGGTACATGTCGGCGATGACTTTGCCTGCCACCGGGTTTTTATGCGAACCGTTGCGTGCCGCCTCCAGAGTGGCCATCGCATCGCCATCCATGATGTCGTATTTGGAATGGCTGCCTACGTAGGTCAAAAGTTCGATAAACGTCATGGTTAACTCCTTAATGCTGCATGATAAGGCCGT